>NZ_SLUT01000009.1:0-149456 GCF_004341255.1 Curtobacterium sp. PhB142 | reverse complement strand
CCGGCCTGCTGAACAAGACCTTCGGCACCGACGCCGTCAAGCGCGGCCTCCTCGTCGGCACCGCCACCATCACCGCACAGATCAAGTAACACCCCGCACCACCGCACCACACGTGAAGGGCCGCCCCGGGCAACCGGGACGGCCCTTCACCACGTTCAGCAGCACCCGCCTACCATCGAGCAGATGCCCGCTCCCCGCTCGACCGTGACCGACGACCAACCGGGGCCCGACGACTTCATCCGCGTCCGCGGCGCCCGTGAGCACAACCTGCAGGACGTCGACGTGGACATCCCGCGCAACCGCATCGTCGCCTTCACCGGCGTCTCCGGCTCCGGCAAGTCCTCGCTCGCGTTCGGCACGGTGTTCGCCGAGGCACAACGCCGCTTCCTCGAGTCCGTCGCTCCCTACGCCCGACGGCTCATCGCGCAGGGGTCGACGCCGCACGTCGAGTCGATCACCGGCTTGCCACCCGCCGTGGCCCTGCAGCAGCGCCGCGGTGCTCCGAGCAGCCGTTCGACCGTCGGCACGCTGACGACCCTGTCGAACTCGATGCGCATGCTGTTCTCCCGCGCCGGCACCTACCCGCCCGGAGCCGACCGGCTCGAGTCCGACTCGTTCTCGCCGAACACCGTCGCCGGAGCGTGCCCGCGCTGCCACGGACTCGGCATCGCCCACGAGGTCACCGAGGCCTCGGCCGTCCACGACCCGTCGTTGAGCATCCGTGACGGCGCGATCACGGCGTGGCCCGGGGCCTGGCAGGGCAAGAACCTGCGCGACGTCACGGCGGTGCTCGGCTACGACATCGACGTGCCGTGGCGTGCGCTCTCCCGACAGGACCGCGACTGGTTGCTGTTCACCGAGGAGCAGCCGGTGGTCCAGGTCCACCCGAAGCGCGACCGCGTCGCGAAGCCGTACAAGGGGCGGTTCTGGAGCGCACGCCAGTTCGTGATGCACACCCTCGCCGACTCGCAGAGCGAGACGCAGCGGACCAAGGTGCTGCAGTTCGTCGAGTCGGGTCCGTGTGGCCTCTGCGGCGGGACCGGCCTGACCCGGGCCGCGCTCGCGGTGACGGTCGGCGGCCACTCGATCGCCGACCTGAACGGCCTGCCGCTCACGGCGCTGGCCGACGTCCTGCGCCCGATCGCCACCATCACGGACGCCAGCGCTGCCACCTCACGCGCCTCGTCCGGCGAGCACACCGAGGTCGCGGTCGCGATCTCGCGCGACCTGCTCACACGGGTCGAGGTGCTCGTCGGCCTGGGCCTCGGGTACCTCGCGCTCGACCGGGCCACCCCGACCCTCTCCCCCGGCGAGACGCAGCGCCTGCGCATCGCGACGCAACTGCGCTCCGGCCTGTTCGGTGTCGTCTACGTGCTCGACGAACCGAGCGCTGGCCTGCACCCGGCCGACGCCGAGTCCCTGGTCGAGGTCCTCGACGACCTGCGTGCCGGCGGCAACAGCGTCTTCGTCGTCGAGCACGACATGAGCATCGTGCGGCGGGCGGACTGGATCGTCGACGTCGGCCCGGGTGCCGGGTCCGGCGGGGGCACCGTCCTGTACAGCGGCCCCGTCGACGGCCTCGCCGACGTCGAGGCATCGGTCACCCGACGGTTCCTGCACCCGCGCGACCGTGCCGACGGTGAGCGCACCGTCCGGACCCCCGTCGGGACCCTCGAGCTGCGCGACCTCACCCTGCACAACTTGCAGGACCTGGACGTCGACCTGCCGCTCGGGGTGCTCACCGCGGTCACCGGCGTCAGCGGCTCCGGCAAGTCGTCGCTCGTCGGCGGGGTCCTGCCCGGCGTGGCGACGTCGCACCCGCTCGTCGACCGCGTCGTGCAGGTCGACCAGAAGCCGATCGGCCGCACCCCGCGTTCGAACCTCGCCACCTACACCGGGCTCTTCGACGCCGTGCGTGCCGCGTTCGCCGCGACCGACGACGCGAAGGCCCGCGGCTGGACCGCCAGCCGCTTCTCGTTCAACGTGGCCGGCGGCCGGTGCGAGGTGTGCCAGGGCGAGGGCTCGGTGTCGGTCGAGCTCCTGTTCCTGCCGGGCAGCTGGGCGCCCTGCCCGGAGTGCCACGGTGCGCGCTACAACGACGAGACCCTCGAGGTGCGGTGGGACGGTGCGTCGATCGCCGACGTCCTGGGCATGACCGTCGACCAGGCGGCCCCCTTCCTGGCATCGCTGCCGGCCGCTGCCCGCGGGCTCGAGGCCCTGCGCCAGGTCGGCCTCGGCTACCTGCGGCTCGGACAGCCCGCTCCGGAGCTGTCCGGCGGCGAGGCCCAGCGCATCAAGCTCGCGACCGAGCTGCAACGCGCGCGCACCGGGCACACGCTCTACCTGCTCGACGAACCGACGACGGGCCTGCACCCCGCCGACGTCGAGCTGCTGACCGCACAGCTCGCACGCCTCACCGACGCCGGCAACACCGTCGTCGTGGTCGAGCACGCCATGGACGTCGTCGCGAGTGCGGACCACGTCATCGACATGGGGCCCTCCGGTGGCGAGGACGGCGGCCGCGTCGTCGCCACCGGCACCCCCGCCCAGGTCGCGGCGTCCGCCGAGAGCCGGACCGCGCCGTACCTGCGGGAGCAGCTCGGGCACTGATCGCGCCCACCCGCGGACGGACGGGGCCTGTGGCGGGCCCGCACCGCGCCTCCCGACCGCCGGTGCGTGTGCATGTTCCGACGTTCCACGCGTCGATCAACCGGTGCCCTGTCGCATGATGCACACGCATCTGCTGCGTGTGCATGTTCCGACGTTCCACGCGTCGATCAACCGGTGCCCCGTCGCATGATGCACACGCATGCACCGCACACGCCAACGCACCGCACACGCACGCGCACACGCACGCACACGCACGCAGCAGCGCCCGCCGGGACGGATCCCGACGGGCGCTGCTGGTGGTGCGGACTAAGCCCGACGGAAGCGGCGGGCGATGGTGAGCCCGACGCCCGCGAGCATCAGCAGGATCGCGAAGGCGATCACCGGGGCCGGGTCGCTACCGGTGTAGGCGAGCGTCCCGTTCGGGCCGGTACCACCCGCGCCACCGGTGCCGGCGGTTGCCAGGCGGACGGTGAACGTCACCGGGTCGGATGCCGCCGAGGTGCCGTCTGCGCCGGTCTGGGTGGCGGTGATGGTCACCGTTCCCGGGCCGAAGCCGACGATCGGGGTGCACTTCCAGGTGCCGTCCGCCGCGACGACCGCGGTGCAGACGACGACCGTGCCGTCGGTGACCGTGACGGTCGCGCCGGGCTGACCGGTGCCGGTGATCGGCGGGTTGGGCGTCGTGACGGTGCCACCGTCCGTCGGCGAGGTGATCACCGGCGGCGGGGTCGTCGTGGTCGACGCGGGGTTGTAGGTGTAGACGAGCGGGTCGGACGTGCCACCCGGGGTCGTCACCGTGACCTCGACGTCACCGGCAGCGTGCGCCGGGGTCGTGAAGGTGAGCGTCGTGCCGTCCGCCGACACGCTGTCCGGCGTGATCGGGTCGGAACCGTCCACCGAGACCGTGGAGTCGTCGGTGAAACCGGTGCCCGTGACGGTCACGACCGTGCCACCCGCGGCCGGACCGTTGTCAGGGTCCAGCTCGGAGATCGTCGGGACCGCGGCCGGGGCCGGGTTGTACGTGTACGGCAGCGGCGCCGAGGTGCCGGAGCCGTTGGTGACGGTCACGGGGACCGCACCGGCGGTGTGCGCCGGCGTCGTGAACGTCAGCTCGGTGCCGTCGTCCGACACGCTGTCCGGCGTGATCGGGTCGGAACCGTCCACCGAGACCGTCGAGTCGTCGGTGAAGCCCGTGCCGGAGACCGTGACGACCGTGCCACCGGTGACCGGGCCGTTGTCGGGGTCCAGCGCCGTCAGCGTCGGGGCCCCGGCGGGTGCCGGGTTGTAGGTGTACGTCAGCGGGTCCGAGGTCCCCGCGTCGGTCGTGACCGTCACGTCGACGGGACCGGCGACGTGTGCGGGCGTCGTGAACGTCAGCTCGGTGCCGTCGTCGGAGACCGACTCCGGGACGATCGGGTCGGACCCGTCGACGGAGACGGTCGCGTCGTCGGTGAACCCGGTGCCCGTGATGGTGACGAGGGTGCCGCCGCCGACCGGCCCGTTGTCGGGGTCGAGCGTCGTGAGCGTGGGCACCGCTGCGGGGGCCCGGTTGTACGTGTAGTCGAGCGGGTCGGATTCACCGGCGGGCGTGGTGACCGTGACGTCGACCGTTCCGGCGTCGTGCGCCGGCGTGGTGAAGGTCAGCTCGGTGCCGTCGTCCGAGACGGAGTCCGCCGCGATCGGGTCGGAACCGTCGACCGACACCGTGGCGTCGTCCGTGAAACCGGTGCCCGTGACGGTGACGACCGTGCCACCGGCGACCGGCCCGTTGTCCGGGTCGAGCGTCGTGATGGTCGGGACCACGGCGGCGTCGTCGGTGTAGGTGAAGTCGAGCGGGTCGGATTCACCGGCGGGCGTCGTGACGGTGACGTCGACCGTGCCGACGACGTGCGCCGGCGTGGTGAACGTCAGTTCGGTGCCGTCGTCCGAGACGGAGTCCGCCGCGATCGGGTCGGAACCGTCGACCGACACCGTGGCGTCGTCCGTGAAGCCCGTCCCCGTGACGGTGACGACCGTGCCACCGGCGACCGGCCCGTTGTCCGGGTCGAGCGTGGTGATCGTCGGGACCGCGAGCGGACCGGCGTTCGGGCCGACCGCAGCCGAGGCGAGGTTGACGACGGCGGTGCCGGCGGCCGGCACCAGTGCGACGCGCAGGGCACGCTGGGTGAAGACGCCGTCGGCGCTGGTCTCCTGCACGTTGGCCTGCAACGACACGACGGTCGTCAGGGCGTTGGCGAGGGGTGTGACGACCGTCTCACCGAGGCCGGCGACGACCTGGTTGATCGGGGCGACGACCTGCGCGATGACGGGGTTCACGACGTCGAGGAGCTGACCGATCGGCAGCGGGATCCCGGCCACCGTGACGGTGAGCCCGCGGAGCGACTGGGTGAGCTGGGTCACGACGCCCTGCAGCGCGGTGGTGACCGCCGGCAGGAGCTGGGTCGTGAGTGCCTCCGTGATGTACGGCAGCAGCTCGGTGTTCGCCGGCAGGTTGTTGATGTCCAGGCCGGCGTTCGTCAGCACTGCGGCGACGTCGACCGTGATCGCACCGGTCTGCAGGTTCGCCGTGATCGAGCCGTCGGCGCTGGTGACGTCGCCGGTGGCCGAGTCGAGCACCGTGACGAGGTCGGGCAGGCCCTGGACCTGGACGAGCGGGCCGAGCGCGTTCAGGGTGTCCTCGACGCCGTCGACCGTCGGCTGGAGCGTGCCGAGGGTGGTGCGGAGCCCGGAGACGGTGGTGCCGAGCGCGGGGCTCGTCAGCGACAGGTCGAGTCCGGCGATGCCGTAGTCGCCCGTCTGCGCACCGTCCGGGCCGGCTGCCTGCGCAGCGGTGGCCGACACGGCGCCGACCTCGAGCTGGGCGTTGGCGAGCGAGCCCGCCAGGTCGGTGCCGATGAGCCCCGACAGGTCGAGCGTGGCGTTGGACTGCGGGACGCCGTCCTGGCCGCCGATGCCGATCCCGCCGGTGTTCGTCACCGCGCCGGACGCGGCGACGGAGCTGCCGTCGGCGTTGGCGGCGGCGTACTGGTTGACGGCACCGAGGGTGAGGATGCCGTTGTTCCCGAGCAGGTTGAGGCCCCCGCCCAGGTTGACGTTGACCGCGTTGAGTGCGGTGACGTCGAGCGGGTGGACGTCGGTGTCCGTGGCCCCACCGGTGTTGACCGCGTCCGCCGGGGTCACGGTGAGGATGTCGTCGAGGTTCAATCCGAGCGCGGAGCCGCTGAGGAAGCGCCCCTGCCCGGTCGACGCGACGGGCGCTGCCGTCGCGGGGGCGGCGGCGAGGATGCTGCCGCCGGCGCCGAGGAGGGCTGCGGTGACGATCGCGACGCCCCTGCTCCGGCCTGACCATCGGGTGGAAGTGGACGCCCCTGGGTCTTTCTGGGCGCGCTCGAGTACTCCAAGCCTCATGTGGCTTCGCTCCTGATCCTGGTGCTGGTCCGGCAGTTGGTGATGCTGCCTGCAGCTGTGGTGTGGTTCCGATGAGCGTAACCCTGAACGGGTGCACAAGACCATCACCCCCGAACGGGGGCCTGCGCTCTACGGATGCGGATGCCGATGCGGATGCCGATGCAGAACGCCGGTGCACGACGCGGTCAGATCTCGACGACGCGGTCAGATCTCGACGTCGCTGCCCATCGTCACGGTGCGCTGCGCCGGGAGACCGAAGCGTGCCGCGGGGTCGGCGGCGTTGTGGGCGAGGCCGACGAAGAGCTTCTTCCGCCAGGCCACCATCCCCCGGTTGCCGGGCATCGGACGGAGGGCCCCGCGGGAGATGAAGTAGGACGCCCGGAGCACTTCCTCCGGGTCGATGTCCAGGACCTCGGCCAGGCAGGCGGCGTGCAGGGCCTTCGGCAGGTCCTGGTCGTCCGAGAACCCGAACTTCACCGTGATGTGGTCGATGCCGTCGTCCTCGTAGCCGAGGTCGTCGCGGAAGAACGCCTTCGCGTGCGGGACGTGCGGCACGTTGGCGGTGAGCACCGAGACGATCAGGACGGTCCGGTGCACGACGTGGTTGTGCTCGACGTTGGCCCGGAGCGCCAGCGGCGTGGTCTCCTTGTTCGGGTGCGGGAAGACCGCCACCCCGGGCACCCGCGGGATGTGCTCGTGGTTGATCCGGTCGATGAAGTCGGCGAGCGACCCTTCGCGCTCCTTGCGTTCCTCCTGCACGAGCGCCCGACCTCGGCGCCACGTCGTCATCACCGTGATCACCGCCAGGGCGATGAGGAGCGGCACCCACCCGCCGTGGATGATCTTCGACAGGTTGCCGGCGAGGAAGGTCAGCTCGAGGCCGCCGAACGCCACCGCCGCGACCACGAGCTTCCAGGGCGCCCACTTCCACAGCGGGCGGACGACGAGCAGGAGCAGGAGCGTGTCGACGACCAGGGCTCCGGTGACGGACACCCCGTACGCGGTGGCCAGGTTCGCCGAAGACCGGAACGCGAGCATGATCGCGAGCACGCCGATGAACAGCAGCAGGTTCACCGCGGGCAGGTAGATCTGCCCGCTCTCCCGCCGCGAGGTCTGTCGGATCGTGAGCGGCGGCAGCAGCCCGAGCTGGACGGCCTGGCGGGTGAGCGAGAACGCCCCGGAGATGACGGCCTGGCTCGCGATCACCGTCGCGAGCGTCGCCAGCACCACCACGGGCAGTCGCAACGCGTCCGGGAACAGCAGGAAGAACGGGTCCTTCGCCGCCGACGGGTCGCGCAGCACCAGCGACGCCTGCCCGAGGTAGTTGAGGACGAGCGCCGGGAACACCACGAAGAACCACGCCTTGAGGATCGGCGACCGTCCGAAGTGCCCCATGTCGGCGTAGAGCGCCTCGGCACCGGTGATCACGAGCACCACCGCCCCCATCGCCACGAACGTGATGTACGGGTGCGCGAAGGTGAACGAGATCGCCCACGTCGGCGAGAGCCCCTGCAGGACGCCCGGGTGCTCGAGGATGTGCGGGACGCCGGCGGCGGCGATCACGACGAACCAGAGCAGCATCACCGGGCCGAACAGGTTGCCGACCTTGCCGGTGCCGAAGCGCTGCACCGCGAACAGCACGACCAGGATGACCGCGGCGATCGGCACGATCAGGTGCTCGACGGACGGCGCCGCGGTACCGAGCCCCTCGACCGCGGACAGCACCGACACGGCCGGGGTGATCACGGAGTCGCCGTAGAAGAGCGAGACCCCGACGATGCCGATCACCAGGAAGATCACCGCACCACCGCGACGCTTCGCGTAGAGCCGGCGGGCCAGGGCGGCGAGCGCCATCACCCCGCCCTCGCCGTCGTTGTCGGCGCGCATCAGGATCAGCACGTACTTGATCGAGACGATGATCGTGATGCTCCAGAACATCATCGAGATGACGCCGTAGACGTCTTCCTGGTTCGCCTTCACCAGGCCGTCGTCGATCGTGAACACGGTGCGCAGGGCGTAGAGCGGACTCGTCCCGATGTCGCCGAACACGACACCGAGTGCGGCGAGCGCCAGGACGGCGACGCCCTTGCGCGGGCCGTGGCCACCATCGTCGGTGGCCTCGGTCGTGGGGGTGGTGTGGTCCGTCGGCTTCGACGGTTCCGTCGGGGTCTCGGAGCGGGTCTCGGTCACGCTCGGCACTTCCGTCTCCGGCCGTCCGGGCGACGGCCGCCGCTCATCATCGCACCGTGCGCGGGATGCGCTCGCAGGTGGCGCACATGCGTGCGCACCGTGGCTCTCGACGTGCGCCGGGGGCGGACGGGAGGCACGTGGCGGGCCCGCACCGCGCCTCCCGTCCGACGGCGGCCGGGTCCACATCCGCGAAAGCGACAGCGTGCCGCGAACTGTTCGCGGAGATCTGTCGCGATGGCGGAACGGACGGTGCCCCGTGCCGCAGGATTGTCGCTTTGGCGGGCCGGGTCTCAGGGACGCAGGCCGCGCACCAGGTCGTGGACCACGCGGGCGGCGCGCGCCGCGGCGCCGTCCAGGTGCTCGCGGAACTCGGCACCGTCGGGGGCGCAGAGGTCGCTGATGCAGCGGACCGACACGAACGGCATGTCGTGCACGTGGGCGAACTGGGCGATGGCGGCCGACTCCATGTCGACGGCGGCCACGTCGGGGAAGGCGCCGCGGAGCGTCCGGGCGCGTCCCTCGGTGACGAAGACCTCGCTCGAGCCGATCGTCGCCGAGCGCAGCGGCCAGGCGATGTCGGCGGCCATCGCCAGGTCCACCAGTCGGGCGTCCGGGGCGTACCCGGTCGGCATCCCGGGCACCTGGCCGAGGGCGTAGCCGAACGCCGTGGCGTCCGCGTTGAGGTTGACGTACCGGTCGCCGACGACGACGTCACCGATCGCGATGCCGTGCATGAGGCCGCCGGCGGTCCCGACGCTGATCACGGGGATGCCGGGTCCGAAGTCGTGGAAGCCGTGTGCGACGGCCGCCGTCGCGTTCGTGAAGCCGATGCCGCTGCGGCGGACGGCGACGGTGGCGCCGCCGATGTCGAGCAGCTGGTGCGGGTCGTGGCCACCGACGGGGCCGTCGAGGATCGGGACCCCGCCGAACAGGTCGGCGAAGGCGGAGACCTCTTCGCTCATGGCCGCGATGATGATCGCGACGGGCGTCTGTTCCTGCACTGATCGATCCTCGCACGGCGAGGACGCGACGGCTGCCAGCGACGGCTGCCGGCTACCGCTGCCAGCTACCGCTGCCGGCTACCGCTGCCGGGCGAGCTCCTCGGCGACGAACGCGGCCATCGCGTCGGCGCCGAAGTGGTCGTCGGCGGTGATCGTGACCACGGTGTCGCCGTCGGGGTGGTCGTCGAACAGCAGCATCTGCCCGTACGCGCCGTGCAGCCGCCACAGCTGCCCCGGACCGCCCCATCCGGCCATCGCGTAGCGGTGGTACCCGGGTCCGGTCCCCTCGCGCTCGACCCAGTCGGAGTGCATCGCGTCGCACCAGCGGGCGCCGACGATGCGCTGCCCGTCGACCACGCCACCGTCGCGGATGAGCCGACCGAGGCGCGCGAGTTCCTCGGTCCGGAGCGCCAGTCCTTCACCGGCGGCGACGTACCCGTTCGGGCAGCGCAGCCACTCGACGTCCTCGATGCCGAGCGGGTCGAACAGGCGTCGGGACACGAACGCGCCGACGTCGCCGACGCGGGTCTCGAGCACGCGCATGGCCGTGTAGGTGCTGACGTTGGCGTACTGGAACACGCGACCCCGCGAGGGCCGCCGCAGGAACTCGGCCGCCAGGTCCGGCCAGTCGGTCAGCTCGGTCGCCGACCAGGGCATGTCGATCCCGCTCGTCATCGTGAGCAGGTGCCGGAGGGTGACCTGGTCCGCGCCGTCCCCGAACTCGAACCCGGGCAGCGATGCGGCGATCGGTTCGTCGACGTCCACCAGACCCGCGTCGGCGGCGATCCCGGTGGCGAGCACGCAGATGCCCTTGGCCGCGGAGTGGATCTCCTCGCGCGCGTCGGGCGTCCAGCGGTGCTCGGCGACGTCGTCCGCGGTGCCGCCACCGGTGCGGACGTGCAGGCCGTGGGCGCCGAAGCCGGTGTCGTCGACCTGCCGGACGATCGCGTCGAGGATGGTGGTCGCGGTGGTCACACCGCCATCCTCTCGCGAGTCGCGGCACGGCCAGCAGCCGGACGCGTGTCCCACGGGATCCCTAGGGTCGAGGGATGACCTCCGCGACCCCTGCCGTCATCGCGCTGCTCGTCGGGTCCGCGATCGCGATCGCCGGACTGGTGCCGTGGGCAGCGCTGCAGTACCGACGCCGGGGCACCCTCGGCGTCGGCAACGCGGTGCTGGCGTTCGCCACCGTCGTCTACGGGCTCGCCCTCGTCACGTACACGCTCCTGCCCCTGCCCGACACCAGCGAGGTCGCGGCGATCTGTCGCGCCGCCTCCGGACCGCAGCTGACGCCGTTCGCGTTCGTCGGGGACATCGCGAAGGAGGGCGGGCTCTCCGGCCCCCGGTCCCTGCTCGCGAACCCGGCCGCGGCGCAGGTGGTCTTCAACGTCATCCTGTTCGTCCCCCTCGGCATGCTCGTGCGGCACGTGTTCCTGCACGGACGGTTCCTGGCCGGTGTGGTCGTCGGGACCGTCGCCGGGTTCCTGGTCTCGCTGCTCATCGAGTGCACGCAGCTGACCGGCGACTGGTTCCTGTACCCGTGCTCGTACCGGCTGTTCGACGTCGACGACCTGCTCGCGAACACCACCGGAGCACTCGTCGGCACGCTGGTCTCCCCCGTGCTCTGGGTGCTCGTCCGGCACCGGGGCGAGCCGTCGTCGGATCTGCCCCGCCGGGTGACGATCTGGCGCCGCGGGTTCGGGATGTTCTGCGACCTGCTCGCCATGGTGCTGACCACCGGCGCGCTGGTGTCGATCACGAGCCTGTCGTTCGCCCTCGCCGGGCAGGACCTCAACTCCACGCTCGCACGGGTCCTGCTCGCCACGCTGCCCTTCGTCGCACCGGCGGTCCAGCTGGTGGTGGTGCTCGCGTCCGGGCGCACGCTCGGCGAGGCAGTCGTCCGGCTCCGACCGGAGCCGCGGCCGACGGCCTGGCAGCGCCTGGTGCGGTGGGCCGCGGGCTCCGGCGGGTGGGCGACGGCCACCGCCGCCGCGTTGCCCTTCACCGGCCTGCTGGCGTTCGCTCTCGCCGTCGCAGCCGTCATCGGGCTGTTCGCCACCCGAGGGCGGCGCGGGTTCGCGAACGTGCTGGCGCGGGTGGATGTGGTGGACGAGCGCGCGGCACGGGAAGGCTCGACTGAGAGAAGTTAGCGAACCGATGGCGTTGGTTCTATATTCGTCGTAAGTGTTACCAACGCGAGCGGAGATGAACGGTTGAGCGACCCTTCCGGTGGTCCCGAGCGCCCTCGGTGGCCTGCCCTGCAGGATGAACAGCGCTCATGGCACACCGTGGAGGACGACGGCGGCACATCCCGACGCGCTCGCCTGGCAGCACGTGGACCGTACACCGCTGCCGTCGTGCCGACCATCGCCACCACGAGCGTCCGAGTGTCCCCGGACGTGCTCGCGGACGCCGCAGAGGCAGCGGTCGCGATCGGACGGTTCGACGCGGAACTCGGTTCGTCCGTCCTGCCGTTCGCGTCCATGCTGCTCCGCAGCGAGTCCGCGTCGTCGTCCCAGATCGAGAACCTGACCAGTGGCGCGCGCGCGATCGCCGAGAGTGAGCTCGGTGAGCGCACGAGCGGGAACGCGGCGCTGATCGTCCGCAACGTCCGTGCGATGCAAGCCGCCCTGGCGCTCCGCGACCAGATCGACGAAGCCGCGGTGATCGAGATACACGAAGCACTGCTCTCCGATTCGGCGCCGCAGATGACGGGCCGGTTCCGCCAGCAGCAGGTGTGGATCGGTGGCACGGAGTTCAGTCCGCACGAAGCGGCCTTCGTGCCGCCGCACCACAGCCGCGTCGGCGATTCGATGGCCGATCTGGTCGGGTTCGTGCGGCGGCTCGACGTCCCGGCGCTCGCGCACGCGGCGATCGCGCACGCCCAGTTCGAGACGATCCACCCGTTCCTCGACGGCAACGGACGCACCGGCCGGGCACTGGTGCACGCGATGCTGCGGCAAGCCGGTGTGACGAAGAACATCGCCGTCCCCGTGTCCGCGGGGCTGCTCCACGACGTCGATGCGTACTACGAGGCGTTGACGGCCTACCGCGCCGGCGACGTCGACGCCATCGTGCGGGCGTTCACCCAGGCGGCCTGGTTCGCGGTCGCCTCGGGCAGACGACTCGCCTCCGACGTCAGCGCCGTGCGTGCCAGCTGGGCCGACGCCACTTCGGATCTCCGCTCCGACAACCGAGCGCGAGCCCTGGTCGACCTCGTGATCGAGCATCCGGTCCTCAACGCCGGTCTCGTCCAGGATCGTCTCGGTGTCGCTGCGCCGACCGCGTACCGTGCCGTCGAGACCCTGGTGCAACGCGGCGTCCTCCGACCGGCGAACTCGAAGCAACGCAACCGGATCTGGATCGCCGAAGCACTCATCGAGGCGCTGGAGGCCTTCGCGGCTCGCGCCCTGCGGCGCGGTCCGGCACAGCGCCCCTGAACCGTCGACCAAGCGGACTGGAGGCACGTGGCGCGCCCGCCACGTGCCTCCAGTCCGATGACCCGGCGCTACTGCGATCGCAGTACGTGCGCAGGTCGCCGTCTTGGTCAGATGGTTCCGTCCCGAGCCGCCCGTGCTCGTGACGTGAGGAGCACCATGCGCACCGTCGTCGTCACCGGCCCCGGATCCGTCGAGATCCGCGACGAGCCCGTCCCCGAGGTCGGCCCCGCCGACGTCCTGATCGCCGTCAAGGCGTGCGGGGTCTGCGGCTCCGACGCCTTCTACGCCGCGCGCGGCGGCATCCCGCCGCGTGAGGGGCACACGCCCCTCGGGCACGAGGTCGCCGGAGAGGTGGCCGCCGTCGGCGACGCGGTCGAGGGCATCGCCGTCGGCGACCACGTGGTGGTGAACCCGATGGGCGACCCACGCGGGATCATCGGCAACGGCGGCCCCACCGGCGGGCTCTCCGAGTTCCTGCTCGTCGAGCAGGCCGTGCTCGGCACCAGCATCGCCCTGGTCCCGAAGGAACTGCCCTGGCAGGTGGCCGCGCTCAACGAGCCGATGGCGGTCGCCCTGCACGCCGTGAACCGGACCGCGCCGCAGCCGGGCGACACGGTCGTCGTGTTCGGTGCCGGCCCGATCGGGCTGGGCGCCGTGATCAGCTACAAGGCGCTCGGCGTCGGGCACGTGGTCGTCGTCGACGTGATCGCGTCGCGGCTCGAGAAGGCCCTGCTCGTCGGAGCCGATGCCGTCGTGAACTCGGCGGACGAGCCACTCGACGAGCGCCTGATCGCCCTGCACGGCGAAGCACGGGACGGCGTGGGGCACGGCGGGAAGTCCGGCACCGACGTCTGGCTCGACGCCGCCGGGGTGCCGGCCACCGTGCAGACGGCGCTGCGCCTGGCGAAGCACCGCGCGACGATCGGCGTCGTGGCCGTGCACAAGCGGCCGGTGGAGGTCGACTTCGGTGACCTGCTGGCCGTCGAGCCGACGATCGTGACCGCGATGGGGTACCCGACCGAGATCTTCGACGTCACCGAGCACATCATCGCGAACCCCGAGGCGTACGCGCAGATCGTCAGCGACGTCTTCCCGGCGAGCGACGTGCTCGACGCCCTCCGGGTGGCTGCGACCCCCGGGGCGGCCGACAAGGTCGTCGTCACGTTCGACTGATGCCGGTGACCAGGAAGGTCGCCGTGCAGTACGCCGTCACGGTGTGGCGGGATCGGCCGCGGCGCGGGCTCGTGCTCGCCGTGCTGTCGGTGCCGAGCAGCCTCGTGATGGCGGGGTGGAAGGTCGTCCTGTTCTGCTCGGCCCCCTCGTTGTTCCTCGCCGCGACCGTGGTCTTCACGCTCGGGGTCGCGGCCGCGAAGGTCTGGGCCGTCCGTCGGCACCGGCTGTCGTTCGCGTTCGATGCGGCGAGCGGCGACCGGATGCGGTTCCGGCAGGCCGGACACCGGTGGATCGGGGGTGCGGTGACCGCGATGTCGGTCGTGTTCGTCGGGTGCAGCGTGCCGATGCTCGTCGGGCGGGCGCACCCCGTGCACTACGACCAGTGGGTGGCGATCGTCATCGCGGCGGCGACGTTCGCGGAGCTGGGCATCGGGGTCTGGGGTGCGGTGACCGCGCGCAAGGACGGGGAACCACTCGTCGAGGCGACGAAGCTCGTGAACGTCGCCGCCGCGGTGGTCCTGCTCGTGCTGACCCAGTCGGCACTGCTCTCGTTCGCGGGAAGCGCCGAGGACGCTGCTGCGTCCACGGGTGCGAGCGGGGTGTTCCTCGGCGGTGTGGCTGCGGTGATCGGGCTCGCGATGGCGCTGCGACGGTTCCCGGAAGCGCCGGCGCCTGGGCCGGCACCGACCTCAGTCGACCAGGCCGGCCTGGAACGCGAACGCCACGAGTTGAGCCCGGTCGCGGGCGTCGACCTTCGCCATGGCCCGGTTCACGTGGGTCTTGACCGTGAGTGGTGAGAGGAAGAGCTCGGCGCTGATGGCGTCGATGCCCTGACCTCGGCTGACCATCACCACGACGTCGCGCTCGCGAGCGGTGAGGGCCTCGAAGCGCCGGGTCATCTCCGGGTCGACGGAGGACGCGGGGGTGCGGGCGACCTGTCCGATGAGCGCCGCTGCGGCCGCCGCGGACAGCGCCCCTCCGCCCGCTGCCACCTCCTCGATCGCCGCGACGAGCTCTGCGGGCCCCGCGGCCTTGCTGAGGAACCCGTTCGCCCCGGCACGCAGCGCCGCGAAGACGAGTTCGTCCTGGTCGAAGGTCGTCAGCATGACGATGCGCACCTGCTCGGCGGTGCGCTCGGCGCGGATCCGTCGGGTCGCCTCGACCCCGTCGATGCCCGGCATCCGGATGTCCATCATGATGACGTCCGCCGGGACCGACAGCGCCGTCTGCACCGCGACGAGCCCGTCCCCGGCCTCGCCGACGACCTCGATGCCGTCCTGGCGGTCGAGGATCGCACGGAGCCCCAGTCGGATCATGTCCTGGTCGTCGACCAGGATCACTCGTGTGGTCATCGTGCTCCGTTCGCGGTGGGCAGGCGGACGCGGACGACGAACAGCACGCCGTCCGCCGCGGACTGGACGGACCCTCCGACGGCGGCGACGCGCTCGCGCATGCCGACCAGACCGAGCCCGCTGCTCCGGCCTGCGACGGGGTCGCTCGCCGGGGTCCGCCGGCGGGGGTTGCGGACCTCGAGCACCAGGTCGTCACCGGCGCGGGCGAGGGTGACGGTCGTCCGGCCCTCGCCGTGTCGGTGGGCGTTGGTGAGCGACTCCTGCACCACCCGGTAGACCGTCACACCGATCGGCACGGAGACCGGGCCGACGTCGTCCAGTCGGGCATCGACGTCGAGGCCGATCCGTTCGTACGACGCGATGAGTCCGGGGAGCTGCTCGATGCCGGGGGCCGGAGCCGTCGGGTCGTCGAGGTCGGCGCCGCTGCCCGACGCCGAACGGAGCACCGTCAGGACGTGCTGGGTCTCCGTCAGGACGTTCCGCACGCCGTCCCGGGCGGCATCCAGCGCACGCCGGGCCTCGTCGGCCCCGGCGGGCAGGGTGACCTCGGCGACCCCGAGCTGCATGCTGACCACCGCGATCTCGTGCCCGATGACGTCGTGCAGGTCCCGCGCGATCCGGACGCGTTCCTCGGCCACGCGGCGCTCGGCCTCGAGTTCCCGCGTCGCGACGGCATCGGCGGCGCGCTGTTCCAACGACGCCCGGTACTGGTGCTGCACCCGCAGCCCCGAACCGATGGCCGCCGCGGCGACGACGGAGATGAGGGCGCCGAGGGCGGTCGGTACCGCACCGCCCTCCCCCGGCGCGAGCAGCGTGCCGATGACCACGCCGGGAGCGACGATCGCCGCGGCGCGGACCGGGTGCCCCTGCCGCGAGGACACCGCGAACAGCAGCAGCACCGCGCAGCTCCAGGTCACGATCGGCGACCACCCGGACAGGCCACCGAGCACCGGCGCGACCGTGGCGAGCCCGAGCGCCGTCCAGGGTGTCCACGGCGCCGCGACGACGGCGAGCACGGTCGCGGCGACCGCGATGCCGGGCCCCGCGCCGGCATCGGCCGCGACCACCCGACCAGACTCGATCGCGCACGCGAGCAGGACAACGGCGGCCGTGCCGCGGAACACCCAGCGGTCGTCCGGACGCCACGAACCCCAGGTCGCTCGCAGTCGCCGCATGCACTCATCCTGTCGTGCGGGTCAGCGGTCCGGCTACTGCGAACGCAGTAGTCGGGGGTACCACCGATCGGGGACCTGCCCGCGGCCCGTCCCCGGGACGATCGACACCAGGCCGGAACGATCCGGCACCGACCGGAGGACCCACCATGACGCTGACGAACACCGCCGCTCCCGCTGCCACCGCGTACGACTACTGCACCGTCGACGTCCCGCGCGGCAAGGACGCCCTGTACGCGGACACCTACCGCAACTTCGGCTGGACGTCCGACGGCTCGGACCGGACGGGCGCACTGAACCGCCGGCGCACCCTCGGCCTCCGCCGCGACCGTGCCGTCCGCTCCGTCGAACTGACCGAGCTCCAGCAGAACGCCGAGACCGCCCTGGCCACGATCGACTCGCTCGAACGCTCCCGCACGACCGCGGCGTCGGTGGTCGCGTACGCGCTCGGCGCGATCGGCAGCGTCCTGCTGGCCGCTTCGGTGTTCGCCGTGCAGGACACCGTGGCGGTCCCCGACCTGCTCGGCGGGCTCGACCCGGTCACGGTGTTCCTCGTCGGGGCTGGTGGGCTGGTCAACTGGGCGATCGCTCCCGTGGCCTTCCAGCTCGTCCGCGCGGCGCGCACCAAGCGGATCCGTCCGGCCGTCGACCGCCAGTTCGACGTCGTCTACGGCGCGTGCGAGGCGGCCAGTCGCCGCCGGACCGCCTGAGCGCGGGCCGAGCCCGATGACGAACACCATCGCCCGGGAAGACGCGGTCCTGCACGCGCCGGTCCCCCGCCACATGGAGACCCGGGTGCTGTACGCACCGACCGCGTTCGTGCCGCTCCACCGGCACACCCTGGAGCAGTTCGGCTGGACTGTGACCGTGCAGGGCGGACGGCTCGGCACGACGTCCCTGCTGCTCCAGCGGCTGCGCACCCGGCCAGACCCGGCACGACCGCTGCTCGAGCGTCGTGCCGAGCGGGCGCTGGCCCGGATCGCCGCCCTCGAGCAGCAGCCGGCCCGGTTGGCTGGTGTGGTCGCCACCGCGGGTTCCGCGGTCGCCGTGCTGGCGGTCGCGCTCGGCGGTCTGCTCGCCCTCGGCGGGGACCCGACGCTCGTGCCGGTCCTCGTCGGTGCCGGCGTGTGGATCGCCGCCGTGGCCGCTGCGCCCGGCATCCGGTCGTGGCGCACCGAGCGGAACCAGACCGCACTCAGCCGGGAGTACGCCGCGATCGACGCGTGCACGCACCCGGCCGACGGGTCGTGACGGCGGCGGAGCCCCGCGCACGACGCACACAGGAAAACGGCCCGGTGGGATCCCCACCGGGCCGTCGTGTGTACGGAACCGACGGGTCAGTCCGCCAGGCGGATCGCCAGGGCCGGGCAGACCGCTGCGGCGTGCCGCACCGCCTCGACCTGGTCGTCGGCGACCTCGTCGGTCAGCAGGACGGCGATGCCGTCCTCGTCCCGCTGGTCGAAGACGTCCATCGCGGCCATGACGCATTGGCCACTCGCGACGCACTTGTCCTGTTCGAGGATGACCTTCATGACTCGTTCCCTCCGGTGGTCGAGCTCGCGCTCGTGGTGGTGTGGTGGTCGACGGGGCACCACGTGACGGGGAGCTCGTACACCCCGTAGACGGCGCCGTCGTGCTTGAACGGGACCTCGTCGAGCGGGACCGCGCGAGCGAGGGTGGGGATCCGACGGAACAGCGTCGGGTACACGACCTGCAGTTCGACCCGCGCGAGCGGCTGGCCCAGGCACTGGTGCACGCCGAACCCGAACGCCACGTGGTTCCGCGGGTTGCGGGTCAGGTCGAGCCGGTCCGGGTCCGGGTAGACGTCCGGGTCCCGGTTCGCCAGGTCCGTCGCGACGATCACCCCGTCACCGGCGCGGATCGTGGTTCCGGCGACGTCGAGGTCCTCGGTCGCCACGCGCTTGCGCCCGTCGTGCGTGATGGTCAGGTAGCGCAGGAGCTCCTCCACCGCCGAGGCGACCAGCACCGGTTCGGGGTCGTCGAGCAGGCGGTCACGCTCGTCCGGGTGCTCGAGCAGGGCGAGCGTGCCGAGGGCGATCATGTTCGCGGTCGTCTCGTGCCCGGCGATGAGCAGCAGGATCCCCATCTGCACGGCCTCGCCCTCGGTCATGTCGCCGGCGGTGACCCGGGCGGCGATGTCCGTGAGCAGGTCGTCGCCGGGTTCCGCCGTCTTGCGGCGGAGCAGCGACGTCAGGTACGCACCGAGCTCGCGGAACGCCTGCTGCCGTTCGTCGTCGGTCGTGGTGCGGCGGATGATGGTCTTCGAGTGCGCCTGGAACCGGTCGTGGTCCTCGTACGGCACGCCGAGCAGGGCGCAGATCACCAGGGACGGCAGCGGGAGCGCGAACGCCTCGACCAGGTCGACCGGGTTCGGGCCAGCGAGCAGCTGGTCGATCAGGTCGTCCGTGATCCGCTGCACCACGGGGCGGAGCGCCTCGATGCGTTTGATCGCGAACGGCGCGGTCACCATCCGCCGCAGCCGGGCGTGGTCGGGGTCGTCCATCAGGATGAAGGACAGCCCGCCGCCACCGCCCGAGGCGCTGGCGGAGGGGTACCCCGGGTTGGCCGCGTCGGCGCTGACCGACAGGCTCGACAGCACCTGCTTGCCCTCGTCGTAGCGGGTGACGAGCCACGGCTCGCGGCCGTCGGCCAGCGTCACGCGGTGGACGGGGCCGTCCTCCTGCAGCACGCGGGCCGCCGGCGGCGGGTCGAAGGGACACCCGGCGGTCCGCCGGTCCATCGGGAACGTGTCCGGTCGGTCGACGGTGATCGGTGGGTCGGTCATGGTCTGCTCCTCTGTGTTCGGGTGACGGCCCCGGTCAGGCGACCGGAGCGGACGGCACCGGTCAGCCGACCGGTGCCGGGCTCTCGGCGGCAGAAACCGCAGGCGCGGCAGGCGCGGCAGACAAGGCAGACAAGGCAGGCGCGGCAGACGCCGCTCCCGGCACGTACCGGGGACGCAGGCGCATGCTGGCGATCCGCGCCTGCTTCGGCATCCCCCACCCGAGTGCCCCGACCGCCTCACCGGCGTGTTCGGCCACGGCGACGAACCGGCCGTCCTCGGGGTGCCCGTCGACGACGGTGACCCGGTCGGCCGAGGTCATCTGCCCGAAGACCTGCACGCGGGTGCCGTGCTGGTCCGTCCAGAAGTACGGCACCGGTGTGTACGGCACGCGGCGCCCGAGGACGTTTCCGGCGACGACCTGCGCCATCTCGGTCGCGTTCGTGCGGTTCTCGAGCCGCATCGAGCGCCCCATTCCGACGTGGTGGAAACGGGCGACGTCGCCCACGGCCCAGACGCCGGGTGCAGCGGCTCCGAACGCGTCGCAGTCGACGCCGTCCGTGACCTCCAAGCCGGACGCCTCGAGCCACCCGGTCGTCGGGCGGGACCCCACGGCGACGACGACGACGTCGGCCGCACGGCTCGGGCCGTCGACGAACTCCACCGTGTCCGCGCGACCGTTCCGGCCGCGCACCCGCGCGGCGCGGACCCCGCCGAGCAACCGGATGCCGGCCGCCTCGTGCTGTGCCGCGAGGAACTGCGAGCCGAACCCGCCGAGCTGCCCGGACATCGGCGCACGGATGCTGCCCGCGAGCGTGACGTCCACGCCGAGGGACGCGGCGGTCTGTGCCACCTCGCTGCCGAGCACGCCGTTCCCGAGGACCAGCAGCGGCCCCTGCAGCGTCTGCAGTCCCGCTCGGAGCCGGTCCGCGTCGGCCCGGGTGCGGAGGACGTGCACGCCGTCGAGCCCGACCCCCGGGATCGCACGCGGCGTGACACCGGTGGCGATGACGACGTGGTCGGCGGCACGGGTGGTGCCGCTCGTCGTGGTCACGGTTCGGGTCGCGACGTCGAGGGCGACCGCGCGGTCCCCGAGCACGAACTCGGCGTCGAGGCCCGCGAGCTGCTCGGTCGAGCGGAGCACCAGGGCGTCGGCGCCGATCTGCCCGGCCAGGTACTGCTTCGACAGCGGTGGCCGGTCGTACGGGTCCTCGGTCTCGCCGTCGAGCAGTGTCAGCCGGCCGACGTGCCCGTGGCGGCGGAGCGCCTCGGCCGTCGCGACACCGGCAGCCGAGGCGCCGACGACGAGGACGGATGCGTGGGGATCGGTCCGAGGGACTCCGGTACTGGCCATGCTCCGAGCCTCGCCGGGCCCAGCAGTGCCGGACTACTCCGGGCGGACCGACCGGGATACCGCAGACGCAGTACGCACCGCGCCCGGCGATCGAGCACCATGGACCGGTGACCCGCACCCGCACCGAACGCACCGCCCTGATCGTCGTCGACCTGCAGGCCGGGACCGCGCCGTACCAGCGCACCCACCCCGTCGAGGCCGTCGTGGCCAACGTCGAGACCCTCGCCCGCGCCACCCGTGGTGGCGGCGGCACGGTGGTGTTCATCCGCCACGACCCTGCCGCGACCCCGGCAGGCGCGACCCAGTACGGCGGCGGCCCCCGCCCGGCTCCGGTCGCCTACGGCTCCCTGCTGCTCGAACGGGCCGACGCCGACGGCAACCTGACCCGCGGCGGGTGGAGCGCCTTCGCCGGCACCGGCCTCGACGAGCGGCTGCGCGCCGACGGCGTCACCGAGGTGGTCGTGGTCGGCCAGGCGACGACCTTCGGCGTCGAGTCCACGGCTCGGGCCGCGTACGACCTGGGCTACGACGTCGTCCTCGTCGAGGACGCCACCAACGACCCGGACCCGGACGCCCACGCCGCCCGGTTCCGGTCGGTGTTCCCCGCCCTCGGCGTCGTCGTGCAGACAGCCGACCTGGCGGGGCCGGGCGCGGCCTGAGCGGCAACCGGGCGGCGGACGGGAGGCCCGTGGCGGGTCCGCCGTGTGCCTCCCGTCCGTCACGTGCACCGTTCAGGGCCGACCCTGTAGGACGGACCGAGCCGAGCGCACGCTCGCCCCGACCCGAGGAGCACCCATGGCCGCGAAGACCATCGTCATCACCGGCGCCAGCGACGGCATCGGCGTCGCCGCTGCGCGGGAGCTCGTCCGCCGCGGGAACGAGGTCGTGGTGGTCGGTCGCAACCCCGCGAAGACCGAGCGGGTCGCCCGCGACCTCGGCGTCGACCACTTCGTGGCCGACTTCTCGGACCTGTCCGCCGTCCGGGGGCTCGCCGACGACCTGCTCGAACGCTGCCCGCGGATCGACGTGCTGGCCAACAACGCCGGCGGCATCTTCAGCGCGGGCCGCCAGGTCACCGTCGACGGTCACGAGCTGACGTTCCAGGTCAACTACCTGGCACCGTTCCTGCTCACGGAGCTGCTGATGAACCGGCTCGTCGCGTCCGGCGGAACGGTCATCAACACCTCGAGCGTCGCGAACAAGCTCTTCGGCCGCGTCGACATCGACGACCTGGACGCCGAGCGGCACTTCCGGGCCACCAAGGCCTACGGCGACTCGAAGCTCGAGCAGATCCTGTTCACCAAGGAACTCGACCGTCGGTACCGCGACCGAGGTGTGACGTCGACGGCGTTCCACCCCGGCACGATCAGCACCGGGTTCTCGAACGACAAGACCTCGCCGATGTACCTCGTGTACCACACGCCCCTGCGCCACGTGTTCCTGACGAGCCCGGAGAAGGGCGCCGACACACTCGTGTACCTGGCCGACAACACCCCCGGTCGCGACTACCCGACCGGCGAGTACTACGTGAAGCGCAAGGTCGCGGCGCCGAACGCGCAGGCCGAGGACGCCGACCTGGCGCGCGAGCTGTGGGACCGGACCGTGGCGATGCTGCACGCGGTCTGACCGGGCGCGCTCCGCGTCGGTCGTCGGCGCGCTACGCGCCGGTCTCCGGCGCGGGGGTGACCGGCGGCTGCGCCTGCCGCAGGCCGGTGACCAGCAGCGTCACGATCGTCCGCACGTCGTAGTCCGGGTCCTGGGGGCTCCACGCGACCAGGTCGCCGACGGCGCGGAGCAGCTGGTACGGCGACACCGACGCGACCACCTCGCCCGACCCCCGCGCGGCGTCGAGCATGCGGCCGAGCACCGGGACGAGCTCGTCGACGAACAGCGTGTGCAGCGCGGTGAAGCCGTCGGCGTCGCCCTCCCACACCCGCGCCAGGCCGTGCTTCGTGCCGAGGAAGTCGACGAACTGGTGCACCCAGCGCAGGATCGCGTCGAACGTCGTCGGCGCCGAGTCGAGCAGCACGGGGCCGGCCTCGGCCAGGGCCTCGATCTGGTGCCGGTAGACGGCGACGACCAGGTCCGAGCGGGTCGGGAAGTGCCGGTAGAGCGTGCCCACTCCCACGCCGGCGGCGGCGGCGACCTCGCGCACCGGCGCGCCGACGCCGGACGCGGCGAAGACACCGGCTGCGGCGTCGAGGATCGTCCGCTCGTTCCGTTCGACGTCGCGGCGACGCCGGGGCGGCGCGGTGTCGTTCGAGGGCGCGGTGTCGTTCGAGGGCGCGGTGTCGTTCGACGGCGTGCTCATCCCCCGATCATCGCACGGTCTGCACACAGAACGGAACAGGGCTCCGTTTCGCTTGCAATCCGGAGCGCTGTTCCGTATCGTTCCGGAACGTTGCTCCGTTTCGAGCGACGACCGCTTCCGGAAGGACTCCCGATGTCAGCAACAGCACCGCTCCCCCAGGTGATCAGCGTGCGCCCCGTCACCCTGCCCGCGCCGTCACGCGGCCACGACCTCGAGGTCCGGATCACCGCCCCGATCACGGGCACCGAGCTGCCCGTGATCGTCTTCGCCCACGGCTTCGGGCAGTCGATGACCGGCGGCGATCCCCTCGTCGACCACTGGACCGCCAACGGGTTCGTCGTCGTCCAGCCCACGTTCCTCGACTCGACGAAGTACGGCCTGACGCTCGACGACCCGCGCTACCCGACGATCTGGCAGACCCGGGTCGACGACCTCGAGCGGGTCATCGACGACCTCGACGTCCTCGTCGCCGCCGTCCCCGGTCTCGCGGGACGTGTCGACCAGGCGAACCTCGCGGTCGCCGGGCACTCGTGGGGCGGCCAGTCCGTCGGCATGCTCCTCGGCGCCCGGGTGATCGGGTCGGACGGACAGCCGGGCGAGGACCGCACCGACCACCGCGTGCGTGCCGGGGTCCTGCTCTCCACCACCGGATTCGGTGGAGCCGACCTGACGCCGTTCGCGCAGGAGCACTTCCCCTTCATGAGCCCGGACTTCAGCCAGCTGCGCACCCCGTCGCTCGTCGTCGCCGGGGACCACGACCAGTCCCGGCTCTCCACGCGCGGGCCGGACTGGTTCACCGACGTGTACCACCACAGCCCCGGCGCCCGGCACCTGGTGACCGTGCACGGCGGGGAGCACCTGCTCGGCGGCATCCAGGACTACGCGTCCACCGCTACGACCGACGAGAGCCCGGAGCGCGTGGACCTGGTCCGCCGCACCACGACGGCGTTCCTCCGGACGGCGCTCGGGCTCGACGCCGACGCGTGGTCCGCGACGGCCGACGCCATCGCCGCTGCCGGAGCCGGCGACGCCGTCGGCCACACCGACGCAGTCGGCCACATCGAAGCCGTCGGCCACATCGACGCCGTCGGCCACATCGACTCGAAGGAGGACCACTCGTGATCACCGACCAGCACCCGCTCCCCACCCCCTTCACCGCATCGTCCACCGCCACCGACGTCCTCGACGGCGTCGACCTGACCGGCCGGGACGTCGTCGTCACGGGCGGTCACGGCCGCCTCGGACGCGAGACCAGCCGCGCCCTCGCAGCCGCCGGCGCCACGGTCACCGTCGCGTCCCGCGACACCGACCGCGCGAGCGCCGCCGTCGCCGGCATCCCCGGGGTCCGGGTCGAGCAGCTCGACCTGACCGACCCGGCGTCGATCGACGCCTTCGCCGCACACTGGACGGCCTCCGGGCGCCCGCTCCACGCCCTGGTCAACAACGCCGCGATGCTCTTCACGCCGGACCGGCGGCTCGACGCCCGCGGCAACGAGCTGTCGTTCTCGACGTCCCACCTCGGGCACTTCCGGCTCACGCGGGCGCTCCTCCCTTCCCTTCTGGAGGCCCGTGGTGCGCGGGTCCTGAACGTCACGTCCGGCGCCGCCCGCTTCGGGCAGATCCGGTGGGACGACCCGGCGTTCGCCAGCGGCTACGACGCCGCTGCGGCATACGGGCAGGCCAAGCGGGCGAACGTGCTGTTCGCGGTCGAGCTGGACCGCCGGTACGCCGACCGGGGCATCCGGTCGTTCGCCGCACACCCCGGAGTGATCATCGGCCCGGGTCCGCACGACGAGTCCCGGATCGCCTCGTACCGCGAGCAGGGGCTGGTCGACGAGGACGGTACGACCGTCGTCGATCCAGAGCGCGGTAAGAAGACGATCGAGCAGGGGGCGGCGACCCTCGTGTTCGGTGCCGCGAGCCCGCTGCTCGACGGCGTCGGCGGGGTCTACCTGAAGGACAGCGACGTCGCGGTGATCGACGACGAGGTCCGGCCGCTCACCGCGGACAGCATCCCGTCGGATGCCAACTCGGCGATGCTCGACGCCGACGACGCCCGGCGGCTGTGGGAGGTCAGTGTGCGGCTGACCGCGTGACGCCGTCGTGCCCGCTGGTAGCTTCGGTCCCATGACGCGACCCCGAGGGGCCGCACCACTCATCGTCGGCCTCGGGGGCGCTGCCGCCGGTGCTCTCCTCGGGTACTGGGGTGGCATCCTGATGCTCTCCGGCGGCCGCGAGGCCACGGTCGGAGACGGCCTGCCGCCGTACTCGCTCGTGGTGGTGGTCATCGCCGCGATCATCGGCATCGGGGTCCCGCTGGTGGCCATCGGCTGGTACTTCCGGCAGAAGGTCTCCCTGGCCGGTCAGCCCCACCGTGTGCAGGCGCTGTGGCTCGGCCTCGTCTGGGGGACCATCGCGATGCTGCTCGCCGGAAGCCTGAACGGCATCGCGAGCCTGCTGCCCGGCGGCCTGATCTGGCCCGGGCTCGTCGAGGAGTTCCTGAAGCTCCTGGTGCCCGTCATCCTGCTGCTGTCCTCGCGCACGTACCGTTCGCCGCGGCTGGCGGTGTGGCTCGTGTTCGTCGCCGCGGCCTGGTTGGGATTCCTCGAGGGCATCAGCTACATCATCACCTCGCTCGACCCGATCCTCGACGGCGCGAAGGCTCCGTCCGATGCGCCGTTCATCATGATGATGGACGTCATCGTCCGCATCATCGCCGAGGTCTCGCATCCCCTGATCACCGTCGGCGCAGCAGTCCTGATCTGGCTCGCCGCGAAGACGCTGCCGACGGGCAGGGCGACCGGCGTCGGCGTGCTCGCGTACCTCGGCGCCGCTGCGATCCACGGCCTCAACGACGCCGTGATCGACGGGCCGGTCCGCGACTGGAACGTGCCGGTCAGCATCGTCCTCGAAGCCCTGTACGTCGTCGCGGTCTTCGTGTTCTGGTTCCGGCCGCAGGTACGGCGGCTGCAGGCCGACGGATCAGCGCGCCGATGACCGGCTCCGCCGGTACCTTCTCTTCTGGTGCAGACGACATGCACCACAGGGCGATGCAACGCACGAGGGGACACACCATGGCCACAGGGGCTCGACGGTACGGCAGGGCGATCGAACGGCAGGACGGTCGGGACTTCCCGTTCTACGACGGAGACCCGATCCGAATCCCCGCATGGCAGTGGGTGACCATCGTCGTCGCGTGCGTGGCCGGCATCACCGTGCTGAGCTTCTACCCGGCGGCGGACAACATCCAGTCGCTCGTGCCACGGTTCCTCTTCACCGCGATCATGCTCGCCGTCCTCATCGCCTTCACGAGACGACACTGGGCGCGCATCTTCCAACGCACCACTGCACGTGACTTCGGCACCATGATCGTGTTCGCGATCCTCAGCCTCATCGTGTCGTTCACGGTCGGGATCATCGTCAAGGCGATCTTCGGCACCAACGCCAACACCGCGACCGACGGCATCCACGGCGCGGGTGAGATCGTCGCGTTCTACGTGGGGACCGCGATCCAGCTGCTGGGCGAAGAGCTCTTCACGATCCTGCCGTTCCTGGCGGTCATGGCGCTGTGCCACCGCATCGGACTCACCCGCACCCAGGGCATCCTCATCGCCTGGCTCGCGACCGCGATCTGGTTCGGTGCAGCACACCTGCCGACGTACGGGTGGAACTTCGCGCAGGCGTTCCTGATCATCGGCATCGCACGGCTGGTCCTCACGCTCGCCTACATCCGCACGAAGAACATCGCGGTCAGCACCGGCGCACACATCATCAACGACTGGGTGCTCTTCACCGCCGCGATCATCGGGGCGACAGCGAGCGCCTGAACGGCGCTGCGGTCGTCGGCTGACCTGGTCAGCGTCAGCGTCAGCGTCAGCGTCAGCGGTGCGGAGTGCGCTCGGCGAGCTGGCGCAACCGTTCCTCGGACACCGACCCAGGTTCCGCTGTCCACAGCACGATCAGCTTGTCGTGGTCCATCGCCGACGCCAGGATCTCCCAGTCGAGCTCGACCGTACCGACGACCGGGTGACGCAGGGTCTTCCGCCCGGTCCCGCGACCGGCCACGGCGTGGGCAGCCCAGATCTCCCGGAACTCCGGGAAGTCAGTCGACATCCCGTCGACGACCCGGCGGAGCTCGGCGTCGTCGGGGTACCGCGCGCTGTCACCCCGGAGCTGAGCGATGGCGAGCTCGACCACCTCTGACCAGTCGGCGTACAGGGCTCGCATGGCCGGGTCCGCGAACAACAGCCGGATGAACGTGCGGTCCGCCGTCGGGATGGCCCCGAAGTCGGTGATGAGCGCGGCACCGAGCCGGTTCCAGCCGATGATCCGCGTCAACCGTCCGAGGACGAACGCAGGCGTCGTCGCGAGGTCGTCCAGCGCGCGTTGCAGCGCCGGTTGCACCGTCTGCACGCGGGGCAGTGGCGGAGCAGCCTCAGCCTTCCCGGTGAGGTCGGTCAAGTACGCCCGGTGCTCGTTCGTCAGACGCATCACGTCGGCGAGGTCTGCCAGGACCGGAGCGGACACCGCGATACGGCCTTGCTCGATGCGCGTGTAGTACTCGACGCTGATCGACGCGGCCTGGGCGACTTCCTCCCGACGGAGGCCCGGCACACGTCGCCTCACGTCCGCAGGGATCCCGAACGCCGCCGGGTCGAGTTCCGCACGCCGAGCACGCAGGAAGTCACCGAGCTCTGCTGCGCGCACGTCGATCGCCACGTCGGGCAGTCTGCCACCGGCCGGAGGGGGGAGGGATCCGTGCCTCCACAGCGCGGGCGCCGGCTGGCATCGTCGGGGACATCCCCGACCACGAAGGAGCCACCATGAGAGCGTTCGGTCTGACCGAGTACGGAGCACCCGCTGTGCTGCACGAGGTGCAGCTGCCAGAACAGCACGCGGGACCGGGCGAGGTCCGTGTCCGGGTCCGCGCCGCTGCCGTGAACCCCGTCGACGCCATCATCCGATCCGGAGGGTTCGCCGGCAACGACCGTGCGATCGCCGAACCCGTCGTCCCCGGCACCGACGTCGCCGGCGTCCTCGACGAGGTCGGCCCGGAGCAACCCGAGGGGTTCGACCTGGTCGTCGGCGACTCCGTCACCGGGTTCGTCGTACCGGACGGGAGCCACGGTGGTTACTCCGAACGGATCGTCCTGCCGACCCTGTCGGTGACCCGGATGCCGTCGAGCGGCTCGTTCGCCCGAGGGGCGGCGTTCCTGTCGAACGCACTCACCGCGGAGATCACCCTCGAACACCTCGCCCTGGAGCCCGGCCAGACCCTCGCCGTGACCGGTGCGACCGGCGCCGTCGGCGGGTACCTCGTGCAGCTCGCCGCCGCGCGCGGCATCACCGTCATCGCCGATGCGCGCCCCGCCGACGCACAGCGTGTCCGTGGCCTGGGTGCGGCGGTCGTCCTCGACCGTGACACGGACTTCACCGCAGGGGTCCGGGACGCCACGAACGGTCGCGGTGCCGACGCAGTCGCGGACCCAGCGGTCCTGACCGACCAGGTCGTCGACGCTGCTCGCGACGGCGGGCAGGTCGCGTTCTACCTGCCGACCGACGTCGACCCGGGCCGCGGCATCAGCGTGTTCGGGTCCTACGTGATGCGCTCGAACCTCCGGCACGATGCCATCGAGCGGCTCGCCCGATCCGTCGAGCGGGGCGAGCTCAGGGCCGACGTCGCCGATGTCGTCCCCGCTGCCGACGCTGCCGCCGCCCACGAACGGCTCGAACGGGGCGGTCTGCGCGGCCGGCTCGTCCTCGAATTCTGATCCCTACGATCCCCCGAAGGAACACCGCATGGACACCACCGCAACCCTCCCCGCCGTCGGACAGACCTGGCTCGCCGACCTCGGCCCGGACACCCCCCTCGGACACTTCACCGTCGAGATCACCTTCGACACGGAGACCCAGGTCACCTTCCACGTCACCGGCGGTGCCATCGCCGGACGGACCGAGACGATGCCGTACACGACCACGAAGGTGCGGGACGGGCTCTACGTCGTCCGGTGGACGGAAGCCGACGCGGGCGACCACGTCACCCACATCGAGGACTACGACGCCGGGACCTGCATGGCCAGCTCGGTGGTCGGCGGGGAGTTCATCCAGCTCAGCGGCACCTGGACACGCGTCCGCTGAGCGTCGCGCTCACCACCAGAACGGTGCCTGCGGCTGGTACGGCGCCGCCGAGAGGTGCTCCACGAGGGCATCCCTCGACCGTCCACCCCCTCGTACGGTGGTGGAGCAGAGCACTGGCCCGACGAACAGGATGAACATGTCCGACTGGAACCCCGACACCATCGCGGCGATCGCCACCTCCGACGACCTCCACGTCAGCCCGTTCCGGGCGGACGGCACGACGTACGGCACGCCGACCTGGATCTGGTCGGTCGTCGTCGACGACGACCTCTACGTCCGCGCCTACAACGGGCAACGTTCCCGCTGGTACCGCTCCGCGATCGAACAGGGCGCCGGCAGGATCAGCGCCGCAGGGTCCGAGCACGAGGTGGTGTTCGAATCCATCGGCCCCGACCTGAACAGCCGGATCGACCTCGCGTACGAGACGAAGTACGCCGGCAGCCCGTACCTCCCGCCGATGCTGCAGGACGGCCCCACCTCGGCGACCGTCCGGATCAGTCCGCGCGCGTGACCACGCCAGGGGCGCAGTGGACGCGCCACAGGGCGGACGGGAGGCGCGGTGCCAGCTGGCACCGTGCCTCCCGTCCGGTGTCCTGGCAGTGCACCCCGCGCCCCGGCGCGGCCTCGTAGGGTCGCCTCATGAGCACGAACCGCGACGACGTCAAGGACTTCCTCGTGAGCCGCCGTGCCCGGGTACGCCCGGGCCAGGTGGGCCTGCCCGGTGGGCCCAACCGGCGCGTGGCCGGCCTCCGCCGCAGCGAGGTCGCGATGCTCGCCGACGTCAGCGTGGAGTACTACTCCCGGCTCGAGCGCGGGAGTCTCTCCGGTGTCTCCGACGGCGTGCTGCACGCCGTCGCCGGCGCGCTGCTGCTCGACGACGCCGAACGCGACCACCTGTTCGACCTCGCACGGGCTGCGAACGCCTCCCCGGTCCGTGGGCAGCGTCGTGCAGCGACGCCGAAGACCCTGCGCGTCGGGCTGCAGTACACGCTCGACGCGTTCACCGGCGGCCCGGCGTTCATCCGCAACGACCGCCTCGACGTGCTCGGTGCGAACGCGCTCGGCCGGGCGCTCTACGCGGACCTGTTCCGGAAGTCGGAGCGGCCGAACCTGGCCCGGGCCGCGTTCCTGGACCGGGACTGGGCCGATGCGTTCCACCCGGACTGGGACGTCGCCGCCGACCAGAGCGTCGCGATCCTCCGCACTGCGGCCGGCCACGACCCCCACGACGAGGACCTGCAGGCGCTGATCGGTGAGCTCTCGACGCGCAGCGCGGAGTTCCGGACGAAGTGGGGTGCGCACGACGTCCGTCGGCACGCCACGGGCGAGAAGCACTTCGTCCACCCCGTCGTCGGTGCCCTCGACCTGCACTTCGAGGCGTCACGACTCATGAGCGACCCGCGCTTGAGCCTCCTGCTCTACAGCGCGGAACCCGGCTCGCCGACGGCCGACGCACTCCGCCTGCTCGGTTCGGTCGCCGCGACGGAGCAGCGCGACGCCGCCGAGCACCGTGGGACCGACGTCCGGAGCTGACGCTGCATCGTCGCCCGCGGTCACTCGGTCCTGATGCGGATCGCTGCCAGCGCCGCGACGAGGAGCACCACGGCGGCGACCACGAAGCTGGTCTGCGTCCCGACCACGAACTGCGACCGGTCGGCCAGGAACGCCCCGAAGACCGCGATCGCCACCGCCCCACCGACCTGCCGGAAGGTGTTGAACACCGCACTCGCTGTCCCCGACCGTTCAGCGGGGACGCTGGCGAGGACGACCGACGTCGCGGGCGGCATCGCGACCGATCCGCCCGCACCGGTCAGGATCGTGCACACCGCGACCGCGGCGATGGAGTCGTACGGGGCGAGCACGATCATCACGACGAGGCCGATCGCCATCGTGGTGAGTCCCGCGACCACGGGGACCCGAGCGCCGAACCGGTTCACGAGGGTGCCGCTGACGATGTTGCCGACGATGCTGAACGCTGCGGACGGCAGGAACACCAACCCTGCTGCCAGTGGCGACAAGCCGAGGTGCTGCTGCAGGTAGAGGCTCAGGACGAAGACGCTGCCGAAGTTGCCGACCATGAACGCGAACCCGACGCCGAGCGCGATCCGCATCCCACCGGAGCGGAACAGGTCGAGCGGCATCATCGGGTTCCGACCGTGGGCCTGCACCAGCAGGAACCCGACGACCGAGGCGGCGGCGACGGCAAGCGCGACGACCACGTCCCAGCGGCCGAAGCCCGACGCACCGCCTTCGATGAGCCCGAAGACGAGGCCGCCGAGCGCGAGCAGGGCGAGGACCTGACCTGCCGCGTCGAACCGTGCCGGCCGCCGAGGCGACGGTGCCACCCGGACGAGCATCCCGAGCATCACGGCGCACACCGGCAGGTTGATGGCGAACACGAGGCGCCAGTCGAGCGTCGTCAGCGCGCCGCCGAGGATCGGCCCGACCGCCCCGGCGACCGCGCCACCGACGGCCCAGATGCCGAGGGCGTGCGCCCGCTCGCGCGCCTCGGGGAACGCCTGGCGGATGAGCGCCATCGACGCGGGCAGCATCACCGCGGCGGCCGCGCCCTGGACCGCACGCGCCGCGATCAACGCGCCGAGCGACGGGGCGAGGGCACACGCGACGGACGCCACGAGGAAACCGGCGATGCCCCAGCCGATCGCCCGCTTCGCGCCGATCCGTTCGGACAGGTTGCCGGCGAACAGCAGCAACGAGGCGAACAGCAACGTGTACGCGTCGATCACCCACTGCAGCCCCGCGGTGCTGCCGCCGAGCTCCCGCCCGATCGTCGTCAGCGCCACGTTCACGATGAGGATGTCGAGCGTGATGAGGAAGAAGCCGAGCGAGGCGAGCACGAGTGTCAGCCGCGCAGCTCGGTGCGGGCCTCGATCGGTCGGGACGTCGGCTGCGGTCGGAGCGGTCACGGTTCGATGCTCTCCTGGCTGCGCTCGTCGGGGGATGCCCTGACCGGGAACCCCTCGCGACAGATCGAACAGACATAGGATGTCTCACGCTCCCGACATCGCCGTCGTGAGCTGCCGCAACCGATCGGAGCACGTCGTGCACGAACCGCTCACCCCGCTGGACCCGACCACGCTGCCCGAGCCCGTGGACGTATCGGACAACACCGCGGCCCTGGCCGCGGTCGACGCCGTCGTGCGCTCGGGCCCGTACGACGCGACCTGGGCATCGCTGCAGCAGTACCGCGCACCGCTCTGGTACCAGGACGCCAAGTTCGGGATCTTCGTCCACTGGGGCGTCTTCTCGGTCCCCGCGTTCCGGAACGAGTGGTACTCCCGCGACATGTACCGCGCCGGCACGCCGGAGTTCGCGCACCACGTCGAGACCTACGGACCGCACGACTTGTTCGGGTACAAGGACTTCATCCCCTCGTTCACGATGGAGCACTTCGACGCCGCCGACTGGGTGCGGGTGTTCCGCGAGGCCGGCGCGCAGTTCGTCGTCCCGGTCGCCGAGCACCACGACGGCTTCGCGATGTACGACACCGACCGCTCCCGGTGGAGCGCCGCGCAGCTCGGGCCCGGGCGTGACGTGTTCGGCGAGCTCCTCGTCGCCGCGGACGAAGCGTGGATGGTCCGTGGCGCGTCGTCCCACCGGGCCGAGCACTGGTTCTTCATGAACGGCGGGACGAAGACCCCCTCGGACGTGCTCGATCCGCGGTTCAGCGACTTCTACGGGCCGGCGCAGCGCGAGGAGACCGCCCCGAACGAGCGCTTCCTGGAGGACTGGCTGCTCCGCACCGTCGAGCTCATCGACAAGTACCGCCCGCAGGTGCTCTGGTTCGACTGGTGGATCGAGCAGCCCACGTTCCAGCCGTACGTCCGGACCCTCGCGGCCTACTACTACAACCGCGCCGCCGAGTGGGGCCGCGAGGTGGTCATCAACTACAAGTGGGAGACGTTCGCACCGGGCAGCGCCGTGTACGACATCGAGCGCGGAGCGATGGCCGGCACACCGGAGACCGTCTGGCAGAACGACACCGCGATCGCGAATACCGCCTGGAGCTGGATCGAGGGCCACGACTACAAGACCGTCCGCGACCTGGTCGCCGAACTCGTCGACGTGGTCGCGAAGAACGGTGTGCTGCTGCTCAACACCGGGCCGAAGGCCGACGGCACCCTGCCCGAGGACGAGGTCCGCATCCTGCGGGGCATCGGCTCGTGGCTCGCGGTGAACGGCGAGGCGATCTACGGCACCCGGCCGTGGACGATCTCGGGCGAGGGGCCGACCACTCGTCCCGCGGGTTCGTTCGTCGACGCCGACACGGTCGAGTACACCGCCGAGGACGTCCGGTTCACCACGCGCCACGACGTCACCGGCGACGCCGTCTACGCGACCCTGCTGGCCGATCCCGACGACGGGTCGGCCCGCATCCGGGCGTTCGGGTCGGCCTCGGGCCTGCTCGGCCGCACCATCCGGTCCGTCGCCGTGCTGGGCCACGACGGCGAGGTCGACTGGGAGCAGCACCCCGACGCACTCGTGGTCGCGCTCGACGGCATCACCAGCGTCGACTCCGGTCCAGTGGTCCGGGTGCGACTCGCGCCGGTGGTCGAGCAGGAGCGGCAGGACTTCCTGCACCAGTGACCGAGGATGCCGGCCCGGGGACGCCGGCGCGACGATCCGTCGCGGTCAGAACGGTGCGGCGCGACTACTCTCAGGCGAACGGTCGTCCGACGAGGATTGGGATGCTGACCTGAACTGGATCATCGCGAACTTCGGTCTCGTCTGGGGCCTCACCGTCACCCACGCGGGTCTCGCGGCCGTGCCCATCGTCCTCGGGTTCGTCGTGGCGGTGCCGTTGGGCTGGGTGGCGAACCGGTGGCAGGCAGTCCGATCGGTCATCGTCGGCGGCGGCAGTCTGCTCTACACGATCCCGTCCCTGCCGCTCTTCGTGATCCTGCCCTACCTGCTCGGCACCCGCATCACGGATCCCGTGAACATCGTCGTGGGGCTGTCGGTGTACGCGGTCGCCATCATGGTGCGGTTGGCAGCTGATGCGTTCGCCGCCGTCCCGGCGGACGTCGTCGACTCGGCCACCTCGGTGGGGTACTCCGCGTGGGGCCGTTTCTGGACGGTCGAGCTCCCGTTGGCGGGTCCCGTCCTCCTCGCGGGGATGCGGGTGGTCTCGGCGAGCACCGTCGCCCTGGTCTCGGTCGGCGCCCTGGTCGGGTCCGCGAACATCGGGTTCCTGTTCACGGACGGGCGACAGCGTCAGTTCCTCGAGGAGATCCTCGTCGGCGTGGCAGCGAGTCTCTTCGTCGCGCTGGTCTTCGACACCGTCCTGGTGGCGCTCGGGCGCGTCCTGATGCCGTGGTCGCGACGGATCCAGGTGCGGTCGCGTCGGTCGCGCCGTCGGGCTGCGCTGGCGACGATCGAACGGGGGGCCTGACCGTGCAGTTCTTCCTCCACGCAGTCGCCTGGCTCCTCGACCCCACGAACTACCGCCCCGGCCTGCAGACCCCGCTCCCGATCCAGGACCGGATCGGCGAACACCTGCTGTACACGTTCATCTCGGTCGCCATCGCCGCGCTGATCGCGCTGCCACTGGGCCTGTACATCGGTCACACCGGGCGCGGGCGCAGCTTCGTCATCGCCTTCAGCGGGTCCATGCGCGCGCTGCCGACGCTGGGCCTGCTCGGCACCCTCTTCGTCATCATCGGGATGACCGTGCCGTTCACGCAGACCGCCTTCATCGCGTCCATCATCGCGTTCGTCGTCCTGGCGATCCCCTCGATCCTCGCCGGGGCGTACTCCGGTGTGGAGTCCGTGGATCCGCAGACGGTGGACGCCGCGCGCTCGGTGGGCATGACCGAGTTGCAGATCCTGCTCAAGGTCGAGGTCCCCCTGTCGCTGCCGCTGATCATCGGCGGGATCCGCGCATCGGTGCTCCAGGTCATCGCGACCGTCGTGATCGCGTCGTACATCTCGCTGGGCGGCCTCGGCGCGATCATCTCGACGGGCATCAGCCTGAACGACAACGACCTCATCCTCGCTGGTGCGTTGCTCGTGACGGTCCTCGCCCTGGTGATCGACGGCTTGTTCGCCCTCGCCCAACACCTCACCCGCCGCGGCCCCGAGGGGCAGACCCGCCGGCGCCGCACACACGTCCGCGCGCTGCCACTCCGGCGCCGCGCGGTGACGGCACTCTCCGTCGACGAAAGGGACCACTGATGTTCACAGCAGGCACCAGGACACGCATCCTCGCGGGTGTGATCGCGGTCGGGGCGATCGTGGCACTCTCCGGTTGTTCCACCTCGGACCCCACGAAGCCGGCATCGGGCGGGGGCGACGGATCGGGCAGCACGCCGATCGTGGTCGGTTCGTTCAACTTCCCGGAGAGCGAGATCCTGGGCAACATGTACGCGCTCGTCCTGAAGGACGCCGGCTTCGACGTGACGACCAAGTTCAACCTCGGCCCGCGGCAGACCACGATCCCCGCGCTCAAGGACGGTTCGATCAACCTCATGCCGGAGTACAACGGCAACCTGCTGTTCTTCTACGACACCAAGGCCACCGCGAAGACGACAGCGGAGGTCGACGCCGCGCTGAAGACCGAGATCCCGAAGGACTTCCAGGTGCTCGAGCCGTCTCCGGCCGAGGACAAGGACGCCTACGTCGTGACCCAGGCCGAGGCCGAGAAGAACGGCCTCACGTCGATCGGTGACCTCTCCAAGATCGAGCCGTTCTCGCTCGGTGCCAACCCGCAGTTCGGCACCCTTCCGTACGGCATCCCCGGGCTCAAGTCCACGTACGGCGTGGACAAGGTCACGTTCAAGTCGATCGAGGACTACGGCGGGCCCGACACGGTCAAGGCACTCGTCGACGACACCGTGCAGGTGGCCGACATCTACACGACGTCACCCGACCTCGTGACGAAGAAGCTGCTCGTGCTGAAGGACCCCGAGAACCTGATCGCTTCGCAGAACATCCTGCCGTTCCTGATTAAGGACATCTACAGCGCGAAGCTCGCGTCGACGTTGAACAAGCTGTCCGAGAAGCTGACGACCGATGACCTCATCGAGCTGCGCAACCGTGTCGAGGGCAGCGAGAAGGCGCAGGCCGCGACCGCCGCGAAGGACTGGCTGACCAAGGAGGGGCTGCTCAAGTAGCTCGGGGACCGGCAGGGCCGTCGTCACGCCTCGTCCCGCAACCGACGGACGAGCTGGTCCAGCCGTGCCCGCAGCCGCTCCGGCACGCGGTCTCCGAAGCGGTCGAAGTGTGCCCGCAGCTGCTCGGCCTCGGCTGACCAGGCCGTCGGGTCGACGGCGAACAGTTCGTCGATGGCGAAGCCGTCGAGGTCGAGCCCGGCCAGGTCGAGTTCCCCCACCGCGGGCAGCCCACCGACGGGGCTCCAGTCCACGTCCGCCGAGCCGTCGAGCCGTCCGGCGATCCACTCGAGCACCCGGACGTTCTCGCCGAACCCTGGCCAGAGGTAGCCGCCGTCCGAGGACTTGCGGAACCAGTTCACGCGGAAGACGCGCGGCGCCTTCGAGCCGAGCCGGTCACCGATCTCGAGCCAGTGTGCCCAGTGGTCCGCCATGTTGTAGCCGCAGAAGGGCTGCATCGCGAAGGGGTCGAGGCGGAGTTCGCCGACGGGTCCCTCCGCCGCCGCGGTCTGCTCGCTGGAGATCGTGGAACCGAAGAACACGCCGTGTTCCCAGTCCTCGGCCTCGGCGACGAGCGGGACGTTGGTGGCGCGGCGACCGCCGAAGACGATGGCGTCGATCGGCACACCGTCGGGGCTGTCCCAGTCGTACGAGATCGTCGGGCACTGGTCGGCGGCGACCGTGAAGCGCGCGTTGGGGTGCGCCGCCGGCGTCGCACTGCCCGGCTCCCACGGCTGTCCGCGCCAGTCGATGAGGTGCCGCGGCGGCTCCTCCGAGGCGCCCTCCCACCAGACGTCGCCGTCGTGCGTCATCGCGACGTTCGTGAAGATCGTGTTCGAGCGGACGGTGGTCATCGCCGCCGGGTTCGTGTCCGGGCCGGTCCCGGGCGCGACGCCGAAGAACCCGGCTTCGGGGTTGATCGCCCACAGACGGCCGTCGGCACCGGGGCGGAGCCACGCGATGTCGTCACCGATGGTCTCGACCTTCCAACCGGGCAGCGTCGGCGTCATCATCGCGAAGTTCGTCTTGCCGCAGGCCGACGGGAACGCGGCCGCGACGTGCAGGACCTTCCCCGCGGGCGTGGTGACGCGGATGAGCAGCATGTGCTCGGCGAGCCAGCCGTCCGCGCGGGCCATCGACGACGCGATCCGGAGGGCGAAGCACTTCTTCGCGAGCAGCGCGTTGCCGCCGTACCCCGAGCCGTACGACCAGATCTCGCGGGTCTCCGGGAAGTGCGCGATCGTCTTGGTCGAGTTCGACGGCCACGGCACGTCCGGGATCCTGGTTCCGTCGTCGTCCACGAGCGGCATGCCCACGGTGTGCAGGGCCGGGACCCAGACCGTGTCCGGCGCGATCTGCGCCAGGGCTTCAGCGCCCATCCGGGTCATGATCCTGGTGGACACCACGACGTAGGGCGAGTCCGTGATCTGGACGCCGACCTGCGAGATCGCCCCGCCGACCGGCCCCATCGAGAACGGTACGACGTAGAGCGTCCGCCCGCGCATCGCGCCCCGGAAGCGCGCCGTGAGCTCGGTGCGCATGACGTCGGGTGCCCGCCAGTTGTTGGTCGGGCCAGCGTCGGCCTCGGTGGCGGAGCAGATGAAGGTGCGGTCCTCGACCCGTGCGACGTCCGCGGGGTCACTCCTGGCGAGGAAGCTGCCCGGGCGCAGGCCCTGGTCCAACGCGATGAGGGAGCCGGCGGCGACCATCTCGGCGAGCAGTCCGCGGTTCTCGGCCTCGCTGCCGGAGCACCAGACGACCTGGTCCGGTTCCGTCAGGGACGCGACCTGGTCCACCCACCGGCGCAGGGCCTCCAGACCGGCTCCTGGCTCGATGGTCGATCCGATCGTCTCGGTGATGACAGTCATGCTGGTCCTTCGAGGTCGGGCGCCCGCGGGGTCCTGCGGACGGCGCTCAGCCGGTCGCGGCGAGCGAGTCGACGCGGAGCCAGGCGGAGTGGTCGGTGAGGTGGGGTGCGCGGGACGGCGGAGCGCCGTCGCCACGGGTGGCCGGTGTGGCGCGGAGTGCAGCACCCCGCTGGGCGACCGCCGCCGCGCCCCAGCGGACCGCGAGTCGTGCGGCGGCCGACGGCGTCGCACCGTCGGCCTCGGCGGACAGGTACCCGGCGAGCGCCGCGTCACCGGCCCCGGTCGTGTCGACGCAGTCGGTCGCGACCCCGGGTACCAGTTCGTGTCGGTGGGCGTCGACGAGGAGCGCCCCGTCGGCACCCATCGTGACGAGGGCGCGTCGTGCGCCCCGCGAGAGGAGGGCGCGCGCTGCACGCACCGTCTCGTCCACCGTCGTGACGGGGTGTCCGACGGCCTGCGCGAGTTCGTCGACGTTCGGCTTCACGAGATCAACCGGCGCGAGCGGGTCGAGCACCGCCGTCAGCTGGTGCCCGGGGACGTCGAACGCGACCGACAGTCCGACGGCGCGGGCCGCGACGACGAGCGGGAGCACGTCGACGAGGTGGTCGCCACCGGCGACGGTCGGGAGGCACCCGGTCACCACGAGCCATCGGGCGTCGGTCTCCAGCGTGGTGCGGAGCACGGCCACGGTCAGCGTCGTCCACTGCGCACGTGTCAGCGGGGCCGGGGCCTCGTTGACGTTCGTGGTGACGCCGTCCGACCCGGTCACGACGGTGTTGACCCGGGTGCGCACCCCGAGGTCCACCGGCGTCAGGCCGGTGCGAGCGTCGTCGTCGAGGGGCGCGAGCGCCTCCGGCGACAACGGGGCGACCGCGTGCGACGCCGCGCCGTGCGCGAGGAGCGCACGGGTGACGTTCACGCCGTTGCCCCCGAGTGTCTCGGTGACGGTGTGGGCGCGGTGCACGGCCCCGCCCCGCAGGGTGTCGACGGAGTACGTCCGGTCGATCGCGGGCGCCGGGGTGAGCGTGACGATCGTGCGTCCCGTCCGGGTCCCCGTCCACGCCGCAGCGTCCGGACGCAGCGTGCTCATGCGGCGACTCGCTCCCCGAGGACGGCACGGATGCGGTCCGCGACGCGCTCGACCGACAGTCCGTACTTGTCGAGCAGGAAGTCGTTCGGTCCCGACTCGGCCCAGGAGTCGGCGAGCCCGACCTTGTGCAGGCGGGCTCCGCTGGCGTGGCCGGCGAGGACCGCCGCGACGACGTCACCGAGTCCGCCGACGACGTTGTGCTCCTCGACCGTGACGACCTGGGCCGCGCCGTCGAGCAGCGCCCAGAGGGCGTCGTCGTCGAGGGGCTTGATCGTCGGCAGGTGCACGTGTCGGACGCGGTGTCCCTCGGCCTCGACGGCGGTGATCGCCTCGACGGTGCGGGAGGTCTGGACGCCGGTCGAGACGACCGTCACGTCAGCGTCGCTCCCCCCGTCGCGGAGCAGCACCGGGGCACCGACGCGGAACTCGTAGCCGTCGTCGAAGACGTCGGCGACCGCGTCGCGGGCGAGACGGAGGTACACGGGGCCGTCGTGGTCGGCGGCCCAGCGGATCATCGCGGCGGCCTCGGTCTCGTCGGCCGGCGCGAGGACGGTCATGTTCGGCAGCGCGCGCATCACCGACAGGTCCTCGATGTCCTGGTGGGTCTTGCCGCTCGCACCGTTGAGCAGCCCGGCGTAGGCGGCGGCGAGGCGGACGGGGGCCTTGGTCTGTGAGACGAGCATGCGCACCTGGTCGAGCGCGCGGTTCGTCAGGAAGACGCCGAACGACGAGAGCCAGGGGCGGTAGCCGAGGGTCGACATGCCGAACGCGATACCGACCATGTTCTGTTCGGCGATGCCGGCCTGGACGAAGCGGTCCGGGTGGGCCTCGGCGAACGTGACCGCCATGGTCGAGGTCGCGAGGTCGCCGTCGACGACGACGATGCGGTCGTCGGTCCGTGCGAGTTCGGTGAGGGTGTCCCCCCACACTGCGCGCTGCGCCTTCATGCCAGGGCCTCCGTCTTCTGGTCGATGAGCAGTTCCGTGCGGGCGGTGTCCAGCTGCTCCGCGGTCGGCACGCCGTTGTGCCACTTGAACGTGGCGCGGGTGAACGAGACACCGTTGCCCTTGACGGTGTGGGCGATGATCGCCGTCGGCTTGCCGGACGTGCCGCGGGCGGCGTCGACCTCGGCGTACGCGTCGAGGATCTCCTCGAAGTCGTGGCCGTTGATCTCGATGACGTTCCAGCCGAACCCGCGGAACACGGCGGGGAGGTTCACGTGCCCCATCGGTTCGCTGCGGTCGTAGCGGTCGTGGTCGCCGGCCGGCCAGCCGTACTGCTGCAGGCCGTTGAGGTCGACGATCGCGGTGAGGTTGTCGAGGCCGTAGCGGGGGGCGTGGATCACGGTCTCCCAGACCATGCCCTCCTCGATCTCGCCGTCGCCGAGCACCACCCAGGTGTGGAAGTCCTTACCCTGCATCTTCGCGGCGATCGCCATGCCGGAGCCAGCCGAGAGCCCCTGCCCGAGGGACCCTGTGGACGAGTCCACCCCCGGCGTGAGCTTCATGTCGGGGTGGCCCTGCAGTCGGGAGTCGCCATGGTCGAAGGTGGCGAGCTCCTCGACGGGGAAGTACCCCCGGAGGGCCAGGACCGAGTACAGCCCGATCGCCGAGTGCCCCTTGGACAGGATGAACCGGTCGCGGTCGGGGTCCTGCGGCTGTTCGGGGTCGATCCGGAGCTGGTGGAAGTAGAGGGCGACCATCAGGTCCATGGCGGACATCGGGCCACCGATGTGCCCCGCCTTGCTCGTCGCGACCGTCTCGAGGACACGCCAGCGTCCTTCTCGGGCGACGGTCTCCAGGTGTTCGACGTCTCTCGCGTCGTTGCGTGTCACGGCGACTCCTTCGTTCTGCGGTGGTGCCACTAAACTATCACTCGGTGAACGGTGTGTCTACTGCGTGAGATTAAGTGGATTCGATCAGCAGGGTCGGCGTGGGAGGATGACGACATGGCAGACGGCGCCTCCGACGACGGCGGGATCGAGATCCTCAGCAAGGCCGGCGCGATCATCGACGCACTGGCCGACACCGAGGCGCTGACGGTGAGCGCGCTGGCGGATGCGGTCGGGGAACCCACGAGCTCGACCTACCGCCTGCTGCAGAGCCTCACCGCCATGGGCTGGGTCGACGCCGCCCCGGCACGCGGGACCTACCGGCTCGGGCTCGCCTGCATGCAGATCGGCGGCGTGTTGGAGGACTCGCTCGACGTGCGCGGGCTCGCACTGCCGCGGCTCCGCGAACTCCGGTCGAGCGTCGGCGTTGCCGCACTGCTCTGCTACCGCCGAGGGACGCGTGCCGTGTGCGTCGAACGCCTCGAGGGACACGACGTCCGCTCGGTGGCGATGCAGGTGGGCGACTCGCTGCCGCTCCACGTGGGCGGGGCACCCCGCGCACTCCTGGCGTTCCTGGCCGCCGGCGAACAGCACGCCGTGGTCGACGAACTCCTGGCGACGCCCGACCTGCCGTACGCCGTCCCACCCCGGAGCGAGCTGCAGACGGAGCTCGAGGCGACCCGGACGCGTGGCTACGCCCGGTCCGACCAGGACGTCACGATCGGCATCGCCGCCTTCGGCAGCCCCGTCTTCAACCACCGCGGCGAGCTGGTCGCCGCGGTGTCCATCAGCGGGCTCCGCGAACGGCTCGTCGACCGCGAGTCCGAGCTCGCGGAACTGGTGATGTCCACCGCCGCCGCGATCAGTGCGGACCTGGGGCACGACGGAGGTCGACGTGGCTGAGCGGAAACCGATGCGGGTGCTCGCCAACTCGATGGCGGTGGTCGAGGCCCTCGCCGAGCGCGGGGACCTCTCGCCCGCTGAACTCGCCGAGGCGACGGGCCTCCCCCGCCCGAGTGTCTACCGCTTCATCGACGGGCTCCGTGCCGTCGGCATGGCGACCACCACGGACGAGAACCGTGCACGCCTCAGCGTGAAGTGGTTGCACCTGGCCGACGCCGCACGGGACGCCATGACCGAGTGGTCCGGCGCCCGACGGATCCTCGACGCCCTGGCCGAGCGCACCGAGCAGACCGCGTTCCTGACCGTGCCACGCGGCGACGAGGCGGTGTGCGTCGACTGGGCGCCCGGCCGTGGCATCGGCGTCCTGACCCTGGCGCCCGGCCGTTCCCTGCCGCTGTACGCCGGCGGAGCCGGACGCCTCGTGCTCGCGTACACCCGCGACGTCGACGAGTACCTGGCCGACGGGCCCGAGCGCCGACCGCTGACGAGTGCGACCATCGTGGAAGCCGACGCGCTCCGCGAGGACGTCGAGCGCACGCGGTCCCAGGGGTACACGCTCTCACTCGACGACGCCACGATCGGGATCGGCGCGCTCGCGTTCCCCGTGCTCGGGGCCGACGGGGCGTTGCTCGGGTGCTTGTCGGTCGCCGGACGGTCGGTAGACGTCCGAGACCGACAGCAGGAGTTCACCGACGCCGCGCGCGCGGCCGTCGCGGAACTGACGAGCGGGGCCACCAGCGAACTGGCGACCCCGCTGTCCTGACGCGCACGCAGTGCCGTCGGCGGGCCCGGGCCGGGCCTGCGGTGGCGCGAGCGCTACCAGCTCACGGCGATGTACTGCGACTCCATGTACTCCAGGAGCCCCTCGGCGCCGCCCTCGCGACCGATGCCGGACTCCTTCATCCCGCCGAACGGCGCCGCCGGGTCGGACACCAGACCACGGTTCAGCCCGACCATGCCGGACTCGATCCGTCCGCTGACCCGCAGCCCACGCGCGAGGTCCTGCGTGTACACGTACGAGACCAGGCCGAACGGGGTCCCGTTCGCGAGCCGGACGGCGTCGTCCTCGGTGCGGAAGGTGACGACGGGCGCGACCGGCCCGAAGATCTCCTCCTTGAGGATGCGCGCGTGCTCCGGCACCCCGGTCAGGACGGTCGCGGGGTAGAACCAGCCGGGGCCGTCGGGGGACGCTCCGCCGGTCAGCACCGTGGCGCCGTCCTCCTTCGCGCCGTCGACGAGCCGGGCGATGTCGTCGCGGGCGGTCTCGTTCACCATCGGGCCGAGCTGGACCTGCGGGTCGAGGCCGTCGCCCGTCCGGAGCGCGCCCATCGCCTCGGCGAGACGTGCCGAGAACGCCTCGGCGATGCCCTCCTGCACGTAGAAGCGGTTCGCCGCGGTGCACGCTTCACCACCGTTCCGCATCTTGGCGATCATGGCGCCGGCGACCGCCTCGTCGAGGTCGGCGTCGTCGAAGACCACGAACGGCGCGTTGCCACCGAGCTCCATCGACGTGTTGACGACGGACTCCGCGGCGAGCTTCATGAGCTTCACGCCCACCTCGGTGGAGCCGGTGAACGAGAGCTTCCGGGCGCGCGGGTCGCGCACCATCTGCTCGACCACGGTGCCGGAGGACCGGCTCGGCAGCACGTTGAGGACCCCGGCCGGCAGTCCCGCCTCGGTGAAGAGTGCACCGATCGCGAGGGCCGTCAACGGGGTGTCGCTCGCGGGCTTCAAGACCGTCGTGCACCCGGCGGCGAGCGCCGGTCCGATCTTGCGGGTCGCCATCGCCGCGGGGAAGTTCCACGGGGTGACGAGGATCGCGATGCCGATCGGACGGTGCTCGACGAGGATCTTGTTCGTGCCACCCGGTGCGGTCTGCAGCGCACCCGGGATCCGGACGGCCTCTTCTGCGTACCAGCGGAGGAACTCGGCGGCGTACAGGACCTCGCCACGGGCGTCGGCGAAGACCTTGCCGTTCTCCGCCGTGATGAGCCGCGCGAACCAGTCGGCGCGCTCGACCATCAGGTCGTACGCCCGCGACAGCACCTCAGACCGTTTGCGGGGTGGGGTCGCGGCCCAGTCGGCAGCGGCGTCCGCCGCGGCGTCGACGGCCGCCTGGGCGTCGTTCCGGGTCCCGCTCGAGACGGTGGCGATGACGCGGCCGTCCACGGGGTCGTGGACGTCGAACGTCGCGCCGTCGGACGCTGCGCGTTCCACCCCGCCGATCAGGAGGCCCGTGGGGACCCCGGCGGTGATGATCGCCCGGTCGGTCGTCGAGTCCACGGCGTCGGTGGCGCCGCGGACGTCGGTCACGTCGGTCATGAGTGCTCCAGTTCTCGGACGCGGGGTGCGGACTGCGTCAGGTAGAGGCGCTGCTCGCGCTTGTGCTCGTCGTAGGTGGCGCGAGCGTCCTTCGTGCTGTCGAGCGTCGAGACCTCGGCGACCGGCACGTCCCACCAGGCGCCGGAGCCGCCGAAGCGGCCCTGGGCGTCGACGCGGACGTACACGACGCTGGTGCCGTCGTGTGCACGGGCCGCGTCGAGTGCGGAGCGGAAGGTGTCCGCGGTGTCGGCGGAGAAGACCTCGGCACCGTAGCTCGCCGCGTTGGCGACGAAATCGACCTCGAGCCGGCGGCCGTCGTGGCGGAGCGCCTCACCGCGCTCGTTGAAGCGGGTACCGAACGTCTGCGAGCCGAGGGTCTCGGACAGTGCGGCGATCGAGCCGTAGCCGAAGTTGTCGACGATGACGATGGTCATCTGCAGGTGCTCCTGCACCGCGGTCATGATCTCCTGCGACATCATCAGGTACGAGCCGTCACCGACCAGGACGTGCACGCGGCGCTCGGGTGCGGCGAGCTGTGCGCCCACGCCACCGGCGACCTCGTAGCCCATGCACGAGTTGCCGTACTCGATGTCGTAGCCCTTCGGGCTGCCCGGACGCCACAGGCGGTGCAGGTCGCCCGGCATCGAGCCGGCGGCGTTGACCACGACGTCGTCCGGCTCGGCCGAGGCGTTGAGGAGCCCGAGCATCTCGGCCTGGGACAGCGTCCGGCTGTCCTGGACCTCGATGATGCGGTCCACCTCGGCACGCCAGTCCGCGGCGGCCTGCTCGTTCGCGGCTACGACGTCGGCGTCGAGCGTGAAGCCGTCGAGCGCGGCACGGAGTTCGGCGAGCGTCTCGCGGGCGTCGCCGACCAGCGGGATGCCGGATTCCTTGAACGCGTCGATCTCGGCGACGTTGATGTTGACGAACGCCACGTCGGGGTTCTGGAACATGGTGTTCGAGGCCGTCGTGAAGTCGGTGTAGCGGGTCCCGATGCCGATGACCACGTCGGCGTCGTTCGCGATGGCGTTGGCGTACGCGGAGCCGGAGGAACCGAGCGCGCCGAGGGCGAGCCGGTGGTCCCACGGCATGCCGGCCTTGCCCGCCTGCGTCACACCGACGCCGATGCCGGTCGACTCGGCGAAGCGCACGAGCTCCCCGGTCGCCTCGGAGTACACGACGCCACCGCCGGCGATGACGACGGCCTTCTTCGCACCCTTGATGAGCTCGGCCGCACGCTGGATCGCCGCGGCGTCGGGACGGTTGCGGGCGACGTGCCAGACCCGCTCGGAGAACAGCGTCTCCGGGAAGTCGAACGCCTCGGCCTGCACGTCCTGCGGCAGGGCGATGGTGACGGCGCCGGTGTCGGCCGGGCTCGTCAGCACGCGCATCGCCTCGAGCAAGGCTGAGGCGAGCTGCTCCGGTCGGCTGATCCGGTCGAAGTACCGCGACACCGCACGGAACGAGTCGTTCGCGGTGACGTCCATCGCGTACGGGTGCTCCTGCTGCTGGAGCACCGCGCCGGTGGACCGGGTGGCGAAGGCGTCCGACGGGAAGAGCAGGACGGGGATGTGGTTCACCGTCGCGGTACCGGCACCGGTGACCATGTTGGTCGCGCCGGGCCCGATCGAGGTCGAGACGGCGAGCGCGCCGAGACGGTTCTTCGTCTTCGCGTAGCCGGTCGCGATGTGGACCATGCCCTGCTCGTTGCGGCCCTGGTAGTAGGGGAACACGTCCTGGTACTGCAGGAGCGCCTGTCCGAGCCCGGCGACGTTGCCGTGGCCGAAGATGCCGAACGCGCCGCCGAAGAACGGCTGCGTCACCCCGTCACGTTCGACGTGCTGGGCCTGCATGAACTCGACGATCGCCTGGCCCACCGTGAGGCGGCGGGTCGGCTGAGGGTGTTGCACCATTGCGAACTTCCTTTTCGTGGTGGGTCAGGGGCGGACGGGGACGAACGGCACACGCGGATCGGTGCCGAGGGCTTCCCACCTGGCGCGGGCCGGGGCGAGCGCGGGGTCCTCTGCGGCCTGCAGGGTGCGCTTCAGCGCCGGGCCGGCGAGGACGTTGAGGTAGTAGAGGTCCTGGTCGTGGGCGGCCACGGTGGTGTGGTACCCCCAGGGGATGAGGCAGATGTCGCCGTCGCGGACGGGGACGTCGAGGTCGAAGTCGCGCTCCGGGCTGTAGACCCGCTGCAGCGCCCAGCCGTTCTCCGGGTCGCGGAGGCGGTAGTAGTAGACCTCCTCCAGCTGCGCTTCGCCGTCGACGTCGTGCTCGTGCTTGTGCGGCGGGAAGCTCGACCAGTTGCCGCCCGGGGTCCACACCTCGACGATGTGCAGGCGGTCGGCCGGGAAGTCGGGTGACATCGGCGTGGAGACCTGCCGCGTCGCGTTGCCGGCACCACGGGTGGCGGATCCGACGTCGTCCGGCGTGACCAGGACGACCTCGTGCTGCTCGGTGGCCGGCGCGGTCGCGATGGCCAGTTCGGCTCCGGGGGTGGCGGTGATCGTCACCGCGGTGTCGCGCGGGACGGAGAGCGTGTGCCCGAGTCCGTCGAAGACCGTGTCCCGGCCACCGAGGCGGTACTCCTCGCCGGCGACCGTGAGGACGAGGTCGCCGTGCAGGTTCACGAACGCCCGCTCGTTGCCGTCGGCGGGCAGCTCGACCGTCTCGCCGTCGCCGAAGGTCTTCACCTGGAAGGTGATGAACTCCCAACCGGCGATCTCCGGGGTGATGACGTCCCATGCGCCGTGCTTGAGCACCTGCGGGTCGACCATGTTGTGATCCTCTCTGCGTCGTTGCGTTCGGATGGAAAGAGCATACCGCTTTTCTCGCTGGCCGGACGAATCGTCCGCTGTGAGAAAAGTGCTCAGGCGAGGCGGAGACCGGCTTCAGCGAGCCGGATGCACCGCAGGGTGGTGTCGCGTGCGGCGTCCAGGGCGTCGGCCAGCGACTTCGCGCGGTGCTCGATCGAGAGCATCTCGACGCCCCACGGGCCGGACCAGCCGACCTCGGCCATCGTGCGGAAGAAGCCGACGACGTCCTGCGCACCCTCGCCCGGGTAGCGCCGGTTGTCCCGGGTGTCCTCGAACAGGGTGCGGCCGGCCTCGGGCAGGGCGTCCGCGTCGTTCACCTCGACCCCGACGACCGTCGCGGGGTCCAGGGTGCGGCGGAGCTCGTCGAGCGAGGTCCCGGCGCGGAAGACGTGCCAGGAGTCGACGACCAGGCCGGCGTGCGGATGGTCCACCGCCCTGACCAGTTCGGATCCCTGCGGCAGCGAGGAGATCCCGGCGAAGGGCAGCGGCTCGAGCGCGAGTCGCGTGCCGATCGCCGCGGCCTCGTCGGCCAGCCGGCGGAACGGTCCGACGTAGGGCTCGACCGAGGCGACCGTCGGCGCCGGTGGCGGCGCGATCTTCACCATCGGGCTGTCGAAGGCCTGCGCGGCGTCGCGGAGCAGGTCCCATCGGGCACGCCACGGCGCGTCCGACGGGTCGCGCCACCAGTCCTTGACGAGTTCGACCTCGAGGTGACCGATGCCGAGGCGGTCGGCGTGGGCCCGGAGCGCGTCGAACCCGATCGTGTCCCGGACGACCTCGAGGTCGTCGACGACGAACCCGAGCCCGGTGAACCCGGCGTCCGCCGTGGCACTGACCCGGTCCCGTGCCGAGAACGAGCTGCGCTCCGACGGGCCGTCCGGCACCGCGGTCCCCGACGTCGTCCAGCAGGTGGCGACGAGGTCGTGGCTGATCCCGGTCATCGCGACAGGTCGACCGTGACCGATCCGCCCGTGCGGGCCGATCGGTCGGCGGCGTCGGCGAGGACGAGCGCGGCGCGGCCGTCCTCGAACCCGGGGCTGCGGGAGGGTTCACCCCGAACCGCCTTCAGGAACTCGACGACCTCGAGCCGGTACGCCTCGGCGTACCGCTGCAGGAAGAAGTTCTGGTACGGCTCCAGTGCCTCGACGGCACCGGCACCCCAGTGCCGGACGAGGGTGTCGGTCTGGTTGCCGACCTGCAGGAGCCCCTCGGACCCGAACACCTCGAAGCGCTGGTCATACCCGTACGCCGCGTGCCGCGAGTTCGTGATCACCACGAGCTCGTCGCCCGCACCGCGGAGCGTGACGACCGCGGAGTCGAAGTCGCCGAGCTCGCGGGCCGTCGCACTGAACGTGTTCGCGCCGCGGGCGGTCACCTCGACGATGTCCGGCACGAAGAAGCGCGCCATGTCGAGGTCGTGGATCGTCATGTCGCGGAAGATCCCGCCGGACGACGCCAGGTACCCGGCCGGTGGCTCAGCGGGGTCGCGGCTCGTGATGAGGACCTGCTCCAGCGTGCCGATCTCCCCCGCGCTCACCCGGCGGTGCAGTTCGGCGAAGTGTCGGTCGAACCGCCGGTTGAAGCCGAGCACGATCGGGACGGTGGCCGCCGCGGCCTTCGCGCGGAGCCGGTCGACCCGCTCGAGGTCGAGGTCGATGGGCTTCTCGCAGAGCACCGGGACGCCCGCGTCGATCGCGGCGTCGATGAGGTCGACGTGGGTGGCGGTCGGTGCCGCGATGATGACCGCGTCGACCTCCCCCGAGGCGAAGACCTCGGCCGGGTCGGTGCTGACCTTGCCGCCGTACTCGGCGGCCGTTCGCTCGGCGCCCTCGACGAAGGGGTCGCAGACCCACGCGAGCTCCGCGTCCTCGATGGCGGCCACGCTCATGGCGTGGACCTGTCCGATGCGCCCGGTGCCGAAGAGGCCGATCCGGATCTGTTGCGTCATTGCAATCTCCAGGTGGTGGTGGTCCGCGTGGTCTACGCGGTGGTGGTGGTCCGCGTGGTCTACGCGGTGGTGGTGGTCCGCGTGGTCGACGCGGTACTGCGTGGTCGCACGGGACGACCGGTGTGGAACGACTCAGCAGCCGCTTCGGCGAGCGCCGTGGCGACGAGCCCGGCCGCGGGCGGGGTGAGACTCTCCGACTCGCCACGGATCATCCGCACGAAGTGCGCGATCTCCTCTTCGAACGCCGGGACGAACCGGTCGCCGAAGGTGTCGTACGGGTTCGCCGGGGCGACGCCGCCGGGCTCGGTCGACGTGATCGGCGTGCGCGGTCCGTAGCCCGCGCCGAACGCGCCGTTCGTGCCGGTGACCTCGAGCCGGACGTCCTGGCCGGCGCCGCTCCGGCGGAGCGCTCCGATGCTGCCGACGGCACCCGACGCGAACCGCAGGGTCACCATCGCCGTGTCGGTGTCCTGGTGGTCGCCGTACACGGGCTCGTCCAGGACGGACCCGATCATCGAGATCTCGACGACGGGGTCGCCGACGACCCACGGGATGATGTCGAAGTCGTGGACGAGCAGGTCGAGCCACATGCCGTGCGATTGCGGGATGTAGTCCACCGGCAGGGCGTGGTGGTCGTTCTCCGTCGCCTGCACGAGTCGCAGCGTGCCGACGTCACCGTCGAGGACGTGCTGCCGCAACCGCTGGTACCCCGGGTCGTAGCGGCGGTGGAACGCGACCATGATCGGGGTCCCCGTCGCGTCGAGGTCGCGGGAGAGCTCGGTGAGCTCGTCCACGCCGAGCGCGAGGGGCTTCTCGATCAGGAGCGGGGTGTGCGAGTCCGCGACGACGCGGGCCAGGTCGGCGTGGGTGTCCGTCGCCGACGCGACGAGGACACCGTCGAGCGAGGGCAGGACGTCCGTGAGCGGATCGACGGTGGTCGACACCGACGCCCAGCCGGTCTCGGCCCCGCGTTGCTCGTCGAGCCGGGTGCGCACGCCCTCGGTCCGGCCGGCGTCGCGGCCGATCAGCACGACCTCGTCGACGCCCGGGGTCCTGGCGAGGTTCCGAGCGTGCATCGCTCCGATGCGGCCGAGGCCGGCGACGCCGACCCTCACCGGGTGACCTCGGCGGCCTCGAGCTCGGCGACGAGGGCACGGACGAAATCGACGCTCGCACGGGCGTCCTCGATCGGGCCGGTGCCGGGAGCGGGCTCGTCGAGCACGACCTTGTCCTGCTCGAGGACGATCCAGCCGTCGAAGCCGGCCTCGACCATGCTCGTCAGGATCGCGCGGATGTCCACGTCGCCCTGTCCGACCGGCCGGTAGAGCAGGTCGGCCTTGATCGCGTCGAAGTAGCTGATCTCGCCGTCCGCCACGCACTGCGCACCCTCGAGGGACACGTCCTTGAGGTGCATGTACGCGATGCGGTCGCTGTGCTCGGCGGCGAAGCGGACGGGGTCCGTGCCACCGAGGAACAGGTGCCCGGTGTCGAAGCAGAACGGGATCGTCGAGCCGGCGAGCACGGCGTCGACGTCGTCCTTCGTCTCGACGACGGTCCCGACGTGCGGGTGCAGGGTCGCCGTGACGCCGACCGCGGCCGCAGCCTCGGTGATCCGGTCGAGGTTGGTGAACAGCGTCGCCCACTGCTCGTCGGTGAGCGGCTCGCGCTGGGCGTCGTAGCCGGTCTGCTCGCTGTCCGCGCAGACCACGAGCACGGTCGCTCCGGAGGCCGCGTAGTCGGCGAGTTCCTGTTCGATCCGGGGCAGCGGGTCGGTGCCGGGCTGGTGTGCGATGACCGGCACGAAGCTGCCGATCGCCGTCATGCCGAACTCGGCGAGCCGGGCCGCCTTGTCCTCGGGCGCCGGGGGCAGGAACCCCTGGGCGCCGAGCTCGGTGGCCTCGAAGCCGAGGGACGTCATCTCGGCGAGGACGCGCTCCGGCGGCAGCTGGTGGCCCCAGCCGTCGACCTCGCTGACACCCCAGGAGATCGGTGCGGTCGCGATGCGGAGGCTCATGCGCGCACCCCGTCGATCTCGGCTGCGACGGCGCTGGTGTTGGCGGTGGTGCCCGGTTCGACGGGCAGGTCGACCCACAGACCCGACTCCGCCGATTCCTCGGCGGCGCTCAGCACGCGGGCCGAGGCGACGGCGTCGTGGATGTTCGATCCGGTGGCCTCGCCGCCGGTGGCCGCGGTGAGGAACTTCGCCGCCTCGATCACCTTGAGGTCGTCGTAGCCCATGCTCGTGCCGGAGCTCGGCTGGAACCGGGAGTAGTCGGGGAAGTACCCGTCGGCGAACGCGCGGGTGTAGCCGACGTGCTGCCCGGTGCGGGCGAGGGCCACCTCGAGCTCGTTGAGCCGCTCGAAGTCCCAGCGGACCGACCCCTCGGTGCCGAAGATCTCGAACGCGTACTCAGAACGCGGACCGACGGCGATGCGGGAGGCCTCGAGGTTGCCGATCGCGCCCGCGCCCACGGCGGAGTCGCCGAATCGGACGAGCATCGTGGCGTAGTCCTCGTTCTCGACGGGCAGCAGCTTGCCGGCGTCGGGCGTGCCGGGCAGCCCGGGGCGCTCGGTCAGGTAGGTGCCGGTCGCAGCCGAGATCGAGCCGATCGGGCCGAGGACGTAGTGCATGAGGTCGACGAGGTGCCCCATCAGGTCACCGAGGACCCCGCTGCCCGAGGTCGCCCGGACGAAGCGCCACGTCAGCGGGTCCGCCGGGTTCGAGGAGAAGCCGCCGAAGAACCGGCCACGGACGTTCGTGATCCGGCCGAGGGCACCGTCGAGGACGAGCTGGCGTGCGTGCTGCACGGCCGGGACGTGCCGGTAGTTGAAGCCGATCGTGGTGGCGACACCGGCGGCGTCGGCGGCTGCGGCGACGGCTTCGGTCTCGGAGGCCCCGCGGCCGACGGGCTTCTCGATCCAGAACGGCTTGCCGGCCTCGGCCGCGGCGATGCCGATCTCGGCGTGCAGCGAGTTCGGAGCGCAGATCGACACGACGTCGACCTCGGGGTCGTTCAGGACCTCGCGGTAGTCGGAGACGACCTTCTCGTAGCCGAGGACGTCCTTCGCGTAGTCGCGACCGGCCGGTGCCACGTCGGCGGCGACGACGAGGCGGGGACGGATCCCGAGCTCCGGGTAGACGAGTGGGAGGAGGGCGTAGGAGCGCGAGTGGAGGCGCCCCATCCAGCCGACACTGATGAGCCCGACTCCGACCGAGCGGGGTGCGCTGTTCTCTGCCACGGGTGCTCCTTTGCTTCCTGGCGAGGATTTTGAACCGGTCCAAAATCTGGACCGGTTCAATGTACGACCGCGGTTTCGCCGGTGTCAACCTCGGCGCATCACGCGCCGGTCGCGCACTGTCAGTCGCGCGGCACCGATGACGACCTGACGCGGAGCGTCGGCGCGATGAGCACCTCGCCGGGGTTCTCCTCCGAGAGCAGGAGTTCCGCGGCACGCCGCCCGATCGCAGCGTTGTCCGGGTCGACGGACGTCAGGTCCACTGCCCCGAGCGCCGCCAGGTACGTGTTGTCGTACCCGGTGACCGCGACCGAGCCGGAGAGTCCGCGCTGCCGGACGGCCGCTGTCACGCCGATCGCGGCCAGGTCGTTCACGGCCGTGATCGCCGTCGGCGGTTCGTCCCGGTCGAGCAGCTCGAGGGCCGCTCGGTAGCCGGCGGCCTCGGAGAAGTCGCTCTCGGCAACCAGCCCCCCGTCCAGCGCCCCGTCGAGCCCGTGTTCATGGACCGCGGCACGGAAGGCCTCCGCCCGTCCGGTGGCGACGCGACCCCCGGCTCCGCCCACGTGCCCGATGCGCCGGTGCCCGATGTCGACCAGGTGGTCGACGACGAGCCGGATCCCGACCTCGTCGTCCCCCCGGACCGTGGCCGCTCCCGCGAGTCGACCGGGTCGGGCACTGGCGATCACGATGCGTGCGGCACCCATCACCTGCACCACCCGGTCCATGGTGGGCACCGACCCGACGACGATGAGCCCCGACGGCTGCAGGTCCCCGAGCATGGCGACCGCATCGAGGTCGAGGCGCGGGCGTGAGGAACCGTTCGGCAGCACCGCACTGGTCATCAGCCCGAGGCGACCGCCCGCCGCCAGGGAGACCCGCGCCGCGTCGACGACCTCGGCGAGCACGGGGTTCCGCGAGTCTGCGACCAGGATGCCGACGAAGTCATCCCGGGCACCGTTGAGCGAGCGCGCCACGCGGTTCGGCCGGAACCCCAGCGCGTCGGCGGCGTCGAGGATCCGTGCGCGCCGCTCCGGACTGACCGAAGCGGGCGAGCTGAACGCGAGCGAGACGAGCGACTTCGACACCCCGGCACGGTCGGCGACGTCCCGCATGGTCGCGCGCCGCGCCGCCGTGGTGGACCCGTCGTCAGCCATGCTCCACATCTTGCAGCACGGTCACCGCTCGTCGCGAACTGCCCGCTTCGCCTTGCCCTTGATCGTGTCGATGTAGATCGCGCCGGTCGTGACCTCCTCCTCGAGCCGCTCGAGCGACCAACCTCGGGTCTCCGGCACCTGCGTCACGATGAAGGCCAACGCGATCGCACCGATCACGGCGAACAGGAAGAACGTTCCGGTGATGCCGACGCCTTCGATGAGCGACGGCACGTAGAGCGCCAGGACACCGTTCATCAGCCAGCCGGCGAACGCCGCGATCCCGGTCCCGAGGCCGCGCATGTTGAGCGGGAAGATCTCGGCCAACCACACCCAGACCGCGATGTTGAGGCATGACTGCATCGACAGCACGAAGGCGCAGATCAAGAACAGGAGCACGTAGGGGCGGATCGGGTTGCCGTCCGGGATGACCAGGGACGAGACGCCGATCAGGATGTGGCAGGTGGTCGTCAGGGAGAGCCCGAGGATGAACGTCTTCCGGCGGTCGACGCGGTCCATGTTCCGGAGGGCGATGAGCCCGCCGACGACGGCGAGGATGCCCGGGGCGATGTTCGCGATCAGAGCGGCGTTCGCCCCGAACCCGGACTCGATCAGGATGCGCTGGCCGTAGTACATGATCGAGTTGATCCCGGTGACCTGCTGGGCGATGGCGACGCCGCACCCGATCAGGACGATGCGGATGAGCCAACGACTGGAGAGCAGGGCCTTCAGACCGTTCAGGCGGGTCTCGCTCGGCTCCTCGGCCGTCACGCGACGGATCTCCTCGAGTTCGACCTCGGCGCGGCCCTCGTTGCGGACGGTCTTGAGGATCGCGAGCGCACGCTCGTCGTGACCGTGCTCGACGAGCCAGCGCGGGGACTCCGGCATCCGGAGCATGCCGATGAACAGTGCGGCGGCCGGGATCGCGCAGATGAAGAACATGACGCGCCACACGCCACCCTCGTCGCCGAGGATGATCCCGATGATCGCGTTGATGACGAACGCCGCGAGCTGCCCGCTGACGATCGCGAGCTCGTTGCGGCCGGTGATCATGCCGCGGATCTCGAGCGGCGCGAGTTCAGCCAGGTACACGGGGACGACGATCGACGCGGCTCCCACCGCCAGGCCGACGGCGATGCGCCCGGCAAGCAGCACCTCGAAGTTCGGCGAGAACACGGCGAGCAGCGTGCCGCAGAAGAAGAAGACCGCCATCGCGAGGATCGTGGAGCGCCGGCCGATGCGGTCGGACACCGGGCCCCCGATCAGCCCGCCAACGGCCGCGGCGAAGACGAGGGACGAGATCACGACGCCGAGCCCGATGTCGTCGAGCCCGAGCTGCGACTGGATCGAGATCTCGGCACCGTTGCTGACGCCGGTGTCGTAGCCGAACAGGAGCCCCCCGAGGCAGGCGACGACCGAGATGAGGCCGATCCGTTTCCGGTGCGGTCCCGTTGTCAAGGGAGGTAGTTCGAGCGCCTCGCGCGGTTGACCCTGTCCAGACATGTTGACTCCTTCGTCATCGACTCCCGCAGTTATCACTTCGCGGACGGACTGTTCACACGGTAGCAGGCGGCGGTTTTCGTCGCAGCCCGGCCAGTTCTCGATTTGGTGCTTGTGGAGGGGTGAGCGCGTGTCGTATCGTTCGGCGGACAAGTTGTTCGTTGGGTAGTAACCAGCGGATCCAGGCCACCAATGGAGGTGGCAGATGGAGGCCTTCAATGAAGAAAGTCGTCACACGAGCAGCGATCGCTGCCGCGTCAATCACGCTCCTCGCGGGGTCGCTCACCGCGTGCTCGAACGGATCCCAGGCATCGTCGTCGGGAGGCGGCGGATCCGCGACGAACGCGAAGATCGGGCTGCTGCTGCCCGACTCGGTCACGGCACGGTTCGCCAGTGCCGACCGTCCGCTCTTCACCGACCGCATCAAGGAGAAGTGCCCGGACTGCTCGGTGCTCTACCAGAATGCCGGCGGCGACGCGTCGAAGCAGCAACAGCAGGCCCAGGCGATGCTCACGCAGGGCGTCAAGGTGCTCGTCCTCGATGCGTTCGACGGCGAGGCAGCCGCCTCGATCGTCAGCTTGGCGAAGTCGAAGAACGTCCCGGTCATCTCGTACGACCGGCTGATCAACTCGGGCGATGTCAGCGCCTACATCTCCTTCGACAACAACAAGGTCGGCGAACTGCAGGCGACCGCGCTCGTCGACCGGATGAAGGACCTCGGCATCGCAGACGATGCGGGCGTCCTCGAGGTCAACGGCTCGCCGACTGACAACAACGCCTCCCAGTTCAAGGCCGGCGCGCAATCGGTGCTCTCCACCACCAGCTACGACGTCCTCGGCGAGTACGACACCCCCGGTTGGGACCCTGCCAAGGCGCAGAGCTGGGCGGCGGGCCAGATCTCCAAGGTCGGCGTCGACAACATCAAGGGGATCTACGCGGCGAACGACGACACCGCGGGCGGCGTGATCTCCGCGATGCAGGCGGCGGGCGCGACGGATCTCCCGCCCATCACCGGCCAGGATGCGACGCTCGCAGGACTGCAGCGGATCCTCGCCGGCAAGCAGTACATGACCGTCTACAAGGCGTTCAAGCCGGAGGCAGAGGGAGCGGCTGACCTGGCACTGGAACTCGCGGCGGGCAAGAAGGCCTCCACCACGAGCACCGTGAAGACCGCCAGCGGCAAGACCGTGCCGTCGGTGATCCTCACGCCGGTGGCCGTCACCGCGGACAACATCAAGGACACGGTCGTGAAGGACGGACTCTTCACCGCGAAGGACATCTGCACCACGCAGCTCGCCGACGCATGCACGAAGTACGGCATCAAGTGACCCGCAGGGAGGGGGACGCACTTCCGTCTCCCTCCCCTGAAGCCAAGGAGTCCCCCGTGACCATCGCGGAACCCACACCCGTCCCCGTCCAGAAGGACCTGGTGATGTCCCTCCAGGGCATCAGCAAGCGGTTCGGTGCCGTCCAGGCGCTCTCCGGGATCGACTTCGACGTCCACGCGGGCGAAGTCGTCGCCCTCGTCGGCGACAACGGCGCGGGGAAGAGCACCTTCGTCAAGATCCTCGCCGGCGTCTACACCCCGGACGAAGGAACCATCACCTTCGAGGGCGAGCCCGTCCACATCGGTTCGCCGGCGGCTGCGCAGGCGCTCGGGATCGCGACGGTCTTCCAGGACCTCGCACTCGCCGACAACCTCGACGTCGTGTCGAACCTGTTCCTCGGGCGCGAGGTCTCGCACTTCGTCCTCGACGAAGAGGAGATGGAGCGGAAGTCCTGGGAGCTGCTCCGACAGCTCTCGGCTCGGATCCCGTCCGTCCGCATTCCCATCGCGTCGCTCTCCGGCGGTCAGCGGCAGACCGTCGCGATCGCCCGGTCGTTGATCGGCGACCCGAAGATCGTCATCCTCGACGAGCCGACGGCCGCGCTCGGCGTCGCGCAGACCGCCGAGGTCCTGAACCTCGTCGAACGCCTCCGCGACCGCGGCCACGGCGTCGTGCTGATCAGCCACAACCTCGCCGACGTCCGAGCCGTCGCCGACCGCGTCGCAGTGCTCCGCCTCGGCCGCAACAACGGTGACTTCACCGTTGCCGACGTCAGTTACGAGGACATCATCGCCGCGATCACCGGCGCCACCGACAACGCCGTCACCCGTCGCGCCGCCGCGCAATCCGAACGAGAGACAGACCGATGAGCAGCACCCGCCAGAGCAAGCGGCCACGAGGCACCTCTCCGGACCCCGTCACCATGAGCACACCGACCTCCCGCGCCGCAGCAGACCTGCAGGACGAACGGCTGTTGCGCGAAGAAGGCGTTCGCGGCGCGATCACCAGCTTCAGTCGCCGGGTCCGCGCAGGCGACCTGGGAAGTCTCCCGGTCGTGGTGGGGCTCGTCGTCATCTGGGTCGCCTTCGGTCTCCTGACGCCCGGCGGGAGCTTCCTCTACGCGACGAACCTCGTCGACCTGGCCGTCCAGTGCGCCGCGGCCGGCACGATCTCCATCGGGATCGTCCTGGTGCTCCTGCTCGGCGAGATCGACCTCTCGGTCGGTTCCGTCAGTGGTCTCGCCGCAGCGATCCTCGGCGTCGGGCTCACACAGCTGCACTGGCCGCTCATCGCGGTGATCGCAGTCGCACTCGGCGTCGGAGCCCTCATCGGCCTGCTGTACGGCCTCCTGTACACGCGGTTCGGTGTCCCCAGCTTCGTCATCACACTCGCTGGGCTCCTCGCGTTCCTCGGTGTGCAGCTGCTCGTCCTCGGCCAGAACGGCTCGATCAACCTGCCGACGGAGTCCTTCATCGTGCAGTTCGCGCTGTTCTCCTACCTGCCACCCTGGCTCGTCTACGTGCTCGCGGCGCTGGCGGCTGGCGGCACCCTGTTCGCGGACCTCCGGCGAGATGCCCGACGAGCCCGGGCAGGGCTGTCGACGGGCTCGAAGTCGCTCGTCGTCCTCAAGGCGGCGCTGCTGCTCATCGGACTCAGCGCGATCGGTTGGTACCTCTCGACCGACCGCGGCACCGGGACGTCCTTCGTGTTCTTCGTCCTGCTGGTCGTCGTGATGAACTACCTGGTGAAGCGGACGAAGTGGGGCCGGTCGATCTACGCAGTCGGCGGCAACGTCGAAGCCGCCCGCCGGTCCGGCATCAAGGTGCGCCTCGTGTACATCTCGGTGTTCATGCTCTGCTCGGTGTTCGCCGTCATCGGCGGGCTCCTCGCATCGGCACACCTCTCGGCCGCGACGCTGAGTTCGGGTGGCGGCGACGTCAACCTCAACGCGATCGCAGCGGCGGTCATCGGCGGGACCAGCCTCTTCGGTGGACGCGGCAACATCTGGTCCGCACTGCTCGGCGTCATCGTGATCCAGTCGATCGCGAACGGCCTGAACCTGCTGAACTTCGAGGACTACACCCGCTACATCGTCACCGGGGCCGTCCTGCTCCTCGCGGTGATCATCGACTCCCTCTCCCGCCGCTCCCGAGCGAGCCACGGAGCCGCCTGACCGCGCGTGGCCCGAAGACGGGCCGCGGATGGACGGGAGGCCCGGTGCCAGCTGGCACCGGGCCTCCCGTCCGCGCGTCAGCGCTCCGGAGCCTCGGCAGCGATCACCACGCGACGTGCGTCGGTGAGACCCGTTCCCAGAACGCCGACGCGGCGAACCCGGATCAAGCCTCGGCTCCGCCTCCAGGATTCGAACCCGGACCTAACGGCACCAAAGGCCGTCGTGCTGCCATTACACCAAGGCGGAACGCACCCGTGGGTGCACGTCCATCCTCCCATGACCGACGAGGCTGGCCGTCCGCCCCGGGTTCGGCCAAGATGGAGGGATGCCGCACCAGGACGAGGTCGACCGGATCGTCGCGGCGTGGGGTCGTGAGCGTGCCGACCTCGACTTCGGCCCGCTCGAGGTCCTGTCCCGCGTCGACCGGCTCGCGCGGCACCTGGACCGCGCGCGGCGAGCAGCGTTCGACGCGGGTGACATGGAGCCGTGGGAGTTCGACGTCCTCTCGGCCCTGCGGCGGGCGGGTGAGCCGTACGAGCTGAGCCCGAAGACCCTGCTGCAGCAAACCCTGGTGTCGAGCGGCACGATGACGAACCGTGTTGACCGGCTCACGGCGCGGGGCTTCGTGGGGCGACGGACCGACCCGAGGGACGGCCGCGGCATCCTCGTGTCGCTGACGGGCAAGGGCCGAGTGGCGGTGGACGCGGCGATCGCGGACCTGCTGGCCGCCGAACGCGACATCCTGTCCGGGGTCTCCGCCGACGAGCAGGGCCAATTGGCCGGGCTGCTCCGCCGACTCATCCTGGGTCTCGGGGACTAGCCTCCGGGCCATGCACGCGATCACCCTGGCCGTCGCCGACGTCGCACGATCGGCGGACTTCTACCGCGCCCTGCTCGGGATCGAGGGCAGCGGCGTCATCGGCACCGAGTACCCGCCGACCGAGACCGAGGCGGGTGGCACCACGGCGATGTTCACCCTGGACGACGGTCTGATCGTCAGCGTCTACGGGCGGGACGACATGGCGAAGGACTCCGGGCTGGCACTCGCGACGGCACCGAGCAGCACGATCGGGCACTTCGTCGACAGTCAGGCCGACGCCGAAGCGTTCCTCGACCGGGCCCGGATCGCCGGCGCGACGATGCTCGCGGCGCCGTACACGCGGCCGTGGGGCATGTGGTCCGGCTTCTTCCAGGACCCGGACGGCCACCTGTGGGAGGTCGTCGCGAACCCCGGCGGCGGGGCCCCCGAGGATGCGAAGCCAGCGGAGTAGACCCGCTCAGACCCCGAGCAGCTCCGCGACCTCGAGCCAGCGCTCCTCGAGCTGCTCGATCTCGGCCTCGTGCGCGGCGAGCTTCGCCTGCAGCTCCCCGAGCCCGGCGTAGTCCGACTGGTCGTGGGTGGCGAAGTCGTCGAGCAGCTTCTTCCGGTCCGCGCCGACCTTCGCGATCTTGCGGTCCAGCGCCGACATCTCCTTCTCGGCCGTCCGACGCTCCGCGCCCGACAGGCCCGAGGCCGCCGCAGCCGACGCGCCGGAACCGGCCGACGCACTGGATCCGGCCACGGCACCGGCCGAGCCGGTCCCGCCTGCGGTGTCGGGCCTCCCGGCAGACGCGGCGGCAGCCGCAGAAGCGGTCCCGCCACCGGTGCCGGCCGCACGCAGCCGCATGTACTCGTCGACGCCGCCGGGCAGGTGCCGCAGGTGCCCGCCGAGCACGGCGTACTGCTGGTCGGTGACGCGCTCGAGCAGGTACCGGTCGTGGGAGACGACCAGCAGGGTGCCCGGCCAGGTGTCGAGCAGGTCCTCCATGGCGGCGAGCATGTCGGTGTCGAGGTCGTTGGTGGGCTCGTCGAGGATCAGCACGTTCGGCTCGTCGAGCAGGATGAGCATGAGCTGCAGGCGGCGCTTCTGGCCACCGGACAGGTCCTTGACCGGCGTGGAGAGCTGCTCCGCCGTGAAGCCGAGACGTTCGAGCAGCTGCGCCGGCGTCATCTCCTTGCCGTCCGCGACGTAGCTCGTCTTCTTGCGGGCGACCACCTCGCGCACGCGATCGTTCGCGAACTGGGCCAGGTCGGCGAGCTGCTGGTCGAGGATCGCGACCTGCACCGTCTTGCCCGTCTTCACGCGGCCGCTCGTCGGCGCGAGCGTACCGGAGACGAGGTTGAGCAGCGTCGACTTGCCGGCACCGTTCGGGCCGAGGATGCCGGTCCGCTCCCCCGGTGCGATGCGCCACTCGATGCGGTCGAGGATCTGGGTGCCGTCGAACGAGACGCTGACGTCGAGCAGGTCGACGACGTCCTTGCCGAGGCGGGCGGTCGCCGTCTTCGCCAGCGCGACCGTGTCGCGGATCGGCGGGACGTCGTCGATCAGGGCGTTCGCGGCGTCGATGCGGAACTTCGGCTTGCTCGTCCGAGCCGGTGCGCCGCGGCGCAGCCACGCGAGCTCCTTGCGGGCCAGGTTCTGGCGGCGCTGCTCGCTGGCGGCTGCCTGCCGGTCGCGCTCGACGCGCTGCAGGATGTACGCCGCGTAGCCGCCCTCGAACGGGTCGACGACGCCATCGTGGACCTCCCACGTGTCGGTCGACACCGCGTCGAGGAACCACCGGTCGTGCGTCACGACCACCATCCCGCCCTGGTTCGACGACCAGCGACGGTTGATGTGCTCGGCGAGCCACTGGATGCCCTCGACGTCGAGGTGGTTCGTGGGCTCGTCGAGGAACAGGACGTCCCAGTCGCCGACGAGCAGCCGCGCGAGTGCCACGCGGCGGCGCTGGCCACCGGACAGCTCGTCGACGCTGACGTCCCACGGGATGTCCGACACCAGGCCGCCGATGACGTCGCGGATCTTCGGGTCGCCGGCCCACTCGTGCTCTTCGAGGTCGCCGACGACGGTGCTGCCGACGGTCGCGCCCTCGGGCAGGATGTCGCGCTGGTCCAGGTAGCCGACGGTCAACCCGCGGCGGTGCGTGACACGGCCGTCGTCGGGTTCGAGGCGCTGGGACAGCAGCGCGAGGAGGGTCGACTTGCCGTCGCCGTTGCGTCCGACCACGCCGATCCGGTCCCCCTCGTCGATGCCGAGGGTGACGTTGTCGAAGACGACCTTGGTGGGGAACTCGAGATGCAGGTTCTCGGCGCCGAGGAGATGAGCCACGCGTCAAGGGTAGGCGGCGTGGCGGGGTGGTCGGTGCGGGGGGGGGGTGTGGGTGGGGTCGGCCGGGGCCGGGGCGGGCGCACGGTGCGGGCTTGTTCGAGTGGTGCGAGGTTGACCGCTCGGTGCGAGGTTGTAGCGGCGCACGGAGTGGGCAACCTCGCACCAGCCGACCGACCGCGCACGGTGCGACGGTGCGACGGCGCATCGGTGCGTCGGCCTGGAAGCGCGGGTCAGCGCGGTCGCACGGTGCGGGCTTCGGCAGGTGGTGCGAGGTTGACCGCTCGGTGCGAGGTTGTAGCGGCGCACGGAGCGCACAACCTCGCACCGGCCGACCGACCGCGCACGGTGCGCCCGTCGCGTCGGTGCGCCGGCGCGTCGACCTGGAGGCCCGGGTCAGCTCGCCGAGGCCGGTTCGGCTCCGGCGGTCGGGTACGTCAGCTCGCGGGAGCGGCGTCGCCCTCGCCGGCGGCTTCCTTCGCGCGCTTCAGCCGAGCCTGCGCCTCCCAGTACTCGATCTCGCGCTCGAGTTCGGCGAGCTCCTGCTCCGTGCCGCTGATGCGCTTGGCGCCGTGGGCGTTGCGGGCATCGCCGAGGGTGGCGTACCGGTCCTCGTGACGGGCGGGCTCGATGTAGCGGCCGTGGTTTCGCTCACCCGGGGCCCAGTCGTGGCCGATGGCGAACCAGACGATGCTGCCGACGACGGGGACCAGGATCACGAGGATCACCCACGCGATCTTCGGCAGTCCGCGGATCTGGTCGTCGTTCTTCGTCAGGATGTCGATCAGGGCGAAGACCAGCAGGATGACGGTGATCCCGGGCAGCAAGACGCTCATGTTCGCGATTCTATGGAGAACCTGAGGGCTGTCGCCACGCCCCGAACGCGTGCCGGTGTTGCGATCCGGCCACGGTCAGCTGCGGGGCCGTACAGGGTCGACGTCCGTGCGGTGCTGGGCTGCGAGACAGCGCCGGGCGAGCACGGTGCGACGCACCGACCACAAGAACTGGGCACCCGTGAACAGACTTCCGGTCAGGTAGACCGGCCAGAAGGCCGTCCCCGCGACGCCGATCGACGACCAGACGACGAGCAACCCGGCCTGCATCGGGAGTGCGGCACCGCTCGCCAGGTCGGTCGCGACGGCGTCGACCACGATCCGTCGATCCGCCGGCGCGTCCGCCTGGCCGACCGCCGCACGGGAGACCGCACGCTGCTCACGCTGCAACAAGGACGCGACGACCTGCTCACGGACGACGGTGCGTCCTGCACGGCGCCGGAGCCGGACGGCTCGGATGATCTCCACCACCAGGATGAGCACCGCGATGCTGAGTCCGACGGTCGAGAGCATCAGCCGTGCATCGGAGTCCGGGGGCAGCGCGACGCCGACGAGCACCAGCAGCGCGATCACGAGGGCCACCGCCAGGACGAACCCGCGGATGGGCAGGTCACGACGATCACGCGACTGCGCGAGGTACGCCTTCGCCCGGATCTCCGCGTCGGCCCACCGCCGATCGGCGGCCGTCTGTGCTTCGGTCACCGATCTGAGCGAACCAGCTCGACCTGAGCATCCGTCACAGGGCGGCGACCCACTCGTCCGTGCCGTCGGTGAACCGCTGGTGCTTCCAGATCGGCACTCGCTCCTTCACCAGGTCGACCAGCTCCCCGCACGCTGCGAACGCCTGCGCCCGGTGCGACGACGCCACCGCTGCGGCGAGCGCGACGTCCCCGATGCCGAGCGACCCGACGCGGTGCAGCACGGCGATCCGGACGTCGGGATGGGCGTCGGCGACGGTGCGGGCGACCTCGGCGATGACGTCGCCGGCGCTGGGGTGTCGCTCGTAGTCGAGCGCGGTGACGCCCTTGCCGCCGTCGTGGTTGCGGACGACGCCGGCGAAGGTGACGACGGCACCGTCCTGGTCGGTGGCGACGACGGCGGAGACCTCGTCGACGGTGATCCCCCGGTCGACGACGTCGGCGAGGACGACGCGCGCGTCCGGTGCCGGGGACGGCGCCGGCGCCGGCGACGCGGTCATGACGCGCTCCGCGGCGCGTGGCCCTCGCCGTGCACCTGCGCGAGCACGTGCTCGACCAATCCGTCGAGCACGGCCAGTCCGTCCGCCACCCCGCCGCGCGACCCGGGCAGCGTGACGATCAGGGATCCGCCGGTGCTGATGCCGGCGATGCCGCGGCTCAGCAGTGCGGTCGGACCGGCCCCCGCGAGCCCGCGACGGCGGACCTCTTCGAGGACACCGGGCAGCTCCAGGTCGATGAGGGGCGCGACGGCCTCAGGCGTCCGGTCGGTCGGGGTGACGCCGGTGCCCCCGGTCGTGATGACGATCCGGGCCCCGGCCAGCAGTTCGGCGGTCACGGTCTCGGTGATCGCCCCGCCGTCGGGGACGATCACGGGCTCGGCGACGGTGAAGTCCCGCTCGCGCAGCCACCCCGCGATGGCGGGCCCGGTACGGTCGAGTGCCGGATCGGCGGCGGCCTGCGTGGACACCACCACGACGGCGGCACGGCCCCTGGTCGGCTGCGAGGTCATCGGTTGCTCCAGTCTCCGGACCGACCGCCGTGCTTCTCGAGCACTCGGACGTCCGTGATCGAGGCCGCCCGGTCGACGGCCTTCACCATGTCGTACACGGTCAGCGCGGCGACGCTCGCGCCGGTCAGCGCTTCCATCTCGACGCCGGTGCGCGAGGTCGTGCGGACCGAGACCTCGATCAGCACGCGGTCGTCGGCACCGGTGATGTCGACCTGCACCCCGGCGATGGGGAGCGGGTGGCAGAGCGGGATGAGGTCGGAGGTCTTCTTCACGGCCATGATCGCGGCGACGCGGGCGGTGCCGATGACCTCGCCCTTCGGCAGGGAACCGTCGAGGATGCGAGCGACGACATCGGGCCGGGTGACGAGCGTGGCGGTGGCGGTCGCCGAGCGGTCGGTGACGTCCTTCGCGGACACGTCGACCATGTGCGCGGACCCGTCGGCGCGCACGTGCGACAGCTCGGCCGCGTCGGACGGTTCGGTCTGCTCGGACGGACCCGACTGGTCGGACGGACCTGATTGATCGGACGTGTCGGCGGGTGCGGTCATCGGAGGCTCCAGACGGTCAGGACGTCACCGGGTTCGACGACGTCGACCCCCACCGGGACGTGCACGAGGTGTGTGGCGGCGGCGTAGTGCGCGAGCAAGTGGGAGCTCGGTCCGCCCACGAAGTGGACGACCCCGTCGGCCACCCGTCCACGCCGAACCTGGTGCTTGCCACCCGGTGACTGCGCAGCCGAAGCAGCGGGCAGGTGCAGCTCGGGACGGTCGGCCGGCAGCCCGACGAGGGGCGCGAGCAGCGGACGGAGGAAGACCTCGAACGAGACGAGCGCCGACACCGGGTTGCCGGGGAACGACACCACCGGCATCGGTCGACCGGCGAGTTCCACGCTGCCGAACGCCTGCGGCCCACCGGGCTGCATCGCGACCGGGGTCACGGCGAGCCCGCGGGGTTCGAGTGCCTGCCGCACGACCTCGTACGCACCGGCACTGATGCCCCCGGTCGTGAGCACGAGGTCGGCCCACTCCCCCACGGCGTCGTCGAGCGCGGTGACGAACGCGTCGACGTCGTCGGGGACCCGGACCGTGCGCGACGAAGCACCGACCTCGGCGAGCGCCGCCCGCAGCGCGATGCCGTTCGCGTCGCCGATCGTCGCCGCGTCGGTGTCGGCTCCCTGCAGCTCGGACCCCGTCGAGACCACGAGCACCCGCAGTGGTCGACGGACCTGCACGGTGGACACACCGGCGGACGCGAGCGCGCCGAGCAGGGCTGGGGTGATCGGCGCACCGGTCGGAGCGATCGACGCACCGAGGGCCAGGTCGCTGCCGGCCGCTCGCACGAAGGTGCCCGGCACGAGGTCAGCGGGCACCGTGACGTGCCCGAGGTCGAGCGCAGCCGGGAAGGTCCCCGGCGACGTGGCCTCCACCGGGAAGACGGCATCGGCGCCGTCGGGGATCCGCGCGCCGGTCATGATCGGTGCCGCTGTGCCGGCGGAGAGCGGTGCGGGGACGACCCCGGCGGGGATGGGCGCGACGACCCGGACGTCCTGTCCGGCATCGGCCACCCGGACCGCGAAGCCGTCCATCTGGCTGTTGTCGAAGGGCGGCAACGGGACCGGTGAGGCGACGGGTGCAGCGAGCACGCGGTGCCCGTGACCGGCACGGCCGTCGACGGCCAGGTCGTCGATCCGCCACGACGCACCCCCGAGGCCCGCCAGGACCGGCGCGAGCAGCGCTGCCAGGTCGTCGCGGTGCTGACCGATCGTTCGCACAGGTGCCTCCGAACAGGGATGGTGTCGCCGCTCCCGGTTCGTCCGGGGCCGGCGTCAGTAGCGTATCCAGCGCGCAGACCGCGCCGACGACCTTTCGGAGGACCTGTGGAGAACGACGAAGCCGTGACGATCGGTGTCATCGGGGGCTCCGGCCTCTACCAGCTGTTCGAGGAGGGGACCGCCGAGGAACTGGACGTGCCGACGCCGTTCGGCCCGACGTCGAGCCCGATCAGCATCGGCACGATGTCCGGACGTCGGGTCGCGTTCCTCACCCGGCACGGTCGTGAGCACTCCGTCGCCCCGCACCGCATCAACCACCGCGCGAACCTCTGGGCGCTCCGCTCCCTGGGCGTCCGCGCGATCGTGTCCTCGAGCGCCGTCGGTGGTCTGCACCCCGACTACGCCCCGGGCACCTTCGTCGTGACCGACCAGCTCATCGACCGCACCTTCGGCCGCGCGGACACGTTCTTCGAGGACGACGTCCAGCACCTGTCGTTCGCCGACCCGTTCGACCCGACGCTGCGGCGCGCAGCCGTCGACGCGATCGCAGCCCTCGACGTGCCGTTCCGTCCGACCGGCACGTGCGTCGTCATCCAGGGCCCCCGGTTCTCGACGCGCGCCGAGTCCGTCTGGCTGCGCGAGGCCGGTGGTCACACCATCAACATGACGATGACCCCCGAGGTCCCGCTCGCCGCCGAGCTCGGCATCGCGACGGTCAACCTGTCGTTCGTCACGGACGCGGACGCCGGCCTGGCCCCGACCGAGGACGAAGCCGCCTCAGCGGCCGCCCACGCGGCCACGGCGGACGGAGCGGCCACGGCGGCCACGGCGGACGGAGCGGCCACGGCAGACGCGGCCGACGCAGCCGGCGCACCCGTCACCCACGCCCTCGTGATGGAGCGTCTCGCCCGCGCCAACGAGGTGATCGTCCGCGCGATCGGCGGGATCGTCGGCGCGATCCCCGCCGACTTCACGCCGCGCGAACTCGTCCCGGCGAGCGCCAGCGCCAGCATCATGCAGACCCAGCCCACCGCCGCCAGCACGGGTCCCACCACGACCGCGGGCACCACCGCATGACCCGCCTGCTCGTCACCGGCGGCGCCGGCTTCATCGGCTCCGCGATCGTCCGCCGTGCGCTGGCCGACGGCCACGAGGTCCGCGTCCTCGACTCCCTCCGCGACGACGTGCACGGCGACCCCGCCGAGGTCATCCGCGCCCACCAGCAGCAGGGCATCGCGTTCGTGCACGGCGACGTCCGCGACCGGGTCGCCCTGGACGCCGCCCTCGACGGCATCGACGTCGTGTGCCACCAGGCCGCGAAGGTCGGCCTCGGCGTCGACTTCCAGGACGCCCCCGACTACGTCTCGTCGAACGACGCCGGCACCGCCCACGTCCTCGCCGGCATGGACCGGCACGACATCGGCCGACTTGTCGTCGCGAGCTCGATGGTCGTCTACGGCGAGGGTGCGTACACGACGTCCGACGGCGAACCCGTCCGGCCGCCGGCCCGCCGCCGCGAGGACCTCGACGCCGGTCGCTTCGACCCGATCGACCCGGACGGTCATCCCCTCCTGCCCGGCCTGATCGACGAGTCCGCCGCGCTCGACCCCCGCAACGTGTACGCGCAGACGAAGGTCGCGCAGGAGCACCTTGCCTCGAGTTGGGCGCGCGCGACGGGCGGCCGGGCGATCGCGCTCCGCTACCACAACGTCTACGGACCGGGCATGCCCGCGAACACCCCCTACGCCGGTGTCGCGTCTCTGTTCCGCTCGGCACTGGCCCGTGGCGAGGCCCCACGCGTCTTCGAGGACGGTGCCCAGCGCCGAGACTTCGTGCACGTCGACGACGTCGCCGGAGCGAACGCCGCCTCCATCGCCGCGACCGCCGACCTGCCCGCCGACTCGTTCCGCGCGTACAACGTCGGGTCCGGCGTCGTGCACACGATCGGCGACATGGCCGCGGCGATCGCGGGCCCCGACGGCCCCCAGCCGGTCGTCACGGGCGAGTACCGCCTGGGCGACGTCCGCCACGTCACGGCGAGCTCGGACCGCATCGCCGCCGAGCTCGGCTGGCGCGCCGAGGTCGACTTCGAAGCAGGCATGCGCGACTTCGCGACCGCTCCCCTCCGGAGCGCCGTCCAGTAGCCCCACTTCGTGAGCAGGAATGGTCGGGTCACCGGACGCGACCCGACCATTCCTGCTCACGAAGCGCCCGCCCCGCGCCCCGCGCCCCGCGCGACCACGCGGCGGACGTGACCGGACACGAACGCCCGCCACGGGCCTCCCGTCCGCCTGTCCCCCGTTCTGGGGACCCAACCCCGAAACAGTGCGCTGACTGACCAGCGGGTACAGATTTCCTGTACCCCGACGCGCGTCGTCGTGTTACGTCGAGTGCATGACAGGACAGACCCGTCGATCTGACGACCGGCACCGAATGACGGACATGAGTGTCGACGTCATCCTCCCGTGCCTCGACGAGGCCGATGCCCTGCCGAAGGTGATCGCTCGCCTGCCGGAGGGCTACCGCGCGATCGTGGTGGACAACGGCTCGACCGACGGTTCCGCCGACGTCGCCCGCGCCCACGGCGCCCTCGTCGTCACGGAACCGGTGAAGGGCTTCGGCTCCGCCTGCGCCGCGGGCGTCGCGGCCGCCACTGCCGACTTCGTCGCCTTCTGCGACGCGGACGCCTCGATGGACCCCGCCGAACTGCCGCCGCTGGTCGACCGCGTCGCGAGCGGCCGCGTCGACCTGGCGCTCGGACGACGTGTCCCGACGAGCAAGGGCGCGTGGGCGCCGCACGCCCGGTTCGCGAACCGCGTCCTCGCCGTCCTCATGCACCGCGCGACCGGCTACCGCCTGCGCGACCTCGGCCCGATGCGCGTCATGCGCCGCGAGGACCTCGTCGCCCTGGACCTGCAGGACCGCCGCAGCGGCTACCCGCTCGAGATGGTCCTGGCCGCGCACGCGGCAGGCTGGCGCGTCGACGAGTCCGACATCGGCTACGCGCAGCGCATCGGCGACAGCAAGGTGACCGGGACGCTCCGCGGCACCATCAACGCGGTCCGCGACATGACCCGCCTGCTGCGCGCGTACCGCCGGGAGGCCCGTGTCCGGGTCGTCGCCCCGGCGTCCGTCCGCCACGTGGCCGGCTCCACCGCCGCGACCGGTTCCGCGGCACGGCCCGACTCCGCACCCGTCACCGCCTCGGTCGAGGGGACGCGCGCATGACCGCCGGCATCACCGTGGCCGTGGTCGCGAAGGAGTGCCTGCCCGGCAAGGTGAAGACCCGCCTGACCCCGGCGCTCTCACCCGAGGGTGCCGCCCGTGTGGCGTCCGCGAGCCTCGCCGACACCCTGTCGACCGTCCGCGCCCTGCCCGCAGAGCGCCGCGTGCTGTTCTTCGACGGCGACGTCGTCCCGGAGTCGGCCGAGGGCTTCGACGTCCTCCACCAGCCCGGCGGCGGGCTCGACGAGCGCCTCGGCTTCCTGTTCGACGCGATCGACGGCCCGTTGCTGCTCGTCGGGATGGACACCCCGCAGGTGTCCACGGACGCGCTCGCCCCGGTGTTCGACCGGCCCGAGCGCGACGCGTGGTTCGGCCCCGCCGAGGACGGCGGCTTCTGGTCGCTGTACGTGCAGGCCCCGACCGGCGACCTGCTCCGCGGCGTCCCGATGTCGCAGGACGACACCGGCGCCGTCCAGCTCGCACGCCTGACCGACGCCGGCCTCGACGTCGGGATCCTCGGCGAACTGCTCGACGTCGACACCATGCCCGACGCCGAACGCGTCGCCGAACTCGCGCCGGACTCCGGCTTCACCCAGGCACTCCGTGCCGAGACCGCGGGGAGTCTCCGATGACCATGCACGCACCCGTCTCCTTCGGCGCCGGCGGCGGCGAGCCGTACGCCCGGGCACTGCGCTCGGACGGACGGCTCCGGCTGACCGACCCGGACCGTCCCGACGTCGTCACGACGATGGACGTCGGCCGGTGGAGCGCCGCGGCCGACCGGGTCGACCGCTCGCTGCTCGACGACGCCGACGGCCCCGTGATCGACATCGGCTGCGGCCCCGGGCGGATGCTCGTCGCCGCGCGCAACCGCGGCATCCCCGCACTCGGCGTGGACGTCTCCGCCGAGGCCGTGGCGATCGCCCAGCGGTCCGGTGGCACCGCGATCCAGGGATCGGTGTTCGACGCGGTCCCCGACGAGGGCCACTGGGACACCGCCCTGGTCATCGACGGCAACATCGGCATCGGTGGCGACCCCGCCGCCCTGCTCGAGCGCTGCGGCGAGATCGTCCGCGCCGGTGGCCGGGTGATCGTCGAGACGAACCCCGACCCGCTGGCCGACCGGGTGTACACCGCCCGCGTGGTGGACGCCGACGGCCACGAGAGCGCCGGGTTCCCCTGGGCCGAGGTCGGACTCGACGCGCTGCACCGGCACGCGGCAGACGCCGGCCTCGTGGCGCGGCAGAGCTGGACGGTCGCGGGCCGGAGCTTCTGCGAGCTCATGGCCTGATCACGCACGTTCGTGCACTTGTTTTGCATCGTGCAAGACAGTCACGTACGGTCGAGCGCATGACGAACAGCACCTTCCCGCTCGGCGGCACCTTCGTGTCCGGACTCCGCGGCCGTGACGAGCGCGGGTCCTTCACGGGCACCCGCTCCACCGACTCGGTCGGCACCTACACGGGTGCGCCGATCAGCGGACGCCTCGGGCGCTTCACCGACGTGCAGCGGTCGCGTCCCGGCACCTGGACCGCCTCCACCCGCACGGCCACCGGCTCGTTCCGCACGGCGACCGGCTCGTTCCGCACCGCCTGAGCCGTGCCGTCGACCCGGTCGGCGGACACGGCTCCGGCCGCGCTCTGCGGCCCGGGCTGTGCGCCGGCCGGACGCGTCCGGGTGCGCGATGCCAGGATGGACCCATGAACGACCGCGCCGGCACCCCCGCGACCGCAGACGACCTCGTCGACATCGACGCGCTCGTCGCCGCCTACTACGACCGTGTGCCCGATGTCTCCGTCGCCGAGCAGCAGGTCGTGTTCGGTACCTCCGGCCACCGCGGCTCCTCGCTCGACTCCGCCTTCAACGACACCCACATCGCCGCGATCACGCAGGCGATCGTCGAGTACCGGCAGTCGCAGGGCACCGACGGCCCGCTCTTCATCGGGCGCGACACCCACGCCCTGTCCGGCCCCGCCGAGCGCACCGCGCTCGAGGTCCTCGCCGCCAACGGCGTGCACGTCCTGGCCGACAGCGACAACGGCTACGTGCCGACCCCCGCGTTGAGCCACGCGATCATCCGCTACAACCGCGCCGGCAACCCCGACACGGCGGACGGCATCGTCATCACGCCGAGCCACAACCCGCCCCGCGACGGCGGCTTCAAGTACAACCCGCCGCACGGCGGCCCCGCCGACAGCGACGCCACGAGCTGGATCGCCAACCGGGCGAACGCGATCATCGAGGGCGGCAACGCCGAGGTGCAGCGCACCGAGCACGCCACCCCCGACCGCTACGACTTCCTGCACACCTACGTCGCCGACCTCGAGAACATCATCGACATCGCCGCGATCAAGCGTGCCGGGGTGAAGATCGGCGCCGACCCGCTCGGTGGCGCATCGCTGCCGTACTGGAACCTCATCCGCGACCACTACGGGCTCGACCTGACCGTCGTGAACCCGGACGTCGACCCGACCTGGTCGTTCATGACGCTCGACTGGGACGGCAAGATCCGGATGGACCCGTCGAGCCCCTCGGCGATGGCCTCGGTCCTGGCGCACAAGGACGAGTTCGACGTCCTGACGGGCAACGACGCCGACTCCGACCGGCACGGCATCGTCACGCCCGACGGCGGCCTGATGAACCCGAACCACTACCTCGCCGTCGCGATCGAGTACCTCTACGCACACCGTCCGGCCTGGCGCGACGACGCCGCCATCGGCAAGACCCTGGTGTCGTCGAGCATCATCGACCGCGTCGCAGAATCGCTCGGGCGCCGTCTGTGGGAGGTCCCGGTCGGCTTCAAGTGGTTCGTGCCCGGCCTGATCGACGGCTCCGTCGCGTTCGGTGGCGAAGAGTCGGCGGGTGCGTCGTTCCTGCGCACCGACGGCACGGCGTGGACCACCGACAAGGACGGCATCATCCTGGCGCTCCTGGCGTCCGAGATCGTCGCGGTCACCGGCAAGACCCCCTCGCAGCTGTACGTCGAGCTGACCGAGCGCTTCGGTGACCCGGTCTACCAGCGCGTCGACGCCGCGGCCTCGAAGGAGCAGAAGGCACGCCTGTCGAAGCTCGACGGCGACGCCATCACCGCCGAGACCCTGGCGGGCGACCCGATCACCGCGAAGCTGTCGAAGGCCCCCGGCAACGACGCGGCCGTCGGCGGCGTCAAGGTCGTCACCGACAAGGCCTGGTTCGCCGCACGACCGTCCGGTACCGAGGACGTCTACAAGATCTACGCCGAGAGCTTCGTCGGGCAGGAGCACTTGGAGCAGGTGCAGCGCGAGGCCAAGGAGATCGTGGACGCCGCGCTCGGCGCCTAGCCGACCACCCGCAGGACCCGCACTGGCGGCGGTCGAGGATCAGTCCTCGGCCGCCGCCAGTGCCAGTTCGCAGAACATCGCGTCGGCCCACGAGAACCACGGGCGCGAGAACTGTGTCGGGTCCTCGACGTCGAACGACTCGTGCATGTCGCCGGTCCCGCCGTCGGTCGCCACGAGCACGTCGAGCAGCTCCCGACGGCGCGCCGGCGACCCGGACACGAGGCCCTCGACCGCCAGGGCGATCGGCCACACCCGCTGCGGCAACGTGTGCGGGCTGCCGACACCGGCGGCCGCGGTGCCGCTGAACCAGAACGGGTTCGCCGGTGACAGCACGAAGTCCCGCGTCGCCGCCCACACCGAGTCGTCGAGCACCGACGGCGCCGACAACGGCAGGGACAGCAGCGACGGGGTGTTCGCGTCGTCCATGCGCAGCACACCACCGAGCCCGTCGACCTCGTAGGCGTAGACGTCCTCCCCCGCCGGCCCGGGCACGACGCCGTGCTGCCGGACGCCGTCCAGGATGCTCGCGCGCAGCACGTCGGCGTCGTCCGCCAGGCCCGTGTCGGACCAGACGTCCCGGGCGATCGCGGCGACGGCGAGCAGCGCCTCGGCGGCGAACAGGTTCGCGGGCACGTTGTAGCCGTACGTGCAGGCGTCGTCCGACGGGCGGAACCCGCACCACGTCATGCCCGTCACCGCGACCGGGGTGCCGCGGCCGTCGCGCGCGAGGGTCTCGGTCGGGATCGCCCCGTCGCGCACGAACCGGTAGGCCGATGCGTCGTGGTCCTGTTCGGTCCGCCACTGCGCCACGATCGTGCGGAACACCCGGTGCGCCCGTTCGTCCAGCACCGCGGTCGACCCGGTCGCCCGCCACAGCGCGTACGCGAAGGTCACCGGGTAGGCCAGGCTGTCGACCTCGTACTTCTGCTCCCACACCAGCGGGTCGGCGTTCAGGTCGTCGGGGTCGTAGTGCGCGCCGTTCGGCTCGCGGTTGAACGAGTTGGCGTAGGGGTCGTGCTCGATCAGCCGGAACTGCCGCCGCACGACCGCCCAGAGCAGGTCCGCGAGCGCCGGGTCGTCCGCCACGAACCGCAGGTACGGCGTCATCTGCGTCGTCGAGTCGCGGAGCCACATCGCCGGGATGTCCCCCGTGATCACGAAGGCGCCGTCGTCGTCGAGCGAGATCGTGTCCCGCAGCGTGCGGACCAGCGCGCGCTCAACGCGGTCGCCGACCTCGGTGCCGACCGCGGCTCGGACCCGGTCGGCGGCCGCCACCAGCGTCGGCGTGATCTCCTCGAGCTGCGTCTGCGTCACGACACCCATCGCACTGACTCCTGTCCGTCGGTGACGCGGCCGGTCCGCGTCGACCCGGGTGGATCGAGCACGTCGTCCGTCCAGCAGTCGAGTTCGAGCGGCCGTGCACCGAGCCGGAGACCAGCGTCCCACGTGCCGAGCGCATCGAGTCCGAGCGCGTACGCGGTGTCGACGGTCCCACCGGCGGGCACGTCGACCGTCACCAGGGCGAGCAGTCGTCGTCGCCGCGGACGGACACCGGGTTCACGCCGCCGCCCCCACAGGGGCACCGAGACCCGACGGGGTGCGTCCGACGTGTTGCGCACCGTCACCGGGACGGTCACCGTGCCCCCGGCCAGGAGGCGCACAGCAGTCACCGCGTCGCTCCCCTCCGCCAGGCGGACGTCCACCCCGCCACCCGGCCCGGGTGCACCGGTCACGGTCGAGCGGCTGGTCACGTCGACGTAGCCGCGCGCCGTCTCGAGGCGTTCGTCGTGCGCCACGGGCAGGACGCCGTCGGCGCCGGGCCACGTCGCGGGGAGTCGCCCCTCGGCCGGGGCGCCGAACAGCACGTCCGCGACGGCTCGACCGCCGGAGGGCCCCGGGAACGGCACGACGAGCACGCTGTCGGCCAGGGCGAGCACCTCACTCAGGACCCGTGGTCGACCGTCGACGACGACCGCGACGACCGGCAGACCGCTCTCGCGGGCGGCGCGGAGCACGTCGAGCTGCGCGTCGGGCACGGCGATCGAGGCCAGGTCGACCCCCTCGCCGTTCGTGGTGTCCGGTGCCGGACCGCTGACGGCGCCGTTGTCCTCGAAGCCGTCGTCGTACGCGCGACGACTCGAGCCGCCGAGCACCACCACCGCCACGTCGGCGCCGAGGAGCGCCGTGCGGACCGCGAGGAGCCCGTCGGGGCCCGGCAGGGGCTGTCGGAGCCCGCTGCCCCGGGCGGTGCGGATCCGGGCGGGGCCGAGCCGGGCCTCCAGGGCGGAGCGGACGGTGGACGCACCGGGGTCGACGGGCGGCCGCGGAGGTGAGTAGTCGCCGAGCAGGGCGTCGACGTCGTCGGCGTTCGGGCCGACCACGGCGACGACGGCGTCGGGTGCGATCGCGGGCAGCGCTCCGCCCAGGGCGACCACGGCGCGGTGAGCGGCGCGTTCAGCGAGCGCGATGGTCGCGCGTTCCGGTGGCTCGGCGTTCTCGGCCGGGCCGGGTGCTGGTGCAGGTGCAGGTGTCGCCGGTGGTGCTGTCGGTGTCGCGAGCAGGCCGACGCGGCGCTTCAGGGCGAGCACCCGGTCCACCGCGCGGTCCAGGTCGCCGGTGCTGATCAGGCCCCGGTCCAGTGCCCCGTCGAGGTGCGTGTAGGACTCGTCCCACAGGCTCAGGTCGACCCCGGCACGGAGCGCGAGCGCAGCCGCCGAGGCCGGGTCGGGGGTGACGTCGCGCAGCCGGTCGATGGCGGTGCCGTCGGCCATCACGAGCCCGTCCCAGCCCCACGTGTCGCGGATCGTGGTGGTGAGCAGGTCGCGGTTGCCGCAGCACGGCACCCCGTCGACGTCGTTGTACGCCGCCATGAACCCGGCGACGTGTTCGCGTGCCGCGGCGAGCGCTGGCGGCAGGTGCACCTCGGCGAGCTCACGGCGGCCGATCGGGGCGCCGGAACCGTTCCGCCCACCGATGCCGGCGCCCTGCCCGGCCAGGTGCTTCGCGACGACCGCGACGTGTCGGTCGTCGATCGGGCCCGGACCGCCGCCCTGCATGCCCCGGACGGTGGCGGCGACCATGATCGCGGCGAGCGCGGCGTCCTCGGACCAGCACTCCTCGCTCCGACCCCACCGGGGATCGCGCAGGACGTCGAGCCCGGAGACGAGGGCGACGTGGGTACCGCGGGCGCGGACCTCGGCGGCGACCGCGGCCGCGAGGTCCTCGACGAGCTGCTCGTCCATCGCGGCGCCGAGGGCGAGGTTCACCGGCACTGTCGTGCCGCCGAGGGCCTGCAGCCCGTGCGGGACCTCTTCCACGAAGAGCGTCGGGACGCCGCCGTCACTGTGCGCGACGACGTGGTCCTGCACGGCGGCGTAGGCCTCGGCGGAGCGTTCGGGTGGGATGCCGTTGCCCCAGTGCACGCCGGACCAGGGGTCGGCGCGGAGCACACCGTAGACCGCGCCGATCCCGCCCCACCGGTCGACCTCGGCGCGCAGGACGTCGGTGATCCGCGGGCGGCCGTCGACCCAGCGGACGGCCTCCCAGCCCTTCAGGCGCTGGTTGAGCTGGCCGATGCGGGCGCGGACGTCGAGGCTGGTCGCGGTCGGGTGCGCGGTCTGGTGCTCGGTCATCCCTTGATCGCTCCGGAGACCAGAGCGCGCTGCATCTGGCGCTGCAGGATCGAGTACACGAGGTACACCGGCAGCAGCGTGAACAGCGTGCCGGCCATGAGCATCCCGTAGTCGGTGCCGGCGTCGACCTTCAGCGTCGGGAGCGCCACCTGGATCGTCCGCTGCGCCGTGTCCGGCCCGATGAGCACCAGGGCGTACAGGTACTCGTTCCAGAACGACAGGAAGTTCAGCAGCAGCACGGTGGCGATGCCCGGGATGCAGATCGGCAGGTACACCTGGCGCATCACCTGCCACGCCGAGGCGCCGTCCATCGACGCGGCCTCCTCCAGCTCGCGCGGGATCGTTCGCATGAACTGGGTCAGGATCACGACGGCCAGGGGCATCGCGGTCGCGGGCAACAGGAGCACGAGGAACGTCCGGGTGTGGAACAGCCCCATCCCGGCCGCGAGCAGGAACGTCGGGAACAGCGCCGCGAACGACGGGATGAGGAACCCGAGCGAGAACAGTCCCTCGACGATGCGTCCGGCGCGGCCGGTGGCCCGGGCGAGGGCGAACGACGCCGGCAGCGCGAGGACGAGGGTCAGCACCAGGGCCGCCACCGTCGTGATCGCCGAGTTCGCGATGGCCGGTCCGAGCGAGGCCTGGCGGATCGCCTCGGTGAAGTTCGACAGGTCCCACGACGCGGGCAGCGCCAACGGGGACTCGAAGATGCCGTCGTTGTCCTTGAACGACGACACCACGAAGTAGTAGAAGGGCAGGATCAGCAGGGCGGCGTAGATCCACGCCACGGTGCCGCTCGTGATGGAGCCGATCCGGTCACGCAGCCGGATGCCGGCGGTGGGTTTCGCCATGGTGGTCTCCCGGGGTCTGTCGGTCAGGGGCGGTCAGTGGGTCTTGCGCAGGACCCGGCGGATGACGAACATCCCGGCGAGTCCGAGCACGAACAGGACGACGCCGACGGCCTGGCTGTAGCCGAGGTCGGTGTCGACGAACGCCTTCTGGTACACGAGGTACGACAACGTCGTGGTCGCGGTGCCCGGGCCGCCCTGGGTCAGCAGGAGCACGTTCTGCGCCGAGCTGAAGAGCATCGAGAGGAACTGCAGCATCGCCACCACCCCGATGAAGTCGCGGGCGATCGGCCAGTACACACCCCACGCCAGCCGCCACGATCCGGCGCCGTCCATGCGGGCGGCCTGCACGACCTCGGTGTCGACGCCGTCGAGCCGGCTCGCGATGAGCACCGCCGAGTACCCGATGCCTGCCCACAGGTCGACGACGATGAGCGCGCCGAGGGCGGTCGCGGGGTCGGCCAGCCAGGCCTTGCCGCCGATGCCGAGCGTCGCGAGCACCCCGTTGACCAGGCCGTCGGGGTTGAGCATCGCGTAGAACATCATCGCCGTGGCCGGTGCCGAGATGAGCGCCGGGATGAAGAGCAGGTAGCGGAGCACCTTGTGCCCGCGCGGCTTCTGCACGACGTGGAAGGCGAGCAGGAACGCCAGCACGATCATGATCGGCAGCCCCACCACGATCTGCACCGTGCTGTTCCGGACCGCGGCCCAGAACGTCTCGTCGGAGAACAGCACCCGGAAGTTGTCGAGCCCCGCGAACGTCGGCGACACGAGCATGCCGGGCCAACTCAGGAAGGCGATCACGATCATCGCGACGACCGGCCCGATCATGAACAGGCCGTACCAGACGAGCGCCGGGATCGCGAAGGTCGGGAAGCTGCCGCGGCTGCTGCCGACGGCGCGGGATCCGCGGCGGGCGGGCCCGGGCGGGGTCGACGCCGACCGGACGGGTGGTTCCTCGACGAGCACTGCCATGGGGAGCTCCTTCTCGCAGGGTCGGGTGGGTCAGGCGGCCGTGTAGGCGCGCTCGAAGAGGTCGATGATGCGGTCGGCCGAGGTGCCCGAGCCGTACGCCAGGCTGGTCGCACGGATCATCGGCTCGTACGCCGAGTCGGGCACGAGCAGGTCGGGCAGCATCACCGGGGTGACCTGGTCGTCGGTGAGCTTCGACGCCTGGGCGACGAGCGGGAAGTCACGGCTGACGGTGTCGGTGATCCGGCTCATGTCGCGGCCGGAGTCGAGGACGAACTCGGTCGTCACCGCCGACGAGTACAGGTACTGCACGAACGGCTTGATGAGGTCGAGCTTCGCCCGGCCGTTCTCGCTGATCCAGATGCCGTGCCCGTTGTAGCTCTTGATGACGCTCGGGTGCGCGATGGCCGCGTGCTGCGAGGGGACCGGCCAGCCGCCCACGGTGACCTCCTTCGCGCGTTCCTTCGACACCAGCGCCAGCGCGGAGGACATCGCGGGGACGATCGCGGCCTTGCGCGTCGTGAACTGCGTCAGTTCGGAGTCCGAGGTGAACCCCTGCACCGAGTCCACGAAGACCCCGGCGTCGCGGAGCTCGACGAAGTGCTCGACGCCGCGGACCGCACCGGCGCTCTCCGAGATCCTGCCCGTGGAGAAGACCTTCGCCGCTTCGCCCTGGGACACGAACCCCTGGATCACCTGCATGAGGAGCTTCTGCCCGCTCCAGTCCGACCCGCCGACGGTGACCGGCCCGATGCCGGCGGAGCGCAGGCGGTCGGCTGCGGCGATGAGCGCGTCCGAGGTCGTCGGGATCTCGCTGACACCGGCCTGTTCGAGCAGCGCCGTGTTGAACGACACCGGCCAGTTCGTCCGGGTGAACGGGAACGCCCGGAGCCGGCCCTGGTCGTCGGTCCACTCCTCGAGCGCCTCCGGGATGATCTTGTCGCGCAGGTCCCACTCGTCGAGGTACCGGGAGACGTCGATCGTGGCGTCCTCACCCGTCCAGGACAACGTCCGCCCGACCATGTTCACGATGGCGACGTCGGCTTCCTTGCCGGCGAGGGAACTCGTCTCGAAGACGATCGGCAGGTCGGACCCGTTCGACAGCAGGGCGACCTTGCGGTCCGTGCAGCGGCGGTAGGCGGCGACGACGTCCGTGAACGTCTGCGCGCCCGCGACCGCGCCGCTGAGCTGGGTGTGCACGCTCAGCGTGCCGGGGCCGCTCGAGGCCGGGGTGAGGGCGCTGCACCCGGCCAGGATCGGCGCGAGGATGCCGGCGCCGAGCCCGGCCCCGATGAGGGTGCGCCTACTGATGCCGTCCGTCACGGTGCCTCCCTGGCAGTGGATGGTGGAGCGATCGCGATGCATTTGGTACAGCGGTGTACTTCAGGTGACGAGCAACGTATACCGCTTTACACGACGTGGTCAAGCCTCTACGCTCGACGGCATGAGCGACACCACCGCCGGAGCCGTCGACCGACGCCGCGTGACCATCGCGCAGGTCGCCAAGCGCGCCGGCGTCTCGACCTCGGCGGTCTCGCACGTGTTCAACGGGCGGCCGAACGTGTCCGCCGCCACCGCGGCCCGCATCCGCAAGGCCGCCGACGACCTGAACTGGCGGCCGAACCTGGCGAGCCGCAAGCTCTCCGGCAACGCGGGGCACAGCCTGGGACTGGTCCTCGCCCGCTCACGCGACACCTTCCAGCGCGACCCGTTCACGATGCGGCTGATCGCCGGGCTGACCGAACCCCTCGCCGCGATCGGGTGGTCGCTGTCCGTCACCCTCGTGCAGGCCGACGACGAAGCCGCCGTCTACCGGCAGTGGTGGACCGAGCAGCGGGTCGACGGCTTCCTGCTCGTCGACGTCCGTACCGACGATCCCCGCATCCCGATGCTGCAGCACCTGGCGGCCCCGGCCGTCATGCTCGGCGCACCGATCGCCGGCAGCACCGTCCCGGCGGTCACGGTGGGCGACGCCGACGCGACCGAGTCCCTGCTCGACCACCTCGGTTCGCTCGGCCACCGCCGGATCGCCCGCGTCGGGGACGGCCCGGCACTCGCGCACACCGGCGCCCGCGACGCCCGCTTCACCGCCGCAGCCGCGCGCCGGGGCGTGGACGCGCTCGTGCTCGGGTGGCGAGCCGACGCCGAGGACCCGGTGGCCGACCTGCTCGCCCGACTGGACCGCGCCACCGCGATCGTCCTGGACGGCGAGGCGATCGCGGCCGAGGTGATCGCGCACGCCCCCGAGCTCGGCGTCCGCGTGCCCGAGGACCTGTCCGTCGTCGCGTGGGAGGACTCGTGGGTCTCGTCGATCGTGCGTCCGTCGCTGACCGCCCTGGACGCCCCCGTCGAGGAGTCCGCCCGCACCGCCGTCGCCCTGGTCGAACGACTCGTCCGCGGCGACGAGGTCACCGATGCCGAGGTCGGCGGGCGCGCCCTGCACGTCCGCGGCTCGACCGGCCCCGCCCCAGCCGCCGCCACCGTTCCCTGACCGAAGGAGACCGATGACCACCGCCACGCGCTTCGGCGTGAACTACGTGCCCTCGACCGACTGGATGTTCCAGTGGCAGTCGGTGGAGGAATCCGCGATCCGCCGCGACCTCGAGGCGATCGCCACCCTCGGCCTCGACCACGTCCGGCTGTTCCCGCTGTGGCCGACCCTGCAGCCGAACCGCACACTCATCCGCCGACGGGCCCTCGACGACGTGGCCCTGGTGGTCGACATCGCCGCCGAGTTCGGGCTGGACGCCAGTGTCGACGTCGTCCAGGGGCACATGTCCGGCTTCGACTTCGTCCCCGCCTGGCTCGTGAACTGGCACGACGGCAACATGTTCACGGACCAGCCGGCGATCGACGCGCAGGCCGCCCTGGTCGCCGCCGTGTACGACGCGGTGCGCGACCGCCCGAACTTCACGGGGCTGACCCTGGGCAACGAGCTCAACCAGTTCCAGCCACCGAACCCCGCCGCGATGCCCGCCGACACCGCGCAGGTGACGCACTGGCTCGAGTCCCTGCTCGGCGCACCCCGCGACAAGGACCCGCGACACGTCGTCACGCACTCCGAGAACGACCACCTCTGGTACCGCGACGGCCACCCGTTCGTGCCAGCGCACGCCAGCCGCCTCGGGGACGTCACGACCGTGCACTCCTGGATCTTCAACGGGGTGGCCGGTCGGTACGGCGCACTCTCCGACGAGTCCGTCCGGCACGCCGAGTGGATGATCGAGCTCGCCCGCGCCTTCGCCACCGACCTCGAGCGGCCCGTCTGGCTGCAGGAGGTCGGGGCACCCGACCGGCACCTCGCCGAGTCCGAGATGCCCGAGTTCCTCGAGCGCACGGTCGCGGCGGCCCTCACGACCGAACGCCTCCACGCGGTCACGTGGTGGTGCTCCCACGACGTCTCCCGCGACCTGGGCGACTTCAAGGACCTGGAGTACTCGCTCGGTCTGCTCGACGTCGACAACCGCGTGAAGCCGCTCGGCCGGCGCTACGCCGAGGTCGTCGCCGACGCACGGCGCTCCGCCCCGGTCCCGACCCCGCGCACGAGTGCCGTCGTGGTCGACGTCGACGCGGCCGACCTGCCGATCCGTCGGGCGGACCTGGCGCCGGGCGGCCCCGTCTTCGAGCGCTGGCACCGCCTGCGCGCCGCCGGTGAGGCCGTGACCGTCGTGACGAGCCGGACCGCAGCCGACCCCGCGGCGCTGGCGGCACGGGGTGTGACCCGGGTCGTGGAGACCGCAGCGGTCTGACGGGGCCGAGCCGGGCCTCCTGGCCATTAACCGGGATCGTCACCGAGCCCGCGATCCGGGCGTACCGTGACTGCCGATCCACACAGGAAGCCGCTCCTGAGCAACCGAGCACTTGCGGCAGATGTAACTTTGCAGGCAGCGCAAAAATCGTTTCGCCAGCGCATCGGTACCGGGAGACCCTGCTCATGACCCAGACGGCGACCGCACCCGCGGCCCCCACCACGGCGTCCAACGTCGTGATGAACCACCGACAGATCCTGTTGGTGATCTACGGCCTGATGGCCGGGATGTTCCTCGGAGCCCTCGACCAGACGATCGTCGGCACCGCGATCCGTACCATCGGTGACGACCTGCACGGCCTCGACCAGCAGGCCTGGGTCACCACCGGGTACCTGATCGCCTCGACCGTGACGACGCCGATCTACGGCAAGCTCTCCGACATCTTCGGTCGGCGGCCGCTGTTCATCACGGCGATCGGCATCTTCATCGTCGGGTCGTTCGCCGCGTCGTTCTCGACCTCGATGCTCATGCTCGCCGGGTTCCGTGCGCTGCAGGGTCTCGGTGCCGGTGGCCTGATGTCCCTGCCGCTGGCGATCATGGGCGACATGCTCGCCCCCCGCGAGCGGGCGAAGTACCAGGGCTACTTCCTGGCCGTCTTCGGCATCTCGTCCGTGATCGGCCCGCTCGTCGGTGGCGTCTTCGCCGGCGCGAGCGAGCTGCTGTTCATCTCCGGCTGGCGCTGGGTGTTCCTGATCAACGTGCCGATCGGCGTCATCGCGCTGTTCATGGTGCTGACGTTCCTGCACCTGCCGAAGTTCGGCGACCGCGGCAAGCCCCGGATCGACTGGTGGGGCGCGACGCTCGTCATCGTCACCCTCGTGCCCCTGCTGCTGATCGCCGAACAGGGCCGCGAGTGGGGCTGGAGCTCCCCCGGCGCCTTCGCCTGCTACGGCATCGGTGCAGCCGGCCTGATCGCGTTCATCATCGTCGAACGGGCGATGGGCAGCGACGCGATCCTGCCGATGAAGCTGTTCGGCTCGCGGGTGTTCTCGATGTCCGCGATCCTGTCCGTGCTCGTCGGCTTCGGCATGTTCGGCGCGATGCTGACCATCCCGCTGTACCTGCAGATCGTGAAGGGCGTCACCCCGACCGAGTCCGGGTTCGCGATGCTCCCGATGGTGCTCGGCCTGATGATCTCGTCGATCGCCTCGGGACAGATCATCTCGCGGACCGGCAACTACCAGGTCTTCCCGATCACGGGCACGGCGTTCACGGCCATCGGCTTCACGATCCTGACGTTCCTGACCGCCGACCGCCCCCTGTGGTTCCTGATGCTCGGCATGTTCGGCATCGGCCTCGGGCTCGGGCAGCTCATGCAGACGCTGACCCTCGCGGCGCAGAACTCGGTGTCCCCGCGGGACATCGGCGTCGCCACCAGCGCCGCGACGTTCTTCCGGCAGATCGGCGGCACCATGGGCACCGCCGTGCTGCTGTCCGTCCTGTTCACCCTGATGCCGACGAACATCACCGCGGCGATGCAGAACGAGACCGACCTGAAGAGCGCCCTCAACGCCGCGCTCACGCCCTCGGTCGCGAACGCCTCCGAGAACAAGGGCGTGATGGACCAGATCTGGACGAAGATCGTCGATCCCGTGCAGAAGAACGTGCAGGACGGCCTGAACAACGGCGCCGTACAGGCGAAGGAAGCCGCCGACGCTGCCGTCACGAAGCAGGTCACGGCCGCCGTGCAGCAGCAGGTCGCGGCCGGCAAGCTCCCCGCCGCCGCAGCCGACACCGTCATCGCCCAGCAGGTCGACGACGCCAAGCCGGCCGCCGAGCAGCAGGCCCTCGAGACGGCTGCGGCCAAGGCGAACGCGACCGTCGTCGACGGCACGCTGCAGGTCGACTACTCGGACAAGGCACAGCGCGAGAACGTCGTCGACGAGGTCGCCCCGACGCTCATCAAGCAGCTGAAGAGCGGCGACTCGAGTGCGAGCTCGTCCGGTTCCGCGGCGACGAGCGACACCTCGTTCCTGAACGGCGCGGACAAGCGACTCACCCGTCCGTTCCTGGTCGGTTTCAGCGACTCGGCCGTCCGCGTGTACTACGTCGGCCTCGCGGTGATCCTGCTCGCGTTCGTGCTGACCTGGTTCTTCCGGGTGCCGCCGCTGCGCAAGACCTCGGCGCTGCAGGAGCAGGCGGACGCCGCACGGACCGCTGACGCTGACGCTGCGGCTGCCGGTGCGGGCGCGGGTGCTGCCGGCGCCGGATCGGGTTCGGCCGCGATCGCGTCGTCGGACTCGGTGCCGACCTCGCCCGACGTACCCGCCCAGCCCCGGTCAGCACGCGCAGTGGGATCCTCGGACGTGTCGGTGCTACCGAACGACGTCGCCACGGATGACACCCGTGCTCCCCTGCCCGACGCCACAACGCACGGCGCGCACTCGGCGGCAGCGCCCGTGGACGAACCCCCGACGATGACCGGTGCCATCCGGACCCGGGCTGCGCACGCTGCCCCGGTGGTGGACGCCGGCGCCCCTGCGACCGGGGCCGACGCTGCGGAGGCGAGTCGGGCCTCCCGGCTGGACGACGCCGACGACGCGGCGCACCCGCACGGGCGGCACTCGGCCGAGTAGGCGCTGGCGCAGGTCGGCCCTGCCGACTCGGAACGACAAGGTCGACGTCGCACGACGTCGACCTTGTCGTCTCTGCGCGCGTGCAACTGTTGCGGGCGCGCGGTTGCGTCAACCTCGATGTCGTACGACGTCGAGGGTGTCGCACTGCGCGCGCCCTCGGTGCGTGTGCATGTTCCGACGAACCACGCGTCGATCACCTCGTGGATCGTCGCAGCATGCACCCGCATCGTGTGCGTGCGCATGTTCCGACAGGACACGCGTCGATCACCTCGTGGAACGTCGCACGATGCACCCGCATGTACCCACGCGCGGCCGCGCACTCGCGCCGCCCCCGCGCCCCCGCGCCCCCGCCCGTCAGCCCGCCGGCACCGCTCCCGCGCGACCACCCGGGGCCGCACCCGCCACCTCGAACGACGCCCCCGGCAAGCGCTTCCGCATCACGTCGATCGCCGCCGGGTTGTCGTCCACCAGCACGTACCGCCGCCCGAGCGCCGACGCCACCGCGCCGGTCGTCCCGCTGCCGGCGAAGAAGTCGAGCACCCAGTCGCCCTCGCGCGAAGAGGCCTGCACGATCCGCCGCAGCACCCCCTCGGGCTTCTGCGTCGGGTAGCCGGTCTTCTCCTTGCCGGTCGGCGACACGATCGTGTGCCACCAGACGTCGGTGGGGAGCTTGCCGCGCTCGCGCTTCTCCGGTGTGACGAGCCCCGGCGCCATGTACGGCTCGCGGTCGACCGCCGACGAGTCGAACCAGTACTGCGACGGGTCCTTTACGTAGACCAGGATCGTGTCGTGCTTGGTCGGCCACCGCGACTTGGACTTGGCGCCGTAGTCGTAGGCCCAGACGATCTCGTTCAGGAACGACTCGCGGCCGAACAGCGCGTCGAGCAGGACCTTCGCGTAGTGCGACTCGCGGTAGTCGAGGTGCAGGTACAGGGTGCCGTCGGTGGTGAGGAGTCGCCAGGCCTCGATCAGTCGGGGTTCGAGGAACGTCCAGTAGTCCTCGAACCGGTCGTCGAACCGCATCAGGTCGCCGCGGACCCGCTCGTAGGTCCGTCCGTGGAACCCCATCACCGGCCCGTCGGCGCTGGGTACCGCGGACGAAGCATGCCGACGCTGGTACCGCCCCGTGTTGAACGGCGGGTCGAGGTACACGAGGGTGAACGTGCCGTCGGCGAGCGCCGGGGTCACGTCGAGGGCGTCGCCGAGGACGACGCGGTCCGGGCCTCGGTCGTCTCCCGTGTGCACGGGACCATTCTGGCGCAGCCAGCGGCGACTCGGCCTCGCGGCGTAGCCTCACCGCATGGCAGCACCCGAGGTCCGCAACGACACCGACAAGCAGCAGTACTCCCTGGTCGAGGACGGCGAGGTCATCGGCTTCGCGGCGTACGAGGTCGACGGCGACGAGATCCGCTTCGTGCACACCGAAGTCGACCCGTCGCACCGCGGTGGCGGGCACGCGTCGATCCTCGTGCAGCACGCGCTCGACGACGTGCGCGACGGCAGCCTCCGGGTCGTGCCGCAGTGCAGCTACGTCCACGCGTGGATCGAGCGGCACCCGGACTACCAGGAACTCACGACGCGCTGACGCGAGCGGCGAGCGGCGAGCGGCGAGCGACCGCCGGCGGTTCAGTACGACCGGTTGTGCGTCCCGACGCGCGCTTCGTGCCGACCGGCGCTCCGCACCGTCGGCACCTTGATGAGCACGCTGCCGCTGAGCAGGTCGTGGTCGTCGTCCGCCGGTGACGGTGCCTCCTTCGGGAGGCGCGACTGCCGTTCGTACTCGGCTTGCGTCTCGTGGCGGGTCGGCGCGAACACCTCGTCGAGCATCCCGCCGATGCCTCCGGATCCGCCGCTGCGCGTGGACTTGTTCGACAGGTCGATCCACCCCACGCGATCGGCGATCCACACCACGACGGCCACGGCGGCCACCGCCCCCAGGAAGATCAACCAGTTCACGCGAGCGACGCTACGTGGACGATCCGGCCACGACATCAGCCGCGCGGGGGATTCTCATGATCCGCACGTGTGGTTCATGGAGTCGGTCGTCACACTGGTCGAGCGGCGGCCGGAGCGTCCCCCCTCTGCTCCGGCCGCCCACCACGAGCTCGCTCAGGGCACCCGCTCGAGCCACTCCTTCGTCGCGAACTTCGTCCGCACCAGCTCCTGCGCCTTCTCGCGCTCGGCATCGGTCACCGCGCCGGGAGTCGCCCCGTACAGCTTCGTGAACGTGCCGATCAGCCGGTCGATGATCTCGGCGCGGGACAGCCCGGTCTGCGAGCGCAGCGGGTCCACGCGCTTCGCGGCCGACGTGGTCCCCTTGTCGCTCATCTTCTCGCGCCCGATCCGCAGGACCTGGACCATCTTCTCGCCGTCCATGTCGTAGCTCATGGTGGCGTGGTGGAGCAGGGACCCGGTGCCGAGGCGCTTCTGCGCAGCGCCGCCGATCTTGCCCTTGGCTGAGGTGATGTCGTTGAGCGGCTGGTAGTACGCGTCGATGCCGAGGGACTTCAGCGCCTCGATCACCCACTCGTCCAGGTACGCGTAGGAGTCCGCGAACGTCATGCCCTGCACCAGGTCGGCGGGGACGTAGAGCGAGTACGAGATGATCGCGCCGGCGTCCATGAACATCGCGCCGCCGCCGGAGATCCGCCGCACCACCTGCACGCCGAACTTCTCGGCACCGGCCGGGTCGACCTCGTTCTTCAGCGACTGGAACGACCCGATGACGACGGCGGGCTGGTCCCACTCCCAGATGCGCAGGGTCGGACCGCGGCGTCCGGCGCCGACTTCTTCGGTCAGCACCTGGTCGAGTGCGAGGTGCTCGTTCGGGCTGATCGGGCCTTCGTGGATGATCTGCCAGTCGTAGTCCTGCCACGACGATGCGCGGGACAGCGCGCGGCGGACGGCGACCCCGACGGACTCGGGTGTGAAGCCGAGCAGCACGGCGTCGGCGGGGAGCGCCCCACGGACGGCCGCGGCGATGCCGGCGGCGTCGGTCGTCGCCGGCAGCCCGTTGACGGCCTCGTCGATGAGCGGCAGCGCGTCGTCGGGTTCGAGGAAGAAGTCGCCGGCGAGCCGGAACTCCTGGATGTTCCCGTCCACCACGTCGAGGTCGACGACGACCAGTTTTCCACCTGGGACCTTGTACTCACCGTGCACGCGTCGAGCCTACGCCCGCCACCTGTCGGACTGGAGGCGCGGGTCGGCGCCGCCACGGGCCTCCCGTCCGCCAGCCGGTACCGTCTCAGGACGCGGCGCGCGCCGTCACCCGGTCCAGCCACGCGACCAGGTCGGCCACGACCTCGTCGCGGTTCGTCTCGTTGTAGACCTCGTGCCGCGCACCCTCGTAGACCTGCACCGTGACGTCGGACAGTCGTCCGCGCCGCCGGTAGGCCTGCGCCAGCCGCTCGACCGACCGCGGCCCCCCGAGCGCGTCGTCGGACCCGACCTGCAGCAGCATGGGCAGGTCGTGCGGGATCCCCCGCCGCGGGACCCCGAGCAGCCGGAGTGTGTCGGGCAGCCCGAACAGGCCGATGACGTCGGCCTCGACGGCGAGCGGGTCGACGGACATCGCGTCGATGATCTTCCGGTCGCGGGTGAGCCACTCGAACTTGGTCGGACCGGAGCCCGCGTGCCGTGCGTTGAGGTCGCCGCTGTTCATCCAGCCGGGCAGCCGGTAGGCCGTGGCGGAGAGCACGACCCCGTCCCACGACTCCGACGAGCTGTTCACGATCCGCTGCGCCATGAGCGAGCCCCACGAGTGCCCGAGCAGCACCAGTGGCACGCCGGGGGTGTCCGCTCGGGCGACCTCCCCCATCTGCTCGACGGCGGCGATCGCGGCGCGCAGTCCGCCGGGGCCGAGCCGACCGAGCTTGGCGTGGTCGCCGTCCCACTGGCCGAGGCCGGTGCGCCCGTGCCCGCGGTGGTCGTTCGCGTGCACGGTGTACCCGGCACGCACGAGGTCCTGTGCCAACGGCTCGTACCGCAGCCCGTGCTCGCCGACGCCGTGCGCGATCTGCACGATGCCCTTGGGGCGCGCCGCTCGCCAGGTCGAGTAGACGATCTCGACGCCGTGGGCGTCGGTGAACGAGGCGTCGCCTCGCGCTGCGGAGAAGGTGGGCACGTGAGCATCTTCGCAGAACCGGGTGACCCAGCACCTGTTCATCCGGCGTTCACGCAGGGGCTTCGGGGCGGGCCTACCGTCCCCGGCATGGACGTCCTCGTCATCGTCGTGCTCGTGATCGTGGTGGCCCTCGTGTTCGACTTCACGAACGGGTTCCACGACACCGCCAACGCCATGGCCACGTCGGTCGCCACCGGGGCGCTCAAGCCCCGGACCGCCGTGCTCATCTCCGCCGTCCTCAACGTGGTCGGCGCGTTCCTCTCCACCGAGGTTGCCAAGACCGTCTCGCAGGGCATCATCCGCGAGGGCCAGGACGGCGTCCACATCTCCCCCACGATGATCTTCGCCGGGCTGGTGGGCGCGGTCCTCTGGAACCTCGCCACGTGGTACCTCGGGCTGCCCTCGTCGTCGACGCACGCGCTGTTCGGCGGGCTGATCGGCGCATCGATCATCGGCGCCGGGCTGAACTCGGTGGACTGGGCGACGGTGGTGTCGAAGGTCGTGCTGCCGGCGCTGCTCTCACCGGTCATCGCCGGGGTCATCGCCCTGGTGGCCACCTACCTGGCGTACGTGCTCACGAAGAACGCCACGACGCACGGTGCGGCGACGGGCTTCCGGCACGGCCAGACCGTCTCGGCATCGCTGGTGTCGCTCGCGCACGGCACCAACGACGCGCAGAAGACGATGGGTGTCATCACCCTGACGCTCATCGCCGCGAACTACCAGGACAGCGGGACCGGCCCGGCGCTCTGGGTGATCCTGGCCTGCGGACTCGCGATCGGCCTCGGTACCTACACGGGCGGCTGGCGGATCATGCAGACGGTCGGCAAGAAGATCTCCGACGTGCAGTCGCCGCAGGGCTTCGCGGCCGAGACGAGTTCCGCCGCGACGATCCTCATCTCGTCGCACCTCGGCTTCGCCCTGTCGACGACGCACGTCACCAGCGGTTCGGTGATCGGGTCCGGGCTCGGCAAGAAGCTCGCCGACGTGCACTGGTCGGTCGTCGGCCGCATCGTCGTCGCGTGGGTGATCACGTTGCCGGCGGCCGCGGTGGTCGGCGGGTTGGCGACCTGGCTCGCCTCGACCTCGGCGGTCGGCCTCGTGCTGGTGGCGGTGCTCGCCCTGGCCGGCGGGCTCACGTTCTACGTCCTCGCCAAGCGCAAGCCGATCTCGCACGACGACGTCGCCGCCGGATCGACCGAACCCACCGACCAGGCCGAGCCGCAGCCGGCCGGCGCGCAGAACTGAGGGGAACGACGATGGAGATCGACTTCACGAGCATCGGCCTGGTCGCGGGCGTCGGCTTCGTGGCCGCGGTGGGCATCGTGCTCGTCTACACGCTCGGCCTGCGGCTGCTCGGTACGGGGCAGCCGCTCGACACCGGGGGCGAGCGCACGCAGTACTCCGAGGAGACCCCGCGGTCCGGGCACACGCCGCCGGCAGCACTGGCGGGCGCCGTCCTGTGCTTCGCGGTCTGTGCGGCAGCCGTGCTCGCGGGCATCTGGCTCACGATCCCCCAGTTCCACTAGCACGTTCCTTCCCATAGCCCCCGCGCTGGGAAGCGGAAACGGGCGTACCTGGTCGAAACTTCCGACCAGGTACGCCCGTTTCGACCAAGTACGCCCGGAACGCCTACGCGCCCGACGTCAGTGGGCGCTGTACCCGCCGTCGACCAGGTGGTAGCTGCCCGTGATGAACGAGGCCTTGTCGCTCAGCAGGAAGAGCACGAGCGCGGCGACCTCCTTGTCGGTGCCGAGACGCTTCGTGGCGTGCTCCGCTTCCAGCGCCGAGATGGCCTCGGGCGTCATGGCGTTGCGGAGCAGCGGGGTGTCGATGAAGCCCGGGCCCACGGCGTTGGTGCGGACGCCCTGCGCCGAGTACTCGAGCGCGGCGACCTTGGTCAGGCCGGCCAGGGCGTGCTTCGATGCGACGTACGCGGCGTTCTGCGCGATGCCGACCGTGCCGAGCACCGACGCCATGTTGACGATCGAGCCACCGCCGGCGGCGACCATCGCGGGCAGCTCGTAGCGGAGCCCGTAGAAGACGCCGTCGAGGTCGACCGCACGGACGCGGTCCCAGGCGGCGATGTCGTACTCGCCGATCTTCTGCGGGGCGGCGCCGATGCCGGCGTTGTTCACGGCGAGGTGCAGCGCGCCGTACGTCTCGACGGCGTACTGGACCATGCGCTCGTTGTCGGCGACGACGGCGGAGTTGGCCTCGAACGCGCTGGCGGTGCCGCCGGCCTCCGTGATCTCGGACGCGACCCGCTGGGCAGCGTCGAGCTTGATGTCGGTGACGACGACCGTGGCACCCGCCGCGGCGAGCTCCTTCGCGACGGACTCGCCGATGCCGCTGCCACCACCGGTGACGATGGCGACCTTGCCCTCGAACTCGGACATGATTCCTTCTCTCTGAACAACACCTGTTGTCCAGGACAACGGTACACCCGAAAACCAGTTCGTTCACTGAACTAATGAGCTAGGCTAACGACCTGTGACCGACGCCACCGACCTCCGCATCGCCGTGAACCGGCTGTCCCGGACGCTCCGCGCGCAGAAGGCCGACACGACCGTCACCGACGCCCAGTTCGCGGCGCTCGCCCGGCTCCACCGCGACGGTGCGATGACCCTCGCCGACCTGAGTCGCCAGGACGGCGTCACCCCGCCCTCGATGACGAAGACCATCGCGGTGCTGGTCGAGCGTGGCCTGGTGTCCAAGGGCGGCCACGACGACGACCGCCGCAAGGTCGTCCTGTGCGCCACCCCGGCCGGAGCCGCGTTCGTCGAGGAGACCCGTCGCCGCCGTGACGGCTGGCTCACCCCGCGGCTCGCCGCACTCACCCCCGTCGAGCGCGCCACCCTCGCCGACGCCACCGAGATCATGAGGAGGCTGGCCCAGCAGTGACCGCCATGTTCCGCTCCCTCGCCGGACGCAACTACCGCATCTGGTTCGCCGGTGCCCTGGTGTCGAACGTCGGTACCTGGATGCAGCGCACCGCCCAGGACTGGATCGTCCTGACCCAGCTCTCCGACAACGACGCCGTCGCGGTGGGGATCACGATGGCGCTGCAGTTCGGCCCGCAGCTGCTGCTCCTCCCCCTGACCGGCCTCGCCGCCGACCGCTTCGACCGTCGCAAGATGCTCATGCTCACCCAGGCACTGATGGGCCTGCTCGGGCTGGGCCTCGGTGTCATGGTCCTCACGCACACCGCGACGCTGCTCGCGCTGTACGGCTTCGCCCTCGCGCTCGGCATCGTCGCCGCGTTCGACACCCCGATCCGCCAGGCGTTCGTCTCCGACGTCGTGCAGGGCGAGAACGTCGCGAACGCCGTCGCGCTGAACTCCGCCTCGTTCAACGCCGCCCGCCTGATCGGCCCCGCGGTCGCCGGCGTGCTCATCGCCGCCATCGGCTCCGGCTGGGTGTTCGTCATCAACGCCGGCTCGTTCCTGGCGGTCCTCATCGCGCTGCGCTTCGTCGACCCCGCACAGCTCGCCGAGCGGGTGCACGCCGGCCGCGGCAAGGGGCAGATCGTCGCCGGCTTCCGGTACGTGCGGACCCGGCCGGACATCATCGTCGTGCTCTGCATGATCTTCGTCGTCGGCACGTTCGGCGTGAACTTCCCGATCTTCACCTCGACCATGGCCCGGGTCGAGTTCCACCAGGGCGCCGGCGAGTTCGGCCTGCTCAACTCGGTGATGGCGATCGGCTCGGTGTTCGGCGCCCTGATGTCCGCCCGCCGGGACAAGCCGCGGATGCGCACGCTGGTGCTCGCCGCCGGGGGCTTCGGCCTGGCGTGCACGGCTGCCGCCCTCGCACCCACGTACTGGACGTTCGCGTTCGTCCTGGTGTTCGTCGGACTCGCGGCGCTGACCTTCATGACCACCGCGAACGCCCTGGTGCAGACCACCACGAAGCCCGCCATGCGCGGCCGCGTGATGGCGCTCTACATGGCGATCTTCGCCGGCGGCACCCCGATCGGCGCCCCGATCGTCGGTGCCATCGCGGACGCGTGGGGTCCCCGCTGGGCCATCGCGGTCGGCGCGGCGTCGGGCTTCGTCGCACTCGCCATCGCGATCGTCTGGCTCGTCCGCTTCCAACGCCTCCGACTCCGGTACGACGCGGACACCCGCCTGCACCTCGCGGTCACGCACGCGATGCCGGTGGTCGGCACTCGCGCCTCGCGCGCCTCGCTCCGCCAGGAGCTCGAGCGCGAAGAGGCGGTCGCCGACCGCTCCAGCGCCGTCTGACGCGTCCACTCCGCGAACGCGACAGATCTCCGCGACGCGGTGGCGTCCACCTCGCGAAAGCGACAGATCTCCGCGAACTGTTGGCGGGCATCTGACGCTTTCGCGTGGCGGACGGGAGGCACGGGTCGGGCCCGCCACGGGCCTCCCGGCCGTCGCCGGTCCGGTCCAGGGCCGCGATCAGTGCGCGGGTTCGGTCACCGCGAAGACGCGCTCGTCGAGCGCCGCGGTGACACGGTCCGCAGCGGCCGCGAGCCGGTCGCCGGCATCGCCGACGACGCCGAGCGCTGCGTCCGGCGGGACGGCCTCGAGCCGGTCGCGGGCGGCGGAGAACGCCGCGACCTCCTCTGCGACGCAGGACGGAGCCACGTCGGCCAGGCACTCGGCGGCCCGTCGGACGGTGAAGCGCAGCGACCGCGGACTGTGCTCGTCCAGGAGCAGGAACGCCGCGGCGTCGTCCGGCACCGGATGGTGGTCCCGGCCACGCAGGAAGGCCTCGCCCGCACCGCAGGACCGGAGCGCCGCCGTCCACGAGGTGACCGAGTCCGGTTCGAGCAACCCCGAGGCGAGCAGCCGGGCGGTCGAGGCGACCCGGGTCAGGGAGCGGCCCAGGGTGAAGAACTCCCAGACCTCGTCGCGACTGGCGTCCCCTTCGACCACGCCGATCGCAAGGGCGCTGCGTTCCCGAGCCCAGCCGAGGAACTCGTGCGCGCGGCCCGGGGCGATCTTGCGCGGCATGCGCGAACGGGTGACGTCGAGGCAGTCCCAGAGTTCGCTCGAGACGACCTCGCGGGCTCGACGGGCGTGGTCCCGCGCGACGGCGACCGCGGCGGCGATGGACGCCGGCTCGTGGCGGTCCAGCGCCAGGGCGTCGATGGTCGCGGACCGGTCGGCGTCGTTCGCCGGTCCGGCGGTCCCCACCACCGAACGGAGCTCCGCGGCGACGGCCCGGTCGTCCTCGACGGTGCCGGGTTCGCGTCGGGCGACGTAGACGTCGAGCAGGCGTGCGACCACGTCGGTGCGCTCGACCGCGCTCCCCACGTGGAAGACGTTCCCCGCGAGTCGGCTCAGCACGGCTGCTCCTGCATCCCCAGAACCTAACCAGCGGGCGTTGCGGGAGTGTTTCGGAGCCGCGTCACGGGTGTTGCAGTGTCCGATGTCCGCGCACGGGCCTGGGTCTCCGCCGCGATACCGACCCCTCGCTAGACAATCTAACTAGAGCGTCTAGCATTGCAGGATGACGTCCGAGGTCCTGACCAGCACCGCGGGGTTCTGGTACGAGGACTCCCCGGTCACCGCCGTCGACGTCCTGAACGCCCTGCGCCGGTACCGCACCGCCGAGAGCGCCGCGCAGCGTCGGGCTCGTGAAGCCCTGGGGATCGGCGAGAACGCGCTTCTCGCACTGCGGGTCCTCATCGACGCCGAGCACGACGGCCGGACCGTCAACGCGAAGGACCTGGCCGAGCGCCTCGAGATCACGGCGGCGTCGACCTCGGCACTCGTCGACCGGCTGGTCCGCAGCGGCCACGTCGAGCGGCACCAGGACCCGATCGACCGCCGCGGCGTGATCCTCACCGCCACGGGGACGTCGATGGGCCATGCCCTGCGCGTGATCGAGGAACTCGACGCCCGTGCCCTCGAGGTCACCGAGCACGTGCCGTCCGACGAGATGGCCGTCGTCGTGGACTTCCTCGACGAGATGGTCCGCGTGGTCGACGACGTCGACGCAGGCGCCCGCACGCTCCGCCGCGCGTAACCTGCTGTCCATGGACCCTCGCGGCACGCACGACCCCGAGGACGACATGCCGTTCGCCGAACTCGACTCCCGGGCCCGCGCCGACGCCGCACTCCGACGGATCCAGGGCGGGGCCGATCCGGCGCGCGAGGCCTTCGACCTGGCGAACACCATGAACGACGAGGCCGTGGGGCGGCTCACGGCGCGGCTGCGACGGTTCCTGCGCCGCGACTGACGCGTCGGCGCGCGAGTCGACTCGCGCGCCGACTCGCGCGTCGACTCAGAAGGCGGTGCCCACCGCCGCGATGTCCTCGCCGCCGTGCCCGGCCGCACTCGCGTCGGCGTAGACGCGACCGAGGGCGTCGAGGAGCGTGGTGGACACGTCGTTCGCCCTCGCAGCCTCGGCGATGAGGCCGATGTCCTTCCGCAGCCCGTCGAGTGCGAACTGTGCCGGGAACTCCCCCGCGATGATCGCCGCGCCCTTGGTGTGCGCGTAGGCCGAGTCGCTCGCGCTGCCGTCGATCGCGTCGAGGAACAGCTGCGGATCGAGCCCGAACGCCGCGGCGAGGGCGAGCGACTGCCCCGTGGCCGCGGTGATCGAGGCGATCCAGGCGTTGGCCGCGAGCTTGAGCGCGGTCCCGTCGCCGACCCGCTCGCCGGCGCGGATGGTCTTCGCGCCGATCGCGTCGAGCACGGGGACGACCCGGTCGACCTGGTCGGCGGGGCCGGCCGCCAGCATGGTGAGCTTCCCCTGCTCCGCCGGGGCCTTCGTGCCGAGCATCATCGCCTCGACCAGGGTGATGCCGTACTTCGCGGCGAGCTGCACGACGGTCTCGGTGCCGTCGACGCCGATCGTGGACGCCTGGACCCACACGGCGTCGGTCGGAGCGTCTCCGGCAGCCTGTTCGAGCACGTCGACCACGGCGTCGGTGTCGAAGAGGGTCAGGAGGACCACCTCGGCGTGCTCGACGGCGGCACCCGGGTCCGCGGCGACCGTCGCACCGTGCACACCGAGCGGCGCGGCCTTGTCGGCACTCCGGTTCCAGACCGTGACCTGGTGCCCCCCGCGCAGCAGTGATCCCGCCACGCCGGCACCCATCGCCCCGGTCCCCAACACCGTCACTCGCACGTGCGTCTCCGTCCTGCCACGGCTCGGTGCCCCGGCGTTCCCGACGCTACGCGCTCGACCGTCGTCGCTGTCAGAGGAGCCCGCGGGCCTGCAGCCAGGTGGCCGGATCGACCGGGACCCCGCCGACGATGACCTCGAAGTGCAGGTGCGCCCCGGTCGAGACGCCGGTGTTGCCGACCGCGCCGAGGCCTTCGCCGGCCGACAGGACCTGACCGGGTCGCACCCCGATCGCCGACAGGTGCCCGTACCGGGTCTGGGTGCCGTCGGCGTGCTGGAGAAGGACCTGGTTGCCGTACCCGCCCAGGACCCCGGCGGAGACGACACTGCCGGGCATCGCGGCGACGACGGTGGTGCCGATCGGAGCCGCGAAGTCGATGCCCTGGTGGTTCGTCGAGCAGGCGGAGCACCCGGTCACCCAGCGCGAGCCGAACCCACCGGCGGCCGGCACGTTCCCCGCGGTGGGGCGGGCCGCCGCGTCCGACGAGCCGACGGCGGTCGCACGTGCCTGGGCGGCAGCGGCTCTGCCGATCGAGAAGCCGTCGCGGTCGACGGAGAGCCGGGCGGAACCGTCGGCGACGAACTGCTGCACGCCGGGCACGGGACTGCTCGGCGACGGGGTCGATGCCATCGCGGTTTGCGGGGAGCCGACGGCGACGAAGAGACAGGTCACCGCGGCGGTCGCCGTCGCGGGCAGGGCGCGGCGGACGGAACTGCGGAAGGAGGAGGGGGAAGCCGGGGTGGCGGAAGGGGGAGCCACCACCCCGGCGGCTCTGGGGGCGTCCGGACGCGTGCCGTGCCCAGCACGGCGCCGCTCGGACGCTTCGGGACGGCGGGTGCGGAGGCGGTTCGCGGCCCGCCGTTCGGCACCGCGCGGGCGCAGCGGGAGGCCGTCAGCGGGCGTCGTCATCGCTCGGGGACCGCCGGGCTCAGACGCGGACGACGCCGTCGCGGGCGATCCGGTCGAGTTCGGTCGCGACGGCGTCGACGACCGCTCGGGTGATGGCGTCGGCGACGGTCTCGACCAGGACGAGCTGCTCGGGCTGCACGCGGAGCTCGGTGACCACCGACGGGGTGACGCGGACCGTGATGTCGTCGATCGCGGCGACGAGGGCCGCGGGCACGAGGGTCGAGTCACCGGCACGGACGGGAGCGGTCATCGGTGAGGTCGGTGCGGGCGCTGCGGCCGCGCGAGCCGGGGTCGGAACCGGTGCCGGGACGACGTGGGCCTCGGGCTGGTCGCGTCGCTGGGCGATGGAGTCGAAGAGCGGGGTGGAGGACATGCTGCTGACCGTCCGATCTGAGTCGTGGTTGCGGGCCGTTGTCGGGCGACCCGTCGGGGATGCGTGCCGTGCGGCACGTCCCTCATTCAACCATCGATATTTCAGATGTGCAATAGTGACCGAACAGATCGCGATCAGTCGGGGTCGACGGCAGCCGCGGTCGGGTCGTCGGGCTGCAGTGCCCGCTTGACCCGCTCGACGATCGTCGCCGGCGGGTTGTTGTACGTGTTCGCCGGCTCCTGCCCGCTGAGCTCCTGGATCGCGGTCATCACCGCATCGGTCGCGTGACGGCGCGCGCGTCCGGACGATGCCTCACCGAACGAGGACAAGTCGATCGGCTTCCCGAACTCGATCGTCACCTTCGCGAGCTTCGGCAGCTTCGAGCCGACGGGCTGCACGTCCTGGGTCCCCGTCAGGGCCACGGGCACCACGGGCGCGCCGCTCGTCAGGGCCAGCCAGGCCACACCCGTGCGGCCCTTGTAGATCCGGCCGTCCAGGGAGCGGGTGCCCTCCGGGTAGATCGCGAAGGCCTCGCCCTCGTTCAACCGCGCGAGCCCCAGGTCGAGCGCCTGCTGCGCCGCGGCGCCCGCACCACGTTCGACGCCGATCGCACCGATGCCGCCGAAGAACGCCCGCGACACCGCGCCACGGAACCCGGTGCCGGTGAAGTACTCCTGCTTCGCCAGGAAGGCGACCTTCCGCGGTGCCATCAACGTGATCGCCGGGGAGTCGATGAAGGAGCGGTGGTTGCTCGCGAGGATCACCGGCCCGCGCTTGGGAACGTTGCGGCGTCCGATGATCTTCGGTCGCCAGAGCATCCGCGCGAGCGGTGTCACCACTGCGCGGCTCAGCACGGTGGCGAACTTGGTCGAACCGGACACCGGGCCTCCTCGTCGTGACGGCGAACTCCCGAGTGTAATCACGCCTGCGAGCAGTACATGCCCACGGCGGCATGCACGTCCGACCGTGGGGTCAGTCGGCCTCGGACGCGACGACGTCGAGCACCGCGCGGCCGTACCGCTCGAGCTTCGCGGCACCGACCCCGGAGATCTCGGCGAGCTGGTCGACGTCGGACGGACGCACCGCCGCGATGCCGCGGAGCGTCGCGTCGTTGAACACCACGTACGCCGGCACACCCTGCTCGCGCGCCTGGGCTGCACGCCAGACCCGGAGCGCCTCGAACAGGCCGACCGCCTGCTGGGGCATGTCGGTGACGACGGTCCGGCGGGACGAGCGGCTCGCCCGCGGCGCCTTCACCGGGTCGCGACGCATCCGCACCTGGACCTTGCCGGTCAGGACCTCGGCGCTCGTCGGGCTGAGGACGACCGTGCCGAACCCGTCGCCCGAGACCGCGGCGTAGCCCTGCGCGAGCAGCTGCCTGGCCACAGCGCGCCACTCGCCGTCGGACAGGTCGGAACCGATGCCGAAGGTCGCCAGGGACTCGTGCTGCAGTTCCTGCACCCGCGGGGACTGCTTGCCGACCAGGATGTCGACGAGGTGGGCGACGCCGTACCGCTGGCCGCGCTCCCGCTCGAGCCGGACGACCGTGGACAGCAGCTTCTGGGCGGGGACGGTGCCGTCCCACGACTCGGGCGGGGCGATGCACGTGTCGCAGTTGCCGCAGGCCGTGGACGGCTGCCCGAAGTACGCCAGGAGCCGCACCCGGCGGCACTCGATCGTCTCGCACAGGCTCAGCATGGCGTCGAGGTGGGCGCTGAGCTGCCGACGGTGTGCGGCGTCGCCCTCGGACTGGTCGATCATCCGTCGCTGCTGCACGACGTCGTTCAGGCCGTACGCCAGCCACGCGGTCGAGGGCAGGCCGTCGCGCCCGGCACGACCGGTCTCCTGGTAGTACCCCTCGACCGACTTCGGCAGGTCGAGGTGCGCCACGAACCGGACGTCGGGCTTGTCGATGCCCATGCCGAAGGCGATCGTCGCGACCATGACGATGCCGTCCTCGCGCAGGAAGGTCGACTGGTTGCGCGCACGCACCCGGGCGTCGAGCCCTGCGTGGTACGGCAGCGCCTGGATGCCCTGTTCGGCCAGTGCGGTGGCGGTCCGCTCGACCGACTTGCGCGACAGGCAGTAGACGATGCCCGAGTCGCCGCTGTGCTCGGTGCGGATGAAGGTGAGGAGCTGCTGCAGCGCGCCGGTCTTCGGTTCGATGCGGTACTGGATGTTCGGGCGGTCGAAGTCGGCGACGAAGTGTGCGGCGTCGTCGAGGCCGAGCCGCGCCGAGATCTCCTGGTGGGTCTGCGGGGTCGCCGTGGCCGTGAGGGCGATCCGGGGCACGGTCGGCCAGCGCTCGTGCAGGACGCTCAGCTCGAGGTAGTCCGGCCGGAAGTCGTGGCCCCACTGGGCGACGCAGTGCGCTTCGTCGATGGCGAACAGCGACACCCGCGCCCGGTCGAGGAGCGCGCGCGTGGACTCGAGCCGGAGCCGCTCGGGCGCGAGGTAGAGCATGTCGACCTCGCCCTGGACGACCGCGCGCTCGACCCGGGCACGCTCGTCGGGCCCCTGCGTCGAGTTGAGGAAGGCGGCACGCACCCCGTTCGCCGCGAGGGCGTCGACCTGGTCCTGCATGAGCGCGATGAGCGGCGACACCACGACCCCGACGCCGTCGCGTACGAGCGCGGGCACCTGGTAGCAGAGCGACTTGCCACCGCCGGTGGGCATGAGCACCAGGGCGTCACCGCCGGCGACCACCTGGTCGATGATCGCCGCCTGCTCGCCACGGAAGTCGTCGTAGCCCCACACGCGGTGCAGGACGTCGAGCGCGGCTGCTCGTGAGGCAGACACGGCGGCGGGCGCGGGCGTGGTGCTCATGCCACGAGCCTACGGGCGACCGGCGACACCCACGGCACTGTCCACAGCGCCACTGTCCACACCGGCACGGTCCACAGCGGCTGCGTCGACGTCGTCGGCACGAGCCGGCGCGACGGCCCAACCCGAGCCCGCCGGGCCGAACCACCGCTTGCCGCCCGCCCAGACCGGCGGCGTCCCGCGGAACCGCGGTGCCTCGTGTCCGGCGAAGGTGCGATCGAGCTTCCGCCACCAGGCCAGGAACTCGACCATGCCCCAGAACGCGAGCGAGGTGCCGAGGGTGACGAGCCAGCCCTGCCAGGTGCCGTTCGCGTCCTGTGACTGCAGGTCCACCTTCGACCACCCAGGTGCCTGCAGCACGAAGATCATGATGTTGTTGAAGGCGTGCTGCAGCACGGTGGCCTCGAGGCCGCCGGTGCGGAGCACGATGATCGCCGCGATCAGCCCGAACGAACCGACGTCGAGGATGCCCCAGACGTTGTAGCCGTTCGGGATGTGCAGCACCGCGAACACGACGGTCGACACCGCCACGGCGATGATCGTGCCGGTGCGTCGCGGGATCCACGAGGCGATCGTCTGCATGAGGAAACCGCGGAAGATGAACTCCTCGGCTGCGCCCTGGAACGGCACGAGCAGGACGACCAGGACGAGCGTGAGCGTGAGGGTGCCGAGGGAGACCGACGACTGCCCGATCGCGGCGTGGTCCCAGCCGAAGCCGCCGTCGAACGTGAACATCCCGCTGGTCTGCACGAGGAACATCACCACGGCGATGACGAGGGTCGGCAGCACGCACCACGCCGTCCACGCCCACCGCACCCGGAAGCGCGTCGACGTCAGGATCGCGCCGGGCCCGAGCCGTGCGACCTTGACCGCCAGCAGGATCCCCGGCAGCAGGACGACCAGCGACACGAGCGACAACGACAGGACGAGCGGATCGGTCGGGTCCAGCGCACCGCCCGCCAGGTCGTTCTGCAAGTCGATTAGCGCCTGCGGACCCTGGGTCACGCCGAGCGGGACGAAGTACGCCACCGCGATGACCACCTGGGATACGAGGTACCAGCCCGCCAGGAACGCGAGGGCGACCAGCGGGCGCCACCACCTCCATCGTGCGTCGACACGGGTCAGGCGGTGGTAGGGAACACTCACGCCCCGCAGGCTACCGGGCCGGGCAGGATGGGACCCGTGCTCACCGTGCTGTTCGGCCTGACCGGAGCCGTCGTCTACGGTTTCGCCGACTTCCTCGGCGGGCTCGCGTCGCGGCGCATCCGTCCGGTGGCGGTCACCGCCGTCGCCGCGGCGATCGGGATCGTGCCGCTGCTGATCGGTCTGGCCGTGCTCGGGGGGACGCCGTCGTGGGCGGGCACCCTCTGGGGCGCCGTCGCCGGACTGTCCGGCGCGGTCGGAGTCCTGCTGCTCTACGCCGCGTTGGCGATCGGCCCGATGAGCGTGCTGTCACCCCTGACCGCGGTGTTCGCCGCCGTCGTCCCGGTCCTGGTGGCCGTGGCCCGCGGGACCGTCCTGTCACCGCTGGCCGTCGCCGCGGTGATCGTGGCCGTCGTCGCGGTGGTGCTGGTGGCGGCGGTGCGGGACACCTCGGGTGCACGCCTCACCGTGCGTGGGGTCGTCGCGGCCGCGGTGGCCGGGTGCGGGTTCGGCGGCATCGTGCTGGCGTACGACGCGACACCGCCGGGCGCGGGCATCCACCCGCTCGTGGTCGCGCGGGTGCTGCAGACGGTGCTGCTGGGTGCGGCGGCGCTCGTGGTGACGGTGCGTGCCGGGCGCGGGGCGCGGTCTGGAGGCGCGGCAGACCCCGCAGCGTCGGTCGGCGTCGCGGGGTCTGCCGTGCCTCCAGGGCGCTGGTGGCCGCCGCGTCTGCTGCTGACGGTCGCGGCGTGCGGCGTCCTCGACGCCCTGGCGAACGTGTGCATCCAGGCGGGGCTGCACGCGAGCGACGCCCCGGGCACCCTGCCCGTCGTGAGCGTGCTCAACGCGCTCTACCCGATCGGCACGGTCGTGCTGGCCGGGGTGGTGCTGCGGGAGCGGTTGACCGCGCCGCAGTGGGTCGGCATCGCGCTGGCGTTCATCGCGTCGGTGGGCCTGGCCCTGGCGTGACCGGACGGCTCAGACGTCGGGGATGAGCCGCTTGCCGAGCGACACGGTCCGGTCGTCGGAGTACCCGAGCGACTCGTAGAACCCGAGCACCCGCTCGTTGCCGGCACGGATCTGCAGGTTCACCTTCGGGCAGCCGAGGTCGGTGAGCAGCCGCTCGAACTCGGCCATCAGCGTCCGGCCGAGACCGGAGCCGTGCAGGTCCGGCTGCACGGCGAGGTAGTTGACCCAGCCGCGGTGCCCGTCGAAACCGGCCATGCCCGCGGCGACGACGGCGCTGCTCTCCGACTCCGCCACCAGGAAGAGCTCGGGCTGGACCGTGGCCTTGCGCTCGATGTCGCGGCGCGGATCGTTCCACGGGCGGACGAGACCGCACGATTCCCAGAGGGCGACGACCGCGTCAGTGTCGTCGGCGCGGAACGGGCGGATCCGGTACTCCATCCCCCCACGTTACGGGGGTGTGGAGAACGTCGTCACCGGGCCGTCGTCGTGATCTGATAGACCTGTCCGACCGACCAGCCGATCAGGAGCCCCGTGACCGCACACGACACCATCCCGTCGCGCCGCAGCGCGCGGGACGACGACGGCGGCAGACGGTCCGGGCGCCGCTCCCCCCGGCGACGGCAGACGGTCGGCGGCGCGATCGTCTCGCTCATCGCCGAACTGCTCATCATCGCGGGTGCCGGCACCGGGCTGTACGTGGTGTGGACCGCGTGGTGGACGGACGTCGTGGCGGTCAACGAGCAGTCGAAGCTCGTCGAGGGGCTCGACCAGTTGAAGACCCCGGACGGCGCCGGAACCGAGCACCGCGGCACCGCACCCGTGCTCGCCGAGCCACCGGATCTCTCCGACGTGTTCGGCACGATGCAGATCCCCCGCTTCGGCAAGGACTACAACCGGCCGATCGGCGAGGGCACGGACCGTGAGAAGGTCCTGAACACCATCGGGCTCGGGCACTACCAGGACACCGCGATGCCCGGGGCTCCCGGCAACTTCGCCGTCGCCGGACACCGCGTGACCTACGGCAAACCGCTCAACCAGATCGCCGAACTCAAGAAGGACGACTCCGTCGTCGTGCGGGTCACCGACGCGAAGACGAAGTTCGACGTCTGGTACGTCTACAAGGTCACCGACAGCCAGATCGTCACGCCCGACCACATCGAGACGATCGCGCCGGTGCCGAACAAGCCCGGAGTCGACCCCTCGCCGTCGGACCGCTGGCTGACCCTGACCGCGTGCCACCCGATGTGGTCGGCAGCCGAACGGTTCGTCACGCACGCGAAGCTCGACTACTGGATGCCCGCGTCCGAGGGCACCCCGAAGGAACTCTCGGAGACGGCCAAGTGATCTTCCCTCTGCTCTGGCGGCTGCTGCCCGGCCCCACCGTCCTGAAGGTGCTCGAGCTGCTCGTGCTGCTCGCAGCGATCGTGTTCGTGCTGTTCCAGTGGGTGTTCCCGTGGATCGCGGCGGACATCCTGCCGCCGCCGGACGGCACCGTGGAGTCCACGCCGACGCCGTAGCGGCCGGCCACCCGGAACCAGGACCGGCGGCGGACGGCAGGCGGCGTCAGACCGTTGTCGTCACCTGCGAGCCGCCGGCTGCCGTCCGCCGCACGGCGATCCGCTCCGGGATCCGCTGCTTGAGTTCCTCGACGTGGCTGACGATGCCGACCTGCCGCCCACCGGCGGTCAGTCGCGACAACTGCCCGATGACGTCGTCGAGGGTCTCCGGGTCGAGCGTGCCGAACCCCTCGTCGACGAAGAGCGTGCCGAGCGAGACGCCACCGGCCTCGGCTTGCACGACGTCGGCCAGCCCGAGCGCCAGGCACAGCGACACCGTGAACGTCTCGCCGCCGGACAGGCTGCGGGGGTCCCGCACGGTGTCGGTGGTGTGGTCGTGCACGGCGAGTGCCAGGCCGGTCCGGCGTGCCCGTGACCCGGACTCCCGCTCGTCCGAGGTCTCGAGCGTGAACCGCCCCGCGAGCATCGCCCGGAGTCGGTCGTTGGCCGCGGCGACGACGTCCTCGAACCGGCGCATGAGCACGTAGGTGCCCAGGGTGATCCCGGTCGGGTTCGCCGCGGTGACCCCGTTCGCGATGTCGGCGAGCCGGACCACGGCGCGGCTGCGTGCCGACGTCTCGTCACGAGCACGGGTCGCCCGGGTGACCTCGGTCGCGCACCGGTCGACCGCGTCGGCACGGTCGACCGCGGAGACGGCGACCGCGACGGCCTCGTCGAGTGCGGCGGCAGCGCGTTGGCGTCCGGCACGAGCACCGTCGAGGCCGAGGCGTTCCGCGGAGTCGTCCGCCGCGGCGACCACGGCGGGCTCGGCCAGGCCGGCCACGACGACGGCCCGCTCGGCCTCGGCCGCGCTGATCCGCGCCCGCAGCCGGTCGGTGCTGTCCGGGTCGAGCCGTCCGGCCCGCGCTGCGGCGACGTCGGCGAAGTCCTGGTCGTCGAGGACCCGGTCGACCTCGGCACGGCGGTCGTCGCGGGCACGGGTCGCGGCGGCCACCCGTTCGTCGGCCTGCGCGACCGCGCGGTACGCCTCGAGTCGCTCGTCGAGGAGCTCGACGGCCGTCCGGAGCGTCGCGGGGCGGTCGTCGAGGAGTGCTCCGAGCCGCTCGAGCGCCGCGGCCACGGTGCCGAGGTCGGTGTTGAGCCGCTCAGCGTCGGCCAGCGCGGTCGAGACGAGGACGGTCCGCCGTGCGTCGAGGTCGTTCCGCTCGCGCTGGAGCCGACCGGTCGTCGTGTCGTGCTCCGCCCGCTGCCGCTCGTGCTGCAGGACGAGCGCGGCAGCGTCGTGCGCGGCCCGGACCCGTTCGTCGGCGGCCGCGGTCAGGGCGTCGAGCGCGGCGGTGTCGACCGTGCCGACGACGTCGACGAGCCGCTGGTGTTCGGCACGTTCGACAGCCAGGTCCGACGCGGCGTCGGCGAGGTGCTGGTCCGCGCGACGAGTGGCGTCGCCGGCGGCGTCGACGGCCGCGGTCGTGGGGTGGTCGTCCTGCGGGGTCGCCACCGAGGGGTGCGCCGTCGACCCGCAGACCGGGCACGGGTCGCCGGCCGTGAGCGCCGCCCCGAGTTCTCCGGCGAGCCCGGCGATCCGGCGTTCGCGGAGTGCCCGCTCGGCGGCGAGGGCGTCGGTCGCCGATCGGCGCGCGGCAGCGACGGACTGCTCGGCCGTGGCGACCCGCTGCGCCGCGTGGTCGCGCGCCACGAGGTCGGCTCGGAGGGACCGGATCCGGGTGACCTCGTGCGCGGCGGCATCCGAGTCGGCTGCCGTGCGGGCCGCGGTGCGTGCGGCCTCGACGATGCGGGCCCGCTCGGTGGGACAGGCGTCGAGTGCGGCGTCGCGTTCGAGGAGCTGCTCGGCGATCTGCTCGGCGTCCGCGGTGGCCCCGGCGATGGCGGACCGACGGGCAGCGGCGCCGTCCTCGACCGCGACGAGGTGCCGGACGGCCGACAGGTCGTCGGCGAGGGCGTCGCGTCGCAGCACGACGGCGTCGGCGTCGGCGGTGACCCCGTGGCGGTCACGCAGCGACCGGGCGACCGCAGTGGTCTCGTCAGCGCGCAGGACCGCGGCGTCGAGTCCGTCGGCCACGGCAGCGACCCGTGCGGCGCGTTCGCCGAGGGCGAGGGCCGACCGGGCGGCGTCGACGGCAGGGGCGTCGTCGTCGAGCGCAACTCGCCGCGCGAGCAGCCCCGCGCGTCGTTCGAGGGCGGTCGCACGCGCCGTGACCGCCTGTTCGTGCTCGGCAGCGGTCGTCGCCGCCGCGGCTGCTGCAGCACGGACGGCGGCGGCGGCATCGGCGGCCGCACGGACCGACGCCACCGTCGACGGCACGACGGTCTCGTCGGCGTGGTCGAGACCAGCGGCCTGGGCGAAGCGGTTCAGGGCATCACGCACGCGGTCGTCGGCACCGTCGACCTCGGCCTGCACGGCACGGCGCCGCGCGGCGAGTTCGTCGGCCGTGCGGTCGTAGACCTGCGTGCCGAACAGGGACTGCAGGAGCTTGCGGCGCTCTTCGCCCGGGGACCGCAGGAACCGTGCGAACTCGCCCTGCGGCAGCACGACGGTCTGCAGGAACTGCGCGCGGTCGAGCCCGACGATGCGGCCGATCTCGACGCCGACCTCGGGGATGCGTGACGACATCGGTTCGCCGGCGATGTCGGACGGGTTCGCCAGACGGAACAGCTGCACGGACGCCTGCTGCTTGACGGTGCCGGTCCCCCGCTGCTTCGGGCGGTCGTACTGCGGGGTGCGGCGGACCCGGTAGGTCCCTGCACTGGTCTCGAAGACGAGCTCGACGAACGGCTCCACCGCGGGGTCGGCGTGCTGGCTGTGCAGGCGGTCGGAGCTGGCGTCGGACCCGGCGAGCCCGCCGTACAGGGCGAACACGACGGCGTCGATGATGGTCGACTTGCCGGAGCCCGTCGGCCCCTCGAGCAGGAACACCCCGGAGGCCGCGAGCGCTGCGAAGTCGATGGACACCAGGTCGGGGTAGGGCCCGATGGCGCGCAGTTCGAGTCGGTGCAGGTACATCAGCGGTCCCCCTCGCGCTGCAGCGCCAGCACCGCGGCCTCGTACGCCTCGGTCAGGACGGCGTGTTCGTCGTCGTCGGGGGCGGCACCGGTGGCGAAGGCCACGAAGTCGGCGGCGACCTCGACCGGGTCGGACGTCGCCGTGACCGCACGGGCCACCGATGCCGGGCCGCGGTCGGCGGGTTCGTGTGTGATCGCCAGCGCGTGCGGGAAGTGGTCCTTCACCCGGGCGTACATGCGCTCGGGGTGCAGCGTGTCGGTCACGGCCACCCGCACCCACGCGTCGGCGTCGGCCCGGAAGACCCCGGACTCGATGTCGTCGATGCCCCCGCGGACGTCGACCAGGCGGCGCGGCACGGGAGCGGGCACGAGTTCGACCGAGACGGCACCGGCCGCGTCGAGCTCGGCGATGGTCACCGACTTCTGCTGGTGCCGCTCGCCGAACGAGAACGCCAGCGGTGAGCCGGCGTACCGGATCCGTCCGCCGTCGCCGACCCGCTGCGGGCCGTGCAGGTGCCCGAGGGCGACGTAGTCGAAGCCGTCGAAGACCGATTCGGCCACCCGGTCGACACCGCCGACGCGGATGTCCTGCTCGCTGTCGCTCGGGTCCGCCCCGCCGACGAAGGCGTGTGCGACGACGACGCTGCGGGTGCCGCCGCGCAGCGCGAGGTCGGACCGGATCCGCTCGGTGGCGGCCTGCACGACGGCGTGGTGCGACCGTGCGAGGGGCTCGTCCGGCACGTCGGCCAGTGCGTAGCGGGTGAGGTCGGGGTGCAGGTACGGGATGCCGTAGACCGCCACCGGGCCGTCGGCGTCGTCGACGAGCACCGGGTCGGCGATCCGGGCGGGTTCGGCGAGGATGCGGACGCGGCGGTCCATCACGCCGGCGCCGAAGCCCAGGCGTGCGGCGGAGTCGTGGTTGCCGGGCGTGAGCACCACGGTCGCCGTCTCGGCCAGGCGTTCGAGCACCCGGGACAGCATCCGGACCGCGTCGATCGGCGGGATCGCCCGGTCGTACACGTCACCGGCGATCACGACGAGGTCGACGGAGCGGTCCCGCACGAGGTCGACGAGCCAGTCGGTGAACGCCGCCTGGTGCTCGAGGAGGTCGGCACCGAGCAGCGTGCGGCCGAGGTGCCAGTCGCCGGTGTGCAGGATGCGCATGCGGACACGGTAACGCCGGCCGGGGACATCGCCGGACGGCCGCGCGCCGCCTGTGGAGAACTCAGGGCACGCAGCTCGCCGACGCCAGGCCGAGGACCGAGACGACCCGCACCTTCACGGTCGGTGTGCTGGTCGCGGTCCAGTTGTTGCCGAGGTTCGTGCGGAGGTTCAGCGTGTAGGTCGTCCCGAGGTCGAGCAGGCCCGCACCGCCGTAGACGAGCGAACGCTGTCCGGCGGTCGTGGCGCTCGCGAGCTGGGTCGACCCGTTCATGAGGTCGAACGAGTTCGGCACGGTCGGGTTCGTGTAGGTCCAGGCGATCGTCACGGTGCTCGACGACGCGGCCGTGCAGGTCAGTGTGGGGACACCGGTGGCCGTGCCCGCCGTGAAGTTCGAGACGGGGTTCACGGTCGTCCGCGACCACGGCACGGCCACCGCCTGCGCCGGCACGAGCACCCCGATGCTCCCCGCGATGACGAGGACCGCCGCCGCACCGCCGAAGCGGCGCAGCCGCTGCACGCGACGCTCGTGCACCCGGAGCGAGCGACGGGTGACGACGGTGGTCCCGCCGGACGGGAGGCGCGTGGCGGCGTCGTCCCGCGCCTCCCGGCCGGTGTCGGTACCGTCCGACGGCCCGTCACCCGACCCGTGGGCGGTGTCGCCCCCGTCCGAGCCGTCGGCGTCGTCGTCGTCGATCGCCGTGAGGCGGCGGAGCGACCCGTCGACCGTGCAGAGCGCCAGCAGCGCGGTCAGGCCGAGTGCGAGCACGACGACCCTGACCCATTCCCCCTGCCGGAGCCACAAGATCGGCGCCCCGACGAACGGGATGCGCAGGAAGGCGACCCCGTGCACGGCCGAGCGTTCGAGCGGTGTGGAGTCCTGCTGCGGGTTCGCGTCGCCCTTGGTGACCAGGGTGCCGCCCGGGCCGTCCTCGACGTAGCGGTGCATGCGGAGGTGACCCGGCTGGTCCGGGTCGTCCGCGAGCAGGATCTTGCCCGTCCGGACCTCACCGGACGCGACCGGGCGCGAGACGACGACGTCCCCGGGCGTGAGGCGCGGCTCCATCGACCCGGTCATCACCGTCGTCGGTTGCCAGCCGATCAGCGCGGGGGCGGCCGCCCACAGGGCGAGGCCGAGGAGGGTCGCGACCACACCGCGTGCGACGGTGCCGACGACGACGCGCCCCCAGTCGACGACGTCACGGAGCACGGCGTGCGGTGTGGGACCACCGTGCACTGCGATGCTGCTCATGACTGCCTTCGACCGGGGGCGCGTTCTCGTGGGTGGTGACCGGGGCTGGCTCGGGCTCAGCCCCGGTCACCGGGTGGGGAGGGCTCCCGGCTCAGCTGTTCTGGGCCTCCCAGGTGAGGCCGAGGGACGCGGTGCCGCCCTGGACCGTGTTCGGCGCAGTGCTCGAGACCGTGTAGGTGAAGCGGTAGACGCGCGACTCGGACGCGGAGCCGGTCGGGGCCCAGGTGCCGAGGCCGATGGCGAAGTTCGTGGAGCCGGTACCGAACGCGGCGAGGGTGCCGTTGTAGAGCGTTCCGCCGGTCGCGGCCGGGGTGAAGCCGGTGCAGGAGCCGAAGCCGCCGCCGGTGCCCTGCTCGACCTGCAGGTTGATGTTGCCCGAGAGGTTGTTCGTGGTGGCCGGGTTCGTGCCGTACAACTTCACGGTCGAGGCCAGCGAGCCGGTCGACATGACCGTGATGCAGTTGGCGCCGGTCGAGCCGGGCTTCAGGCCCGTCGCGGTGAAGAGCGCGGTGTTGTTGTCGTCGTCGGTGAGGGCGACGCTGCCGGCGGTCCAGTTGCTGGTCGGGTTGACGGTGGTGGCCGAGAACGCCGAGTAGGACGCGGTCGAGACGACGACACCCGAGGCGACGAGGGCGGCGGGGATGGCGATCCAGGCCGCGAGACGGGCGGCGCGAGGGGTGACACGAGACATTGCGGGAGCTCCTGATCCGGAAACGGTGGCGCCGTGGTCGCGGTGGTTGGTCGCGTCGGAGCCGTGGTGTTTGCTACGACGATCAAGTTACTTTTCCGCCGAGCAACTCACAAGGGAAGGAACCACCCCGTGCTGGGGGTGTCTTGACGAGTGAGATACTTGTTGACTGAGTCTTCCCACCCCCTGCCGAGAAGAGCTGCCGATGCCGGACACCACCCAGCCCGTCCTGCCCGACACCCTGCCGCCCGCGCCCGTGTCGCCGACCGTCTCCGTGCCGGAGCGCGTGGACTCGGACACCGACCTCGCGAAGCTCCTCACCGCCTTCCGCCTGCTCCAGACGCAGCACGCCCGCGTCCTGCACCACGAGAGCGTCGTGCGCGGGCTGAACGCCACCGACACCCGCTTCGTGTTCTTCCTGGCCGCGGCCGACGGCGAGGGGATCACGCCGAAGCAGGCCGGCGAGTACCTCGAGCTCACCACCGGCGCCATGACGTCGCTCGTCGACCGGCTCGAGCAGCGCGGACACCTCGAGCGCCGCCCGAACCCGCAGGACCGTCGCAGCGTCCTGCTGCACCTCACGGCCTCGGGCGCCGAGGTGGCCCGGCAGATCGGCGCCGTGTACTCGGACGCCTTCCGCGAGGTCGTCGCCCCCGCCGACCGGGTCCGGCTCGCCGCCGCGTTCGCCGGGCTCGGCGACGCCCTCGACCGCCACTCGCGCGCGGAGACCGCAGCCCGCACAGCGTGACCTCGCGTGTCGGGGCGCGCGCGTAGCGTGGTGCGCATGACACCGTCCGAAGTCCTGATCGAAGCGTTCTCCCGCGTCCCCGAGACCGTCGAGCGTGCCGTCGACGGCCTGTCCGAGGACCAACTCGCAGCGCGTCCGGCCGCCGGGGCGAACACCCTGGCGTGGCTCGCGTGGCACACCGCCCGTGGGCAGGACGTCCAGATCGCCGACCTCGCCGGCACCGCGCAGGTGTGGACCGCCGACGGCTGGTACGAGCGGTTCGGCCTGCCGTTCCCGGCCGAGGCCCTCGGCTACGGCATGTCCCGCGACGACGTCGGTCGGGTGCGGGCATCCGCCGAGCTGCTCACCGGGTACCTGCGTGCCGTCCACGACCGCACCGTCGCGTACCTCGGCACGCTCGGTCCCGACGACCTCGACCCCGTGGTCGACGACGCGTGGGACCCGCCCGTCACCGCCGGTGCCCGGCTCGTGAGCATCCTCGACGACTGCACGCAGCACGCCGGCCAGGCCGGCTTCGTGCGCGGGTTGCTGTTCTTCAACCGCTGACGCGGTCGCGCGCGGGCGCGCAGCGCGCGGGCGGGCGTGCTCGCTTCGTGAGCAGAAATGGTCGGGTCCGATTTCCGGACCCGACCATTGCTGCTCACCATGTGACGGACGGGAGGCCCGTGGCGAGCTCGCCACGGGCCTCCCGTCGTGCGTGTGGTCGCGACTAGCGCGCGGCGAGCTCCGACACGATGCCGTCACCGGGGGCGGCCTGCACGAGGTCCGCCGCGATCTCGGCACGCTCGAGGATGCCCTCGATCTTGCGGATGCGACCACGCGGGACGAGGGTCACGACGGTGCCCTCCTTGCCGGCACGACCCGTGCGGCCCGAGCGGTGCATGTACGCCTTGTAGTCGTCCGGGGCGTCCGCCTGCACGACGAGCGACACGTCGTCGACGTGGATGCCGCGGGCGGCGACGTCGGTGGCGACGAGCACGTTCACCCGGCCGCTCGTCAGGAGCTGCAGGTTCCGGGTCCGGCGCGACTGGTTCAGGTCGCCGTGGAGCGACGTGGCACGGATGCCGGCGTCCTCGAACTGGTCGGCGAGGCGCTCGGCGTAGGCACGGGTCCGGGCGAAGACGATCGTCTTGCCGTCGCCGGCGACGAGCTCCTCGAGGACACGGTCCTTCTCGCGCTGCTCGACCACGAGGACACGGTGGTCGATGGTCGAGGACGCCTGGTCCTCACCCGCGACCTCGTGCACGCTCGGCTCGTGCAGGAACTGCTCGACGAGCGCCGCGACCTGGGTGTCGAGCGTCGCGCTGAACAGCAGCTTCTGTGCACGGTTGCCCTGCGGGGTGACCTCGGCGGTGGCGGAGAGGATCTCCTGCACCGGCTCGAGGAACCCGAGGTCGCACATGTGGTCGGCCTCGTCGAGCACGGAGATGACGACCTCGCTGAGGTCGAGCTTCCCCTTGTTCATGAGGTCCTGCACACGACCAGGGGTGCCGACGATGATGTCGACGCCACGCTCGAGCGCACCCTCCTGACGGCCGTACGGCACGCCGCCGTAGATCTGCGTCGTGAAGAGGCCCACCGAGCGGGCGATCGGCTGCACCGTGCGGTCGATCTGCAGGGCCAGCTCGCGGGTCGGCGCGAGGATGAGCGCACGCGGGGCGCGGCCCATCTTGCGCTTCGTGCCGCCGCCATGCTCCATGAGCTTCTCGACGAGCGGGGCGCCGAACGCGATGGTCTTGCCGGAGCCCGTGCGGCCACGGCCGAGGACGTCCTTGCCGGCGATCACGTCGGGGATCGTCGCGGCCTGGATCGGGAACGGGCTGCTCGCGCCGAGCTCCTGCAGGGCGCGGGAGATGTTGCCGCCGATGCCGAGGTCGCCGAAGGTCACGCCCTCGACGTCCGACGCCACGGTGGACTCGGCCTGGAGCTTCGCGAGCTTGACGTCGTCGGCGGGGACGAACTTGCCGCGCTCCGGCTCGTCGAAGGAGCGGCGGGGAGCGCTGCGGTCGTCGCGGTCGAACTTGCGCGGAGCGCTGGGCCCCTGCGAGCCGGTTCCGGCGCGACGCGGAGCTTGCGGAGCGTCGGGACGGCCGTGCGAGTAGGGAGCGTCACGGTCGAAGCTGCGACGGGGACGGTCGTCATTGTCGCGACGGGGGGCACGGTCATCGCGGTCGAAGCTGCGACGCGGGCGGTCGTCGTTATCACGACGGGGCGCACGGTCGTCGCGGTCGAACGAACGACGCGGACGGTGGTCGTTGTCACGACGCGGAGCACGGTCGTCGCGGTTGAAGCTGCGCGGAGCGCGGTCATCGCGGTCGAACGAACGACGGGGACGGTCGTCGTTGTCACGACGCGGGGCGCGGTCGTCGCGGTCGAAGCTGCGACGCGGGCGGTCGTCGTTGTCACCACGGGGAGCGCGGTCGTCGCGGTTGAAGCTGCGCGGTGCACGGTCGTCACGATCGAAGCGACGCGGACGGTCGTCGTTGTCACGACGCGGGGCGCGGTCGTCGCGATCGAAGCGACGGGGAGCACGGTCGTCACGGTTGAAGCCGCGACCACCGCGGTCGTCACGCTCCGGGCGGCGCTGGCCGCCGCTGTCACGGGGCTCCCAGTTCGGGCGCGCGGGGCGCTCGCCCTGCGCCGAGCGGCCGCGCCGCTCCTCGGCGTCCCAGCGCTGCTTCTGGCGCGGCGCGGTCGGCTCGGCGGCGCGGAACCCGCGGTGCTTGCTGCTGCGTGCGGCGGGGGTGCCGTTCGGGTGGCGGGGACGATCGGAGGCGCGGTTGTCCGCGCCCTTGTTGTACGGAGCCATGACTGCTTTCTCGGGTGCGCAACGAACCGCAGCGCCCGACAGCGACATCGGCGGGGGCTGCTTGCGGAGAGGGGGTTCATCCCGTCGCGATTCGACGTGATTCCAGCCCTCGAGCAACACACACCCAACAAAAAGCCCGTGATCACGATGTCACGGCGTCGAAGGCCGACCGAGCGAGTCTACGCGACCCCGCGCTCTGATGCCAGCCCCGTCGTCGACGGACGGCCGCGAGCCGGACCCGGCCCGTGCCTCCCGGCCGGCCCGTCGGTCAGGACTCGGCGAGCCGCCGTCGTTGCTCGGCCACGTCGAAGTCCGCCTTCGGCCACGAGAGCTGCATGTCCTCGAGGGCGCGGAGCAGGAGCTGCTGCACCGCCAGGCGGGCGTACCACTTGCGGTTCGCCGGCACGACGTACCAGGGCGCCTGCGGGGTCGAGGTCTGGTCGAACACGATCTGGTACGCGTCCTGGTACCGGTCCCACAGCAGGCGCTCGTCGATGTCGGCCGGGTTGAACTTCCAGTGCTTGTCGGGGCGGTCCAGTCGCTCGCCGAGGCGTTCGCGCTGCTCGTCCTTCGAGATGTGCAGCATCACCTTGACGATCGTGGTGCCCTCGGCGGTGAGGCGGTCCTCGAACTCGGTGATCGCGCCGTAGCGTCGTTCGATCTCGTCCGGCGCCGCGAACGCCCGGATGCGCTGGATGAGGACGTCCTCGTAGTGCGAGCGGTCGAAGACGCCGAGCTGCCCGGCACTCGGGAGCTGACGCTCGATGCGCCAGAGGAAGTCGTGCTCGCGCTCCTCGGCCGTCGGGGCCTTGAAGCCCGCGTACCGCACGCCGTTGGGGTCGACCGCACCGACGACGTGCGAGACGATGCCGCCCTTGCCGGCGGTGTCCATCGCCTGCAGGACGAGCAGCACCCGGCGCTGGTCGCCGGCGGTCGACGCCGCGTACAGCCGCTCCTGCAGGGCGGCGAGGCGGGACGCCCCCGCGGCGAGCGCTTCGAGCCCGTCGATCTTGCGGCCGGGGAAGCCCGGCGTCGCATCCGGGTCGACCTGGTCGAGGCGGAAGCCCGGTTCGACGCGGAGCAGTGGTTCGGGATCGGCGTTCCAGGCCTTGCGACGGCTCACGGGTCCTCCTGCGGTCCTGGCGGCGGGTGCCCCCTGCTCTCATCCTGGCACTGTGGCGGTTCCGCCGTCGGGCGGCGCCGTCCGGGTGCGCGGTCGGGTGCGCGGTCGGGTGCGCGGTCGGGGTTCCTCCGCTGGGGTGACGTGGCCGGCCTCGGGTGCGGCTACCGTGGAACCGATGAAGTCCGGCCGCCGCACAGTGCTCGCGCTCGTCGCCGCGGTCGTGGCGCTCGGCGCGGTCGCGTCCTGCAGTACGGACCCCGTCGGCGACGAGAACGCGACGGTCACCGCGGACAGCGTCATCTACCCGCTGTCCCTGCAGTACCACGGCATCGACGTGGTCGCGGATGTGCCGTACGGCACGGCTCCGCTGCAGCGACTCGACGTCTGCCTGCCGGCCGACAGCGCCCCGGAGACGACCGCGACCCCCACGGCGACGCCGTCCGCCACCCCGACGGCCGACCCCGCCGAGGCCGCAGCCAGCACCGGTCGGCCCGCGGTGCTGATGATCCACGGCGGCAGCTGGTCGCACGGCGACAAGGCCACCGCCGCCTACCGGTCGGTGTGCAAGTACCTGGCGTCCGAGGGCTTCGTCACGTTCAACGTCGACTACCGGCTCGCTCCCACCGACCCGTTCCCGGCCGGTCTCGACGACGTCCGACGGGCGCTCGACTACGTGTTCCGCCCCACGACGCTCTCCACGTACGACGTCGACTCCCAGCGGGTCGGGGTGTTCGGCGGGAGCGCGGGCGGCAACCTGGCGGCGATGCTCGCGGTGACCGACCACGAGTCCGCCGCCTACGCCGAGGGCGACCGGATCCGTGCGGTCGTCGACCTGAGCGGCCCCACGAACCTGACGTCACGCTCGACCCGGGCCGACGGGGTGTCCGCGTCCTTCCAGCGGAAGCAGCTGCTGTACCTCGGCTGCCGGACCTACGCGAAGTGTCCGGCGGCGACCCGGGCGTCGCCGGAGTACCACGTCACCTCGGACACGGCGCCGTTCTTCATCGGGCACTCGACGGACGAGTTCATCCCGCTGTGGGAGTCGCAGGATTTCGCGGCGACGCTCCGGTCGCACGACGTGCCGGTCACGTTCGTGCAGGTCGAGGGGACGGCGCACTCGATCGCGCAGCTCGACGAGGCGATGAGCCGCCGCGTGGCGACGTTCTTCCGGACCCAGCTGGGCTGAGGCGCTGCGGGGGCGCCGTGCGGGTTCGGCCGCGGGCGGGTTGTGTGCCGCCGAAGCGACACTTCTCGCCGACGAGCGGCCGTCCGTGCCGCGAGAGCGACGTCGTGCCGCCGATGTTCGGCGGAGAAGTGTCGCTTTCGCGGAGCCGCACTGCCGCGTGCCCCGGGTGGGTGGCACCCGGAGTCGGGACTACTGCCGACCGGCGCCACGTCGCAGACTTCCGGGGTGACCGACACCTCGACCCGCCCTGCACGCGCCGCCGCGACCCGCTGGGACCGTTCCGCGCTGCAGACCTCTGCGGAGTTGCTGCTCGGGCTGTCGTTCGCCGCCACCATGGCCTTCGGCGGGTACGCAGCCGCGACCGGGCAGATGGCCGTGTTCGCGCAGGGTGCCGGGATCGTCTTCCTGGTCACGCTCACCTGCGTGCTCGTGTCGTGGTTCCGCGCCGTCGAGCGCGAGGAGCGGGCCGACCGTCCCGCCGTCTCGCCCCTCGCCGCGATCGACGCCGAGTACCGCCGCTAAGCCGCGCTGTCGGAACGCGCCGCTCGACGCCGCTGTCGTTCCGCCCGATGCTCCGCGCGTTCCTGGCGTCGCTCAGCGCGCGCCTGCTTCCGGGTCTTGCCCGCGGCGATCCGGTCCGCGTTGCGCTCGCGTACCCGCTCGACCACGAAGTACAGCGCCGGCAGCACCACCAGGGTCAGCAGCGTCGACGACACCAGCCCGCCGATCACGACGAGCGCGAGCGGCTGCGAGATGAACCCGGACTTGCCGGTCAGCCCGATCGCCATCGGCACGAGCGCGAAGATCGTCGCCAGTGCGGTCATCAGGATCGGCCGGAGTCGTCGGGTGGCCCCTTCGACCAGGGCCTCGCGCACCCGCAGCCCGCGCCGCCGGTACTGGTTCACCAGGTCGATGAGGACGATCGCGTTCGTCACGACGATGCCGACGAGCATGAGCACGCCGATGAGCGACGCCACTCCGAGTGGGATGCCCGACGCGATCTGCAGCAGGATCGCGCCCGTCGCCGCGAACGGCACCGAGACGAGCAGCAGCAGGGGCTGGAGCAGGCTCCGGAACGTCGCGACCATCACCACGTAGACGATCAGGATCGCGACCAGGGCGGCGAGCAGCAGCTGGCTGAACGCCGACGTCTGGCTCGAGGCGACGCCGCCGATCGACGCGGACGCACCCTTGGGCAGGTCGAGCTGGTCGACCGCCGTGGTCACCGACTGCACCGCCGCGCCGAGGTTCGACGCGTCGGGGGTCACGGTGATCGTCGCGGTGCGGACGGCGTCCGAGGTGGTGACGGTCGTCGGTCCCTCGGCACGTTCGACGGTGGCGACGTCGGACAGCGGCACCGGGCCGGTCGAGGTCGGGACAGACAGTGCGCGCAGTGCCGTGATGGTCTTCGGCGGCGAGGGTGCGGCGATGTAGACGTCGAGCGAGGCGTCGTCGATCTCGACCGTCCCGGTGTCGCGCGGCGACACCGAGGCTGCGACGATCCCGCCGACCTGGGTCTCGGTCAGCCCGAGCGCGGCCGCCTTCTCGCGGTCGACCCGGACGGCCAGGTACGGCTCGGCCGAGGACAGGTTGCTCGTCGCCCCCATGGTGTCGTCGACCGTCCGCATCTCGCGCAGCACCTGCGACGCGGCGGTCCGGAGCTGCGCTTGGGTCGGCGCGCTGACGTCGACCTCGATGTCGCTGCTGCCGCCGAAGCCACCACCCGACGACGCGACGGTGAGCTCGCCCTGGTCCTTGAGCCCGTCGAGTCGCTTCCGGGTGTCCGACTGCACCCGGGTCTGGTCGGCGCCCTCGTCGGTGGTCACCGAGTACTGCACCGATGCCGTGCCGCCGCCACCGAACGCGGCCTGGATCGACTCGCCGCTCGTGCCGATCGTGGTCTGCACGGTCTCGACGCCGTCGACCGCGCGGAGCTGGCGCTCGACGGTGCGCGCCGCGTCGGACTGGGACGCCAGGCTCGTGCCGGGCTCGAGGTCCTGCGTGACGGTGAAGGTGTTCTGCCCGGAGTCACCGAGGTAGTTCGTCTTGACGAACGGCAGCGCCGCTGCGGTCCCTCCGAGCACGAGCACGGCGAGCACGAGGACCACCCACGGTGCGCGGAGCGCCCACCCGAGCACGGGCTGGTAGCCGCGGCGCAGCCGGTCGGGTGCGGACGCGTCGTGCAGGTCCGCCGCACTCGCGAGTGCGCCGTCCGTCGCAGAGCTGACGGGAGGCACGGCCCCCGCCGCCCCGTCGGCGTCGGTCCCCGACACGGCCGGCTGCACCGCCCCGGCGTGCTTGTGCCCCTTCGGCGCGCGCAGGAACCAGTACGCCAGCACCGGCACGATGGTCAGGGAGACCAGCAGCGAGGCGACCAGCGCCATCGTCACGGTCAGGGCGAACGGCCGGAACAGCTCGCCGACGAGCTCGGCGACGAACGCGACGGGCAGGAACACGACCACGGTCGTCACGGTCGACGCGGTCACGGCGCCGGCGACCTCGCGGACGCCGTCGAGCACCGCCCGTTGCCGGTCGACGCCGGGTTGCAGGTGCCGCTTGATGTTCTCGATCACGACGATGGAGTCGTCGACCACACGGCCGATCGCGATGGTCAGGCCGGCGAGCGTGATGATGTTGAGCGTGTAGCCGGCGGCCAGCATGCCGATCGCGGCGAGGAGCACCGACGTCGGGATCGAGATCGCGGTGACGATCGTCGACCGGACCGACAGCAGGAACAGCAGGATCACGAGGACGGCGAACGCCAGGCCGAGCAGGCCTTCCTCGGCCAGGGAGTCGATCGACTGCTGGATGAAGGGCGCCTGGTCGAACACGACGGTGAACCGGGGGTCGCCGTCGATCTTCGCCTCGATGCCGGGCAGGGCGTCACGGACGGTCTCGGAGACGTCGACGGTGTTCGCCTCCTGCGTCTTCGTGATCGCGATGGTGAGTGCCTGTTCGCCGTTCACGCGGCTGATCGAGGTGCGCGGTGACTCCTTGATGGCGACGGCGGCGACGTCGCCGAGGGTCGTCGCCGAGGTGCCGCCCGTCAGCGGCAGGTCCTCGATGTCGGCGACCGAGGCGATGCGTTCGCCGGTCTGCACCGAGAGCGTCGAACCGCTCTGCGTGATCGTGCCGCCGGGGATCAGGGTGCCGTTGTCGTCGAGCGCGTCCGAGATCGCCGTCTCGCTGAGGCCCCGGGCTGCCAGGTCGTCCTGGTCCGGGGTGATGACGACGCGGCGACCGGGGTTGCCGTAGACGTCGGCGGCCCGCACCCCGTCGAGCTTCTCGAGGTCGGGCACCGCGGTGGCGTTCAGTCGTTCGACGAGCTGTTCCTGGTCGCCCTTCGCCGACACCGCGAGCTGCAGGACGGGCAGGTCGTCGAACGACCCGGTCACGATCTGGGTCTGGACGGAGTCGGGCAACGAGAGTGCGTTGACGACGGTCTGGATCTTGTCCTCGGCGCTGGCCAGGTTGGAGCCGTAGTCGAACGAGGCCGACACGATGCTCTGCCCGGTGGATGAGGTCGCCGAGGTCGACTCGAGGTCCGGGACCGCCTGGATCCCCTGCTCGATCTTCGTCGAGACGTCGTTGGACACCACCTCGGGCGTGGCACCCGGGTACGCGCTGACGATCGCGACCTGCGGGAACTCGACGCTCGGGATCAGCTCCTGCTTGAGGTTCGACAGCGCGATGCCACCGAAGATCGCGACGACGATGGTGACGAGCGCGATGAGGGCCCGGTTGCGGAGGCTGAAGACCGAGAGGAGGTGCACGTCATCGATCCTCGCAGCCGCAGCCCGTGCGCGTCCGCATCAGGCCTTCGGGTCAGCCGTCGGGTCAGCCACCGAGCAGCAGGTACGCGCCGAGCACGCCGACGGTGCCGAGCACGCCGCTGCCGAGGGCGATCACGCGGCCGACCGACGACCGAGCGGTGGCCACCCCGACGACGAGCACGAGGATGCCGACGACGATCTCGACCACCCAGGTCACCGGGCCGGTCGTGGCCACCACCTGCAGCAGCGCCCGCACCCCCTCGCCGATCAGGATCGCGGCGGTGACCCCGAACGCTCCGGCACGCCAGCGGGCGTCGAGGGAGCGGACGAACACGGCGACCGCACCGGCGAGCAGCCCGGCGGGGACGCCGAGCAGCACCCACAGGTTTGTGACGGACAGGAAGTCCGGGTAGCCGCGCAGGTTCGTCGTGGCCCAGTAGCCGACGTGCATGAGTTCGAGCAGCACGACGCCGAGCAGCATCGCGAGCGGCAGGGCGAACCGGCCGGCACGGGCTCCGGCGCCGATGCACAGCGCGACGGCGACCAGGAACCAGGGGCCGGCCGAGTTGGCGACCGACGACAGCGCGGGCACGGTCTGCCCGAACGAGGTCAGCACGCCGGCGAGCAGCGCACCGCTCAGGGCCATCGTGACGCGCACCACGGCGGGCACCGCCGGGCACGGCTGCGCGGACGAGGGCGTCGGGGACGCAGCAGCGGCCGGAGCACCGGCGGACAGGGTCGCGTTCATGGCATCAGCATCGCGTCGTCCGCCGCCGCGCACATCACCCCACGGAGCGAGAACGACCCCAGCCCCTCACCCCAGAGGATGACCCCACGACTGCTCACACCACCGCGGCGAGCGACCCCCGCACCCCGGCGGACTCCCCGCCGACCCGCGCCCACGCCCGGTCGAGCACGTCCACCAGACGGCCGCGGTCCGCCGGCGCCATCGTGAACGGCACCCGCAGGAACCGTTCGAACCCGCCGTCCGGGCCGAACACCCCGCCGGAGGCCAGCACCACCCCCTCGGACCGCGCGGCCAGCACGAGCGCACTCGACACCGGACGGCCGAGGCCCACCCACGTCGTCAGCCCACCTGCGGGCGACGGGACGTCCCATTCCGGGAGTCGTGCCCTGAGCGCGCCCACGACGTCGTCGCGACCCTGTCGCAGGTACTCGCGCCGCGCCTCCAGGACGGCTGCCGTGCGTGGGACCAGCTCCCGCGCGACCAACTGGTCGAGGACGGGCGTGCCGAGGTCGCCCGTCGGGCGGGCAGCGAGCAGCCGCTGCAGGAGGGCCGGTGCGGCGCGGATCCAGCCGATCCGCAGGCCGCCCCAGAAGACCTTGTCGGCTGACCCGATCATCACGACCGACGCGCCCGACGGGTCCGCTGCTGCCAGCGGCAGCGACGGCACGCCGTCGATCCGCAGCTCGCCCATCGTCTCGTCGGCGACCACCGTCGTGCCGACCGATGCTGCGACCGACAGCAGGAGCTGGCGGGTGGACGGGGACATGGTCGCACCGGTCGGGTTGTGCAGCTCGGGCATGACGTAGGCGACGGCCGGCGCGGTCCGGCGCAGCGTCGTCTCGAGCGCGGCGGCATCCCACCCGGTCCGTGCATCGACGGGCACGCCGACGAGCCGTCCGCCGGCCTCGCGGAACGCCTCGTGCGCGTGCGGGTAGGTCGGGGACTCGACGAGCACGGCGTCACCGCGACGGACGAGCACCCGGGCGAGCAGCGCGATGGCGTGCTGCGCGCCGATCGTCACGATCACCTGGGACGGATCGGTCGGCAGTCCGCGCTCGGTGTACCGGTCGGCGATGGCGGCACGGAGCCCGGGGTCGCCGACGGTGTCGTACCCGATGCCGGCGAGCGCCGCCGGCACGTGTCGCACCGCCCGCTCGACGGCCTCGGCCATCCCCGGTGCCGAGTGCAGCGCGGCCTTGCGCAGGTCGAGGAGCTCGCCGTCGACCACCCCGCCGAGCCGTTCCGGGTCGGGACGACCGATCAGGGACGCGGGCAGGTGGACCACGCTGCCGGAGCCACGGACCGACACGACGAACCCGTCGGACCGCAGCCGGGCGTACGCGTTCGCCACGGTCGTGCGGGAGATGCCGAGCGCGGTCGCGAGCCCACGCTCCGCCGGCAGTCGCACGCCCTGCGCGACCCGGCCGTCGATGACGAGCACCCGGATGGCGTCGGACAGGGCCTCGTACGCCGGGGCGTCGGTGCCGTCGCGCCAGTCGGTGAGCAGCAGGGCAGCAGATCGGGCACTCAACAGCACGGGTGTCATGGGTCCACGGTAGCGCGATTGGCTCTCGACCAGCAGTCCAATCCGCATCGACGATGAACCCATGTCCCGCAGCACCGCCCTCACGTTCCGCTTCGTCCAGCTCTTCGTCGGCCTGTTCCTCTACGGTGCCTCCACCGCGCTGCAGGTCCGAGCGGTCGTCGGCGTCTCGTCGTGGACCGTCCTGACGCAGGGCCTCGAGAGCGTGGTGCCGTGGTCGTTCGGCGTCATCACCGTCGTGTCGAGCGGCGTGATCCTGCTCTTCTGGATCCCGTTGCGCCAGAAGCCGGGCATCGGCACGCTGCTGAACGCGCTGGCGATCGGGCCGAGCGCCGACCTGGTGCTCTGGCTCGTGCCGGAGCCGTCCGGACTGCTCGCCCGGATCGCACTGTTCGTCGCGGGACTGGTGCTGCTCGCCGTCGCGACGGCGTTCTACATCGGAGCAGGCTTCGGGACCGGCGCCCGTGACGGCCTGATGGTCGGGCTGCACGAGCGCCTCGGCTGGCCGCTCTGGCTCGCGCGCACGCTGGTCGAGGTGTCGGTCGTCATCGTCGGCTGGATCCTCGGCGGGAACGTCGGGGCCGGCACCGTCATCGCCGCCTTCGCGATTGGTCCGATGGTGCAGCCGCTCATGCCGTTCTTCCGGCGGTTCCCGTGGAGCCCCGAGCGCCGGGTCGTCCGGGAGGCCCGTCCCACCTCCGTCGCGCACGCTTCGTGAGCAGGAATGGTCGGGTCGCAGGGCCCCACCCGACCATTTCTGCTCACCATCCGCCCGGCACCCTTGCGCCTCGTCGACTCGCGATATAGCGTGACCTCCACAGACGCGATACAACGCGAGTTGGAGGAAGCAACGTGACGCAGGAGAAGTGGCTCGTCGACGAGCCCAAGGTCATCGACACCGGCATCGTCCGCACACTCCGTGTCGGACTCGTCGGTGGTCAGGTGGACGTCGTGGCACACGACGAACCCACCGCACGGGTCGAGGTCCACAGCGTGTCCGGCAAGCAGCTGAAGATCGAGGTCGACGGCGACACGCTCACCGTCGACCACCCGCAGATCCGGTGGGACGACCCCATCGGGTTCCTCAAGTCGTTCCGCGGCAAGGCCCACGCGGACGTCAGCATCCTGGTCCCCCGCGACGCCTCGGTGCACCTCGGCGTCGTGTCGGCGGGTGCCCTGCTGTCCGGCACGAACCGCGGCGCGATGCTCAACACGGTGTCCGGCGACCTCGTCGTCGACGGTGTCGCCGGCGACGTCACGGTCAACGCCGTCTCGGGCGCGACGACCATCCGCGAGCTCGACGGCGCCCTGACGGTCCACACGGTCTCGGGTGACGTCGTGGCCACGGGCGAGATCCCGCGGTTCCAGGCGGACGGTGTCTCGGCGGACGTCGTGCTCGACCTGCACGGCGTGCCGGAGTCGGCTCGTGTCAACACGGTCTCCGGTGGCGTGAGCGTCCGGCTCGAGGACGGCGTCGCCTACCAGTGCACCGTCAGCACGGCGTCCGGCAAGCTGCAGTTCGACGACTCCGAGATCCGCGGCGTGCGCGGCTCGTACGTCAAGCAGGGTGGCGAGCTGGCCGGCCAGTGGCTCGACCTGCGCGTGAACTCGGTCTCCGGCGACATCGCGGTGCTGCACGCCCCGCCGGCAGCAGCGGAACCGACCGCGGCCCCGACGACCCCGGCCGCGCCGACCACCCCGGCTCCGCCGACTGCTCCGGCCGCCCCGACCGCCCCGACCAACGACGGCGAGGCGCCCGCATGAGCCCCGTCTTCGCCCACGGCCACCTCCGCCTGTACCTGCTCGTGCTGCTGGCGGACCACCCGATGCACGGCTACGAGCTCATCCAGGCCCTCGGCGACCGGTTCGGCGGCACCTACGTGCCGAGCGCCGGCACCGTGTACCCGCGACTCGCCAAGCTCGAAGAAGAGGGCCTCGTCTCGAAGACCGCCGACGGCCGCAAGACCGTCTACGCGATCACCGAGGCCGGCCGCACCGAACTCGCGGCCCGTGCCGACGAGATCGCCGCGGTCGAGTCCGGGGTCGCCGACTCGGTGAAGTCCCTGGCCGACGGCGTCCGTGCCTCGGTCAGCGAGGCGATGCGCTCCCTCCGTGCGGACCTCGCCGCCTCGGCGGAAAGCCCTGGCACCGGCTCCCACGAGGACCCCGTCTCGGTCCCGTCGGAGAGCGCCCGCGCCCTGCGCGAGCTCGAGATGGCGCTGTCGTCGTTCCGGCAGCAGGTCCGCGCGGACCTGCGCCGTCGTGCGACCCGCGGCACGCTCCGTGCGGACACCGTGACGCGCCTGCGTGACGGCCTGGAGGCCCTGCGCAAGTCGCTCTGACGGCCCGCGGCCGACAGGCGGTCGCGACCAGAGCCTCCCGGCCGCCCGTCGCACCGCCCCACCCCGCACAGCCCCACCCACGGAACCAGGTTCCGGACACAGCACCACGCCGATCCGTGGTGTCGTGACCGGAACCCGGTTCCGTTCGCGCGCTCCAACCCGCCGTCCGCGCGCTACAGCCCGCCGTCGGCGAACGCGACCATCGCGTCGCGCAGCGCCCGTGCCGCACCCGCTCCGGCCCAGTCGTAGGCGTGCGCGAACCGCTCGTCGTGCACGTACATCTCGGCGAGCGTCCGGAACCGCTCCGCGGTGAGGTCCGCCGGCGGCGTCGACTCGGCGAGCCACGCGAACTGCCGCCGCGCCAGTGCCTGCGCGGCCGGTGAGCCCGGGCCGTCGCCGGACGCGGCGAGCGCTGCGGCGTCCCGGGCGATCGCGCGCAGTTCGTCCTGGAACGCCTGCTTGCCCGCGGTGTCCTTCGCGTCCCACCAGGCGGTGCCGCGCTGCCAGGCGTCCGCCCCCCAGCGCTCCTCGACCTCGTGCTTGAAGCGGGTCTGGTCGAACCCGTCGAAGGTGTCCGTGGCGTTCATGGTGTCCCCGTTCTCGATCCTGGTGATGGTGGTGCGCACGGCGGCGAGCTGCCGGGCGAGGCGGTCCCGCTCGCGTTCGAGCCAGGCGACGTGCGCGGTGAGGGCGGCGACGTCGTCCTGCTCGCCGTCGAGGACCCGGCGGATGTCGGGCAGCCCGAGGCCGAGGCCGCGCAGCAGCAGGATGCGCTGCAGCCGGACGAGTGCCCGATCGTCGTAGCGGCGGAGTCCGCCGTCGCCGACGGCGGTGGCCGGCAGCAGCCCGATGGCGTCGTAGTGCCGGAGCGTGCGACTCGACACCCCGGCGGATCGCGCCACGTCGGCGATGCCGTGGGGTGCTTTCGCAGCTGCGGTGGCGATGTCTGACGGATCCCTCATGCAGCCCACCGTAGAGGTTGACGCGACGTCAACCGCAAGGGGTGATCGGGGTGCGGAGTCGACGACACGCGACCGACCGGGAATGACCGCCCGGGGACCCGTGTTGACTCCCGCCCGGAACTGAGTAGGTTTGCCGCTCGTGACGAACGAGGTCCGGTCGCTGAAAGCGCGACTGATCGGGGATCCGCTCCCCTCTGAGAAGCTCGAAGGACAGCTCCTCCCGAAGCACCTGGCACTGCCGATCTTCGCGAGTGACCCGCTGTCCTCCGTCGCGTACGCACCGCAGGAACTCCTGATGATCCTGCTGCTCGGCGGGATGTCGTTCCTGACCTTCGCACCGTGGGTGGCCGCGCTCGTCGTGCTGCTGCTCGTGGTGGTCGTCGCGTCCTACCGACAGCTCATCAAGGCGTACCCGTCCGGCGGCGGCGACTACGAGGTCGCGCACCGGAACCTCGGCGAGAAGGCCGGGCTGGTCGTCGCGAGTGCGCTGCTCGTCGACTACGTGATGACGGTCGCGGTGTCGGTGGCCTCCGGCGTGGACAACATCATCTCGGCGCTGCCGATGCTGAACGACGTCCGCGTCGAACTCGCGCTCGTGTTCGTCGTGCTCCTCGCCGCCACGAACCTGCGCGGCGTGCGGGAGTCGAGCAAGGCGTTCGCCATCCCCACCTACCTGTTCGTGGCGTCGGTCTTCGTGATGGTCGTCACCGGCCTGGTCCGCGTCGCCTCAGGGCACGCCCCGGTCGCCGAGTCCGCCGGGTACACCGTCGACAACGTCGAGCACACGACGCAGGCGGCGTTCATCCTGCTGCTCCTCCGGGCCTTCGCCTCCGGCTGCTCGGCCCTGACCGGCGTCGAAGCCATCGCGAACGGCGTGCAGGCCTTCCGGCGCCCGAAGATCAAGAACGCGCAGGCGACCCTGGTGGCGATGGGCGGCATCGCGATCGTCCTGTTCATCGGGCTCATCACGCTCGCGCTCGTGTCCCGCGTGCACTACGCCGAACGCGCCTGCGACCTGCAGGGGTTCGCGGACTGCGCCACGACGCCGCAGCGCTCCCTGATCGCCCAGATCGCGGCGGCGACGTTCGGTGACAACTCGGTGCTGTTCTTCGTCATCCAGGCGACGACGGCCGCGGTCCTGCTCCTCGCCGCGAACACGGCGTTCAACGGGTTCCCGCTGCTCGGCTCGATCCTGGCCCGCGACTCGTACGCCCCCAAGGCCCTGTCGACCCGCGGCGACCGGCTCATCTACTCGAACGGTGTCATCGTCCTGGCGCTCGTCGCCGCGGCGCTGCTCGTGGTGTACCGGGCGAACGTCACGAGCCTCATCCAGCTCTACATCATCGGCGTCTTCGTGTCGTTCACGCTCGGGCAGACGGGCATGGTCGTGCACTGGACGCGCCTGCTGCGCGCGGACCGGGCCGGCACCGCCGACCCGTCCGTCAACCGAGCACAGGTGCTGCGCTCACGAACGATCAACGCGATCGGAGCCACGTTCACCCTGGTCGTCCTGGTCATCGTCACGATCACCAAGTTCACGCACGGCGCCTGGCTCGTGTTCCTGATCATGCCGATCCTGTACGTGCTCATGCTCGGTGTGAACCGCTACTACCGCGACGTCTCGCACGAGATCGAGGCCGACGTCGAGACCGAGTTCGGCGCCACCGGTGACCACGCCGTCGTGCTCGTGAACAAGCTGCAGAAGCCCGTGCTGAAGGCCCTCGACTACGCGATCGCCGCCGAGCACGCCAGCTGCGAGGCGGTCCACGTCGCGATCGACGACGCCGACGCCCAGCACCTGCGCGACCAGTGGGCCGAGTACGGCATCCGGATGCCGTTGACCATCGTGCCGAGTCCGTACCGCGACATCTCGATGCCGCTCATCAAGTACATCAAGGCGCACCGGCTCGAGCACGGCTCCGAGGTCGTCACCGTCTACACGCCGATCTTCATCGTCGGTCACTGGTGGGAGGGCCTGCTCCACAACCACCGCGGCCGTCGCATCCGCAAGAAGCTCCTGCTCGTGCACGGCGTCACCGTGGCGCTGGTGCCGTGGCTGCTCGACTCGTCCGAACTGCTGTACGGCCGCCGGTCGCGTCCGCTTCCCGGTCAGGAACGTCGCGGCGAGCCCGTGCGCCCGCCGCTCCGTCGGTCCCTCGCCGGCTCGGCCGGAGCGCCGGTCGACGGTGTCGTCGACGATCGCCTGGCCCGGTCCGCGCAGCGGAACAGCCTGCAGCCGCGTCGCGCGACCCGACCGGCCGGTCCCGCCGAGGGCGTCGACCCCGCGCAGTGCACCGGTGAGCTGCACGCGCTCGTGCCGACCTCGCCGCGTCGGGGCGACGAGTCGTAGCATCTGACGTCATGACGATCACCGACCTGCGGACGTTCGCCACGTTCGACGGCCACGGCGGCAAGGTGTCGAAGCGCGTCGAGGTGCTGGACCACGAGCCCGTCGCGGGCAGCCGCCACGAAGGACTCGTCGCCGTGCGCGGCGAACACCCCCTGGGCGCGCTCGACGAGCGCGCCGCCGACGAGTCGGCAGCGCTGTCGCGCGGGGTCCCCAGCGTCGGCTGGGTCGACCCGTCGACGCTCCGCGACTGGTACCGCCCGGACCGCGTGGTCATCAGCCGGCTCGAAGCGCGGCAGTCCGGCATCGAGCCGGGTCTCTACGCCGATTCGCGCGGTCGCGGACGGGTCCGGATCGACGGCCTGGAGGCACGGCTCGCCCCCGACGGTCGGCCCGCCTTCCGCGCACTGGCCGGTTCCGAGGCGCCCTGGGTGGTCGACGTCCCCTTGCCGACGGACCAGGCGGTGCGCCTCGTGGCGGTCGCCGAGGTCGACGAGGGCTTCGAGGTCGTGACCGCTCCGGTGTCCCCGTTCCTGCAGCCCGGCGAGTACGCGGCGTACGACGACGACGTCCCCAGTCTGCCCCCGCGGCCGTCCAGCGGCCGGGTCGTGGTGTCCGCGACCGTGCTGCTCGACGGCTCGCTGCACGAGGTCGAGCGGATCGACGAGCAGGCCGCGACGATCTGGGTCCGTCGCGAGGGACGGACCGTGCCGATCGCCACGAGTGCGGTCGGACCGGACCTGGTGCGGTACTCGGCCACGCCGGTCTGACGGGGGACAAGGGCCTGCGGGGTGCGTCGGAGGTGCGGCGTAGCGTCCTCGGCATGAGTGATGCAGAAGAGACCCTCGGCGGCGCCCGTCCGGACCCGTCGACCGACGCGAGCAAGGACCCCGAGCAGTGGGTCACCGGTGACGAGCCGATGACCGGACCGCAGCGGAGCTACCTCGACACCCTGGCCCGCGAAGCCGGCGAGGAGCTCTCCGCTGACCTGACCAAGGCCGAGGCCTCGGAGCACATCGACCGCCTGCAGCAGCAGACCGGCCGCGGCACGGACACCACGGGTTCCTGAGAGCGGGTCCGCCCTTCGGCGGACCCCAGCCTGGGCATGTTCTGGTGAAGTCCGGGCAGACCCCCGGACGAGGGGGTTCGATGACGCGTCACCGGTTAGTTTCGTGGCCATGCGAACGACATCGACCTCCATCGGCCTGACCGCGCTCCGCATCGTCCTCGGGGTGGTGTTCATCGCCCACGGCGCGCAGAAGTTCGCCCAGGGCATCCCGAACGTCGCCCAGGGCTTCTCCGGCATGGGTGTGCCGCTCGCCGACGTCGCCGCGCCCCTGGTGGCGGGCCTCGAACTCGTCGGCGGTGTGCTGCTCGTGCTCGGCGTCGCAACCCGCGTCGTGGGCGTCCTGCTCGCCGTCGACATGGTCGTCGCGGGGCTGCTCGCGCACGCGTCGTCCGGCTTCTACTCGCAGGACGGCGGCTTCGAGTACGTGCTCGTCCTGGCGGTCGCGTCGCTCGTCGTGGCGCTGACCGGCCCGGGGCGGTTCTCGCTCGACGCCGTGTTCCTGGCGTCGTCCCGTCGCCGTCGTGGCGTGCAGGAGCCCCTGCCCGCCTGACCCGCCCTGCGCCGCCCTGCGCCCCCTGGTGCGAGGTTGATCACTCGGTGCGCCGAAAGAACCTCGCACCGGGTGGTCAACCTCGCACCAGGCGGAGCGGCTCACGCGGCGGCGAGCACGTCCATCACCTGGCGGGCGATGAGCCGTCCGGCCCGGTTCGCCCCGATCGTCGTCGCCTGCGGCCCGTAGCCCGCCAGGAACAACCGCGGCTCGTCGACCGAGCGCCCGTCCGCCACGACGACCCCGCCGGCCGCGGTCCGCAGGTGCAGCGGCGCGAGGTGCCGCAGGTCGGCCCGGAACCCGGTCGCCCAGAGCACCGCGTCGGCGTGCACGTGCGTGCCGTCGGCCGTCACCACGCCGGTCTCGTCCATCCGCGTGAACATCGGCTGGTCGCGCAGGACCCCGCGGTCGATGCCCGCGCGGATCCGCCGCGAGACCGGCACGCCCGTGCCGCTCACGATGCTCGGCAGCACCTCGCCGGCACGGGCGGCACGGTCCTGCTCGTCGACCGCTGCGACCGCCGACTCGAGGTCGAGCGATGACGAGTCCGCCCACACCATCGGCCGTCGGGTGAACCAGTGGGTCGACCGCGCGACACCGTCGAGTTCGAGCAGGAAACCGATGGCACTCGTCCCGCCGCCGACCACGACGACGTCCTGCCGGGCGAACTCCACAGCGCTGCGGTACTCGGTCGTGTCGAGCTGTCGTCCGCGGAACGCGCCTCGGCCCGGGTACCACGGCACGAACGGCGTGCCCCACGTGCCCGATGCGTTCACCACGACGTCGGCGCGGATCCGGGTCTCGGTGCCGTCGGCGGAGCGGGTCGTGACGCACAGTCGGCCGTCCTCGGTGCGCGAGACCGACGGCACCGAGACCGGACGCCGGACCCGCAGGTCGTAGTGCTGCTCGAACCGCCGGTAGTACTCCCCCACGACGTCCCGGGCGGGTCGTGACCGATCGGCGTCGTCGAACTGGAGCCCCATCGCCCGCATCCCCGGCAGGTCGTGCACGCGGTGCGCCGCGCCGAGCCGCAGGGCCTCCCACCGGAACTGCCAGGCACCACCCGTGCTCGGAGCACGATCGAGCAGCACCAGGTCGGTGCCGGGCACGAGCCCCAGGCGGCGCAGGTGGTATCCCACCGACAGTCCGGCCTGCCCCGCACCGATGACGACGACACGGGCGGACTGGTCGACTGGGTTCTCGAGGGGTTCGGTCATCACTTCGATTCTCCTGTGCGCGGAGCCGTCGCGGCGACGTCCAGATCGAGGTACATGGTAGAGTGATCGGCAGATTTCAAACCACGAACCGTCTGGTTCCCCGAGTGATCTTCCGTCATTCGCCAGGACCGGACCAGAGCCGAACGAGGGGGTCACGCATGGGGCGCGGCCGTCAAAAGGCGAAGCACACCAAGGTCGCCCGTGAGCTGAAGTACTTCAGCCCGCAGACGAACTACGGTGCACTCGAGCAGGAGCTCTCCGCCGGACAACACTCCGATGACGATCTCGTCGACCGCTGGGCGGACCAGTACGGTCCCGAAGCGGCAGACGAATCCGACGAGTTCGAGACCGAAGCGGACCAGAACAAGTCCGCCTGACCGGCACAGCCGTCACGCCGCGCGCCTCCGGGCAGCGCGGCGTTTCTGCGTGCCCACGCGGATGACGCGGACCGGTCACGACTCCCCACGCGGGGAATGCCGAGTGGTCACGAAGTGCCGCCCGCGGCCGGACCGAGCGGCACTTCGTGACCGCTCGGCGGACACCTGACGGCAGGTCGTGCGGCCTGGAGGCACGACGAACGCCCGCCACGCGGCCTGCGTGACGGGCGTGGCCGGCTCGCTCAGGCGGCGTAGCTCCCGACGAGCCGCACGGCACCGCCGTCGACACCCTTGGCGCCCTGCTCGAACCCGGTCAGGTCGCGGGCCGACGTGGCGATCGTGCCGACGGGCCACGCGGGCATCCCGGCGACACCGAGCGACTCGATGACGTCCACCGCGGCGCTGGCGGACACCACGGCGAACATGCCGATGCCCAGGTTCCAGGTGCCCTCGGTGTCCTCGATCGGCGTGCCTGCCATGTCGGCGAGCACGCGGAAGACGGGGAGCGGCTGCCAGGTCGAGCGGTCGACCTCGATCCACGAGCCGACGGGCAGCACGCGCGCCAGGTTCGCCGCGATGCCACCACCGGTCACGTGCGACAGGGAGTGCACGGCGCCCGGGTGCTGCTCGAGCAGCTCCAGCAGCGGCGTCGTGTAAAGGCGGGTGGGCTCGAGCAGGGCTTCGCCGACGGACACGCCGCCGAACTCGGGCAGCTGGTCTGTGTACCCGACCCCGCGCGACGCCAGGATGTGCCGGACGAGCGAGTACCCGTTCGAGTGCAGCCCGGACGACTCGATGGCGAGCACGACGTCGCCGTCCTGCACCAGGTGGGCACCGAGCTGCGAACCGGCCTCGACGACACCGGTCGCGGCGCCGGCCACGTCGTAGTCGTCCGGGCCGAGCAGCCCGGGGTGCTCGGCGGTCTCGCCACCGACCAGAGCGGTACCCGTCGCCGAGCAGCCACGGGCGATCCCGGCGACGATGTCGGCGATGCGGTTCGGCACGACGCGCCCGCAGGCGATGTAGTCGGTCATGAACAGCGGCTTCGCACCGACCACCACGATGTCATCGACGACCATGCCGACCAGGTCCTGCCCGATGGTGTCGTGCTTGTCGATCGCCTGGGCGATGGCGACCTTCGTGCCGACGCCGTCGGTCGAGGTCGCGAGCAACGGGTGTGAGAAGTCCTTCAGGAAGGACACGTCGTAGAGTCCGGCGAAGCCGCCCACGCCGCCCAGCACGTGGCTGTTGTGCGTCGCCGCGACTGCGGACTTCATGAGTTCGACGGCCAGGTCACCGGCAGCGGTGTCCACTCCGGCTTCGGCGTACGGGTTGGGCATGCGGAGTCCTTCGCGGTGACATGGCAGACTTGTTCGGTACCCCCCGATTCTACGGTCTGGAGCACACCCGCGAATGTGCGGCATCGTCGGCCTCGTTGCACAGGGCCCCGCCAACCAATCCATCTACGACGCACTGCTCCTCCTGCAGCACCGCGGGCAGGACTCGACGGGCATCGCCACGGTCGAAGGTCACGTGCACCACATGCACAAGACCCGCGGCCACGTGCGGGAGTCGTTCCGAACCCGTGACATGCGCGCCCTCCTCGGCACCATGGGCCTCGGCCACGTGCGCTACGCCACCAAGGGCGCGGCGAGCAACGAGGAAGAAGCGCAGCCGTTCTACGTGAACGCGCCGTACGGCATCGTCCTCGTCCACAACGGCAACCTCACCAACACGCGGGAACTGACGCGTGAACTGTTCGACATCGACCGTCGGCACCTCAACACCACGTCGGACACCGAGCTCCTGGTGAACGTGCTGGCGCACGAGCTGCAGGGACAGGTCCGCGGCACGGACCTCGATCCCGGGCAGGTCTTCGACGCCGTCGAGCGCGTGCACGAGCGGGTCGAGGGCTCGTACGCCACGATCGCCACGATCGCCGGCCACGGGCTCCTGGCCTTCCGCGACCCGTTCGGCATCCGGCCGCTCATCCTCGGCCACAAGTTCGACGAGGCCGGCCAGCCCGAGTGGGTCGTGGCGAGCGAGTCGCTGGTGCTCGAGTCCGGCGGCTACGAGATCGTGCGCGACGTCGCCCCGGGCGAGGCGATCTTCATCGAGATGAACGGGCAGATGCACGCCCGGCAGTGTGCGAAGAACCCGCGGCTCGTGCCGTGTTCGTTCGAGTACGTGTACCTGGCTCGTCCCGACTCGGTCATGAACGGCATCTCGGTCTACGACGCCCGCCTGCGCCTCGGCAACCGGCTGGCGGACACAATCGAGCAGTACGCGCCGACCGGTGACATCGACGTCGTGATGCCGATCCCGGACTCGTCCCGACCGGCTGCCATGCAGGTTGCGCGGAAGCTCGGCATCGAGTACCGCGAGGGCTTCTACAAGAACCGCTACGTCGGCCGGACCTTCATCATGCCGGGTCAGGCGGAGCGCAAGCGGTCCGTCCGGCAGAAGCTCAACGCGATGTCGTCGGAGTTCAAGGGCAAGAACATCTTGATCGTCGACGACTCGATCGTGCGCGGCACGACGAGCAAGGAGATCGTGGAGATGGCCCGCGCCGCCGGTGCGAACGAGGTCACCTTCACGAGCGCCGCTCCCCCGGTCCGGTTCCCGCACGTGTACGGCATCAACATGCCGACGCGCGACGAGCTCATCGCGCACGACCGGAAGATCCCGGAGATCAACCGCGTGCTCGGCAGCGATCACCTGATCTACCAGGAGATCGGCGACATGCGGGACGCCATCATCGAGGGCTCCGACGTGACCGACCTCGAGATGAGCTGCTTCACGGGCGAGTACGTCACGGGCACCGTGAGCCCGGAGTACCTGTCCTGGGTCGAGGCGAACCAGCTCAGCTAGGTCGCGTCCGAGACGCAACCACCCACAGACGGGAGGCCCGGTGCCAGCTGGCACCGGGCCTCCCGTCCGAAGACGGTTGCGGCTACGGCCGCTGGTCGCCGTGCTCGTCGATCTCGCCCTCGACCGTCTCGGGCGGCAGCTCGACCTCGACACGCTCCGCCGTCAGGCGGGCCGCGCGCCGGGCGAAGACCCGGTCGAAGACGACGGCGACGACCGCGCCGACGAAGGCACCGATCGTGACGCCCCACAGGCTGAAGTAGCCCACCAGGCTGCCGAAGCTCGACTCTTCCTGCTGGCCACCGAGGTTCATGGTGAGCGAGACGACGATCAGGGTCGCGATGAACCCGAGCACCGCACCGCCGACGATGAACACCCCGAACTTCGGGGCACGACGGATCGTGACCTCGTCAGAGGTGGAGACGGCGTTCGGCGCAGGGGCCGGGACCGGCTGGTCGTCGGGTCGATCGGTGTTGCTCACCCACCCATTGTCCCCCACTGTGGGACGTCTCCCGGCCTGTCCGCGCAGTCCGATCCAGGAGAGGATGATCCGTACGCGTTGGTATCCCAAGGGCTGGAGGTGACACGGATGCGAGAACGGACCGTACGGGGGCGAGGTCGCACCCCGAGCACCCCGGCGCGCGTGACCTGGCCCGTGATGCAACGCCACGAAGAGGACCGTGCCGTGTCCGTCGTCGCGGAGCACCAGTGGAGCGTCGCGCTCGTCGGCGCCCCGGGTCTCGGCAAGAGCACCGTCGCCGCCCGCGTCACCGATCGCGTCGCCGGACGGGACGCCACCGGGCGCACGGTCGTGGTGCCCATCACCGCCGTCGCCTCCGGGCGGTCGATGCCCTTCGGCGCGATCTCGGACCGCTTCGGCGAGCTGCCGGCGACCCTGTCGGAACTGTCCGACGGCGCCGGGGCCGAGCAGCGCCTCCGAGCGATCGCCGACCTGGCGGACCGCGACGTCCTGCTGCGCGTCGACGACGCCGACCACCTCGACGCGATCTCCGCCCGGTACGTGGCGTGGCTCGTCCGGCACCAGGGTGCGCGGCTCGTCCTGACCTGCCGTGACTTCACCGCGCTGCCGGAACCGCTCCGCGCCCTGTGGCAGGACGACCTGCTCGAGCGCATCGACCTCGAGCCGCTCACCCTGCGCGAGACGTCGGCCCTGGTGGCCGAGGCGCTGGGCTCGCAGCTCGAGAACGCCTCGGCCGAGCGGGTGCACCGTGCGACCGCCGGCAACCCGCTCTACCTGCGCGAGGTCGTCCGCGCCGCCCGCACCTCGGGTGCCCTCGAGCACACGGCGTCCGGGTGGTACTGGCGCGGCCGGGTGACGGCGTCGAACAGCCTCGCCGACATGTACCGGACGGAACTCGGCTCGTTGCCGGAGGACCTGCGCGACGTCGTCGACATCGTGGCGCTGGCCGACCCGATCCCGCTCGCGCGACTGCTCGGCCTGGTCAGCGGCGGCGACGTCGACCGCGTGGTCGCGCTCGGGCTGGTCCGGATCGACTCGCTCGACGACGGCGCCGCAGTGGCCCGTCCGCAGCACCCGCTCGTCGGCGACGTGATCCGCGGCTTGGTACCGGTCGCCCGCCGCACGGCACTCTTCGCCCGCGCGAACGCCTTCCGCGCCGACAGTCCCGAGGGTGCCCCGCCCGCCGCACGGTTGCGGTCGGCGCTCTGGGCGCTCGACTGCGGTGTCGTGCCCCCGGTCGAGCAACTGCTCGACGCGGCGCAGGTCGCGGTGCGGCTCCAGGAGCACGAGAGCGCGATCGCCCTGGCCTCCGCAGCGCTCCGGCGGACGCTGCACCCGAACGAGCAGGTCGCCGCGCGCTGCCTGCGGTCGCTGGCGTACTCGTACACCGACGGGCGCGAGGCCGGTCGCGCCGACGCCGAGGCCGCCTGGGCCGTCGCCCGTGCGGAACCCGGCACGGTGGACGACGCCCTCGTGGTCGAGGCCTGCGAGATCCTCGCCAACATCCGGCAGTTCCACGACGACGACGTGCTGGCCGCGGTCGCGCTCACCGACGTCGCCAGCCGGCTGGTGTCCGGCGACGCGGTCGAACGGCTCCGCCTGCTGCGCCTGGCGCACCTCGGCTGGGGCGGACGGTTCGACGAGGTCCGCGCCGAACTCGAGCGCAGCGGCATCGTGCACGCCCCGACGATCCCGTTCGCGTTCCTGTGCGTCGCCCCCTGCGCGATCATGGCGCTCGCCACGGCCGGGCGGCTCGACGACGCATCGGCCCTCGGGCGCCGGGCACTGGCCACCGCGATCGAGCACCTCGAGGACGCACCGTGGAGCGTCGGCGAGATCTTTTCAGTGCTGCACCAGGTGCAGGTCTGGCGCGGCGACCTCGCCGACCTGCTCACCGAGGTGCCGGTCCGCCGGTCGAACCCGTACCTGAAGTACGACTTCACCCTCGAGCTCATCGGCGACGGCAACCTCGCCATCGGCCAACGGCGCTGGGACGACGCGATCGCGGCGTTCTCGGCTGCCTGCGAGCGGTACGACGTCGCGGACCACGGCGGCTTCGCGGCCTACCCGTGGGCACGACTCGCGATGGCGTACGCCTACGCCGGTCGAACCGAGGACGCGACTCGTGCGCTCGACCGGGCGAGGGCCACCCCGCAGCGGGCGATGCGGATCACGGGCGAGCAGGTCGCGGTGACGATCGCCTGGACCGAGGCGGTGCTCGGCAACCCGGCCGGGCTCCGGCACGCCGACGACATCATCGACCGCGGGACGGCGAGCGGTGGGTGGACGCACGTCATGTACGGGCAGACGCTGCACTACGCGATGGACATGCTGAACGGACGCGAGACCGGTACCTCGCTCGGTCGGATGCGCGAGGCCGCCGCTCGGGTCGACGGTCCGCTCGCCGCGGCGATCGTCGAGTACGCCGACGCCCTGACCGCACGCGACCGGACGCGGGTGATCGCGGCGCAGGGGGTGCTCGCGTCGCACGGCATGGCGGTCACGGCCGGCCGGCCGAAACCACCGCTCACGAACCGCGAGTACCAGGTCGCCGAGCTCGCGGCACAGGGATTGAGCAACCGCCTGATCGGCGAGGAGCTCGGGCTCTCGACGCGGACCATCGACGCGCACCTGTCGCGGGTGTTCGGCAAGTGGGACCTGCACGCCCGGTCGGAGCTCGCCGGACTCTTCTGAGTCCACTCGTGACGCAAGAACGTTGCGCATTGCAGCACGACGCGCCGCGGCGGTTGACACGTTGTGTGGAACATCGCGTACCTTGGTCCCTGTCGCCGGGTTCGGACCCGTTCGGGTCGGGTCCGAATCCCGGCGACTTCAAGCGTAGGTTCGCAGTGCATGCGCCCGCATCGGTAGGGACTACCTAATTCGGTTCGTCCGCCTAGGTAGTGCTGAACGCGACTAGAGCGCGACCCGCACCGGCAGGAACGCCGTCAGGTCCGCACGTGAGCCGGAAGCGCTGACGCGTGACTGCGCGACGGCTTCGTCCCAGGTCAGCTCAGCGGTCGCGAGCGCGAGCCACGTCGTGGCGTCCGTCTCGACCACGTTCGGCGGCGTGCCACGGGTGTGGCGCGGGCCGGGGACGGCCTGGACCGCGGCGAACGGCGGCACCCGGACCTCGACGCTGTTGCCCGGCACGTCGTCGGCGAGGCGCTGCAGGGTCCACCGGACGGCCGTCGCGACGGTCGCCCGTGCCGTGTCGCCCTGCTGCACCGCGGTCAGTGCGGCGCGGCCGGCGGCGTCCTCGATCCTCCTGGGTGGCATCTCCACAGGCTAGCCGTCGCCTCGCGGGAGGCGAGTCCTGATCGGTAGGGTGATCGGGTGCGAATCCTCGTCCTCGGTTCCGGTGCCCGCGAGCACGCGATCATCACGGCCCTCCTCGCTGAACAGGCGGGCCACGTCATCACGGCTGCTCCCGGCAACGCCGGCATCGCCGCCGATGTCGAGACCGTCTCCCTCGACCCCACCAACGGCGCACTCGTCGCCGAGTACGCGATCGAGAACGGCGTCGAACTGGTCGTCGTCGGGCCCGAGGCGCCGCTCATCGCCGGTGTGGCCGACCCCGTCCGCACCCGGGGCATCCCGGTCTTCGGGCCGGGCAAGGCCGCCGCGCAGCTCGAGGGCTCGAAGGCCTTCGCCAAGCGCATCATGTCCGAGGCGAACGTGCCCACCGGCCGCCCGGTGTACGCCGGCACGGCGGAAGAGGCCGTCGCCGCGATCGACGAGCTCGGCGCACCGTACGTCGTGAAGGCCGACGGGCTGGCCGCGGGCAAGGGCGTCCTCGTGACCGAGGACCGTCAAGCCGCGATCGACCACGCCACCTACTGGCTGCAGCACGGGCACGTCGTGGTCGAGGAGTTCCTCGACGGCGAAGAGGTCTCGTTGTTCTTCCTGAGCGACGGCCACGACGTCCGCCCGCTCAGCCCCGCGCAGGACTACAAGCGCCTGGCCGACGGCGATCTCGGACCGAACACCGGCGGCATGGGTGCGTACTCGCCGCTGCCGTGGCTGGCCGATCGTTGGGCGTCCGAGCAGGCCTTCGTCGACGAGGTCACCGAGCTGGTCGCGCTGCCCACCGTCCGTCGTCTCGAGCACGAGGGCACCCCGTTCGTCGGGCTGCTCTACTGCGGGCTCATCGTCACCGAGCAGGGTGTCCGGGTCATCGAGTTCAACGCCCGCTTCGGCGACCCGGAGACCCAGGTCGTCCTCCCCCGCCTGGCGACGCCGCTGAGCGGACTGCTGCTCGCCGCTGCGACGGGACAGCTCGGGGGCACCCCGGCGCCCTCGTTCCGTCCGGATGCGGCGGTCACGGTCGTGCTCGCGAGCGAGGGCTACCCGGAGAACCCGCAGACCGGCCGTCCGATCACCGGCATCGACGCCGCGAACGCGCGCGACGGCGTCTCCGTCGCCCACGCCGCCACCGGGGTGCTCGACGACAGCCTCGTCGCCACCGGCGGTCGCGTGCTCAGCGTCGTCGCGACCGGGGCCGACTTCGTCCAGGCACGCGAGCGCGCCTACGCGGGTCTCGGCGACATCACCCTGCAGGGCGCGCAGTACCGCACCGACATCGCCGCGAAGGTCACCCGATGAGCGCCGCGCCCGTGATCGCCGGCTGGGACCACGTCTCGTCGGGCAAGGTCCGCGAGCTCTACGTGCCGACCGGCACCGCCGACATCCAGAGTGCGTCCGAGCTGCTGCTCGTGGCGTCCGACCGGGTCAGTGCCTACGACTTCGCGCTCGAGCCACCGATCCCCGGCAAGGGCGAACTGCTCACCCGCTTGTCGCGCTTCTGGTTCACGCAGCTGAGCGACGTGCCGAACCACATCATCGGCCCGTCGTCCGGCGGCACCCCCGTGCCGGCCGAGGTCGAGTCGCGGTCGATGCACGTCATGCCGCTCGAGATGTTCCCCGTCGAGTGCGTCGTGCGCGGGTACCTGGTCGGCAGCGGCTGGGCCGAGTACCAGCAGACCGGCAGCGTCTGCGGCGTCGCCCTGCCCCAGGGACTGTCGAACGGCGACCGGTTGCCCGAGCCGATCTACACCCCCGCCTACAAGGCACCGCAGGGCGAGCACGACGAGAACATCTCGTACGAGCAGACCGTCGACCTGGTCGGCGCCGAGGTCGCGGCGACCCTGCGCGACCTGTCGCTGCACGTGTACACCGAGGCAGCCGCGATCGCCCTCGAGCGCGACGTCGTGATCGCGGACACCAAGTTCGAGTTCGGGCAGGACGCCGACGGACGGATCCGGATCGCGGACGAGGTCCTGACCAGCGACTCGAGCCGGTACTGGGACGCCCGGGCCGACGGTCGGACGGACTCCTTCGATAAGCAGATCGTGCGCGACTGGCTCAGCGCCAACTGGGACCGCCAGGGCACGCCCCCGGTGCTGCCCGAGGCGATCGTGTCCCGCACCGCCGCGCGCTACGCCGAGCTCATCGAGCGCCTCGGCGCCTAACTGATTCCTGCTGCAGGCCTGCTGCGCGGACCCCGAGCGGGCCCCGAGCAGGCCCCGACCGGTCACGACACCCCGCTCACATCCGGCGACCGGTCACGAGCCGTCGTTCAGGCCCCCGGCGCCCGACCGTTCGTGACCGCCCGGCGGCGCGCCGACGGCACGTCGTGACCAGTCGACGAGCGACCAGTCCCGACCTGCCGACGACCGACGCACGGCCTGCCGACGACCTGCCGACGACCTGCCGACGGCACGTCGTCAGAGGTCGCGCGCGACGACGACGACGGTCAGGTCGTCGCCCGGGTCGTGGTCGACCGCACGTGACCGCACCCGCTGCAGGAACGTCGCGATGTCCGGCGAGCCGCGGTAGAGCTCCCCGAGCTGCGACAGCGACGCGAGCGTGGAGTCCCACAGCTCGAGCGCGCCGTCGCTCACCACGATGACCACGTCACCCGGACGCATGACGAGCGAGCCGGAGGCACGTTCGAGGCCCGCAGGGTGCAGCCCGATCGGCAGGTCCGACGACCGCAGGATGCGCTCGGCGCCGTCGTCGCGGAGCTGCAGGACGAGCCCGTGTCCGGCGTCGGTGAAGTCGATCCGGCCCGTCGAGGGCGTGAGCCGGCCGTGGAACATCGTCGCGAACGACTCCGCGCGACTCAGGTCGGGTGCGACCTGCGCCTCGAGCTCGGCGACGGCGACGTCGGGTGCCAGGTCGCCGCGGGCGAGCAGTGCGCCGCGGATGTTCGCGGCGAGCAGCCCAGCCGACATGCCCTTGCCCATGACGTCCGCCACGGTGAGGTGCACGGCGTCGTCGCCGGAACGGTGCCAGTCGTGGAAGTCGCCGGAGACGACGCCGTGCGGCACCGACAGCCCCGCGATCCGGTAGCCGGGCACGTCGACCGTGTCGGGTTCGAGCCCCGCGAGCACGGACCGCAAGCGGTCCTCGTCGGCGCCGGCTGCCAGTTCCCGCTCGGCCCAGACACCGAGCTCCTGGAGCAGGGCGACCTCGTCGGCGTCGAGGGTCCGCGGTTCCGGGTCGATGAGGCAGAGCGTGCCGACCTTGACGTCGTCGTCGCCGAGCCGCAGCGGGACCCCGGCGTAGAAGCGCACGTTCGGGTCGCCGACGACCATCGGCATGTCGGAGTAGCGGGCGTCGATGCGCGCATCCGGCACGAGCACGGGGCCGCGCTCCCCCAGCGTGCGCCCGCAGAAGGTGTCCTGCAGCGGGATGACCGGTCCGAAGTGGCTGTCGCTCTGCTGGGACTTGATGGTCAGCGAGGTCTCGCCCGCCAGGTTCAGGAAGGAGCCGGAGACACCGAGGGCTTCACGCGCGATGCGGGTGATCCGGTCGAAGCGTTCTTCGGCGCCACCCTCGACCACGTCGAGTGCGGCGAGCAGCGCTGCGCGGCGCACGGCGTCGGGCGCGCCGGTGACTGGGACGGTCGTCGCTGTCTCCGAGTGCATGCACCCACGCTAACGCGCCAACCGGACAGGGCCTGTCCCCACCACGGAGGACGCACCACCCCAGTCCGCGGGGCAGGCTCGCCGAGCGCTCGGCGGTCGACCCTGGTCCGGCGCGGCCCGGTGCCGGACTACCCTGGACGCGTGTCCCGCCGTGTCCTGCCCGCTGTCGCCCTCGCTGCGGCGGCTCTGGTGACGCTCGCGGGGTGCGGCGCCCACGACTCGACCGGCCAGGTCTCGGTCACCGTGTCGGACAACGCCGCCGACCACCCGTACGAGGTCAAGGTCTTCGCGTCGACGGGCAAGCTCTCCGAGCACCAGCGGGTGTTCCCCGGTGGCACCGCGGACTTCGCGGGCGTCCCGCTCGGCAAGGTGACGGTCCGCGCGGGCTCGCTGTGCCCGCAGACGACGACGGTGACGAACGACGCCGTCGCGACGGTCACGCTGACGACGACGGGCTGCTGACAGCGGTTCGGTTCAGACCGCGCCCGGACCCCGTGCGATCGTCTCGTGCGGCTGCTCGCCGAAGCGTGCGCGGTAGTGGGCGGCGAAGCGACCGAGGTGCGTGAACTGCCAGCGCCGGGCGACGTCGCTCACCAGCAGCCCGCCCGAACGCGATCGGCCGAGTTCGAGGTGGACCCGGTCGAGCCGCACCTCGCGCAGGTACTGCATCGGCGTCACCGCGAGCCGCCGGCGGAAGAGGTCCTGCACGCCGCGCTCGCTCAGGCCGCACGAGTCCGCGATGTCGGCCACCGAGAGCGGCTGGTCGGCCTGGTCGTGCACGAAGCGGATCGCACGACGCATCCGGTGCTCGACGTCGGACCGTGACGGCGAGAACGTCGACAGCACGACCGTCGCGATGCGTCGGTTCAGGGCGGCTCGCTCGTCGGCCGGCAGCGCGGGGTCGAGGACGCGACCGGTGACGTCGCGGAGGAGTGCTCGGAGGGGTTCGATCCGAGGGTCGGCGGCGTCCGGTTGCCGGAACTCGGCCGCTGGACCGCCGCCGCCGAGCAACGCCGTCGACAGGTGCAGCAGGGTCATCGCCGTGGCGTCGGTGTCGAAGCCGTACGCCACCGAGGCGGAGAGCATCATCGGGCGTTCGGCGCCGACGTCCCAGCTCGAGCCGTCGTCCGCGGTCAGGCGGGCACGGCCATCGGCGAGCCAGAAGACCACGTGGTCCGGTCGGGGGCCGATCGTGCCGGAGCGGTGTCCGTGCGTCCCGATGCGCCGGATCGACAGCTCCGCGTCACCCCCGGTCACGTAGTCCATGGGCGCAGCGTTGATGGGCACAGCATCGAAGGGCACAGCGTCCATCGGAACAGTGCCTCCGCTCACCCCGCTGCGGACGGTCCGGCACGGGAATCGGAACGCTACCGCACCGGACGACCGGGGCGGGCAACGACCGCCCCGGTCCGCCCCGGACCGCTCAGGACGGGTCCGGCACCTGGTCCCACTCGTCGGCGTACCGCGAGAGCACCGTCCACCGTGACACCGGCCACGTGGTGATGAACGCACGACCGACCACGTCGTCGACCGGCACCGTGCCGTGCACGCGGGAGTCCGCCGAGTTGTACCGGTTGTCGCCCATCACCCAGATGCGCCCCTTCGGCACGGTGATGTCGAAGTCGGTGCCGGAGACCCGGTCCGACCCGATCTCGGGCACCACGTAGGGTTCGTCGACCGGGTGGCCGTTCACCGACAGGTGTCCGCCGGTGCCGCAGCACGAGACGGTGTCGCCGGGCAGGCCGATCACGCGCTTGATCAGGTCGTCGCCCTGCCCGGTGCCGAGCCAGCCGCCCGGGTCCTGGAACACGACGACGTCACCACGCTGCAGCGGCACGGCGCCGGGGACGAGCTCGTTGACGAGCACGCGGTCGCCGATGAGCAGCGTGTTCTCCATCGACGCGGACGGGATGTAGAAGGACCGGACCAGGTAGGTCTTCACCAGGAACGACGCCAGCAGCGCCACGACGACGATGACGACGAGGTCGCGGAGGAACTTCCAGCCGGCCCGCTTCGGCTTCGGCTCGGACTCGGTGGCGCTCAATGCGTCAACACCACCTTCACGAGACCGATCACGAACGCCACGGCGGCCAGCACGATGCCGCCCCAGAGCCCGAGGAACGTGGGCCGCTTGCCGCTGAACCGCTGCATGAAGACGCCGACCATGCCGATGCGCACGACCAGGATGACCAGGGCGGCCGTCTGCGCCCACCCCGTCGGGATCCACCCGACCCACGCCACCGCGTACAGCACTGCAGGGATGAGCCCGGACGTCGCGATCGGGTTCGCGTTCCGCATGATCGTCAGGACCGATTCGCGCCGGGCGTCGTCCGTCTGGGAGTCGTCGCCGCCGAGGCCGTGCGCCACCAGGTGCGCGAGCACGTGCGCCAGGTAGGTCAGGACCGCGGTCGCCAGGACGGCCCAGATCGCCGACCCGTGGTGGATGGCGGCCGGGTCGACGGCGATCGCGGCAGCGAGCACCGTGATGTTGCCGTAGATGTAGGACGACATCCGGTCGCGGACGTGCTCGATCGGCAGGTCGCGCGGGTCCGGACGACCGCCGCGGGGTCCGCGTCCGCGTCCGCGTCCGCGTCCGAGCGGTGGTCGTGTGCGTGGCATCCGTCCATCTTGGCCCTCGCGTGCCGGTCCTCGCCGACAGGACACCGAGTGCGATGGCCACGCGCGTGGCCGGTTCCGGCAGACTGGGTGGCGATCGGTGCGACGGTGCGCCGGACAGGAGGCCCGTATGACGTCCGCACGACCACTCGCCCTGGTGACCGGCGTGGGCCGCAGAGCCGGCATCGGCGCGGCGCTCGCCACACGTCTGGCGACCGACGGCTGGGACCTGGCCATCTCGTGGTGGGGCCCGTACGACGACCGCGTGAGCGGTGGGGCGGATCCCGACGGGGTCGAATCCGTCGTGCAGGAGTGCGAGTCGGTGGGTGCACGCGTGACGCGCCTCCCGGTCGACCTGGAGGACCCGGACCAGGCGGCCGCCCTGGTCGGCCGCGCCGAGACCGAGGCGGGCGCCCCCGTCACCGCGCTGGTGATGTCGCACTGCGAATCGGTCGACTCGGACGTCCGGACCACGACGGTCGAGTCGTGGGACCGGCACTTCGCGGTCAACGCCCGCGCGCCGTTCCTGCTCGTGCAGGCGTACGCGGCCGCACTCGAACGTGCTGGCGACGCCGCACCGCGGGACCGCCGGCGGATCATCGCGCTGACGAGCGACCACATCGCGTACAACCTGCCCTACGGGGCGTCGAAGGGGGCGCTCGACCGCCTCGTGTTCGGTGCCGCGAAGGAGCTCGGCAGCCTCGGCGTCAGTGCGAACGTGGTGAACCCCGGCCCGAACGACACCGGCTGGATGTCCGACGACGTCAAGCGCTGGGCGGTCGAGGGCACGCCGCTCGGCCGGCTCGGACGACCGTCGGACACCGCTGCGCTCGTCGGGTTCCTCTGCTCGGAGCAGGGGCGCTGGGTGAACGGGCAGCTGCTGACGTCGGACGGCGGGATCTCGAACCGCGCGTGATCCGGGCGGCCGGGCAGCCGGACGGCCGGGCGGCCGGGCGGCCGGGCGGCCGGGCGGCCGGCAGTCGGCGCCGAGTCTCGGGGTCAGCGACACTTCTCGTGCCTGCGGGCGCGAGAAGTGTCGCGCAGCCCGAGTCTCGGCTGCCCCGCGGCGAACCGCGTCAGCCGCGACCGGGCGCGGTCACCTCGATGCGGTTCGCCCACGGGTCCTCGAAGGCGACCGTCCGGCCGTCGTCGGCGGTCTGCACCCCGGTGTCGTGCATGCGTGCGACGAGGGCACCGAGGTCGTCCGCCCCGGGCACTTCGATCCGCACGAGGCCCAGCCCGAGCGCGAGCTGACGGCGCCCGGCCCCGCGGGAGTTCCAGGTGTTCATCGCCATGTGGTGGTGGTACCCGCCGGCGCTGACGAACAGGGCCTCGCCCCACCCGGCCGTCGTCGCGAAGCCGAGCTTGTCGACGTAGAAGTCCTTCGCGCTGGCGACGTCGCCGACCGACAGGTGCACGTGGCCGACCCGACCCGGCGCGTTCGACGCGGACGCCACCGCGTCGGCCGTCAGGTGCTCCTGCAGGAACGCGTTCGGGTCGACGTACTTCGTGTCCATGTCGACCATGCCGTGCGTCCACGACCACTCCGTGCGGTCGCGGTCCCAGTACAGCTCGACGCCGTTGCCCTCGGGATCGGTGAAGTAGAACGCGTTGCTCACCAGGTGATCGGCGCTGCCGGTGAAGGTCTGCGGGAACTTCGTCGCGACCGAGTAGAGCGCGGCAGCCAGGTCGGCCCTCGTGTCGAACAGGATCGCGGTGTGGAACAGGCCGGCGTCGTGCGGGCCGGCGTGCTGCATCGACGGCGCGTGCTCGAGGATCACGATCGGGACCGCCAGGCCACCGGCGCCCGGTCGCCCCAGCACGGCGACGCCGCCCTCGTTCGAGAGCAGCGAGAGCTGGACGCCGTCGCGGTAGTAACCGATCATCCGGTCGAGGTTCGCGACGCGGAGGGTGACGGCACCCATCCCGGTGTCGGCGGCGAGGAGGTCCTGCGTGTGCATGGCACCAGTGTGCGCCCATTTGGTTGACGCGTCAACCAAATGGGCGTCGGTCGCCGACGCCAGAGCGACAGATCCACGCCATCCCGGTGCGAGGTACCCGCCAAAGCGACAGATCGCCGCGAACAGTTCGCGGCAATCTGTCGCTTTGGCGAACGGGGCGCGCAGCGGACGGGGCGCGCAGACGACGGGAGGCCCGGTGCGCGTCCGCCCCGCCGGCCGCGGTCAGCGGGAGCGGAAGTAGCGGTTCAGCGCGCGCTCGCGGATCGCAGCCGCGGCGAGCGCCCCACCGAGCAGCGCGCCCACGAGCCCGAGGGACGCGACCGCGATCGCCTCGCGCACGATCGGCAGTGCGTCGTCGACGTCGAGGCCACGCACCGACACCACCGCGACGCTCGTCGCGACCAGGGCCCCGACCGATCCCCAGACCAGGTGCTGCAGGACGATGCCGAGGACCTGCGCGCTCCGCGGTACCCCGACGTGCCGGTCGGAGGCCAGGGCGAGCCGGCGCCGTGCGACCGCTGCCGCGCCGATCGTCAGCCCCACGAGGACCGCTGCACCGAACGGGACGAGCACTGGCTGCCGTGCCGCGGGGGTGAAGACCGCGCCCAGCGTCGGGTTGAACTGCCCGGCGGTGGGTCGGTCTTCGCCCTCGGCCCCGCTCGCTGGCAGGACGGTGCGCCGGAGCATCGAGACCGCGTCGTCGCGCTGCGGCCACACCGTCGCCCAGCAGGCGTCGAACGGCGACCCGTCGTCCACCGCCGGCGCGAGGACCGCGTACTCCAGGTCGGGGTCCCGGCCGTCGTTGGGGTAGTCGTACACACCGGCGACTCCGGTGCCCGCGCCGCCCACCCTCACGAGGCGATCGCCTGCAGCAAGCCCCAGGGTCTCGTGCACCGTGGGCGAGATGATCACTCCCGCGACCCCGTCGGCAGCCGAGCCACCGAGCAGGCCACGCACCCCGGCTGTCACCTCGTAGGTCGGGATCGCCGAGCCCGGCAGCGCGGCGGGGACGACCCCGGCGTCGAGGCGACGGAACGCGCCAGACGCGATGACCCCTTCGGCATCCGCGAGGGCATCGCACACGCGGCCGTCGATCCGGCCCTCGGCCCGCTGGACAGTCGTCGCCGCACCGCTCGCGACGAACGCCGCAGCCGCTCGGACGTCACCGGCGACCGCTGCGGCGCGCATGCCCACGACACCGCCGAGCAGCACCGCGAGGACGACAGCGGTCACGGCTGCCCACGAAGCTCCGGAGGCGACGTCGCGCCAGGCCTCTCGCCAGACCTCGGTCACCTGCATCCGGCGGGGGCTCATCGGTACCGCCCGAGGTCGAGTACTCCGTCGCAGGCGTCACGGGTCGCGTCGTCGTGCGTGGCGACGACGACGACCGTCCCCGATGCGGCGAGCGCACCGATGCCGCGGTTCACCTCGATCGCGGTCACTCGGTCGAGTTGCGCCGTCGGTTCGTCGACCAGCATCAGACCCGGCGCACTCGCGATCGCGCGCGCGAGCATCAGGCGTTGTGCCTCGCCACCGGACAGCTCGGCGAACCGCGCGTGCGCCCGCGAGCCGAGCCCGAAGCGCTCGAGGACCCCGAGTGCCCGGACGTCCGCGGTCCGACGATCCGCGCCCTGGGCGACGAACGGCAGCGCGACGTGGTCGAGCACGAGGCGGCGGGCCACCCCGTACGGGTTCTGGAACACCCAGAGCGGCCGACAGCCCGGCGGACGGACGGCGACACCCCGTGTCGGACGGAGCATCCCGGCGAGGATCGCGAGCAGCGTGGACTTGCCGGAACCGCTCGGCCCGACGACCGCGGTCACGCTCCCCTCCGCGAACGTGCGGTCGACGCGGTCGAACAGCACGGTGCCGTTCGGCCAGACGTGCCCGACGCCCTCGAGCGTCACCGACACGAGCTGGACCGGTCCGGCGCGGCACGGATCCGGTCGAGCGTTCGTCCGCCGGGCACCCGGACGAACGACTGCCCGAGTTCCGATCCGAGCACCTCGACCCGGAGTGACCGCCCCGTCGTCGGTTGCACGCACGCCCGGTCACCCTCGAGGCCCCAGAGGGCCGTCGGTGGCACCACCTGGACGGTCCGCGGGCGACTGAGCGTCCACGTCGCGGCCACGGTCGGTGCGCCGTCCGCCGAAGCGACCGTCGCCGCGTACTCCGGCAGGGCGGTGATCGCAGCGAGGGACGTCGGCGACGAGACCACCCCGGCGTCGTCGATCGGGACGTCGGCGTTCCCGATCCGCAGCACGCGCTCCCCCGGCGCCGGATCGACCGGGAGCGCCTCGATGCGCGCGCCGCGGAGTTCGGCCGGGAGTTCGACGAGGACACCGTCGGCGCCGACCGCTGCCCCGACGACGGCCACGCACGCCAGGACGGCGTTCTCGGCGGCTGGCACCCATGCGAACGGGTCCCGCGGCACGACGTCGTCGGGCATGTCGTCGCGGTCGACACCTCGGTCGACCAGGAACTGGTGCGCAGCTCGAAGCGTGCCCGGGCCGAGGACGCCGTCGATGCTTAGTTCGGCACCGAGGCGCGTGAGTTCCCGCTGCAGCCCCGTGACGTCGGGCCCGCGGTCGCCGAGCTCGAGGTCGCGCCACAGCGGCTCGTCACTGGCGAGCGCGATCACCGGCCGCCCGTCGACCCGCGCGAGGACGTCCCCGCTCCGCACGGGTGCCCCGGTCGAGCACGTCGACGTCGTCACCGTGCCGGTCCGCGACGTCACGACCGCCCGTGGAGCACCGGTGTCGAGTGCGAGCTGCACCTGTCGTTCATCGGCATCGGTGCGCTCGGTCACCCGGACGGTGCTCGCGGGGGCCGCCGTCCGGAGTGCAGCCGGGACCTCGGCCGGCACAGCGACCACCATGGCGGCGGCCGTCGAAGCCGCGACCACCATCGCCCCGAGCGCCAGGAGCGCGGCAGACGGGAAGCGCATCACTGCCGCCAGAGCCCGAGGGGGTCCAGTCGACACTGTACGGCTGCGGGGTCCCACGGCGAGAAGGAGAAGTTCCCGTCGTCGTTCTGGGTGCGCCATTCACGTTCGGTGTACGTGTCGTCGACGAGTCTCGCGGCACGGAGGCACGCGACGGTGATCGTCGCCTCGTCCTGCTTCTCCGGGTTCCGCCGGACTTCGTTGAACAGGTACGTCACGTCGCTGTCGAAGTCCTTCGCGCACTTCGACTTCGACTCGTTGATGGCCGTTGCGTCTTCAGCCTTCCGCCCTGGGAGCGGCGACGCTTCGGACGTGCCGTCCTCTGCTGTCGTGTAGTCGTAGCCGAGATCCCGCATGCATGCGCTCATGCGGGACTGGGCATCTGCGACCTCCCGCGCCGAGATCGTTCCGTCCGAGATGATCTGCCGCTGGTACGGGCTGGTGTCGGCGGCTGATTCCGCGAACTCACCCGCCCACGGCCCGGCCGCGGAGAAGCCTGACGGATCGACGACCCGGGGCGCAGCATCTGCGGAGGCGCAGCCAGCGAGTGCCGTGGCGGCGATCACCACGACGACCGTTGCTCCCCGAGCACGGTTCCGAACCACCGCGTCAGGCCCGGACCATGCCGTACTGGGCGATGTTGGTCCAGCAGGCAGCCTCGTAGGACCACTTGTTGCCACCGACCACGTTCCCCCACTTCATCGTCCCGCTCTTCAGCCGGTTGAAGTGCTGAGCGCGGCCACACCCCGACTCGTTGAAGCCCTTGCTCTGCGTCACCTTCCGCCAGCACGTCGCAGCACTCGCCTCCGGCGCCGTCACGGTGTCGACCGCGATCCCGCCGCCCACGACACTCCCCAGCACGACCGCACCCAGTACGACGTTCTTGATCGACATCGATCTCCCCTTCCGCTGCGACATCACCCCGATGTCACCGTTAACGTATTACCGGTCAGTACGAGAACGCAACGACCATCACCACATCCGTGCAGGATGGACGCGTGACTGATGACATCCGGTGGGAGGTGGTCGAGGAGAGCTCCCTCTCGCTCCCGGACCACGAAGCGATCGCAGCACTGCTCGCACAGGCGTTCCCGGACTGGTCCCACTGGTACGTGGGCGGCCGCAGCTGGTCCGGCATGCAGCCCGAACGCCGGGTCCTCGCCCGCGACCAGGACGGCGTCGTCCTGGCGCACGTCGGGATCCGCCGCATGTTCATCACGGTCGGCGGGCGCGACGTGCTCGTCGGCGACACCGGTCTCGTCGCCGTGTCGCCCCGGCTGCAGGGATCGGGCAAGGGCCGGGAGCTCATGGAGCGCACGCATGCCGTGCTCGACGGGCTCGCGGTGCCGTACGGCTTCCTCGGCGCGGGCGAGAACCGCATCCCCTTCTACGCGAAGCTCGGCTGGCACGAGTTCCCCGAGGTCGTCGGCACCTTCTCGGCGTTCACCGCCGAGGGCGCCGGCATCACGAACACGGAACAGGGCGGCTGGATGGTGCGGCCGGTGGCCGCAGCGCTCGAGGACTGGCCGGCAGGCGCTATCTGGCTGAACGGCCAGGAGGTCTAGAACACAACCACGAACGGACGGGAGGCACGGTGCCAGTGGACTGGTCCCCGGTTCTTGGACTGATTAGTCGGTTCGAGATCCGGGGATGGTTCGTGTGGGTGGTACCGCGTCGTCGTTGACGA
>NZ_SLUT01000008.1:0-206180 GCF_004341255.1 Curtobacterium sp. PhB142 | reverse complement strand
CGGTTCAATACCGAGCTCACGCCCTCGCGGCCTAATCTGACTTCACGGTCCAACAAACCGGGACCGGTTCACAGCTGGCACCGGGCCTCCCGTCTTGCTGTGCTCGCGCCTTCGCGCGCTACTTCGACTCGTAGAGTCGGCTGCTCTCGTCGTGCCACTCGATGGCGGTCGCCGCGAGCTTGTCCTTGAACTCTGCGCCGTGGTGCGCGCAGAAGAAGAGCTCGCCGCTCGACATGGTGGCTCGGATGTAGGCCTGCGCTCCGCAGCTGTCGCAACGGTCGGCGGCGGTCAGCTGGTGGTTGCTGACTTCGTCGATGGAGGGGTCCTGCACGGTCTGGGTCATTGCTGTGCTCCTCACGGATCGCAGGTGGTGCCGGGTGGTTGCACCATTTCAACACGTGATGCCTGAGAACGATGCATTGTGCAGCGCTGTTTCGCTGAGCGCGGATCGGTTGTCCCCAGTGCGAGTGTCCACGCCGAGGGTGTCGGTGCCGCTCGGTAGCATCGGACGGTGAGCTCCGACTACTCCGCACGCCATCTCTCCGTCCTCGAAGGGCTCGAGGCGGTCCGGAAGCGTCCGGGGATGTACATCGGCTCGACCGACTCTCGCGGCCTCATGCACTGCCTGTGGGAGATCATCGACAACTCCGTCGACGAAGCCCTGGCGGGGCACGGCGACGAGATCGGTGTCGTGCTGCACGCCGACGGTTCGGTCGAGGTCCGCGACACCGCCCGGGGCATCCCGGTGGACGTCGAACCGAAGACGGGTCTGACCGGGGTCGAGGTCGTGTTCACCAAGCTGCACGCCGGCGGCAAGTTCGGCTCCGGCTCCTACGCGGCCTCCGGTGGTCTGCACGGCGTCGGCGCCTCGGTGGTCAACGCCCTGTCCGAGCGCCTCGACGTCGAGGTCGACCGCGGCGGCAAGACCTACGCCATGTCGTTCCACCGCGGCGAGCCCGGCACGTTCGACGACGCCGAGGGCATCGGTCCGGACGCCCCGTTCAGCCCGTTCACCTCGGGCAGCGAGCTGCGGGTGGTCGGCAAGGTGAAGAAGGGCGTCACCGGTTCCCGGATCCGGTACTGGGCGGACCGGCAGATCTTCACCGCCGATGCGCGGTTCAGCACCGACGACCTGGTCACCCGGGCACGGCAGACGGCGTTCCTGGTGCCCGGGCTCGGCATCACGATCACCGACGAGCGCGTGTCCTCGATCGAGGCCGCTGCTGCGCGTGCCGAGGCGACTGGGACCGCCGTCGAGGCCGGCCCGGTCGTCGAGCGTTTCCGCTACGAGGGCGGCATCGGCGAGTTCGTCGAGCACCTCGCGGCCGACACCGCCGTCACCGACGTCTGGCGCGTGCAGGGCACCGGGACCTTCACCGAGACCGTCCCGATGCTCGACGACAAGGGCCACATGGTGTCCACGTCGGTCGAGCGCTCCTGCGAGGTGGACCTCGCGCTGCGGTGGGGCGACGGGTACGAGACGGTGTTCCGCAGCTTCGTCAACATCATCGCCACGCCGAAGGGCGGCACGCACCAGGCCGGCTTCGAATCCGGTCTGGTCAAGGCCGTCCGTGCGCAGGTCGAGGCGAACGCCCGCAAGCTCAAGGTCGGGCAGGACAAGCTCGACAAGGACGACGTGCTCGCCGGCATGACCGCCGTGCTGACCGTCCGGCTGCCCGAGCCGCAGTTCGAGGGGCAGACGAAGGAGATCCTCGGCACGCCGGCGGTCCGCAAGATCGTCGACCAGGTCGTGTCGAAGCGCATCACCGAGATCCTGACGTCGACGCAACGCACCGAGAAGGCCCAGGCCGCGACCCTGCTCGAGAAGGTCGTCGCGGAGATGAAGACCCGCATCTCTGCCCGCGCCCACAAGGAGACGCAGCGCCGGAAGAACGCGCTGGAGAACTCCTCGCTGCCGACGAAGCTCGCGGACTGCCGGTCGCAGGAGACCGAGGGAACCGAGCTCTTCATCGTCGAGGGGGACTCGGCCCTGGGGACCGCAAAGCTCGCACGCAACAGCGAGTACCAGGCGCTGCTGCCGATCCGCGGCAAGATCCTGAACGTGCAGAAGGCGTCCGTGTCGGACATGCTGTCGAACGTCGAGTGCGCGTCGATCATCCAGGTCATCGGTGCCGGTTCCGGCCGGACGTTCGAGATCGACCAGGCGCGCTACGGCAAGGTCATCATCATGTCGGACGCCGACGTCGACGGTGCCCACATCCGCACGCTGCTGCTGACCCTGTTCTTCCGGTACATGCGACCGATGATCGAGCAGGGCCGGGTGTTCGCCGCCGTGCCGCCGCTGCACCGGGTGGTCGTGGTGAACCGTGGCAAGCCGAACGACACGCTGTACACGTACTCCGAGCAGGAACTGCAGACCGTGCTGAAGAAGCTCGAGAAGACCGGCAAGAAGTACCAGGAGCCGATCCAGCGGTACAAGGGCCTTGGCGAGATGGACGCCGACCAGCTCGCCGAGACCACCATGGACCGCGCGCACCGGACCCTGCGGCGGGTGAACATCACGCACGCCGAGAGCGCGGCGAAGGTGTTCGAGCTGCTCATGGGGAACGACGTGGCCCCGCGCAAGGAGTTCATCCTGGCCGGCGAGGGCCTCGACCGCAACCGCATCGACGCGTAGCCGAGCGGCGGCGCTGGCCGCGCGGCCGCTGGCGCCGCTGGCCCGAGTCGCGGCGGCGCCGGGCCGAGTCTCGGCGGCGCTGGCCCGAGTCTCGGCCTCAGCGACTCGTCTCGGGCTGCGGGCTCCGAGTTCGGTCGCTCAGCCCGAGTCTCGGTGCCGCCAGAGCGACACCGTGCCGCCACCGTGCGCGGTCCGTGCCGCCGAAGCGACAGTGTCCCGCGAACTGTTCGCGGGACACTGTCGCTTTCGCGGGGAGGGGCTGCCGCGCGCTACGCGTCGCCAGCGGTGCCGTCGAGCGCCGCAGCACTGCCGCCGATCGAGCCGATGACCGCCTCGAGCGGCGCTCCCGACCCGTCACGCTTCGACAGCCAGTCGGGCAGCGTCCGCGCGGCGCCGTCCGCGCCGACCGCGTGCGGGGGAGCGATGCCCGCCCAGCCCACGGTGAGCCCGTCCTCGCCCTTCAGGAACGCGTGCGCCCGGACACCCTGGGTCGCCCGGCCCTTGGCGGGGAACTCGGACAGGGCGGAGACCTTGGCGCGGCCGGAGTCGGTGCCCGGAAGCGCCGTGGAGGTCGTGGACACGGTGGCGACCACGGCGTCGTCGGACCGGGCGACGGACCCGAACCAGATCACCGAGGACCCGGACGCGAGCGCCATGCCCGCGACACCGCCGGCCGGGAGCCCCTGGGCACGGACGCCGGACGCGGGGAAGCGCAGGAGCTGGGCGTTCGAGCTGATGAACACCAGGTCGTCGGACTCGGGTGCCTGGGCGGCGCCGATCACCGCGTCGCCGGGCTTCAGGCCGATGGCGACGAACTCGGGCTTGTCGGGCCAGGCTCCGGGGACGACGCGCTTCACGACGCCCTGCGCGGTACCGATGGCGAGGGAGTCCGACGACGCGCCGGACAGGTCGACGAGTGCAACGACCGTCTCGCCCTTGGTGAGCACCAGGAAGTCGGTGACCCGCACGCCGGCGTCGAGCCGGACCGCGGCGGGCGGCACCGCCGGGACGTCGACGGGGGAGAGCCGCAGGACCCGCCCGGTCGAGGTCAGCGCGCCGACCTGGCCCCGGACGGTGCTCACCACGGCGGACCGGACGGCGTCGTGCTTGGAGCGCTTCGGCACGCGGACGATGCTGAGCTCCGACGTCGGGATGTCGACGCGGATGAGCCGTCCGGTGGTCGAGAGCAGCACGCGGCACGGCGAGTCGGCGACCTGGAGGGACTCCGGGTCGACCGCGGCCTTGCGACCGCCCTTGACGGGGGCGTCGGCCTCGGTGAGCAGCGTGCGGCGCGGGGTGGCGAACTTGTCGGAGACCTCGGTGAGCTCGAGCGCGACCTGGGCACGGAGCCGTTCGTCGGACGCGAGGAGTTCCTCGAGCGCAGCGATGTCGGCGAGCAGCTGGTCGCGCTCGGCCTCGAGCTCCATGCGCGAGAACTTCGTCAGGCGTCGGAGCCGCAGTTCGAGGATGTACTCGGCCTGTACCTCGGACAGGTCGAACACGTCACGGAGCCGGCTCCGTGCGGCTTCGGAGTCGTCCGAGGTGCGGATGACCTGGATGACCTCGTCGATGTCGAGGATCGCGATGAGCAGTCCCTCGACCAGGTGCAGCCGCTCGCGACGACGCGCGAGCCGGTACTCCGACCGCCGGGTGACGACCGACAGTCGGTGCTGCACGTAGACGTCGAGCAGCTCGCGCAGCCCGAGCGTGCGCGGGGACCCGCCGACGAGCGCGACGTTGTTGATGCCGAAGCCGTCCTCGAGCGGGGTGTGCTTGTACAGCTGCTCGAGCACCGCGGTGGGGTTGAACCCGCTCTTGATGCCGATGACGAGCCGGAGCCCGTGGTTGCGGTCGGTCAGGTCGTTGACGTCCGAGATGCCGACGAGCTTCTTGGACTGGACGCCGTCCTTGATCTTCTCGATGACGCGCTCGGGGCCGACCAGGTACGGCAGCTCGGTGACGACGAGCCCGACCTTGCGCGGGGTGAGGTTCTCGACGCTCACCTTCGACCGGGTCCGGAACGTGCCGCGCCCGGTGGCGTAGGCATCGCGGACCCCGGAGAGCCCGACGATGGTGCCACCGGAGGGCAGGTCCGGCCCCGGGACGAACTCCATCAGCTCTTCGAGGGTGGCCTGCGGGTTCATCAGCAGGTGCTTCGCGGCCTCGACCACCTCGCCCAGGTTGTGCGGCGCCATGTTCGTCGCCATGCCGACCGCGATGCCGGACGCGCCGTTGACGAGCAGGTTCGGGAACGCCGCGGGCAGGACCCCGGGCTGCATGATCTGGTTGTCGTAGTTCGGGACGAAGTCGACGACGTCCTCGCCGAGGCCCTCGGTCATCGCCATCGACGGTTCGGCCAGGCGGGCCTCGGTGTACCGGGCGGCAGCGGGACCGTCGTCGAGCGACCCGAAGTTGCCGTGGCCGTCGATCAGCGGCACGCGCATCGTGAACGGCTGCGCCATCCGCACCAGGGCGTCGTAGATCGCGCCGTCGCCGTGCGGGTGCAGCTTGCCCATCACCTCGCCGGTGACGCGGGCGCTCTTGACGTGCCCCCGGTCGGGCCGCAGGCCCATCTCGGCCATCTGGTACAGGATGCGCCGCTGGACGGGCTTCAGGCCGTCGCGCGCATCGGGCAGCGCCCGCGAGTAGATGACGGAGTACGCGTACTCGAGGAAGGAGCCCTGCATCTCCTCGGAGACGTCGACGTCCTCGATGCGCTCACCGTCGGGCAGGCCGACTGCGTCCGTGCGTGCCATGGCACCTTTCTGGAAGACTCGTTGGAATGGGAACAAGCGTACCGACGGCCCCCGACGCCGCCGCGAACCTCGCCGACGTCTTCCCGAGTTGCCTCGTGGCGCTCGGGGCTGCGGACGGCGCGTGGTCGCGTGACCACGGCCTGGAGGCCCGGATCGCCCTCCGTCCCGCCCGTTCCGCGATCGTCGTCCTGGTCGACGGCCTCGGGAGCGTCGCGCTGTCGGCTCGCGCCGGACACGCCCGCTGGCTCACGGCCGCCAAGGGGTCCGGCACCGCGAAGAAGCTGCGCAGCGGGTTCCCGACCACGACGGCCGCGGCGCTGAGCACCCTGACCACCGGACGGTCGCCCGGCACGCACGGCGTCGTCGGCTACAGCGGCTGGAACCCGGACACCGGCGCCGTGATGAACCTGCTCGGCGGGTGGGACACCGAGGTCCCCGCGGACTGGTTCCTCGCCAAGACGCTCTTCACCCGCGCCGCGGAGCTCGGCGTCGACCCCGTCGTCATCGGCCCCGATCGGTACCGGGCGTCGGGCATGACCGCGAACGTCCTCGGCGGCGCGCGGTACGTGTCGGCGGACACGATCCCGGAGCGCATCGACGCTGCCCTGGCCGAGACCGCCACCGGTCGGTCGCTCGTGTACCTGTACGTGCCGGAGCTCGACTCGATCGGCCACAAGTCCGGGTGGCAGTCCGACCGGTGGACGGCGACGCTCGAGCTGCTCGACGGCGAGCTCGCCCGCCTCGATGCCCGCGGTGCGTCGGACGTGGGTGTCCTGGTCACCGCGGACCACGGTGTGCTCGACGTGCCCGACCACGCGAACATCGCCATCGACCCGCTCCTGTTGACGGACGTCGTCGGGGTGGCGGGCGATCCGCGGTGCCGCCAGCTCACGGTGGCGCCGGGCACCGACGTGCGCGGGCTGGTCGGGGCGTTCCGGGCGCGCTACGGCAAGAAGGCGTACGTCGCGAGCCGCGACGAGGCGATCGCCGCCGGGTGGTTCGGTGCGGTCGCGCCACAGGTCGTTCCGCGCATCGGCGACGTGATCGTCGTGGCACGCGGGTCGTGGGCGTTCAACGACGACCGCGCGCTGCGGGACGGCGAGGTACCGAAGCGCATGATCGGTCAGCACGGCGCGATGACCGACGAGGAGACGTTCGTCCCGCTTCGGCTTGCCGGGGCGTTCGCGCAGTAGCAGCCGGCCGCGGGTCAGTCCGAGCTGATCAGGTCAGTCCGAGCTGATCAGGCCGGGTCCTCCGGGCGGGTGCCGAAGACGATCTCGTCCCAGCTCGGCATCGACCGGCGGTTGCGCTTCTTGCGCTCCGCACGGCCCTCGGCTTCGGGCGCCGATGCCGGACGGGCGTCGGCCGACGGCGGGACGGTGTCGCCCTCTGGCTCGTCCTCGAACCCCTGCAGCGGGATGTCGACGACGCTGATCGAGGTGCCGCGGGCCGGCTCGTCACGCTGTTCGCCGAACGAGGCGGCCTCGCGCTCCCCACGGCGGCGGCGGAGCGCCTCGAGCAGGTCGGCGGTCTCGTTGCCGGGTGCGCGCTCCTCGACGGCCGCCTGGCCGATGCGGGGCAGCGGTGCACGGAGCGGTGCGCGGTCGGGGACGTCGGGGTTCGTGACAGCCTCGTCCTCTTCCTCGACGCGGAAGGCGCCGGAGTCGAAGCGGGTGCCGTCGTCGTCCTGCTGCTCGTACTCCACGGCGCGCAGGCGGGGCGCGATGCCCTCGTCGTCGGTGTGCGAGAGCCGGTGCGCGTCGCCGTTGTCCGGCACGAGCGTCGAGGTCTTCGGGTCGAAGCGCCACTGGGCGTCGTGCTCGACCTCGGCCGCGGTGTAGCGGACCCGGACCTGCCAGCCGCTCTCCGGGTGCTTCCACGAGCCCCAGCTGATCGCGGTGGCCTCGCCGGCTTCGAGCTTCGCGGTGATCGCCGCGCCGAACGTGTCGGGGGCCTCGTCGTCGACCGGGGTCACCGGGACGCGGTGCGAGGCGTCGAGGACGAACGCGCGCTCGGCGAGCACCGGGCCCTCGAAGCGTCGGACGTACTCGACGTCGACGTCGAGCGCGGCCGCGACGTCGGCGGCGTCGGCACCACCACGGATGCGGGCCTGGACGTCCTTGGGGGAGACCCGCTTCTGCGGACCGGCGTCCGGGTTGGCCTGACGCACCTGCCCCGGCAGCGAGGACGTGACGGGCAACCGGAACTCGGTACCGCCGTCGGTCGCCAGGAGGAGTGCGCCTGCCTCGACTCCGATGACTCTCACGTCTTGCATGGTCCAGCCTTCCCAGCGTCGCGTACGGTCGTGCGTCGTACCCCGTGAGTATGCAGTGGTCGCGGACGGTTTCCACGGAGGCGCACGGGCGTGCCGCGGAGTCTGCGCATCAGTGGCGACGGGTGTCGGGAATGTCCCGATCCGGTCACGGGTTGCAGCGCCGTGACGACCCGCCGCAGATCTCGGTTTGCACTCTGGCGGGACGTAGTGCAAACTGTCGCCGCCGATCACCCGGCGACGACCTCTCGATACGAGAAATGGATGGGCATGGCCACCGATTACGACGCCCCCCGGAAGACCGATGACAACTCCGATTCGGAGTCGATCGAGGCCCTCAAGGAGCGCGTTCCCGACAAGATGTCGGGGGTCGTCGACGATGATTCGGACAACCCCGGCAGCTTCGAACTCGCCGGGCAGGACCTGAGCGACGTCGACCTCGACGTCGTGGTGCTGCCCCCGCAGGTCGATGAGTTCACCTGCGTCGAGTGCTTCCTCGTGAAGCACCGCTCCCAGCTCGACCACGAGTCGAAGCTCGGGCCGGTCTGCGCGGAATGCGCAGCGCTCTAGACGCACTGATGACCGAAGGCCCCGCATCCTCCAGGATGCGGGGCCTTCGTCGTACGGTGCGGTGCGGACGCGCGCCGGGCCTCCCGTCAGCTGTGCGTGTCAGCGTCGCACCAACGCGTCCCAGTCGACTGCGCGACGCAGCACCGGGACCAGGCGGTCCGCGAACGCTCTCGTGGTGTGCACCTGGTCGACCCGGACGAGCGTGTCGTCGATCACCGCGGGGCACGACGAGCCGTCGCTGCTGCACGACCACGCGGCCATGTCGACGTACGCCGCGCCCGGTCCGCTCGAGCGGACCGCGGCGGCCTCCGCGGTGCGTTTCGCTCGGGCGTCCGGGGTGACCGAAGCGGCGCACGGTCCGAACCCGTGGATCCGGTCGGGGCACGTGGATGTGTCCGGACCGTACTGGGGTGCGCTGAGCACGAGCACGCGGCGGTGGTCGCGGCGGAACGCGCGGATCGTCTCGGCCATCGACCGTTCCCAGAGCGCGGCTGCACGGCCCGCTGGGAGGTCGCCGAGGTGCTCCCGGTACTCGCCCGTGACGGCGCTGATGACCACGAGTCGGGGGTCAGCCGCTGTGACCGCCCGGTGGAGGGCCCGTTTGGCCGTCAGACAGGCATCGGACCACCGGTGCCGCACCGCGCGTGTCGGGATGACGGCGCTGCAGCTCGCCACGCCTGTCACGCCGATGGCGGTACCCGTCGGTAGCGCTCCGACGACGGTCGGCGACCACGCGACGGTGGTGGAGTCGCCGACCACGAGCACATCGGCCCCGGTCGTCGTGCCGCACGTCCGGAGGGGCTCGCCGACGCCGACGAGGCAGCCGCCGTCCCGCATGGCGGGCGGCAGGGAGGCGCGGGTGGCACCGGCGGCGAGTGCTGTGGCGTCCGGGTGCCCGTCGACGGCCACGGCGCTGCGGAGTGCGCGAGCGTCCGCGAACGGGAGTCGCTCGGGGGCGTTCGTGGGTGGTCGCTCGAGCAGCCGCGCCGCGGAGGCCGGATCCCCGACGGTCATCGTGGTGACCGACAGTGTGACCACGATCGCCGGGACCACCAGTGGGAGCCGTCGGAGGCGTCGGAGGCGCTGTCGGTGTCGTGGCCGGTGCCCGGCGGGACGTCGGGTCCGGAGCGGCTCCTCGACGTACCGCGTCGAGAGGGTGGCGAGCACGAGTGTGACCGTCACCGCAGCCGCCGTGCCCATCGCCCCGGGGGCGACGACGGCGGCGAACACCAAGAGCGGCCAGTGCCAGAGGTACGCCGAGTAGGAGACCCGGCCGAGCGCGACCACGGGCCGGACCACCCACCGCACCGCGGGGAGCCGGAGCTGCAGGTCGCCGGCCACGAGCACCAATGCGGTCCCGACGACGACCGGGACCGTCGGGAACGGCGACACGGGGGCGAGGAGCACCCCGATGATGACGCCACCCGCGCCGACCGATCCGAGCCCGACGGTGACGGCTGTCGGCAGTGCCCGCGGCGTCGGGTGCGCGGTCACGGTCGACCGCGTCGCCACGGTCGACCGCGTCGCCACGGTCGACCGCGTCGCCACGGTCGGCAGCGTCGCCACGGTCGCTCCGAGGAGGAGCTCCCATGCCCGGGCCCAGGTCTGGAAGTAGGCAGAGTCCGTGACGGGACCGGCGCCGACGGCGACGACGGTCCCGACGGCCGTGAGCGTGGCGACCACAACAGGGACCAAACGAGCGCGCCGACGTCCGCAGACCGCCAGGACGGCGAGCAGGAGCACCGGCCACACGGCGTAGAACTGCTCCTCGACGGCCAGCGACCAGAAGTGCCGGAGCGGCGAGGCCGCGGTCTCGGCGAAGTAGTCGGCATCCTGCCGGACGAGATGCCAGTTCATCGTGCCGACGAGCGCCGCGAGGGCGTCGCCGAGCACGGACACGAACCTGGGCCGGAACCAGAGCGCCGCCGAGACCGACACGGTGACGACGACGACCACGAGCGCGGCGGGGAGGAGACGCCGGATCCGACGGACCGCGAACCCGACGAGGTCGATGCGGCCGGTGCGGACGTGCTCAGCGAGCAGGCTCCGCGTGATCACGAACCCGGAGAGGACGAAGAACACGTCGACTCCGAGCCACCCGCCGGCAGGGGTGCCGAGCGCGTGTTCGGTGATCACCAGGGCGACCGCGACGCCGCGCAGGGCCTCGACATCGATCCGCTTCGTACTGGGTGGTTTCGTACGGGGTGGTTTCGTACGGGGTGGCGGAGAACGATCCATCACCCCAGACTGGCATGTGAGATACCAGGTCAGCGCGTATGTTGCATGGCCTCGACCACCTTGGTGGGCTGCCGGACGCTGACCAGCCAGTAGGGCGTCGGGTCGGCGTCGTCGCGGACCTCGACCTTGACGACCCCGCGCACGTAGCCGCGGAAGAGCGTCCACGCTCGTGCGTCGAGCTTCGGGCCGCGCTGCGTGGTCGCCTCGGCGCCCTCGAACGCCTCGACGCTGCCGACGAGTGCGCGGGGGAGGTGCGCCTTGCCGGCGCGGAACTCGCTGTCCGTGACCTCGATGGTGGGTGCGAGTGCCCACAGGAGCACGAGGACGCCGAGCTCCATGCCGATCGCCACGAGCACACCGGCGAGCACGCTGATGGGCAGGAACACGAGCAGGGTGGCGGGGATGACGAGCGCCGTCGCCAGGTACAGGGCGGGCGGGGCCCAGAGTCGTTCGCGGTACAGGGTCACGGGTCCATTCGACCACGACTCGGGGCAGGTCACGGTCGGGTCACGTCTCTGCACTACCCTCGACACGTGACCGAACCAGTCGACGTCCTCTGGACCGGGGAGAACCGCCCCGGACACGCCCACCCCGGCGACGCCGGTGCCGACCTCGTCTCGACCGAAGCCTTCGTGCTGCAGCCGGGCGAGCGCCACCTGGTCGCGACCGGGCTGCGGATCGCGCTCCCCGAGGGGTACGCCGCGTTCGTGGTCCCGCGCAGCGGGCTCGCCGCCAAGCACGGCATCACCATCGTCAACAGCCCGGGCACGGTCGACTCCGGGTACCGCGGTGAGATCAAGGTCTCGCTGCTCAACACCGACCGGTCCGAGCCGTACGAGGTGCACGTGGGTGACCGGATCGCACAGCTGATCGTCATGCCCGTGCCGCGGGTGACGTACACGCACGTCGAGGAACTCCCCGACAGCGTCCGGGGCCAGGGTGGCTTCGGCTCGTCCGGCTACGGTGACCGGAGCGGGGCCGTGACCGGCACCGCCGATGATGTTCAGGAAGGAACGCGCGCATGAAGTTCGGTCGACGCAAGCGTGACGAGGGCGAGGTGGCCGAGGTCGAGGTGGCCGAGACCGTCGCCGACGAGGTCGAGATCGCGGACACGTCCCCCGAGGTCGACATCGCGACGGACGCCGACGCGGACCTCGACGAGGTCGACGCGGTCGCCCCGACGGACAAGTCCGCCCCGGAGGACCGTGCTGAGAACGGCCCGCACGACGAGACCGAGGCGAACCTGGTCCGTCCGTACGTCGACCTGGGCGGGGTGAAGGTCCTGCCGCGCGAGGGGCTGCACCTGCGCCTCGAGGTCGAGGAGGGCTCGCAGCGCGTCGTCGCGGTCGGGCTCGACTACGACGACTCGACGCTGCAGGTCCAGCCGTTCGCGGCACCCCGCTCGACGGGGCTGTGGCACGAGATCCGCGCACAGATCGCCGAGCAGATCGAGCGCCAGGGCGGTGTCGTGACCGAGGTCGACGGCCCGTTCGGCCCCGAACTCCGCGCGTCCGTGCCGGTCGCGGTCGACGGCGGCGGCGGCGCGGCCGGCGTCCGGCCGGCCCGTTTCGTCGGCGTCGACGGCCCCCGGTGGTTCCTGCGCGGCGTGATCGCCGGCAAGGCCGCCGAGCAGCCCGACGACGCGAGCGAGATCGAGGAGCTGTTCCGCAGCGTCGTCGTCGTGCGCGGCACGACGCCGATGCCGCCGCGCGACCTCATCCCGCTGCACATGCCGAAGTCGACGCAGACCGCGATCTGACGACCTGACCCGCCCTGGAGGCACGGTGCCGGAACACGACGACACCCACCGACCCGAGACGGCCGGGTCCGAAGCCGTGCCCGCGTCCGCTGGGATCCCTGACGCTGCGTCGGCTGCGCCGTCGTTCTCGGCGCAGTTCCGCGACGCGGTGCAGAACGCGGGCATCGCCCGCGTCGCTCCTGGCGAGGCGCCCTCCGGGCGCGCGCTGCTCGGAGCGGTCGGCGGGATCCGCGGGCTCGCGGAGTCGGTGCTGCCCGGGTTCGCGTTCCTCGTGGTCTACGCGATCACGAAGGAGCTCGTGCCGAGCGTCGTGATCCCGGTCGTCGTCGGCCTGGTGTTCGTCGTGCTCCGCCTGGTGCAGCGACAGTCGCTGACGATGTCATTCGCGGGCATCCTCGGCGTCGCGGTGTCGGCCGGCCTCGCCCTCATCACCGGACGCGCCGAGAGCAACTTCATCCCGGGGATCATCATCAACTCGGTGTGGTTGGTCGGGCTCCTGGTGTCGCTGGCCGTCCGCTGGCCGCTCATCGGTCTGGTCGTCGGGTTCCTGCTGCCGGCGAACGAGGACGGCTCGCACGTCGACTGGCGCGCCGACCCGGTCAAGCGCCGTGTGCTGACGGTCGCCACCTGGATCTGGGTCGGGCTCTTCGCACTCCGCCTGGCCGTCGAGGTGCCGCTCTACCTCACCGCGCAGGTCGAGCTGCTCGCCGGCCTCAAGCTCATACTCGGCGTCCCGCTCTACGCCGCCGTGCTCTGGGTCACCTGGCTGCTGGTCCGCACCGTGTTCGTGCGGAGGGACGACGCCGCCACGGTGTAGAGTTGTCTCGACATCAAGAGACTTTCCCGTCCGGCGCTCCGGCGTCAGCGGGATTAGGTTTGCCTTGCTGGTGGGACGGACCACGGCCCGCGATGATGAGGGCAAACCGATCAGTAGGGAGGCGGCACGGTGGCTGCAGTCAATAGCTTCGGCTCGAAGGACACACTGTCGGTTGGGGGTGTCGACTACGCGATCCACCGGATCGACACGGTGCCCGGGCACGAGAAGCTCCCGTACAGCCTGAAGGTGCTGCTCGAGAACCTCCTCCGCACCGAGGACGGCAAGAACGTCACCGAGGCGCAGATCCGCGCGCTCGGCTCCTGGCGCCCCGACGCCGATCCGGACACCGAGATCCAGTTCTCGCCGGCGCGCGTCGTCATGCAGGACTTCACGGGTGTGCCGTGCATCGTCGACCTCGCCACCATGCGCGAGGCGATGGCGGACATCGGCGGTGACCCGAACAAGATCAACCCGCTGTCCCCGGCCGAGATGGTCATCGACCACTCGGTCATCGCCGACCTGTTCGGCAGCACGGACGCACTCCAGCGCAACACCGACCTCGAGTACGAGCGGAACGGGGAGCGCTACCAGTTCCTCCGCTGGGGCCAGACCGCGTTCGAGGACTTCAAGGTCGTCCCGCCGGGCACCGGCATCGTGCACCAGGTCAACATCGAGTACCTGGCGAAGGTCACCTACACGCGTGACTTCGACGGCGAGACCTACGCCTACCCGGACACCCTCGTCGGCACCGACTCGCACACCACGATGGTGAACGGGCTCGGCGTGCTCGGCTGGGGCGTCGGCGGCATCGAGGCCGAGGCAGCGATGCTCGGCCAGCCGGTGTCGATGCTCATCCCGAAGGTCGTCGGCTTCAAGCTCTCCGGTGAGATCCCGGCCGGCGTGACCGCGACCGACGTGGTGCTCACCATCACGCAGGAACTCCGCAAGCACGGTGTCGTCGGCAAGTTCGTCGAGTTCTACGGCGAGGGCGTCAGTGCCGTCCCGCTCGCGAACCGCGCCACCATCGGCAACATGTCGCCCGAGTTCGGCTCGACCGCTGCGATCTTCCCGGTCGACGACGTCACGCTCGACTACCTGCGCCTGACCGGTCGCGACGAGGCGCAGATCGCCCTGGTCGAGGCGTACTCCAAGGCCCAGGGCCTGTGGCACGACGCCTCGGTCGAGCCGGCGTACTCCGAGTACATGGAACTCGACCTCTCAACGGTCGTGCCGTCGATCTCGGGGCCGAAGCGTCCGCAGGACCGCATCGAACTGTCCAAGGCGAAGGACCAGTTCGAGGTCGACCTGAACAACTACACGACCCCGAGCGAGCAGACCGACCTCGACGACGCGGTGGAGGAGACCTTCCCGGCCTCCGACCCGATCGCCGCGGGCTCGACCAACGAGGACACCAACCTGCACGAGCACGTCTACGTGTCGAGCGCCCCGTCGACGGCCTCGGCCCCGACGAAGGTCGCGATGGACGGGGCCGACCCGTTCACGATCGACCACGGTGCCGTCGCGATCGCCGCGATCACCTCGTGCACGAACACGTCGAACCCGTCCGTCATGATGGCGGCCGGCATCCTCGCGCGGAACGCCGCCGCCAAGGGCCTCACCTCGAAGCCGTGGGTCAAGACGACGCTCGCCCCCGGTTCCAAGGTCGTCACCGACTACTACGAGAAGGCCGGTCTCACGACCTACCTCGAGCAGCTCGGCTTCTACACGGTCGGCTACGGCTGCACCACCTGCATCGGCAACTCGGGCCCGCTGCCCGAGGAGATCTCGCAGGCCGTGCAGGACAACGACCTCGCCGTCACCGCCGTCCTGTCGGGCAACCGCAACTTCGAGGGGCGCATCAACCCCGACGTCAAGATGAACTACCTGGCGTCCCCGCCCCTGGTCATCGCGTACGCCCTCGCCGGGTCGATGCACTTCGACTTCGACAAGGACGCCCTCGGCACGGACCAGGACGGCAACGACGTCTACCTGCAGGACATCTGGCCCGACGCGGCCGAGGTCCAGCAGGTCATCGACGAGTCGATCGACACCGAGATGTTCACCCACGAGTACGGCTCCGTGTTCGAGGGCGACGACCGCTGGAAGAACCTGCCGACCCCCACGGGCGACACCTTCGAGTGGGACCAGGAGTCGACCTACGTGCGGAAGCCCCCGTACTTCGAGGGCATGACCATGCAGCCCGACGCGGTGTCCGACATCTCCGGCGCCCGCGTGCTGGCGAAGCTCGGTGACTCGGTCACGACCGACCACATCTCGCCCGCCGGCTCGATTAAGGCGGACAGCCCGGCCGGCAAGTACCTGGCGGCGCACGACGTGGACCGCAAGGACTTCAACTCCTACGGCTCGCGTCGCGGCAACCACGAGGTGATGATCCGCGGCACGTTCGCGAACATCCGTCTGCGCAACCAGCTGCTCGCGTCCGCGAACGACGGCGCTGGCGTGGAGGGCGGCTACACCCGTGACTTCACGACCGCCGACGGCGAACAGTCGTTCATCTACGACGCCTCGCAGCACTACCAGGAGCAGGGCATCCCGCTCGTCATCTTCGGTGGCAAGGAGTACGGCTCGGGCTCGTCGCGCGACTGGGCGGCCAAGGGCACGAACCTGCTCGGCGTCCGCGCCGTCATCACCGAGAGCTTCGAGCGGATCCACCGCTCGAACCTCATCGGCATGGGCGTCGTCCCGCTGCAGTTCCCGGCGGGCGAGACGGTCGAGTCCCTCGGGCTCGACGGCACCGAGGTCGTCTCGATCTCGGGCCTGACCGAGCTCAACGAAGGCCGGACCCCGAAGACCGTGTACGTGACCGCGACGCCGAGCGAGCACTCGCCCGCCGGCAAGCAGCCGGTCGAGTTCGACGCGGTCGTTCGCATCGACACCCCGGGTGAGGCCGACTACTACCGCAACGGCGGCATCCTGCAGTACGTGCTCCGGTCGCTCGTCTGAGTCAGTTGAACGACAGGAGCGACGCGCGCACGGGGCGCTGACGCGACCACATGGCGGACTGGAGGCCCGTGGCGACACCGCCACGGGCCTCCCGCGCGCTCCGCATGATGCGACGCGCCAGCGGCGCGCGGCGCCAGCGCCGACCGAGCCTGCGAGGTCGGTTGAATGGGAGTCCACGAGAATAGAGTGGGCCGACAGCCCCACGAAAGGAGCGCCCGTGAGCCTGCTCAGCAGCATCACGTCGCCGCGCGACCTGAAGCGTCTCTCCGACGCGCAGATGACCGACCTCGCCACCGAGATCCGCCGGTTCCTGGTGGCCGAGGTCGCGAAGACCGGCGGGCACCTCGGACCGAACCTCGGCGTCGTCGAGCTGACGCTCGCGATGCACCGGGTCTTCGACTCGCCGAACGACCCGTTCGTGTTCGACACCGGGCACCAGTCGTACGTGCACAAGCTCGTCACCGGGCGGCAGGACTTCTCGAAGCTCCGCGAGCGGGGCGGCATCGCCGGCTACCCGCAGCGCAGCGAGTCCGAGCACGACATCGTGGAGTCCTCGCACGCGTCGTCGTCCCTGTCCTGGGCCGACGGGATCTCCCGCGCGTTCGGGCAGACCGGACAGACCGACCGCACCGTCGTCGCGGTGGTCGGTGACGGCGCCCTCACCGGTGGGATGACGTGGGAGGCGCTCAACAACATCTCGGACGACAACGACCGCCGGCTGGTCATCGTGGTCAACGACAACGGCCGGTCCTACGCCCCGACGATCGGTGGAATGGCGCGGTTCCTCAGCTCGATGCGGACGCGGCGCGAGTACCGGGCGCTGTACGAGACCTCGCGGGCGGTGGCGGACCGGTTCGGTGCCCCCGGACGTGCGGTCTACCGGGGGATGCGTGGGGGCCTGCACGGGTTCCTGTCGCGGTTCACGAACAACGAGGCGCTGTACTCGAACCTCGACATCAAGTACATCGGCCCGGTCAACGGCCACGACCAGCGGGCGATGGAAGCGGCGCTCCGCCAGGCGAAGGCCTACGGTGCCCCGACGATCGTGCACGCGATCACCGAGAAGGGGCACGGGTTCGAACCCGCCCTGCGCGACCAGGCCGACCAGTTCCACGCCGTCGGACACATCGACCCGGAGACGGGGGAGTCGCTCGACGCCGCGTCGGGGCCGTCGTGGACCTCGGTGTTCGCGTCTTCCCTGGCTTCTGTGGGCGATTCGGACCCCCGTGTCGTCGCGATCACGGCAGCGATGCTCCGACCGACCGGACTGCACCTGTTCCAGGAGCAGCACCCCGACCGCGTGTACGACGTCGGCATCGCCGAGCAGCACGCCGTGACGACCGCCGCCGGTCTCGCCTACGGCGGCCTGCACCCCGTGGTGGCTCTCTACGCGACCTTCCTCAACCGCGCCTTCGACCAGGTGCTGATGGACGTCGCGCTGCACAAGGCCGGCGTGACGTTCGTGCTCGACCGCGCCGGCATCACCGGACCGGACGGGCCGTCGCACCACGGCATGTGGGACCTCGCGTTGCTGCAGGTCGTGCCCGGCATCCGGATCGCCGCACCCCGTGACGCAGCGACCCTGCGCGAGGAGTTCCGCGAGGCGATCGCCGTCGACGACGCCCCCACCGTCCTCCGGTGGTCGAAGGGCCAGGTCGGGCCGGACATCCCCGCCGTCCGTCGTCTCGCCGACGGGGTGGACGTGCTGCACGCCGCCGCGGACGGCGTCGAGGACGTGCTCTTCGTGGCCGTCGGCTCCATGGTGCCGACGGCGCTCGAGGCCGCGGCGCTGCTCGAGGCGCAGGGCATCGGCGTCACCGTGGTCGACCCGCGCTGGGTGGTCCCGATCCCGGGCTCGCTCATCGAGCTGTCGCGGACGCACCGGCTCGTCATCACGATCGAGGACGGCGTGCGCGTCGGTGGCGTCGGGACCCGGCTCCGGCAGGACCTGCGGGCCGCCGGGGTCGACACGGGCGTGAACGAGCTGGGGCTGCCGGACGAGTTCATCGACCACGCGACCCGGTCGCAGATCCTCGCCGACGTCGGGCTGACGGCGCAGGCGATCGCCTGCGACGTGATCGACCAGGTCGTCGGGACGAAGTTGCCGCAGGCGAAGCCCGCGCGGTCGCGGGAGTCCGCCGACCGCTAGGCGGGTCGCGGAGGGTCACGCATGCCGACAGGGGCATGTCCTTCGGGGACGTCTGGCAGGATCGCCGCATGCGACGGGGGTTCAGGACGACGGCGGTGGCGATCGGTCTCGCGGTGGTGGCGCTGTCCTCAGGGTGCGCAGCGATGAACGACGGCACGGTCACGCCGGAGCTCGGCGCAGATGCCCGGGTCGGCGCCAGACAGACGATGCACCGTGTGGTCGACTGGGAGGGCACCGCCGCAGTCCACCGGGTTGATGCCACCTGGACCGACTCGTGCGGCCACGCGAGCAACTCCGGGTTCTTCCAGCCCGCTTCGGGCACGACGTGTCGGATCGACGCCGGAGCGGTGTACACGATCGACGGTGCAACCACACCGGTCGACGCGGTGCGCATCGCCGGACCGGCGCTGCGCACGGGCGGCCTGACCGACGAGGACCTCGTGGCACAGGCGATCCAGCCGGACGGATCGACACCGTACTTGGTCGACATCGGTGGGCGGCAGTCGATCGCACTCGGCAACGACCTCGGGCAGGACCGGTTCGCGGTCGTGCGGGTCCGCGGTTGGGACGGGTCACTCGGATTGTGGCAGTCGGAGGGATCGTCCGTCGTGCAGTCCGCACCGGGTCTCGGCGTCGACCGACGCGACGGCGCTGTCCGGGCGAGCGGGGCGGACTACGTGCTCGTCGTGACGCACAGCGCCGCGTACTTCACGTCGTACGACAACGAGCCGCCCGAGCCGCCGGCACCACGGCCGTCGGTCCCGCCGTGCTTCAGCGGCAGCAACGACTGCGTGGGCGGCTGACGGCGGCTCACGACGGGGGCGCTGCCGGACCTGGTGCAGCTGCTGACCGCAGCGCAGCGAGGATCGCCCGCGCCATCGGCGTCACCCAGAGGACCTGGCCGGAGTCCAGACCGTCGCGGCCCTCGCGGAGGATCTGGACGCGGGACGACGAGGCCGACTCGCGCCGGAAGGTCAGGACGATGTTCTCGGCCCGCATCGCGAACGACGTCCGGCGGGCGATGACGGCGCCGTCGTCGCGGATCTCCATGGCCGCGGCACCCGGAACGGCATCGACTGCTCGCCGGAGCAGGGCCGGTACAGCGTCGAGCGGGACCGGCAGGACCACGGACGGCCCTGCGGCGGTCTTCGGTGCCCACCACTCCTGCGTCACTCCTGCACCGTACGCCAGGCAGCAGAACACCGGTGTTCGTGCGTCGCACCGCGGGATGCGGGGGTTCAGTGCACGAACACCGGTGTTTTGCGGAACCAGGCGGTCCTGTGGAGGCGCGGGACTCGCGCCGGCTAGCGGGAAGCCGGGCCGACGATCAGCGGGTCGTGGAAGCTCCCACCGAAGACGCGCTCGGACGCCCCACTGCGGTCGAGGTAGGGGCTGATCCCACCGGCCTGGAACGGGTAGCCCGCACCGAGGATCAGGCCGAGGTCGATCTCCTCGACGTGCTGGACGACCTCGTCCTCGAGCATGCGGTGCAGCTCGTCGGCCAGGGCGTCCTCGAAGCGCTGCTGCATCGCGGCAGCGTCGACGGGCTTCGCGTCCTTCTTCGACGGCGCGACGAGCTTGACGGCGGCGGGGTCGTACCCGGTCGCGTTGCCCTTCTTGTCGCGGGTCAGGATCTTGCCGTACTCGGCGATCTTCTTCAGCCCGTCACCGGGGTAGAAGCGCTCCGGCCAGGCAGCGTGGTGCGAGTCGAGCACGTGCGCTCCGACCGGCAGGCCCACGAGCTCGAGTAGTTCGAACGGCGACATCGGCAGTCCGAGCGGCGCGGCACCGGCCGCCACGACGTCGAACGAGGTGCCCTGCTCGACGCCGCGCATCGCCTCACCGAGGACCCGTGCGAGCACCCGGTTGACGACGAAGCCCGGCTGGTCGGCCGTGATGATCGCCGTCTTCTTGAGGGTCTTCGCGACGGCGAGTGCCGTGACGAGCGTCTCGTCGGAGGTGTCGGCGGTGCGGACGACCTCGAGCAACGGCATCACGGCGACCGGGTTGAAGAAGTGGAACCCGACCAGGCGCGACGGGTCGGACAGCACCGAGCCCATCTCGGAGACGGACAACGACGAGGTGTTGGTGGCGAGGATGGCGTCCGGCGCGATGACCTGCTCGATCTTCCGGAAGACCTCTTGCTTGACGCTCATCTCCTCGAAGACGGCCTCGATCACCCAGTCGGCGTCGGCGAAGGCGTCGTACGACACCGACCCGCTGACGAGTGCGGTGATGCGGTTCGCGTCGTCGGGGGAGATCCGCCCCTTCTCGAGCAGCTTGCCGACCTCACCGCGGATCCGCTCCACACCGGCGTCGACGCGGGACTGGTCGACATCCGTGATCACGACGGGGACGCCGAGTCGTCGGGCGAACAGCAGCGCGAACTGCGAGGCCATGAGACCAGCGCCGAGGACGCCGACCTTCGTGATCTTCTTCGGCTCAACGCCCTCCGGAGCACCGACGGGCTTCTTCGCACGCTTCTGCACCAGGTCGAACGCGTACATCGACGCGGCGAACTGGTCACCGGAGAGCAGGTCGGCAAGGGCGTCGTCCTCGTCGGCGAACCGTTCGTCCAGGGAACCGCCGCGAGCGGCGGCCACGAGGTCGAGCGCGCGGAACGGCGACTTCGGCACCGTCCCGATCTTCGACGCGACCTGCCCACGGGCGACCTTGACGACCGTGCCCCATGCAGCCTTCTCGAGCATGCCGGGTTCATTGGGCCGCTTGACCGACACACGACCGGCGATGACGCCGTCGGCCCAGGCGACTGCCGACGGCAGGAACGTCACCGACGGGATCAGCACGTCGCCGATGCCGATCTCGACCGCGGCCCGGCCGTCCATCAGGCGGTTGTTCTTGAGGGGGTTCTCGACGATGACCCGCAGCGCGCGCTCCGGACCGATCAGGCGGGGGAGCAGTGTCGCGCCGCCCCAGCCCGGGATGATGCCGAGGAAGACCTCGGGCAGGCCGATCCCCTGCGCCGCGGACGAGAACACCCGGTAGGTGCAGTGCAGCCCGATCTCGAGCCCACCGCCGAGGGCCAGGGTGTTCACGAAGGCGAACGACGGCACCCCGAGGTCGGAGAACTTGCGGAGGGTGGCGTGCCCGAGAGCGGCCAGGTCATGGGCGGCCTCGCGTGAGGGCACCGCGGCGGCCTGGGACAGGTCGGCCCCGGCGGCGAAGCAGTACTCCTTGCCGGTGATCGCGACGCCCTGGATCGTGCCGGCGGTCGCCTCGGTCTTCAGGGTGTCGAGCACCCCGGAGAGTTCGCGGAGCGTGCGCGGCCCGAGGGTGCTCGGACGCTTGTAGTCCTTGCCGTTGTCGAGCGTGATGAGCGCCAGGGTGCCACCGGAGGGCATCGTGACGTGCTTGACGAACGAGTGTGTGACGACCTCGTCCTCGCTGAGTTCGGACAGACGGTCGGTGTCGACGGTGGTCATGCTCATGCCCCTTTCCGAGCCGAACGTGCTGCGGACTTGCTGAAGCCGGGGTTCTCCCAGATGACGGTGCCGCCCTGGCCGAGCCCGACGCACATCGTGGTGATGCCGTACTGGACGTCCGGGCGCTCGGCGAACTGGGCGGCGAGCTGGTTCATCAGGCGGACACCGCTCGATGCCAGCGGGTGACCGACGGCGATCGCGCCGCCCCACGCGTTGACGTTCGCGGAGTCCTGCGGGATGCCGTAGTTGTCGAGGAACGCGAGCACCTGCACCGCGAACGCCTCGTTGATCTCGAACAAACCGATGTCGTCGATCGACAGGCCGGCCTTCGACAGCGCCTTGTCGGTCGCGGGAACCGGGCCGACGCCCATGACCTCGGGCTCAACGCCGGCGAAGGCGAACGAGACCATGCGCATCTTCGTCGGCAGGCCGTGCTCCTTGGCGCCCTCGGCCGAGGCGAGCAAGCTCATTGTCGCGCCGTCGTTGAGGCCGGCGGCGTTGCCGGCGGTGACCCGTCCGTGCGGGCGGAACGGCGTCTTCAGCGCGGCCAGCGCCTCGAGCGTGGTGCCCGGACGCGGCGGCTCGTCGGTGCTGATGACGTCCCACCCGTCGCCCTTGTTCACCTCGACCGGGATGACGTCGGGCTGCAGCTTGCCGGCGGCCCACGCCGCGGCGTACCGCTGCTGGGACTGGACGGCGTAGGCGTCCGTGCGGTCCTTCGTGATCGCCGGGAAGCGGTCGTGCAGGCGCTCGGCGGTGGACCCCATCACCAGCGCGTCGCTCGACACCATGCGTTCGGCGATGAACCGCGGGTTCGGGTCCGAGTTGAAGCCCATCGGGTGGCGCCCCATGTGCTCGACACCCCCGGCGATCGCGATGTCCGCGGCGCCGAAGGCGATGGCACCCGCGAGGGTCGTGACGCTCGTCATGGCCCCGGCGCACATGCGGTCGATCGCGTACCCGGGGACCGACTTCGGCAGGCCGGCCAACATGCCGACGGTGCGGCCGAGGGTCAGCCCCTGGTCACCCTGTTGCGTGGTCGCCGCGACGGCGACGTCGTCCACCGCTGCGGTGTCGAGCGAGGCGTTCCGGTCGAGCAGTCCGCGCATCGCGTGCACCGCGAGGTCGTCGGACCGGGTCTTCCAGAACACCCCCTTCTCGCCGGCTCGTCCGAACGGCGTCCGTACTCCGTCCACGAACACGACGTCTGATGCCTTTGGCAATCCGGGCCTCCCAGATCCTCTTCGATCGGGCCGGAACGCTCATCGCTCCGGCCGGCCGGGCCTCGCCCGGCGACACTCCCGACGCTATGCCCCCAGGCTGGGCGGCCGCATGCCGGTTGGGCGGTTCCTACGACTCGACGTCATCCGTCGCCGCGGGCTGCTGTGCAGCAGCGACAAAGGCCGAGGCGATGACCGAGGCCAGTTCCTCCACCTGCCACGGACGGGCCTCGTGCGAGGCGAGGGCAGCCCCGACCAGCTCGGTCGACGGTGGCGACGGCGGTGCCCACGACACCACCCGGAGGGTCTCCGGGGTGAGCAGGTTCTCGAGCGGGATGTCGAGCTCCTCGGACCGCTTCGTCACTGCAGCACGGGCGGCCTTGTACCGTCGGTCGGCGGCGGGATTGCGGTCGGCCCAGGCGCGGGGCGGCGGGAGCGTGGCCTCGCCGGAACCGCGGAGCTTCGGCAGGTCCTCGGTCGTCCGGCCCTCGTCCACCGCGGCCCACCAGCGGTCGAGCTCGGACCGGCTGGCCCGGCCGGTGAACGCCTTCAGCCCGCCGAGCTCGGCGCGCGACGCGGGTGCGGCCGCCGCCGCTGCGACGATCGCGGCGTCGGGGATGGTGCGCCCGGGAGCGATGTCGGCCGCGCGGGCGTACTCGTCGCGGGCGAGCCAGAGCGACCGGGCGATCGCGAGCGCGCGGGCACCACGGAGGGCGTGCATGCCGGACAGCCGGCGCCACGGCTCGGCGCGGACGGGCTTCGGGGCGCGGTGCAGCACCGCGTCGAACTCCTCCTCCGCGATGCGGGACTTGCCGGCCTCGTCGAGCTTCGCGGCGAGGGCGTCGCGCAGGTCCGGCAGGAGTTCAACGTCGAGCGATGCGTACACCAGCCACGACTGCGGCAGCGGTCGGGTCGACCAGTCGGCCGCCGAGTGCGCCTTGGCGAGCGTGATCCCGAGCAGCTGCTCGACGACGGCACCGAGCCCGACCCGGGGGAACCCGGCGATGCGTGCGCCGAGTTCGGTGTCGAAGATGCGGGTCGGGACGAGGCCGACCTCCTGCAGGCACGGCAGGTCCTGCGACGCGGCGTGGAAGAGCCACTCCTCGTCGACGATGGCCGCCTGCAGCTCGGAGAAGTCGCCGATCGGGATCGGGTCGAACAGGAACGCGCCGGCACCGCGGCGGAACACCTGGATCAGGTAGGCGCGCTGCGAGTAGCGGTAGCCGCTGGCGCGCTCGGCGTCGACGGCGACGGGGCCGTGACCCGCAGCGATCGCCGCGACGGCGGCCAGGTAGTCGTCGCGCGACTCGATGACCTTGACGGCCTCGTGCGAGTCCTCGAACGCGGGGTCCGGTGCACCGGGGGTCGAACTGACGGGGTCGGTCACTTGGCGAGCCTCCTCGGGGCCAACAGGGTCACGCCGTCCGAGGCAGGAGGCAGACCGGCGAGCATGGCGACGATGTCCTGCCATGCCCGGACGTGCGCGGTGAGGTCGTCACCGCGCGGCGTCCACGATGCGCGGAGTTCCAGCTGGGCGCCGTCGCCCTGTGCGGCGAGGTCGCCGTACCCGCGCGAGATGATCTTGGTGGCCGTGCCCGAGGCGTGGTCGTACTCGGCGCCGTGCGTCTCGAGCGCGTCGACGAGCCAGCTCCACGTGACGTCGGCGACGAACTCGTCGACACCGATCTCGGGTTCGAGTGGTGCTTGCGCGAACGAGACCACCCGGAACGCGCCGCCCCAGCCCTCGGGTTCTTCGGGGTCGTACAGGGCGATGAAGCGCCCGGTGCCGAGGTCCGACTCGACGCCGTGCGCGGTGCCGGACACGTCCGCCGCCAGGGCGATCGAGAACGGTGCGATCCGCGTGGGCGAGGGGATCTCGGTGACGGTGGTCTCGGAACGGCTGCTGCCGGAGGACACGAACGCGCGGAGCCGCGCGAAGGCGTCGGGCTCTCGGGTTTCGGACACACATGCAGACTAGGCTCCGGGCCATGTCCCGATCCGCGCGACCCGCCGAGGACGTCGTCCAGGAGACCGCACGATCGGCCGGCTTCATCGCGCTCGGCGCCGGTCTGGCCGCCGCCGCCGTGGGAACGGCCGTCATCGGCGGCTTCGTCGCCGCCGTCGCCCGTGCCGTCGTCACCCCGGACCGCAAGCGCACCGAACGCGTCCCGATCCACGCCGTCGACCCGGTCCGGATGACCGTGACCATCGAGCGGACCGCCGACACCGAGCTGCAGGGCCGCTACTCCCTCTGGTTCGGCGCCGGCACCGGGCACATGCGCGTCGGTGAGGTCCTCGGCGCCACCGACACCACCGTCACACGCCGCATCATCGCGATCGACGCCGGCGACCCGACCGCTGCACGCCGCGGTCGCTGGGGCGGCTGGTTCTACCTGACCCCCGGCGAACTCGACGTGCCCGTCGAGGACGTCGACATCCCCACCCCGAACGGCCCGGCTCCCGCGTGGGTCGTCCGCGCCGACGACCCGGCAGCGCCCTGGGCGGTCCTGGTGCACGGCCGTGGCGTCACGCGTGCCGAGACGATCCGCGCCGTCCCGGTGTTCCGCGCCGCCGGCTACTCGGTCGTGCTCGCGTCGTGGCGGAACGACGGCGTCGCCCCGCCGAGCGTCGACGGCCGCTACGGCCTCGGCAGCACCGAGTGGGAGGACGTCGACTCCGTCCTCCGCTGGCTCACCGCGCAGGACGCCCAGAGCGTCGTGCTCATGGGCTGGTCGATGGGTGGCGCCGTCGTGTTGCAGACCCTGCTCCGCTCGCGCTTCGCCGGCCTGGTCGACGGGGTGGTGCTGGAGTCTCCGGTGGTCGACTGGCACGCGGTGCTGAAGTCGCAGAGCCAGCTCCTGCGTCTGCCGCGTCCGGTCCGCAAGGTCGCGCAACGCCTGCTCCGCACGCCGGTGCTGCACCGGCTCGCCGGGCTCCAGGCTCCTGTGGACCTGCGCGAGCTCGACATGGTCACGCGCTCCGACGAGCTCACGGTGCCGATCCTGCTGCTGCACAGCGACGACGACGGGTTCGTGCCGTCCTCGGCCTCGCACGACCTGGCCCGCGCACGGCCCGATCTGGTGCGGCTCGAGATCCAGACCACGGCCCGGCACACCAAGCTCTGGAACCACGACGCCGACTGGTTCGACGCCCGCATCCTCGCGTGGCTCACCGAGGTGGTCCAGCGGCGCGGGGCGACCAGCGCGCGGTAGACGCGACCGAAGGGCGGACGGGAGGCGCGGTTCCAGCTGGCACCGCGCCTCCCGTCCGTCCTTGCGTCCGTTCGGTCGCATCGTGAGCAGAAATGGTCGAGCCACCGTCCGACACCCGACCATTCCTGCTCACGAAGCGGGTGGTCCGGCATTCGTTCCGTTCGTCGTCTGCTGTCGCGGCCCGAACTCCTCGAGACGAGTCGCCGGTCGGCCGAGCTGCGCTGGGCCGTGCGTCCGGTCGAAGGCATCGCTCATCGTCGTGAGCGGCGGTCGGACCGTCACGGTCCATTCGCCACTGTCGAACGCGTCGATCCGGACGACCAGGTTCGACTCGTCGGTCAGGTCCGAGCCGGGGAGGTAGCCGAGGAACTCGCCGTCGATGAGCTGCCGCATGCTGTCAGCGATCTCCATCGCCTCGGCATGGCTCAGGATGAGCCCGGGTTCCGCCGCCGCGTCGACGCGGCGTTCGAGTGGGAGCGCTTGGACCGGCTTGTCAGGGGACGTGACGGCGTACAGGGTCGTGAGGACCCAGACGAGCTCTGGTGAATCGAGCTCTGATGTTTCGAGCTCTGAGAAGAACTGCACCAGGTCGGGCAGCACGATGCGAGCAGCGGCGATCCGGTAGGTGGCCATCCCCAGGTCGCCCGGCACTGTCGTGGTCATCCGTTCTCCTCGGTCGTCTCGGTCTGGGGCGAGAGGCCGCCCACGCTCATGGCAGCGAGGACGTCGGTCCTGCCGGGCGTGAACGCCGTGAATCCGACCCATGTGTCAGCCTGCACGATGCAGAACCGCGGCTGTTCGTCGCCGAGCGGCACGAGCGCACGGGCGAACTCGTCGAGTCCGCGGACGTCGAAGCCCTTCTCGGCGGCCATCGTGTACTTCGTCAGGAAGGTCCGTGCCGTCGCCAGCGCGCCCTGATCGAAGACACGGAGCCGTTCCTCGGCCGCGCACTGCGATGCCACCTCGAGCGCCAGTTCGGCCCCCGGGGCGTCTGATGTGCGCAGGCGCGAGCACAGCTCCTGGACGGTGATGTGGACGAGTCCGATGGATCGGTCGATCGCCGTGGCCGCCACGAGCGTTCGGTCCGTCGCGCGCAACACGACCGTCACGAGTTCGTCGGCGTGCTCTACCTGACAGATCAGGACGAGCTCGTCGCCGAGGGCTTCGAGTGGGTCGATGAACGGCGCGAGGTTCGGCTCCTGCTTCGAGTAGGTCCGCCGGATGACCGCTGCGAACGAGCGTGCGGACACGTCGGAGACGAGCACATCCGTGTCCGGCCCGACAGTGGCGAGGACCTCGACGACACGGTCCGGGAGCTCCACGGTCGATTCATCGGTGACCGCTCGGAGATGGTGGATCGAGATGGCCGGGGGCGCGTCCGTCACCGTCGGATCTCCGCGGACGACGGGCCCTGTCGGTACCGGACCTCGCCGTCGGGCAGGACGTCGATGTCGACCCGTGCGCGCCCCGGTTCGCTGTAGTGCCAGGACGGACCTCGGCGGTTCGACCAGCCCTCGAGCAACTCACCCGAGGCGAACCGGATGGCGATCCGCGCGCCCGTGACTGCACCGTCCGAGACGACCTTGTTGTGCAGGGCAAGGAGGTCGAGCAGGGACGGTTTGTCGCCGGGATCGAGGAACGCGTGCTCCCCGTCAGAGCCTGTCAGCGCGAAGTCGGTCTCGAACCGGAGCGAAGCACCGCTCGAGAAGCGGATCGTCACGTCTGGTCCGATGGTGATGAGGTCGACGGTGTCGCCGGCGATGTCCAGCGCGAAGGGCTGGCGCGGAACGCCGCTCATCCTCGATCTCCTTCCGTGCCCGTGCTCGTGCTTCCGGTCGGAGGCTCGGTGCGGGCCGGGCGAACCTTCGGCCCGGAGACCTGCCAGGACTCGAACTCGGCATCGGGACCGGCGACGAGGGTGTCCCCGCCGTCGAAGATCAGCGTCAGTACGCCGTTCTCGGTCGAACTCCGAACGAGCTCGACACCGAACAGCCGCAGGATCGGGGCCAGTGCGTCCTTGCTTTCGGGATCGACGACCGCGGTGCTTCCGGACCGGTCGGTGACGGTGCACTCGGATTCGAGCTGGACGCGGTAGCCGTTGCCGAACCCCAGCTCAAGCCGGAAGTCGACGCCTATGAGGTCGAGCGTGCCCGCGCGCTCGACGGTCATCGCGCCCCCGGTGGGGTCAGCGGTGTCAGCGACCATGATCGTTCCCTTGTACGGATTGCTGTTCAGGAGCTGCCCTCGCTGAGTCTGCTCGAGCAGATCGAGATTCTCCGAAGAGTTCCCATGACGTCGGAGTGGGGCGGTACCGGAGGTCGTCGTACACCGGCCGCCACGGTTCCAAGCCGTGGTGGGCACGAACCGCTTTCTCCACGACCATCGGGGAGTCGACGGTCAGATGCGGAACACGGCGGGCATCGTCAGCCGTCGCCCTCCGCATCCTCGACCCGTCGAAGTTCGTGACGTGCACACCGTCGTAGTCCTCCGATCCGTGGCTGAACGCGGGCAGGAACCGGCGATGATCGGGAATGCTGTTGCCCACGATCTGCCACATGCCCGGTCGGAATCGCGCATCCAACGTCATCCGCGCGAGAAGGGGAGTCGCTGCCGTCACGTCGCTGAAGTGGAGGGTCTGCACTGACCTGACGGGCGCGACGAGGTCGAAGATGATGACGTAGAGCGCCTTCGTGTACTTGCCGATCACCTGTCCGAGCACCACCTTGCTGTCATCGAGCGGCACGGTGAAGACGTCACCGACCGCAACTGGGTAGATCTGTTGCTGTGAACTCAACGTGGTCCTTTCAGGCTTTGGTTGCACACGTCACAAGTGCGATCGCGGGGGAGCTTCGCCCCAACTCCGATGGGCAACTCGACCCTGACGGGTGATGCTGTTCACGGATGGGGAGCCATCCCCGCGTGGACCGGTGGACTCAAGAGAGCACGTTTCGTTCTCGTGGGCCGGTTGCTCTGTTTCTGCTCAAGGCTCGCGACCGTGCGGTGTTCACGGTGGCATTTCGGTCGAAGGCCCGGTGGTGCGGGTGGTCATCGCCGGCACTCGCGTTCCCGGCCCGAATGCCCGGGCAAATCCGTCCCGAATCTCGACCCGATCTGTGTCGATGATGATCGTCCACAACGAGCCGTCACTCATGTCGAGGCGGATGACTGCTCTGTCGATATCACCGACTTCGGATGGGTTGAATCCGACGAACTCGCCATCGATGAACTGCTGCGTGGTTTCGGTGAGTCGCATGAACGAGGCATTGTCGAGCACCGGATTGGGCAAGTGGGGCGCGCTCGAGAGCTGCTCCAGTTCGGCAACGTCCAGTCCGGGATCTCTCGACACGTTCACGAATATGTCCTCGGCCGTCCATGAAAGCTGCGGCAGATGAAGGGAGGACACGACGTCGGCGAGGTCGAACCACCCGCTATCGCCCTGTTCAGATTCACGGGTAAAAAGTCGCAGCATCGGATCCGATTCAACCTCGCCTTGTCCTCCGCTTGAAGACGCTGGAAATCATTCGTCAAATAGCAGTTGTTGAGCGCTGGGAATGTTTCTTGGCATCAAATCCGTGAACCACGGAAGCTCTAGACTGTCAATCCTCCCGTTCTTCGTCCAGATAAGAACTTCGCCTACAACTTCAGAAGATTCATCTGCATAAGAGGCTTCGATCGGAAGGGGCTGGTCCGGCAAGCTGACGGCGGGTGAGTCGTCAAGGTCTATCTGCCAGATCCGTGGACCAGTCGCTCGGAATCCTCGAATTGCTTGCGCTTGGTCCTGCAATGGTCCTGATTCAGGTAGGAGTAGGTGATCCAAGCAAGTGCGGACGAGATCGTGCAGACGTGATTCGTCTTCTGTCTTCATGTTGCCCCAATCTTCAAGGTGTGTCCCTTGGGATGAACATTGTACCGACACGAGGGGTGTCCTCTACATTGGATCCACGTACGCGAACAGTAGCGTCGCTTATTGGTACATCTTCAACAAATTTGCCGGGGGGTAGATCTTTTTTGTCGAGGTGATGGGCAACGGCCTCGATGACCGGACGCTTCCCTCCCATCGAGTCGACGAGCGGATCAAGTCCGTGTTCCTTCTTGTCGAAGATGTGCCCCATCTTGTTCGGATCTTCGAGAACCTTGTCTGCAATTCGCTGGGCGCGCTCACCGAGTCCTGTCGGAGGTAAAGGAGCGACGTCGGAAAGCCTGTTCACCGCGGTCGGCAGGTGCACTTTCGACATCGTGCCGCCGGTGGCCGCCGACGTCGCGGCACCCTCGGCAGCGTTCCGGAGCAGGCCACCGGGGGTCACCGGCTGGCCGCTCACGGCGTAGTTCGCGACGTTCTCGACCGCGCCCTCTGCGGCGTTGCCCAGCAGGTGCTTCCCGATCAGGGCACCGGCACCACCGCCGACCGCACCGAATGCCCCGCTGACGGCGACCTGGCCCCAGTTCACCTCGCCGGTCGTGGCCTTCTGGATGATGGTGTCGGCACCGGCGCTGATGAGCATCATGCCGACCGGACCGCCGACGCCGGTGGCGAGAAGCACACCGCCCGCGACGACCATCGCGCCGCCGGCGACGTACTCCCAGTTGTCCGCGAACCAGTCACCGGTGGCCGCAGCGGCCCGGGCGAGCGGACCCTGTTCGGCCGCCGCGTAGGCCTCCAGTTCCGCGTCGGTAACGGGCGCGAGACCGAGCGGGTCGATGGCGTGCAGCGGATCGTTGCCGGCGAACGAGTAGGGGTTGCCTGCCCAGGCTGCTCCGGCGGGCGCGCTGACCGGGTCGATGGACAGGAAGCCGCGCGACGACGAGTCGTACGCGCGGGCACCCATCCACTCCAAGCCGGCGACCTGCAGCGAACCGTCGGCGCCGAGCGCGATCTCGCCGGGCAGGCCGGAACCGCCGAGGTCGATGAGCGTCTGCCACGGGTCGGCGTCGTCGGCTGCTCTCGTCGTGCGCCGACCGCTGGTTGCCCACCCGTCGCCCACCCCGGTGAGACCACCGGGAGCGCGGACGACCGGGGTGTCGCCGACAGCGAGGAGCGTCGGCGCGAACGCGGCGGTGTCCCAAGCGATCGGGATGCCGTCGACATCGGCGAGTTCACCGAGGGCGTCGACGTGCAGGTCGGTCGTGGTGGTGCCTGCCGCGGTGGCCTCCGCCACCGCGGTGAGGTGACCCTGCGGGGTCCAGCCGTACGTGGTCGTCACCCCGTCGGCTCGGAGCGCCTCCACCCGACGACCAGCGCCGTCGTAGGCGTACTCCGCCTCGGGCACCCCGTCCGGAGCGTCGACCCTGGTCAGCTGTCCGGCGGCGTCGTACGAGAACCGTCGGGCCCCGGAGTCCGTTCGTTCCTCGACCAGGCGACCCGCTGCGTCGTAGACCCAGCCCGTGCGACTGCCGTCCTGGACGGACGCCACCAGCTGCGCGGCATCGTCGTGCTCGTAGGTGGTGCTCCCGCCGGGTCCATCGACCCGGGTGATGCGCCCGTCGGCGTCGCGCCCGATGGTGCTGAGGTGCGTGCCGTCCGAGTCGATGCGCGTGTGTCGGACGACGTGTCCGTTCGCGTACTCCCAGGTCTGCAGCTGGTCGCCGGCGCGGGCCTCCAGGAGCCGCCCTGCCGCGTCGTGCTCGTACCGAACTTCGCCGAAGGCCGAGTGGTCGACGCGGACGACCCGTCCGGTGGCGTCGTGCTCGTACCGGGTCGTGGACCCGTCAGGGGACTGCACCGAGGTGCGGAGTCCGTCGGCATCGTGGGTCCACCGGGTCTCGCGCGTGCCGGTGGCACGTCGGACGAGCTGGCCCAGTCGGCTGAACTCGAGGACGTGGGAGGCAGGGGAGTCCGCACGGGTCTCGTCGGTGATCGTCACCGTGCGGGCGCGGGCATCGCGGTCGATGCGGCCGATCAGACGGTCGTCGGCGTACTGCGCGGATTCCCGACCGGCTGCGTCGTACTCCCACCGCAGCACGGTGCCGTCCGGATCGGTCTGGGTGAGCTGTCGTCCGGCGGCGTCGTAGGTCGCCGTCGTCGTGCGCCCGAGCTGATCCGTGGACGAGGCCACCTTGTCGAGCTGCGTGTACGTCCGGACGGTCACGCCACCCAGCGGATCGACGGAGCGGACGAGTCGTCCACGCTGGTCGTACTCGTAGCGGGTCGTACCCCCGAGACCGTTCACCGCGGCGACGAGCTGTCCTGCGGCGTCGTACCGGAAGGTCCGCTGGCCGAAGCGGGTGTCCCGCGCCGAGACCACGCGACCGACTCGGTCGTACCGGTACCGGACGGTGCCGACCCCGGGGACGTCGGCGTGGACGACCCGGCCCTGGCGGTCGTACTCGGTCCGAGCGACCTCGCCGGTCGGCAGGGTGCGCGCGACGACCCGCGAATCCGCGTCGTAGGTCAGCGTGGTGCGTGCGCCGGCGGGATCGATCGCGGAGACCGGTCGGCCGCACGCGTCGTACTCGTACCGGGTGGTGCGGCCCGCCGGGGTGGTGACGGCGACGACGCGTCCGGCGAGGTCACGTTGGATGCGGGTGAGCCCACCGTCCGGGTCGACGAGCTCGACCGGGCGGCCGCAAGCGTCGTACGTCGTCAGCTCAGCAGAGGAATCCGCGTGCTCGAGCCGGGTCGGACGCCCGAACTCGTCGGTCGTGACGGACACGGCGTCGAAGGCGTCGCGGACCGTGGAGACGCCGTCCGTGCGCGATTGCCCCACCTCGGTGCGGACACCGGTCGGGTCGACGGTGGCGCCGAGGGCTCCGACCGCGTTGTACTCGCGTCTCCAGGTGCCGCCGGCCGGGTCGACCACGGCTTCGAGCCGCGAGAGCGCGTCGTGGACGAACGCCCACTCGGCACCGCCGGGCAGGGTCATCGTCGACACGTTGCCGAACGCGTCGAAGTCCTTCGTGACGACGCGACCGAGGGGGTCCGTGGTGGACACGACCTCGCCGTGTGGACCGTGGGTGACTTCCGTGCGGGCACCGGTCGGGTCGATCGTCGCCGTTACCCGACCGCCGTCGCAGTGCTCGAACCGCCACAGTCCGCCGTCCGGATCCTCGCGCGCGGTGAGCAGCCCGGCGGCGTCGTAGCGGTACCGGGTCCGGTGGCCGAGCGGTGTGACGGCCTCGACGATCCGGCCTCCGGCGTCGCGGACCAACCGCGCGGTGTCGCCGACGGCGTTCTCGGCGCCGACGAGCTCACCGGACGCGTCGTGGTGGAACGTGACGACGACGCCCGTCGGATCGGTGGTGCGGACGAGCACCCCGTCCTGCCAGTCGAGCAGCGTGCGTCCGCCGACGGGATCGACGACGGCCGACGGGTTCCGGTCGTCGCCCGTGTACTCGTACTCGGCGACCCCGCCGTTCGCGGTGACCACCGTGGTCATGCGGTCCTGCTCGTCGTACCCGAAGGTGATGTCGGCGCCCTCCGGCGTCACGGTCCGGACCCGACGCCCGCGGTCGTCGTACCCGTGGACGGTCACCTGACCATCGCGCTCGGTCACCGAGACGAGGTTGCCGTGCGGGTCGTACGACATCGACTGGCGCTGCCCGTCGGTGTCGATGATCCCGACGACGCGGCCCTTCCGGTCGGCAATCCAGGTGTTCGCGTGGTCCCCGTCGACGTCGGAGACCGAGGTGACCCGACCCGGCAGGTACGTGAACCGGACCCGTCGACCGAACGGTGTGCGCTGCTCGATGACCCGGCCGCGGTCGTCGTAGGTGTTCTCGCACTCGACGACCCCGGTCGCCGCGGTCACTCGGTCGATCAGCCCGTCCGCGTTCCAGCGGTACCGACGACTGCCGACAGCGTCGGTCGCCCGGACCAGCCGGCGGGCGTCGTCGTCGTAGTGGTACTCGACGCGGCGACCGTCCGACGCCGTCACGGATGCCACCCGGTCGCCGCGGTACTCGATGTCGACGAACCGCCCGAACACGTGCGCGAGCCGGGTGATCCGGTCCTGCTCGTCGCGGCGCACGGTCACGGCGGTGCCCGCACCACGATCGCTGCTCAGCCACAGTCCGGACGGCGTGAACGCCCACCGACCGCCGGCGTTGTCCCGCACGACGAGTGAGTCCTGTTCGGCCCGGAGCCACAGGTCCTCGCCGATGCCGCGGCTCCACCCGTCCCCCTGCCGTGGGAAGTCGATCTGCCGACCGTCGTCCAGCACGACCGAGGCGGCCTCGTCGCTGACCTCGAGCCGGACGTCGAGGATCGAGGACCACCCGAGTCCGAACACCCCGACGCGGCCGTCGAGTGAGTTGTACATGCGGGTGAGCCGGAGCGACGCGGCCTGCCCCGCGAAGGACAGGTCGGTCTCGGGCTCGAGGAAGTTGCCGGTAGCGGTGTTGACCGGGTCGTCGGCGAACCCGTTCGTCGGGGGTGTTCCCATGGCCGAGAACGGCCCGATGGTGAAGTCATCACGTCCGGCGTCGATCCCCGCCGAGGACAGGGCTGCCGCGATCGCCGCGTCTGACAGCGTCGCGGGCCCGGCACCACCACCGGCGGCCTCGAACTGCGCTGCGACGGTGCCCGCCCAGTCGGCGTCCTTCCCGTTCGCCGTGAGCCAGTCGTTCACCGCGGTCAGCAGCGACTGGGCGTTCAGGGTGCCCCAGCACGGGTTGCACTCGGCCTCGTAGTCGCTCAGGGCGTTCCGGAACGTCAAGACGGCGCCGGACAGATCGGCGTCGAGCGTCCGGGTGGTCGCCTCGAAGGAGCGGAGGTCCGCGGGGACGGCGGACGACGTCCCACCGCTGGTCCCGCCGCCCGCCGGGAACTCCCGCCCCGTGACGCTGACCTCGTCCGCCTGCAGTCGTGGCTCCGGCTCGGGCTCCGGCGGCTTCGGGTCGTCGCCCCCGCCGAACCACGTCGAGATCTCGTGTCCTGCGGCGACGAGGAGGTTCTCCTCGCGTTCACGCTTGCGGGCGGTCCACTCCTTCGCCTGCTTCCGCCGGTCGTCCTCGTGCTTCGCGGCGTCGCGGAGCTGCTGCACGAAGCCCGACAGGCTCTGCAGCGACTCGACGAGCTTCGTCGCGCTGCGCGAGGCGATGTCGGCGTTGTCCGCGAAGACCTCGGAGAAGTAGCCCCGGAACTCCGCACGCGCAGTCGTCACCGATGGCGACCGCGACCCGGACTGGCCGCCGATCGACGACGCAAGCGCCGTCGAAGCCGACTTGAGCGCATCCGCCGCGCTGTACGAGTAGCCGGTCGGATCGTTCCCGTGGATCTTCGCCATCGTCATTCCCCCCTGGAGCTGACCGCACCATCCTGGCACGGGTCCGGACTGAAATTCCAGAGGACGGCATGCGTGCCGAGGGGGAGATGGACGGGAGGCCCGTGGCGGAGCCGCCACGGGCCTCCCGTCTGTCAGAAGGTCGCGTCTACGACACCGCAGCCTGCACCTGACGCTGCACGCGTCCGAGCATGCCCACCATGCCGCGGATCCGCAGCGGGCTGACCGCCTCGGACAGCCCGATCGTCAACGGGTAGTCCGCCGGCACGGCGAGCACCTGCGCTGCCGTCAAGCCGCTCAGGCCCTGCGCCAGGATGGAGGCGAAGCCGCGCGTGGTCGGCGCCTCGCGCGGGGCGGTGGCGTGCATGCGGACGACGTCGGGTGCGTCGCCGTCCTCGCCCACGGTCACCGTGATGAACACGGGGGACTGGCACTCCTCGACCCGTTCGAGTTCGTCCTCGTGCCCCTGCAACCGTTCGGGCAGTGCGGGCAGCTCGTTCGAGAACTCGAGGAGGAGCTGCAGGCGGTCCTTCTGGCCCAGGGCGAGGAAGTCGTCGCGGATCTCGGCGAGGGTGGCGGGGAGGGAGGCCTCGGTGCTGTCGTTCATCGGTTCGGAACTGTACCCGGCTCCGCGCCCTGCACGATCGGGACGCGGACGGCGCTGCCCCACTCGGTCCACGAGCCGTCGTAGTTGCGGACGCTGTCGTAGCCGAGCAGGTGCTGGAGGACGAACCAGGTGTGGCTCGACCGCTCGCCGATGCGGCAGTACGCGATGACCTCGTCCGCATCGCCGATGCCGGCGCCCTCGCGGTAGATGGCGTCGAGTTCCGCGCGCGGCTTGAACGTGCCGTCCGGTGCGGCGGCGGTCGCCCACGGGATGTTCACCGCGGTGGGGACGTGGCCGCCGCGCAGTGCACCCTCTTCCGGGTAGTCGGGCGCGGTGGTTCGGGAACCGTCGTACTCGCCCGGGCTGCGCACGTCGATGAGGGGCTTGCCGAGGTGGGCGAGCACGTCGTCCTTGTAGGCACGGATCTCGGTGTCGATCCGGTCGACGACCGGGTACTCGGCCGGCGTGACGACGGTCTCCTCGGTGGTGAGGGCGCGGTCCTCGGCGATCCACTTCGCACGGCCGCCGTCGAGCAGGCGGACGTCCTCGTGGCCGAACAGCGAGAAGACCCAGAGGGCGTAGGCGGCCCACCAGTTGTTCTTGTCGCCGTAGAGCACGACGGTGGTCTCGCGGCCGATGCCCTTGCTGCCGAGCAGTTCGGCGAACGCCTCGCCGTCGATGTAGTCGCGCTGAACCGGGTCGTTGAGGTCGGTGTGCCAGTCGATCTTGACCGCGCCGGGGATGTGTCCGGTCTCGTAGAGCAGGACGTCCTCGTCGGACTCGACGACGACCAGGTCGGGGGTGTGGGCGTCCAGTTGTTCCTGCAGCCACTCGGTGGAGACGAGACGCTCCGGGTGAGCGTAGGCGGTGAACTTCTCGGACGGGTCGACCGGTGCGGTCATGGTGAGCTACCTCCAGGTGGTCATCCGGCACCGGACTAGGATCGGTCGTCGGTGCCTGTGGGCAACGGTACGCGGACGTACCGTGCCCCAGCCGCAACGTGACACCGCACGACTTGCTTCCCGGAAGGGTTCCTGATTGTCCACGAACACCGCGCCAGCGCACCTCGTCGACCGTGACCCCCAGGTGACCCCGCAGCAGATGGCCGCGGCACTCGTGCCACCGCCCCAGTTCGCGGACGCCTCGTTCGACTCGTACCGCCTGGACCCGGACTACGCCTCGCAGGCCGACGTGCGCGACGCCGTCGCCGCGTTCGTCGCGGCCGGGCCGACCGAAGCGCCCCGTCGCGGCCTGTTCGGCCGCCGCAAGCAGCCGGTCGAGCCCGCTGCGAAGTCGGGCGTCTACCTGGACGGCGGGTTCGGTGTCGGCAAGACCCACCTGCTCGCGGCGGCATACCACGCGGCCTCCGGGCGGAAGACGTTCGGCACGTTCATCGAGTACACGGCGCTGGTCGGCGCGCTCGGGTTCCAGGGCACGGTCGACCTGCTGCGGGGGACCGCGCTGGTCTGCATCGACGAGTTCGAGCTCGACGACCCGGGCGACACCATGGTCATGACCCGCCTGATCAAGGAGTTGACCGAGACCGGCACCCGCTTCGCCGCCACCTCGAACACACCTCCGGGCGCGCTCGGCGAGGGACGGTTCGCGGCCCAGGACTTCCTGCGGGAGATCCAGGCGATGTCCGACCGGTTCGACACGATGCGGATCGACGGGCTCGACTACCGCCGCCGCGCGGTCGACGAGTCGGCGGGTGTGGTGTCCGACGTGGCCGCGGCACTGCCCGCCGGCACCGTCACGCTCGACGACTTCTCGGCCGTGGTCGCGCACCTCGGCTCGGTGCACCCGTCGAAGTACGTTGCACTCGTCGAGGACCTCGACGCCGTCGGGCTCACCGACGTCCGGGCGTTCACGGACCAGACCGACGCGCTCCGGTGGGTCGCGCTCGTCGACCGGCTGTACGACGCCCAGGTCCGGATCGTGGCCTCGGGCACGCCGCTCGACCAGGTGTACCCCGACGCCATGCTCGACGGCGGCTACCGCAAGAAGTACCTGCGCGCAGCGAGCCGTGTCGTGGCCCTGAGCCGCGCCCAGGACTGACCCCCACCGCCCGGGGTATCCGCTGACCGGTCGGTGCACCCCCTGTCCAGGGGGCATCGGGCCGTGCGAAACACGACGTTTACAAACCGCGCCGTCGCGTTACATCCGCGAAACACATCGTGCCCCCTCGTGAAACGTCACCTCGCCAGACTCGGTGTCACCCGAGGCGGTCCAAGAGCCGCTCGTGCAATCGAGAGGTGAACAGATGCTTGATCAGGGCAACACGACGTTCGTGTTGGTCATGGCGGCGCTGGTGTTGTTCATGACACCCGGCCTGGCCTTCTTCTACGGCGGTTTGGTGAAGGCCAAGTCCGTCATCAGCATGATGATGATGTCGTTCGGTGCGATCGCACTCGTGAGCGTCCTGTGGGTGCTCTACGGCTACGCGATCGCCTTCGCCAACCACGGTGACGGCACGGCGGTCTCCGGTGTCGTCGGGTTCTTCAGCATCGACTGGAACCAGATCGGCCTCGGCCAGGCCTTCGAGGAGGCGCAGTCCTCGAACATCCAGGCGGCGTACCCGTCGATGGCGTTCGTCGGCTTCCAGGCCACGTTCGCGATCATCACGGTCGCGCTCATCTCCGGCGCCATCGCCGACCGCGCCAAGTTCGGCGCCTGGATGGTCTTCGCGGGCATCTGGGTCACGGTCGTCTACTTCCCGGTCGCCTCGTGGGTCTTCAACCTGACCTCGGGTTGGGCTGCCACGTGGGGGGTCATCGACTTCGCCGGTGGCACCGCGGTGCACATCAACGCCGGCGCAGCAGGTCTCGCCCTGGCGCTCGTCCTCGGCAAGCGCGTCGGCTTCGCCAAGGGTGCACACAAGCCGCACAACCCGCCCTTCGTCCTGCTCGGTGCCGCCATCCTGTGGTTCGGCTGGTTCGGCTTCAACGCCGGCTCCGAGGGCGCCGCTGACGGCATCGCCGCGATCGCCTGGGTCAACACCCTCGCCGCACCGGCCGCTGCCATCCTCGGCTGGCTGCTCGTCGAGAAGCTCAAGGACGGCAAGGCCACGTCGGTCGGCGCCGCCTCGGGTGCCGTCACCGGTCTCGTCGCGATCACCCCGGCGTGTGCCAACCTGACCCCGGGCTGGGGCATCCTGCTCGGTTTCGTCGCCGGCATCATCTGCTGCTTCGCCATCGACTGGAAGTACCGTCTCGGCTTCGACGACTCGCTCGACGTCGTCGGTGTCCACCTGGTCGGCGGCATCGTCGGCACGCTGTACCTCGGCTTCTTCGCCAACGACACCGGCCTGATCTACTCCGGTTCGTTCGAGCAGCTCGGCAAGCAGGCCACCGCGGCCCTGGCCGTCGGCATCTACTCCTTCGTCCTGGCGTTCGTCATCGGCTTCCTCATCGAGAAGACGATCGGCTTCCGCGTCAAGACCGAGGACGAGGTCGCCGGCATCGACACCGCGGTCCACGGTGAAGAGGGCTACGTCCTCTACGAGCAGACCGACGACTCGCCGGTCTCGGTCCGCTAGCCAGCAGACACCAGCTCCACCAGCACCACCCGCACGACGACGGGCCCCGCGCACACAGCAAGCGCGGGGCCCGTCGTCGTGCGGTCCGGCGTCTGTCGTCTGTCGTCTGTCGTCTGTCGTCTGGCAGGGTTGACGGCATGACGACGACGTCGACCCTCACCAACCTGCGCGAGGTCGGGGGACCGGGCTTGCAGGACGCCCGACCCCGCACCGTGTACCGCGCCAACACCGAACGCGTCGTTGCCGACGCCTACCCGCACGGACTCGCGGCCGTGGTCGACCTGCGCCGTGACGACGAGGTCGCCCGCGTCCCGCACCCGCTCGGCACAACCGACGGCTACCGGCTCGTCCCGCTGTTCGACCCGTCGACCGTCGAGTCCGGCGCCCAGGCCGTGCAGCTCGAGGAGCAGTACATCGACTGGCTCGAGCGCCACCGCACCGGGATCGCCGCCGCGTTCCGCGCCATCGCCCGGTCCGACGGCGACGTGCTCGTCTGCTGCTCCGCCGGCAAGGACCGCACCGGCGTCGTCAGCGGACTGCTCGCCCGATTCTGGGGTGCGTCGATCGAGGCCGTCGGCGACGACTACGCCGCCAGCGCTGCCGGGCTGGCCGATCGGTTCGCCGCAGAGCGTGCGGTCAGTACCGACCCCGAGGCCACCGCCGTCGCGCAACGGTGCGTGCCGGAGACCATGACCACCGTGATCCAGCACGTCGAGGCGCGGTGGGGCAGCGTCACCGCGTACCTGCGCTGGGCCGGGCTGACGGACGCGGAGATCGCAGCACTCTGACGGGCGTGCGTCGTCCTGACGGCTCGCCACGTGCGGTGGTCGCAACGGCGGACGGGAGGCACGGTGCGCGTCCGACGCGCACCGTGCCTCCCGTCCGTGGCCCTGATCGCGGGCCGTGGTTCCGGCCCGTTCCGTCAGCTCACCAGGCGTAGTCCTCCGGTGAGGTCTTGTGCCCCGGGAAGATCTCGTCGAGCCGGTCCAGCGCACGCTGGTCCAGGCGGATGTCGACGGCGCGGACCGCGGACTCCCACTGCTCCATCGTGCGGGGACCGGTGATCGGCGCGGTCACACCGGGCTGGTGGAGGAGCCACGCGAGGGCGAGCTCGCCGGGCGTGTGGCCGAGCTCCTCGGCGAACGACTCGTAGGCCGTGAGCTGGTCGCGGTGCCCCTCGACGTACTCCGCGCTCCGACCCGACAGACGGCGGGAGCCGTTCTCGGTCTTCTCGATGACACCACCGAGCAGACCGCCCTGCAGCGGCGACCACGGGATGACGCCGAGGCCGTACTCGCGGGCGGCGGGCAGGACCTCGCGCTCGATGTCGCGCACCACGAGGTTGTAGATCGACTGCTCGCTCACCAGGCCGAAGGTGTGGCGGCGCTTCGCGGCCTCCTGCGCCTGGGCGATGTGCCAGCCGGCGAAGTTCGACGACCCGACGTACAGGACCTTGCCCTGCTGCACGGCGACGTCGATCGCCTGCCAGATCTCGTCCCACGGGGTCGCACGATCGACGTGGTGGAACTGGTACAGGTCGATGTGGTCCGTCTGCAGGCGCTGCAGGCTGGCGTCGAGCGACTGGCGGATGTTGAACGCGCTGAGCTTGCCGCCGTTCGGCCAGTCGATCATGTCGCCGTAGACCTTGGTCGCCAGGACCGTCTTCTCGCGACGGCCGCCGCCCTTCGCGAACCAGCGGCCGATGATCTCCTCGGTGGCACCCTTGCCCACCGAGCCGCCATAGCCGTTGGCGGTGTCGAAGAAGTTGACGCCGAGCTCGTGGGCCCGGTCCATGATGGCGTGCGAGTCGTCTTCAGTGGTCTCCGGGCCGAAGTTCATCGTGCCGAGCACTGCTCGTGAAACCGACAGCCCTGTCCGTCCGAGGTGTGTGTAGTCCATGACTCCGGTCTACGCGCTCCGAGGGGCACCCTGCCAGGCCCTGGGAGTACCGGTTCTGCATGCTGCGTCGCTGCGCCGCCGCATGCCGTCGGGGGCATGTTCTGGTTCGGGGGAGGAGTACCGTGACGACGGTGAACACCCCAGCACTCCGTGGCAGCCGGATCCTCGGGTTCGGTCACCACCAGCCCGAACGCATCCTGACCAACGACGAACTCTCGACCATGGTCGACACCAACGACGAGTGGATCCGCACCCGGACCGGGATCCAGACCCGCCACATCGCCGGGCCGGACGACACCGTCACGTCGATGGCGATCGAAGCGGGCCGCAACGCCCTCGCCGACGCCGGCGTGTCGCCCTCGGCGGTCGGACTCGTCATCGTCGCCTCCACCACGCACCAGGACCGTGCGCCGTACACCGCCGGTCGGGTCGCCGCCGCGCTCGGGATGACGAACGGTCCGGCGCCCATCGACATCAACACCGCGTGCAGCGGGTTCGAGTACGCGCTCGCCCTCGCCGACCAGTCGATCCGCGTCGGGTCCACCGACGTCGCGCTCGTCATCGGGTCCGAGACCCTCTCCGCCATCGCCGACTGGACCGACCGGTCGACGTGCGTGCTCGTCGGCGACGGAGCCGGAGCTGCCGTGCTCGGCGCCGCCGACACCCCCGAGATCGGGCCCGTCTCGTGGGGCAGCGTGCCGCACCTGCTCGACGCGGTGCGGGTCGAGGGAACGCCCGGCCGGTTCAACCAGGAGGGGCGCTCGATCTACCGCTGGGCCATCACCGAGGCCGAGGGGCACGCCCGCAAGGTCGTCGAGGCCGCCGGGCTCACCATGGACGACATCGAGGTGTTCGCGTTCCACCAGGCGAACCTGCGGATCATCGAGCCGCTCGTCACCGCTCTCGGCGGGGAGTCGAAGTTCGTCATCCGCGACGTCGTCGAGTCCGGGAACACCTCGGCCGCCAGCGTGCCGCTCGGGTTGTCGAAGGCATGGGCGCGTGGCGACCTGCCCGAGGGCGTCCCCGCGCTGCTGTTCGGCTTCGGCGGCGGGTTCGCGCACGCCGGACAGGTCGTCAGGACGCCGGTGCGGTCGTTCTGATCGGGCCTCGGTCGTTCTGATCGGGCCTCGGTCGTTCTGATCGGGCCTGCCGCCCGGCTCAGCGCTCGGGCGTCTCCGACCAGAGGTCCTCGTCCTTCGCCGAGCCGCGGCGCCAGCCGAGTTGCTTCTGCTGCTTGGGCTGCTTGGGCTCCTTCAGCTGCTTCTCCTTGGGCTGCTTGTCCTTCGGCTGCTTCTCGGGCTTCGCCGGCTTGGGCTCGAGGATGATCGGGAAGTGTGCCGACGGCGGCCCGAACCCGGTCCGCGAGGCCTGGATGACCTTCCGCCCGAGCGCGTGGTTGCCGAGCCCGCCGACGGCTGCGCCGATCCCGAACGGCAGTGCACGGCCGAGCACCGACGTCCCCTGACGCACTGCGAACCGCTTGATGAACTGGTCGCGGACCTGCCCGCCGAGGCCGTTGACGACCTGCTTCGGCAGGGACGAGGTCACCATCTCGCCCCAGAACGCCGTGCGCGCCTGACCGCCGGCGATCTGTCCGCCGAGCTGCTTGATGAGCTGTGTGCCCGGAGAACCGAGGATCATCGCCATCACCAGGGTCCGTGCCCGTTCGGGGTCGTCCAGGGCGATGCCGTGCACCTCGGTCACCGACTGGGCGAACAGCGCGGTGGTCTCGAGGAACCCGACCGTCTCCGCGCCGCTCAGCCCGAGGGCGGCCACCATCCCGACGCCCGGGATGACCGCACTCGCACCGACCGCTGCGCCACCGGTGGTGACCGCGGTGAGGTACTGCCGCTCGAGGATCTGGATGACCTCGGCGGGGGTGGCGTCCGGCTTGCGTCGGCGGATCGCGTTGACGTGCGCCACGACCACCGGGCGCTGGACGCTGATGGCACGGTCGAGCCACTTGACCCACCCGCCGGGTTGTTGCGGCTGCGGGGTCCGTGAGTCGTCGGGCATGGGGGAGACCTGGGCGTTCGGCAGCGGCACGATCGCCTGGTCCTTCGGGGAGCGGGCCATGCGCTCACCGTACGCCGGGCATGTGGGAGGCTCGCTGGATGGACATCGACGGCGCGCCCGGTCCGGCTGACGACGCTCGTCGGGCCTCCGGGTTCCTGACGGTCGCCGAGGTGCGCGGCTTGCTGCCCGAGGTCGTGGTGCTCGACCCCGGCTCCGTGCTCGTCGGCGCGGACGTCACCCTTGCAGCCGGGGTGGTGCTCTACCCCGGAGCCGTACTCGAGACGCGTGCCGGGGGCTCGATCACCGTCGCATCCGGCGCGCGGCTCGGTCCGGGCCCGGTCTCCGTCGTCGCCACCGCGGCCCGGGTGACCATCGGTTCCGGTGCCGAGCTGGGCCCGGGGTCCGTCACGATCACGGCGACCGGGGTGGACGTGCTCGTGGGGGACGGCACTCGGTTGTCGGGCGGCTGCCTCGTCGAGGGCCCCACCGAGCTCGGCGCCGGTGCCCAGGTGCTCGGGACGGTCGCCGTCCGTGACGCCGAGCTCGCAGCCGGGGGCGACCACCGCGAGCCCGACCCCGATCGGCGTGCCGGTGTGGTGAAGGGTGTCGTGCGGGTCCACGGCGTGCGGGTCGGCACCGGCGAAGTGATCGTCGGCGGTGGCGCGCCGAGTGCACCGCTCGTGGTCGAACGGCAGCGTGCACACCACCGGGAGGCGCCGAGCCACTGACCCCGGCCGGGCCCTCGCAGCCGCTCGCCTGCGCGTCACTGGCACGGGACACCGCTCCGGCGGAGTGCTGCACGCACGCGGTCGGGCTGCATGAGGTCGGCCCACGACAACCGGATGACGAACCGGACCTCCGGGGACGACCGGACGAAGTCCTCGCGACGCTTCTCCTGCCAGTGCGCCTCGGCGGTGCTCCGCCCCTCGAGCATCACCGGGTCCTCGTACTTCGCGCGGCCGTCGACCTCGACCACGACGCCCTGATCGGGGAACCAGAAGTCGACGACGGCCGTCCCGCCTCCGGTCCGTCGGAACTCGTGCTGCTGCACCGGCTCAGGCGCCCCGACCTGTCGGAAGCGCACCCGGCACACCGACTCCGCCGGCGACCCCGACAGCGCCGACCCCATCTCGATCGCCACCCCCGCCTTCTCGGACCCCTTGCGCTCGTGGGACGAGAGTTCGTCGCGGAGCATCTCCGGCAGGACCCGTCGCTCGCGCAGCGCCTGATCGATCATCGGAACGGCCTGGTCCAACGGTGCGGTGGCCGAGAGATCGACGAGCGTCCGGACCAACGACGTCACCGGCGCCCCGTCGATCTCGATCGGCACGGTCGGCGGCGTCCCTGCCCATCGTCCGCCGGAGTCGTCGATCGCATGCCCCGGCCTGACCCGGGCAAGCGCCGTGGTGTCCGGCCTGGTCAACCGAGGGTCGACGACCTCGACTCGGTCGGGAGCCGCTGCGGTGAAGGGCAGCCGGTGCACGGTTGCCGCGGAGGAGTGCGAGAACGCCCGGGGCAGTCCGACCGACGGGACCGTCGCCCGGACGAGCAGGAGCAGACGGTCTTCGCTCCGCAGCCCCTGTACGAGCGACGGATCGACCAGCACGCCGGGCCGGATCGAGGCAAGCGAGCCGCGATGCACGCGACGCTGGAGCGCACGCCGTTCAGCGCTCGGATGGTCGCCGGTGCGGATGAGGGGGATGGCCAGGACTCGGTCGTTCATGTCTCAACGATCGGCGGTGCGAGCCGACCACGTCGGTTCGGAGCGACGATCTGTGGGAAACGAGCCGGGCCTCCAGTCTGTGGAGGGATGAGGCGGACGCACGGCGCGACAACATCGATGTCGCACGACGTCGATGTTGTCGTCGGGCGGCGCGTGCAACTGTTGCGCACGCGCGGGTGCGACGAACTCGATGTCGTACGACATCGAGGACGTCGTTCGGGGTCGACGGGTGACAGGGGCCTGCGGGGATCGGGGCCCCGGGCCGAGGGCGTACGCGTGTTCGATGCCGGACCGACGCCCGTGCAAGGTGCGACAACAGCGATGTCGCACGACGTCGATGTTGTCGTCGGGCGTCGCGTGCAACTGTTGCGCACGCGCGGGTGCGACGAACTCGATGTCGTACGACATCGAGGACGTCGTTCCGAGTCGACCAGCCAGGCAGCTCGTGCAGCCGCCAGCCCCCCGCAGCACCTACGCCCGCGCGAGCTCCGCCCGCAGCGGCAGGTCCTGGTCCTCCAGGATGAGCTGCGCGCCCACGGCGGTCCGGGCGTTCACGACGATCGGCGCGAGCAGGTTGACGGTCGTGCCGGACGCGCCGGGGTTCGCCACCACGAGCAGCATCGCGTCGGCAGGGTCGGTCAGCTCGAGCCCAGCGGCCTGCTCGTCGGTGAGCTCGGGCGAGTACGACGGCAGGTGCACCGCGGCGTCGAGCACGAACAAGCGCGAGGAACCCCCGACGAGGGTGAACAGGCCCTCGGCGCCGTCCACCGGGGTCAGCGTGAAGACCGGTGCGGGGGACAGGCCGAACGGCGGGACGGCGAAGGTCAGGGAGATGCTCATCGGAGGTAGTCCATCAGGGTCGGCTGCAGGACCTTCGCGGTGACGGCGAGGGCTGCCTGGTAGTTGGTCTGCTGCACCTGCAGGTCGAGGACGGCCTTGGCGAGGTCGACGTCCTCGATGCCGGCGCGGCGGTTCTCGAGCGAGACGGCTGCCGTCTTCAGCGAGTCCTGCGCGGCGAGGGCGGTCGCGTGCCGGACACCGACGTCGGCCTGGGCGCCGCGGACGGCCCCGAGCGCTCCGTCGACGTCGTTGATCCGCGCGTTCACGTTCACCCCGTTCTGCAGGTCGCTGACGATGGAGTCGAGCACGCCGAACACGGACGACGCGCCGGTGCCGAAGACGTCGGCCCCGGCGGTGTCGACGCGCACGGTGGTGCCGTCGCCGATCCGGCGGGAGACGTCCGTGCCGGAATTCGCCCACCCGGTCGTCGGGTCGTACGCGGCGGCGGCGGTCGAGGCACCGGCGAAGACCGAGCGGGTGCCGTAGGTCGTGTTGGCCCGTGCCTCGAGGTCGGACTTCAGCGACTGGAACTGCGTGATGAAGGCGTCGCGGTCGGTGTCGCTCATGGTGCCGGAGTTCGCCGCCTGCACGGTCAGGTCCCGCACGCTGTTCAGCACCGAGTAGACGCTCGACAGGGCGCTGTCGGTGGTCGCGAGCCAGGCGACGGCGTCGTTCGCGTTGCGCGTGTACTGCGCGGCGGCGGCCTGTTCCTTGCGCACCTGCATCGACGACGCGGTGCCGACGGGGTCGTCGGACGGCTTCTGGATCGCCTGCAGCGTGGTGGCCTGCTCGGTCAGCTGCGCCACGCGCGCCGCACCGGTCTGCAGCCGTGCCGAGGCCGCGGCCATCGACATCTGGGTGGTCACCCGGGTGATCACGATCAGCCCCTCCCGACGAGTCCGACGCGGTTGATGATGGTGTCGAGCATCTCGTCGACGGCGGTCAGGACGCGTGCCGCGCCCTGGTACGCGTGCTGGTAGCTCAGCAGGTTCACGTTCTCCTCGTCGAGGTCGACGCCGGCGCTCGACTGCTGCTGGGTTCGCGCGTTGGTCAGGGCGAGTCCGGTGAGCGTCGACTCCGTCGCGGCCGACCGGGAGGCGGTGCCCACCCCCGCCACGAACGTCGCCCAGGTCGTGTCGGCGGCCCCAGGGCCCGTGCCGATTCGCGAGAGCGCGTCGGCGAACGAGTCGTCGAGCTGCCCCGCCGCGTTCCGCGTCGCCAGGCCGCTGCCGTCCGTCGGGACGACCGACAGGCCCTGCGCGGCGGGGACGCCCGCCGCGAGGGCGAAGAACGCGGTGCCGGTGGTGCCGGCCGGGGTCGTGCCGGTGGCATGGACGGCGTTGACGGTCGCTGCGAGCTGGGTCGCGACGGCGTCGTAGGACGCGGCGGCCTGGGCGAGCGCGCCGCCCGTGCCGTTCGCGTTCGCCGGGGCGAGGACGGCGAGGGCGCCACCGATCGACCCGCCGCTCAGGGACACCGCGCCGGCGGTGCCGGAGGTCCAGGTCAGGGTGACCGCAGCGCCGTCGGCGAGGCGTTCGCCACCGCCGAGAGCGACGGCGCGGGCGTCGGTGCCCTGCACGAGCGGGTTGCCGCCGAGCAGCACGTCGACCGTGCCGTCCGCGTTGGTGCGCGTCGTCCCGCCGGCGAGCGTCGCGATCTGCTCGGTGAGCTGGTCGCGCTGGTCGAGGAGTTCGTTGGCGTTGCCGCCGGAGGCCAGTGCGGTGCGGATCCGCCCGTTAAGGTCGGCCACCTGCTTCGCGGCGTCGTTCAGCTGGGTCACCTGGCCGGCCGCGGTGCCCCGGACCGAGGACCACTGCGCGTCGACCGACTTCGACCCGGCGGCCAGGGCCGCGGCGACGGTGCCCGCTGCGCCGAGGACGGCGCTGGCAGCACCCGGGTCGTCGGGGTGACTGGCGAGTTCGCTCCACGACGACCAGAAGGCATCGAGCTTGGCGCTCAGGCCGTCCTTGCCGGGCTCGTGCAGGCCGGTCTCGAGGGCGGACAGTGCCGTCGCACGGGCGTCGGCGTAGGCGGAGGACCCCGCGGCGACCCGGGCGCCGACGTCGAGCGTCAGCGATGCCAGGCGGGCGATGCCGTCGACGGAGACGCCCTGACCGGCGAGGGCGGCGGTGCCGCGCATGAACCCGGTCTGCGTCGCGGGGATGGAGTTCTGCGTGACGCGCTGCCGCGTGTACCCGGTGGTGCCGGCGTTCGCGATGTTCTGGCCGGTGACGTCGATGCCGGCGCGGGCTGCGGCGAGGCCGGAGTACGCGGTGGCGAGGGAGCCGAAGGTGCTGACCACGGGGTTACAGGGTCCCCTCGAACAGGCGGGCGCCGTCGGAGCCGGGACCGGAGGTGCCCGAGGCGTCGTAGGTCGCGGCGGTCGTCACGGTGCCGGCGAGGGTCTCCTCGGTGGCCTGGGCGGCGGTGCGCAGGAAGCGGTCGTTCTCGTCGCGCAGGGCGCCGATCTGGGTGGTCAGCTCGACCATCGCGGTCAGGTGCACGGCGAGGATCTCGCCCCACGGGCCGTTCGGCGCTGCGGCGACGACGTCGCGCAGGGGTGCATCGGCGGGGACGCCCCACTCCTCGGCGACCTCGGCACTCGACGCGGCGCGCTCGAGTCCGGTGCTGCGGAGTCGTTCGAGGACCTGCTCGACCTCGCGGCTGGCGTGCGACACCCAACGGGAACGGCCCGCGGTGAGCAGGAGCTGCTCCTCCTCGAGCTTGAAGGTGAGCAGCTCGAGCAGTTCGCGTTCGCGCCAGAGCACGGCGGACAGGTCGTTCACGCTCATCAGCTCCTCCCGTGTGGTGTGGTTCGTCGGGGCGGACCCCGGTCCGCCATCATGCGGACACCAGGATCTATCGACTGGGCGGCGGTGGACGTAAGCGCCCGGGGGACGCGACTGCGTGCGACGGACACTCGCCGCGCCTCCAGAACGGACGAACGTCACCCAATGTGGGGACGGGAACGGGCGTTCTACCCGCTGGGTCCCCCCAAATGCCGACCGGGAAACACCGCGAATGCCCCCGCACTGGGGACGGATGAACCCCTGTTCAGGACATTGCCAGCCGATACATTCAGAACGCACCACGAGGGCGACCTCGAACCGCGCCACAGGGGCGCGGGGTGCACCGCTCGGAGGGAACCGGGCGGGTCTTCGGCGTACGCACCGGCCATCCGAAGCCGGCGTCCGTCGTGCCCAGGGACGGGTGAGTCGAGACAGTCACGTCAGGTCGATCAGGGGATCAGCATGGACCGCACCGCACGCAACGCGATGATCGTGGAGCACCTCCCGCTCGTGGGCTACATCGTCGCCGACGTCCGCTCCCGTGCCACGCACCTGGACCGCGACGACCTCGCCGCCGTCGGCTCCCTCGCGCTCGTCGCCGCTGCCGACGCGTTCGACCCCACCCTCGGCGTCCCCTTCGGCGCCTACGCCCGGACCCGGATCGCCGGAGCCCTCGCCGACGACATGCGCTCGGCCGACTGGGCGTCTCGTGGCACCCGGAAGCGGATCCGCGAGACCCTCGCCACGCAGGAGGCCCTGTCCGCCCGACTCGGCCGGAGCGTCGGCGTGCAGGAGATCGCGGACGCGATGGGCGTCGACCGGCAGACCGCCTCGGACGCCATGAGCGACGCGGCCCGCCTCGTCGCGCCCCTCGACGAGACCGTGCACGACCTCGTCGCAGCCGACCTGCCGTTGCCCGGCGACGACCTGCTCGAGACCGAGAAGCGCCGCTACCTGCGCGCAGCCGTCGAGGCACTGCCCGAGCGGATGCGCTTCGTCGTCGAGGCCGTCTACTTCGGGGACCGCTCGGTGACCGACGTCGCCGCGGAACTCGGCATCACGCACTCCGCCGTCTCGCAGCAGCGCTCCGAGGCGATGCGCCTGCTCCGCGACGGACTGGCCGCCCACTACGGCGACGGCGGTGCCGCTGCCGAACCCGCCTCGCGCACCACCGCGGCCCGCCGGAGCGCCTACCTCGCACGCGTCGCGTCGAACGCCGCTGCCGGCGTCGCACGTGCCGTCCACGACGCGACCGCGCCGGTCGCCGTGGCGGCGAGCTGAACCGTCGACGGGTATTTCCGTCGATTCCCTAACGGCTCCCGGCACCCGGTCGAGAGTCATCCACGTCAGCCCACGGACGGGCTGTAGCACGACCCAGCATTCACGGAGGAAACCACCATGGGTATGTCCATCAACACCAACCTCTCGGCACTCAACACGTACCGGAACCTCAACTCGACGCAGAACGACCTGTCGAAGTCCCTCGAGAAGCTCTCGTCGGGTCTCCGCATCAACCGTGCTGCCGACGACGCGGCCGGTCTGTCGATCTCCGAGGGGCTGAAGTCCCAGGTCGGTGGCCTCACGGTCGCCGCCCGCAACGCGCAGGACGGCATCTCCGTCGTGCAGACCGCTGAAGGTGGGCTCACCGAGACCCACTCGATCCTCCAGCGCATGCGCGACCTGGCCGTCCAGGCCGGTAACGACTCGAACAACGAGGACTCGCGCACGGCGATCACCACCGAGGTCGGCGAGCTCACCAAGGAGCTCACCCGCATCTCGCAGTCGACCAACTTCAACGGCATCAACCTGCTCGACGGCTCCGCCGGCGCAGCGGGCGTCCTGAAGTTCCAGGTCGGCGCCAACGGCGACGCGGCGAGCCAGATCGACGTCGACCTGTCGAAGTCCAACGTGGAGTCCGTGTCGACCGCTGTCGGCGCCCTCACCTTCGACAGCGCGACGAACGCTCAGGCCGCCATCACCGCGATCGACGAGCAGATCAAGTACGTGTCCGCGGCACGTTCGAGCATCGGTGCTGTCCAGAACCGCTTCGACCACGCCATCAACGTGACGAACGTGGCCAAGGAGAACCTCACCGCTGCCGGTTCGCGCATCACCGACGTCGACATGGCCGAGGAGATGGTCAAGTACACCCGCGACAACATCCTCAGCCAGGCCGGCACGTCGATGCTCGCGCAGGCGAACCAGAGCACGCAGGGCGTGCTCTCGCTCCTGCGCTAGCACCCACGACGCCGCCTTCCGGGATCGTTCAGGCTTCCCGGGAGGCGGCGTCGCCCTCCTGACCATCCCCACGACGCCAGGGAGTGTCGACGATGTCATCGTCCGTGTCCTCGAGCACCAGCCTCGCGATCGACGGGCTCGTCAGCGGGCTCAAGACGACCGACCTCATCAACTCGTTGATGAGCGTCGAGGGCGTGCCGCAGACCCTGCTCAAGAACAAGCTCACGAGCACCAACTCGTTCATCTCGTCACTGCAGACGATCAACGGGTTGGCGCAGGCCCTCGCGACCAAGGCGAAGGACGCCGCCAAGGCGACCTCGCTCGACCTGTTCACGGCCACGAGCTCGTCGTCGGGCGTCACCGCCGTCACCGGCACGAACGCGAGCGCCGGGTCGCTGACGTTCAGCGTCGGCTCGACCGCTTCGGCCCAGGTCGGGGTCACCGCCGCGATGTCCACGTGGTCGGCCGCTGCCGAACCGATCACCCTGGTGGGTGCCGACGGCACGAAGACCACCGTCACGCCGTCGTCGGGCTCCCTCGACGACACGGTGTCGGCGATCAACAAGTCCGGGGCCGGCGTCACCGCCACGAAGGTCGCCGCGGGTGCGGCCGCCGACGGCACCAAGCTCTACCGGTTGCAGCTGACGTCCGCCAAGACCGGGGCCGCGGGTGGTTTCGAGGTGCACCGGGGGACCGCCGAGCAGGTGGCCGCGGGCACCGCGACGAACGTGCTGACCGAGGTCGGCGCCGCGGTCGTCGCGCAGGCGAAGGACGCCAGCGTCACGCTGTGGGCCGGCACCGCCGCCGAGCAGACGATCACGAGCGCGACGAACACGTTCACCGACCTGGTCCCCGGGCTCAGCGTCACCGTGTCGAGGGCCTCGACGGATCCGGTCACGGTCGGCGTCGCGCAGGACACCACGAAGGCCCAGTCCGTGGCGTCCGGACTCGTCGACGCGATGAACGCGGTCTCGGCCTACTACAAGACGAACACCGCGGTGACGAGCACCACGAGTGCCACCAGCGGATCGACGACCACGACCGCCGGGGTCCTGATGGGCGACGGCACCACGCGCGACGCCGTGCAGCGCCTGGGAAGCACCATGTCGGCGCCCGTCGGCGGGAAGTCGCCGTCGTCGATCGGCATCTCGATCACCAAGGACGGCAGCTTCACCTTCGACGCCGAGGTCTTCCAGAAGGCCCTCGCCACCGACCCCGAGGGCACCCAGGCGATGCTGTCCGGTGTCGCCGCGAACGTCGGCGCCGCCGCCACCGCGGCGTCCGACAAGTACGACGGGTCCATCACCACGACGATCACCGGCCAGCAGGCGGTCGCCAAGGACCTCAACACCCAGATCGACAGCTGGACCGACCGACTCACGATGCGCCGCGCATCGCTCCAGACGCTGTACTCGTCGCTCGAGACCAGCCTCAGCAAGCTCCAGTCCCAGTCGAGCTGGCTCGCCAGCCAGCTCGCGGCGACGACGAGCTGACGGGATCACCATGACCTTCGACTTCCAGGCCGCAGCCTTCCGCCAGGCCGCGCAGCCCCGCACCGTGACCGACCAGCGTCGCGCCCAGTACACGAACGAGGCCGTCCTGTCGGCCACCCCGGCGCAGCTCGTGACGATGCTCTACGACCGGTTGCTGCTCGACCTGCACCGCGCCGAGGCCGCACAGACCAGCGCCGACTGGGACGCCGCCCGCGAGCAACTGCTGCACGCGCAGGCGATCGTCGGCGAGCTGTCGTCCACGCTGCGGATCGACGTCTGGGACGGCGGCGAGGGCCTGCTCGCCGTCTACAACTACGCGTCGACGTCCCTCATCACCGCGAACGTGCACCGTGACGTGCAGGCGACGCGCGACTGCATCCGGATCCTCGAACCCCTGCGGCAGTCGTGGCACGACGCTGCCGCGTCGCTGCCGGCGACGCCGGCCCGCCAGCAGTCGACGGGCGGAGCCCTCGGTGTCGCTTGAACCGGCACCGTCGCCTGAGCAGGTGGTGTCGCCCGAGCAGGTCGACCACCGCCTCGTCTGGGAGGCCCTCCTCGACTCCCTGGAGCACGACGCCGCCCGACAGGCGGCCGACCCCACGGCCGTGGTGGGGTGGTCGGAGCCGGCCGGGCTGGGTCCGGTGCCGCGCGAGTTGGTGGGGCGTGCCTCCCGGCTGCTCGCTGCGCAGCGCGACCGCATCGCGGAACTGGAGTCGGACCGACGCGCGACGCTCGAGCACCTCGGTGCGCTGCGCGCCGTCGACGCGACCCGCGAGCCCCGTGGCGCGGTCTACCTCGACGCGTCCGCCTGACCCGCGCTCCCGCCACCTGTTCCGCGACGAAGCACGCGTCGATCGACGCGTGGTCTGTCGCAGAAGTGGTGCCACCCCCGTTCGGGGCGAGGGCTAACGCGGCCGGGGACGGGCACCGATAGCGCCACACGAGCACGGATCGCTCACCAGTTCGGCCACGGATCGGCCACCACCGCACGGCGACGTCCCACGGGCGACGCCTGACGAGGGGACCACCGTGTTCGATTCCGTGACGAGCGTCGCGCTGCAGAGCGCACTCGACGGCCTGTCGATGCGCCAGAAGGTGATCGCGAACAACATCGCGAACATCAACACGCCGGACTACCACGCCGAGAAGGTCCAGTTCGAGGACGCCCTGGCGAAGTCGATCACCGACGGCAGCGGGAACACCGCGCCGACGGTCGCCCGCAGCCTCGAGCCGACGAACACGAACGGCAACAACGTCAACCTCGACGAGGAGACGCTCTCCAACGTCGACACCGTGCTCCGGTACCAGTTCGCCACACAGGCGATGAACTCCGAGCTCACGAGCGTCCGTGCGGCGATGCGGACGAACTCGTGACGACCTTCGACGCGATCGGCATCGCGAGCACCGGCATGACCGTGCACCGGAAGTGGCTCGACGCCGTCGCCGACAACATGGCGAACGCGAACACCGTGAAGTCGATGGACGACACCGCGTTCCAGGCCCGCTACGTCGAGGTCCAGGAGGGCAACGGCGTGTCCGGCGCCTACGTCAAGGGCGCCGCGTTCGGCAGCGCCGCCGGCCGCGTGACCTACGACCCGGACAACCCGCTCGCGAACGACGAGGGCTACGTCCGCATGCCGGACATCGACCTCGGCACGCAGATGGCGGACCTCATCATGGCCCAGCGCGGCTACCAGGCGAACGCCGCCGTGGTCGACCGTGCCAAGACCGCCTACGAGGCGGCACTGCAGATCGGGAAGAACTGATGCCCATCGACGCCGTCAACGGTGTGACCACCAACGCGATGACGAACGCACTGACCAGTGTGTCCGGCACCTCCAGCGACGTCACCGGCACCGCCGGTGCGACCAGCACCGACGGCAGCGGGTTCGCCGCCAGCCTCGGGAACGCCGTCGACGGGCTGCAGGCGCTGCAGAGCGACTCGAAGACCCTCGCGCTCAAGGCCGTCACCGGCAACCTCGACGACATCCACGACGCGACCATCGCCGCCACCCGCGCGCAGGTCACGCTCGAGCTCGTCTCCGCCATCCGCAACAAGGGCGTCGACGCGTTCAACGAGATCATGAGGATGCAGGCCTGATGCCCGTCGCCGTCAAGAACGTCTTCGCGCGCCTGTCCGCGTACGTGAAGGGCTTCTCCGCCGCCCAGCGCACCATCGCGATCCTGGTGATCGCCGCGCTCGTGCTCGGTGGGATCGCCCTGGCGTCGTGGCTCGGCAAGGCGTCCTACGCGCCGCTCTTCACCGGGCTGGCCGCCGCCGACGCGAGCTCCATCACCGACCAGCTGCAGACCGACGGTGTGCCGTACCAGCTCACCGACGGCGGCGCGACGATCCTGGTGCCGCAGGCGCAGGTGTACTCGGAGCGCCTCAAGGCCGCGTCGAACGGGCTGCCGTCGTCGAACGAGGGCGGCTACTCGCTGCTCGACCAGATGGGCGTGACGAGCTCGGAGTTCCAGCAGGACGTCACCTACAAGCGGGCGATGGAGGGCGAGCTCGCCAAGACCATCGGCGCGATGGACGGCGTGCAGACCGCGACCGTGCAGCTCGCGATCCCGGAGAAGTCCGTGTTCGTGTCCGAGGAGAAGGACCCGACGGCGTCGGTGTTCATCGCCACCGACAACGGCACCCAGCTGAGCACCGACCAGGTGCAGGCGATCGTGCACCTGACCAGCGCCTCGGTCGAGGGCATGCAGACCACCGACGTCTCGGTCGTCGACGCCAAGGGGCAGACGCTGTCCGCCGTCGGGACCGGTGCGACCGGCAGCGGCGCCGACCAGGCCGCCGACTACGACGCCGCGACGAGCAAGAAGATCCAGGACCTGCTCGACACCACCCTCGGCGCCGGCAACGCGACCGTCGTGGTCTCCGGCACGATGAACCAGGAGTCCGGCACCCGCACGTCGGAGAGCTACACGTCACCGACCTCCGGTCCGGTCGCGCTCAACGAGTCGAGCACCACCGAGCAGTACGGCTCCGGCGCCGCGGGCGCGTCGAGCGGTGCGACCGGGGTCCTCGGCCCGGACAACATCGCCGTGCCGAACGGCACCGCCACGAGCGGCACCGGTGACGGCGGCTACACCAACGAGTCGGCGACGAAGAACAACGCCGTCGACCACACCACCGAGACCACGCAGATCCCCTCGGGGTCCCTCGACCGGCAGACCATCTCGGTCGCGCTGAACTCGAAGGCCGACGCCGTGCAGAACGCGAACCTGCAGAGCATCAACGACCTGGTGTCGGCCGCCGCCGGTGTCGACCAGGACCGCGGCGACCAGGTGAAGGTCGCGATGATGGACTTCGACACCAGCGGCGCCGACCAGGCCGCGAAGGCCCTCGAGGCGCAGCAGAAGGCCGACCAGCAGGAAGCCCTGTGGTCGTCGATCCGGACCGCCGGCATCGTCATCGGCATCCTGCTCGCGCTCATCGCCGTCATGTTCGTCATCGCCCGTCGCAGCCGGAAGCAGGAACGCGAGGCCGTCGACCTCGGCGAACTCGACGCCTTCGCCGGCGAGACGTTCCAGCTGCCCCTCGCGATGGACGGCGCCGCCGACCGTGCGACCCTCGGTGCCGGCGACGCCCCCACTGCCGTGCTGTCGACGATGCCCGCCGGTGACCCGCCGACCGAGGTGCTGACGACCGACGAGATCACGGCCGAGCGCCGCCGTCAGGACATCTCCGCGCTGGCCGAACGCGACCCGAAGCGCACGGCCGAACTCCTGCGCGGGCTCCTCGACGACCGGGCACCGGTGTGAGCGCCCTGATGCCGAGCGGCAGCAACGGCAACGGCAACGGCCCGGGCACCGGCAAGGGTTCGAACGACCGAGCGCTGACCGGCGCCCAGAAGGTCGCGCTCATCCTCATGCAGATGGACACCGACCGCGCGGCCGAGGTGATGAAGCAGTTCACCGAGATGGAGGCCGAGGAGATCTCGGCCGAGATCGTCCGGATGCGCCGCGTCGAGGACACCGTCGTCGACCAGACCATGTCGGAGTTCCACCGGATCACGATGAGCGGCCGACTGCAGAAGCGCGGCGGCAAGGAGACCGCGCTCGGGCTGCTCGAGGCGTCCTTCGGCGCCGAGCGCGCCGCCGGCGTGATGGACCGGCTCGCCTCGAACCTCGCCGGCCAGTCCTTCGACTTCCTCGACGACGCCGAGCCCGGGCAGGTCATCACCCTGCTCGAGGGCGAGCTGCCGCAGACCATCGCCCTCGTCCTGGCACACCTCAAGCCCGGGCAGGCGAGCGCCGTCCTGGCGGGTGTCGACGAGCGCGTCCGCACCGACGTCGCGCAGGCGTTCGCCACGATGGGCAGCGCGACCCCGGAGGCCGTCGGGATCGTCGCGGGTGTCCTGCGGCAGCGCGCCGGCGCCGTCGTGTCGCCGCGCGAGAGCGTCGAGGTCGTCGGCGGCATCGCGCCCCTGGTCGACATCATCAACCGCTCCGACGTCGCCACCGAGAAGGCCGTGCTCGACGGGCTCGAGGCCCGCGACCCGGAACTCGCCGAGGACATCCGCTCGCGCATGCTCACCTTCGAGGACATCGTGAAGCTCGAGTCCCGCGACATCCAGCAGGTGCTGCGTGGCATCGACTCGAAGCTCCTCGCGACCGCCATGAAGGGTGCGGCCGGACCCGTCGTCGAGACGATCCGCGCGAACGTGTCCGAGCGCAACCGCTCGCTGCTCGACGACGAACTGCAGGCCATGGGCCCGGTCCGCGTCTCGCAGGTCGAGGAAGCGCGCGCCGAGGTCGTCCGTTCCGTGCGCGAGCTCGAGGCGCAGGGCGTCATCACCGTGCACCGTGCCGAGGAGGACGAGCTCGTTGACTGACACCACGACCGCCGGTACCGTGCAGCGCATCGCCTTCCCCGCGATCGGCACCGCCGCCGCGACCGACCGTGCGTCGGGCGCCGACGTCCGCGGCCACGCCGCCGGCTACACCGCGGGACTCCGCGCCGCGCAGGCCGAGACGGACGCCCTGCGCGCCCGCCTGCAGGCCGAGCACGCCGCGCTGACCGCGTCGCTGCGCGCGGACACCGTCCGCCGCATCGCCGTCCTCGACGCCGCGACGAACGCGATGCTGTCCACGGTCGCGCCCGTCCTCAGCGACGCCGAGGCGTCCGTCGCCAGCGCGGCCACGGACCTGGCCGAGGCGATCGTCGGGTACGAGATCCGTGCCTCCCGTCCGGCGGTCGGTACCGATGACGACCGGGAGGCCCGGATCACGTCCGGTGCCGAGACCACCGTCCGGCGGGCGCTCGCGTCCATCGACCGCAGCGTGCCGGTGGCCGTCCGGCTCAGCCCGGCGGACGCCGCCCGCGTCGCCGACGTCGACCTGCCGGTGCCCGTGGTCGCGGACCCCGCGCTGCGGGACGGCGACGCCGTCGTCGACCTGCCGGACGGCATCCTCGACGCCCGGATCGCCACCGCACTCGACCGTGCCCGCACTGCACTGGGTGTCGAGCTGCAGGGGGTGTCCGCGTGACCGCCACGCTGCTCCGCCCCCGCGGGCTCGACGACGCCCTGCGGCAGGCCGCACCCCAGCGGGTCGGCGTCGTCACGAGCGCCGTCGGGCTCGGGCTGACGATCGCCGGGCTCGACGCCCACGTCGGCGAACTGGTGTCGGTCGGCCGCGACGGCTCCGAGCCGACCATGGTCGAGGTCGTCGCCACCGACGCCACCGGCGTGCGCTGCATGCCGCTCGGCCGCCTCACCGGTGTGACCGCCGGCACCCCCGCACGCCCCACCGGCCGGCCGGTGCTCGTGCCGACGGGTGCCGGGCTGTTCGGCCGTGTGCTCGACGGGCTCGGCCGACCGATCGACGACCGCGGACCGCTCGTCGGTGCCGGTGGCGAGCCCGTCGACTGGGTGCCGCTCGACCACGCGACCCCGAACGCGATGGCACGCACCCGCATCGACACCCCGATGCAGCTCGGCGTGCGGGTGCTCGACACCCTCACCACGGTCGGCCGTGGCCAGCGCATGGGGCTCTTCGCGGGCTCCGGTGTCGGCAAGTCGTCGCTGCTGTCGATGATCGCCCGGGGGAGCGACGCCGCCGTCAACGTGATCGCACTGGTCGGGGAGCGTGGCCGCGAGGTGCGCGAGTTCCTCGAGGACGACCTCGGCGCCGAGGGCCTCGCCCGCTCGATCGTCGTCGTGTCGACCTCGGACGAGCCCGCCCTCATGCGCCTGCGCGCCGCGTTCATGGCCACCCGCATCGCCGAGTCGTTCCGCGACGCCGGCCAGGACGTCGTGCTCATGATGGACTCGCTCACCCGCGTCGCGATGGCGCAGCGTGAGATCGGGCTCTCGGTGGGGGAGCCGCCGGCCACCCGGGGCTACCCGCCGTCGACGTTCTCGGTGCTCGCCGGGCTGCTCGAGCGTGCCGGGACGGACCGCGTCGGCAGCATCACCGGCATGTACACCGTGCTGGTCGACGGCGACGACCACAACGAGCCGATCGCCGACGCCGCCCGCAGCATCCTGGACGGTCACGTCGTGCTCGACCGGAAGCTCGCGATCACCGGGCACTTCCCATCCGTGGACGCCCTCGGCTCGGTGTCCCGTGTGGCCTCGAAGGTGACGGACCCGGCGCAGCGCGGTGCCGCGACGACCCTCCGCAAGGTGATGGCCGCACGTGCCGCCGCCCAGGACCTGCTCGACGTCGGCGCGTACCAGCGCGGCTCGAACCCGCTCGTCGACGCCGCCGTCGACCACCAGGATGCGATCGACGCGTTCCTGCGCCAGGGGATGGACGAGCGGGCGACCGCCGACGCGTCCTGGCAGCGACTCGGCGGTCTCGTGCAGCAGCTGGGGGTGTCGTGATGGCCCGCCGGTTCCCGCTCGCGGGGCTCCTGCGCCTGCGGCACACCGAACAGGACCGCGCCGCTGCCTCGCTCGCCACCGCGAACGAGCGCGTGCGCGATGCCGCCGACGCCCGGATCGCCGCGCGCCGCAGCCTCGCCGACGCCGAGGGCGCACAGCCGATCGAGGACGCCGCGACCCTGAGCGCCGTCGCCGCTGCGCGTGCCGCGACCCGCGGGATGCTCGAGGAGCTCGACGCCGTGGTCCGGACCCGCCGCGCGGACGCCGACCGGGCACAGGAGGAGTACACCGCCGCACGACGTGCCGCGGTCGGCCTGGAGAAGCTCGAGGGCAAGCACGCCGCCGAGCAGGCCGCCGAGGAACTCCGCACCGAACAGAACGCCCTCGACGAGATCGCGGCACGACGCCGCACGGAAGGTGGTGCCCGATGAGCGTCGAAGCGGTGCTCTCCCGGATCTCCGAGATCCGCTCCCAGATCGACACCCTGCGCGGTGGCACGGCCGCGGCGACGAGTTCGTCATCGTCCGCCGTGTCGACCAGCGCGTCGTCGAGCGCCTTCGCCGACGCCCTGGCCACGGCGACCGGGAACACCGGCACCGGGACCGCGACCGCTGCTGCCGCCGCTGCGGCGACCACCAGCAGCGCGCCCGCCACGTCCGTCGACGCCGGCGCGGGCACGCTCGCGACCGGCAGCGGCGCCACCGGGTCCGACGTCGTCGCGGACGCGAAGAAGTACCTCGGCGTGCCCTACGTGTTCGGCGGCACCACGACCGCCGGCATGGACTGCTCAGGCTTGGTGCAGACGGTGTTCAAGGACCTCGGCGTGACCATGCCGCGGGTCGTGCCGGACCAGGCGAAGATGGGCGTCGAGGTCGGCTCCCTGAAGGACGCACAGCCCGGCGACCTGATCATCCCGAAGGGCGAGGGCCACGTCGTCATCTACGTCGGCGACGGCAAGGTGCTGCACGCGCCGCGCCCCGGCAAGGACGTCCGCATCGTCGACAACTGGTACTCGGACGCCGACATCGCCACCATCCGCCGCATCGTGCCGGCGCAGGCGTCCGCTACCCCGGCGACGACCGCGACCACCGCCGCGAGCAGCGCCACCGACCTGCAGACCGCCGCGCTGCTGTCCATGATGCAGTCCGGGAGCGCCGCATGAGCCTGACCATCGCCACCCAGCCCGCGCCCGCTCCGGCGAGCAGCGCTCCGCCCGCCCGCGCCACGTCCGACCCCGGCGGTGCCGGTTCGTTCGACGCCGCCCTGTCCGCGGCCGCCGCGACCGATCGTCGTGCCGGTGAGCGTGCACCGGCGCGCCGGGACGACTCCCGCGCAGCCGACGACACCGGTTCGACCACGTCGCCGAACGCTGCCACGACCGCCACCGGGACGGACGTGGCGGCTGCCGCTGACGGCTCGGCCGCTGCCGCTGGGGAGGCCCAGACGCTCTCACTCCCGCTCCCACTCGCCGGGACGGTGCCTGCCCCGGTCGCTCCGATCGTGGTGACCCCTGCCGAGACGGTCACACCGGTGACGTCGACCGCGCCCGAGCCGACGGCGCAGGTCGTCACCTCGACGACGGCGGCCCCGACGCCCGCTCCGGAGACGACCACGCCGACGACGACTGCTGCCGTCTCCGCCGCCACCGGGGCTGCCACTGCCACGGGGGCCGCGGTGTCGCTGTCGGCCACGACGGCGCCGTCGGCCAGCACCACGGCGTCCGTCGCATCCGCCGCCGTACCGGCACCAGGCACGACCGCCGATCCCACCGACGGGTCCGCACCGTCACCGGCGTCCGACATCCCGAGGCCCGGCACCCCGTCCGGCGGGACGACCGGCACCGGCACCGTCGGAGTCACGAGCACGAGCACGAGCAGCGCGCCCGCTGCCGCGGCCGCTGGGGCCGCGGTCGCCGCGACGCTCCAGCCGACCGGCCCGGCCACCCAGTCCACCCAGCCCACCGACGCCACCGCCCCCGCGACCCCGGCCGTCGTCACGGTGGCAGCGGCGACCGCCGCGCGGGGTGGGCAGACCGGCCACGGGACGGACCAGCAGGGATCGACGGCGGGTGATCCGGGCCTCCCGGCGGTCACCACCACGCGCGGCGGCGAGACGCCCTTCGTCCTGCCCACCACGCCGACCGCCGCGCCCGCCCCCGTCGCTGCCGCCGCGCCGGTCACGTCCCAGACGGCCACGCCCGCGCCCCTCGGTCAGCAGCTCGCGCGCCCGGTGTTCTCGCTCGCGCGGGCCGGCCCCGGGGAACACGTCGTCACGGTGCAGGTCGTGCCGGACAGCCTCGGACCGGTCACGGTCCGCGCACACGTCACCGCGCACGGCATGCACGTCGAGCTGTTCGCGGCGTCCGAAGCGGGACGCGACGCGGTCCGCCAGGTGCTGCCAGACCTGCGGCGCGACGCCGCCGGCACCGGGCTGAGCACCACGCTCGACCTGTCGTCGCAGAACCACCCGGGCACGTCGGCGGGTCGCGACCAGCGACCGGCCGACGGCCGCCTGCGTGCCGACACCGGCCTGGAGGCACGGCGCACCTCCGCTGCGCAGCCAGCCTCCGCAGCCGCCACGTCCACCTCCACCATCCGCACCGCGGGACTCGACGTCCTCGCCTGACCGGCTCACGAACAGGAACGCAACCATGCCCATCGACGGCATCACCGGCAGCGTGGACCAGGCTGCCCAGGCCGCGGCCCTCGCCGCGAACTCGACCGCGAAGCAGTCCCAGACGATGGACTCCGAGGTGTTCATGAAGCTGCTCGTCACGCAGCTGCAGAACCAGGACCCGTCGTCGCCGATGGACACCAACCAGATGATCAGCCAGCAGACGCAGCTCGCGATGATGGAGCAGATCACCAACCAGACCACGACGGGGAACGAGAACTTCTCGCTCCAGATGCGCATCGCCGCCGCGAACCTCGTCGGCAAGCAGGTCAGCTACACCGACGCTGCGACGGGTACCGCCGTCACTGGGACCGCCTCGGCCGTGTCGTACGCGAACAGCGTGCCCACGGTCACCGTGAACGGGAAGGAGGTCGCTCTCGACGTGATCTCCGGCATCACCACCACCGCTCCGGCTTCCTGACCGTTCTCCTTCCCCTTCTCCTTCCTGCTCTCCCTGCCTCTCCGAAAGGACGCACCATGCTCCGCTCGCTCTACTCCGGGATCTCCGGCCTCCGCTCGCACCAGCAGATGCTCGACGTCACCGGCAACAACATCGCCAACGTCAACACCGTCGGCTTCAAGGCCTCGTCGACGGTCTTCCAGGACACCCTGTCGCAGATGACCCAGGGTGCCGGCGGACCGCAGACCGGTGTCGGCGGCACCAACCCGGCGCAGATCGGCCTCGGCGTCCAGGTCGCCGGCGTCTCCACCAACTTCGCGCAGGGCTCGGCCCAGGCGACCGGCAAGGCCACCGACCTGATGATCTCCGGCGACGGCTTCTTCGTCACCCGCCTGGGCAACGACACCGTCTACACCCGCGCCGGTGCGTTCGACTTCGACGCGGACGGCCGCCTGGTCACCGCCGACGGCAAGATCGTGCAGGGCTACCCGGCCACCAACGGCGTCGTCAACGACAACGGTGGCCTCGCCGACATCACGCTGCCGCTCGACGCCGCGGCACCGGCCGTCCGCACCACCTCCGCCTCGGTCGCCGGCAACCTGCCGTCCGAGACCGCCGTCGGCGACACCATCACCCGCGAGGCCACCGTCTACGACGCCTCGGGCGCCAAGCACACGATGTCCCTCGCCTACACGCGCACCGGCACCGGCTGGGACGTCACCGCACGCAACGGGCAGGGGACCACCACGAACGGGTCGCTCACGTTCGGCACCGACGGCAAGCTGACCTCCGGCGGCGCCCTGACGGTCGGCGGCATCGCCGTCGACATGGGGGAGCTCACCGGCTTCGCCTCGCTCAACACCGCGTCGATCGGCTCGCAGAACGGCCGCGAGGCCGGCGCCCTGCAGGGCTACGCAATCTCGAAGGACGGCACCGTCACGGGCACGTTCTCGAACGGTGCGTCGCTCGCCCTCGGCCGCATCGCCCTCGCGACGTTCGCCAACCCGGCGGGCCTCGAGAAGACCGGCGCCTCGGGCTACCGTGCCACCGGCAACTCGGGCACCGCGACCGTCGGTGGTCCCGGCTCGGCCGGCGTCGGGTCGCTCGCGGCGGGCACCCTCGAGATGTCGAACGTCGACCTGTCGCAGGAGTTCACGAACCTGATCGTGGCGCAGCGCGGGTTCCAGGCGAACGCGCGCATCATCACGACCTCGGACGAGGTGCTGCAGGAGCTGACGAACCTGAAGCGGTAGGCGCTGGTACCGTCGCGTCGCGTCGCGTCGCGTCGCGTCGTGCGCTTCGTGAGCAGAAATGGTCGGGTGCCTCCGGGCGACCCGACCATTTCTGCTCACGATCGCCGGTCGCGGCGGACCGTCGCGGCGTACCGTCGCGCGCATGAGCTCGCACACCACCAGCACCGCTTCGGTCACCGCCAAGACCCTGCTCCGCATCGCCCTCGGAGCCGTGCTCGTCTCGCACGGCTCCCAGAAGCTCTTCGGCGCGTTCGGCGGCGGAGGCATCGAGGGCACCGCGCAGGGCATGCACGCGATGGGGTTCCGCCCCGCCAAGCGGAACGCCGTGCTGGCCGGCATCGGCGAGGCCGGCTCCGGTGCCGCCCTGGCACTCGGGCTCGCCACCCCGATCGCCGGTGCGGGCGCTGCGACGACGATGGGCGTCGCGTCGAGCGTGCACACCCCGAACGGCTTCTTCAACGCGGACGGCGGCTTCGAGTTCCCGGCGTTCCTCGGCTTCTCGGCGGCGATGTTCGCGCTCGGCGGCCCCGGTCCGGTGTCGCTCGACCACGCCACCCGGCACGTGTTCGACCGCCCGTGGCTCCGGGCGGTCGCCCTCGCCGCGATCCCGGTCGCGATCGCGGTCCAGGTCGCGCAGCGTCGGAAGGCGCTCGCGTCCGACGCGGCGGCGCCCGAAGACGCGTAGACCACGAGACGGGAGGCCCGGTGCCAGCTGGTACCGGGCCTCCCGTCCGCCGTGGCAGGGGCTGACAGCCCCTGTCAGCGCGGTCGGATCGGCGATTGCATCGTCCGGTGACCACTGACACCCTGCAGCCCGCGACCGGCACGAACCGGACCGTCGTCCACACGACCGCGATCCTCGTGATCATCCTGATCAGCTACTTCATGCTGATCCTCGACAACTCGATCGTCTTCACCGGGCTGCCGACCATCCAGCGCGAGATGCACTTCACCCAGACCCAGCTCACCTGGGTCCAGGACGCGTACACGCTCACCTTCGGCGGCGCCCTGCTGCTCGGGGCGCGCGCCGGGGACATCGTCGGCCGGCGCCGCATGTTCATCATCGGGCTGGTCGTCTTCACGGTCGCCTCCGGCCTCGTCGGGGCGTCGCCCACCGGCTGGTGGATGATCGCCGCACGCGCTGCGCAGGGCATCGGATCCGCGATCCTCGCTCCGACGTCGTTGTCGCTGATCACGAGCACGTTCACGGACCGTGACGAGCGTTCGCGAGCAGTCGCGCTGTACTCGGCGGTCGCGGGGATCGGCGCGAGCCTCGGCATGGTCGTCGGCGGGGTGACCGCCGACCTCGTCTCCTGGCGCGCCGGCTTCTTCCTGAACCTGCCCATCGGTGCCGTGATGATCGTGCTCGGGGTGCGGTACCTGGTCGAGACTCGTCGCGCTCCCGGCCGGTTCGACGTCGTCGGCGCCCTCACCGCGACCATCGGCGTGGGCGCGCTGATCTTCGGGGTCATCGAGTCCTCGACACGGGGGTGGGCGTCGCCGGTCACCCTGACGGCGGTCATCGTCGGGCTGGTGCTGCTCGCGCTCCTCGTGGTGAACGAGTGGCGTGCGGAGCAGCCGATCATGCCGCTGCGGCTCTTCCGCAGCCCGATCCGGTCGAGCGCCTACGCGATCCGCTTCCTGTACCTCGGCGCGATGATGGGCTTCTTCTTCTTCACGACGCAGTTCCTGCAGGAGGTGTTCGGGTGGACGCCACTGCAGGCCGGGCTCGGCTTCCTGCCGATGAGCGTCGTGAACTTCGCGGTCGCCGTCTCGGTGCCCCGGTTGCTCCGTCGCGTCCCGGCGGCCTGGGTGCTCGTGGCAGGTGCGGTCCTCACCGCGATCGGGATGTGGTGGCTCGCCCAGGTGCACGTCGACTCCTCCTTCACCACCGGTGTCGCGCTGCCGATGGTCCTGATCGGTGGCGGGCAAGGTCTGGTGTTCGCACCGCTGACGAGCTTCGGCATCCACGGCGCCACGGCGTCGGATGCGGGCGCCGCCTCCGGCTTGGTCAACACCGCGCACCAACTCGGCAGCTCGCTCGGGCTGGCCGTCCTCGTCGCCGTCGCCACGACCGCTACCGCCGGGCCGGACGCGGCGGCGGTGGTCGCCCGCACGGACACGGCGCTCACGATCGCGACCGTTTTCCTCGTGGCCAGCGCCGTCATCGCGGTCGTCGTGCTCCCGCGGGCGGACGTCCGGGAGCGCTGATCGAGCGCGCCGTCGGGCGGCGGAGGTCAGGCGGGGGTGATGCCGTCGAGTCGCGCCTCTTCCGCGTCGTAGCCGGCGCGGACCTGGCGGAGCACCAGGTCGTCGATCTCGTCCGAGTCACGGAGCCGCAGCAGGGTCGCGGCCTTGTGCTGCACCAGGGCGAGCTCGAGCGCGACGGCGGTGTCGTGCCGCTGCACCGCCGGGTGCTCGTCGTCGTCCTCCTCGCGCGCCTGGATGACGTCCAGGTGCGCCTCGTAGTCCTTGCGCACCCGGTCGACGGTGGCCTGGTCGGCTCCGGTCGACCGTGCCAACCGCGGCAGGGCGTCGAGGGCCTCCTCGATCGCGGTCCGCTCGGCGTAGCGACGTTCCTCACCGACCGACTCGTCCTCGGGCAGCGCAGCCCGCCGCAGGACCGCCGGCAGCACGAGTGCCTGACCGACGATGGTGACGACGACCACGCCCGCCGTGACGAAGACGATGAGGTCGCGGTCCGGGAAGTCCGCTCCGGACTCCAGAACGCGGGGGACGGCGACGGCCATCGCCAGCGAGACCGCGCCGCGGAACCCGGCGAAGCCGCTCACGAGCCGGTCGCGGTGGCCCTCGCGGGGCGCGCCTCCCGTGCGACGGGTGACGAGCCAGACGGTGCCGCCCGCGGCGTTGAGGAACGCGAACCGGACCACGACGAGCACGACCGCGACGGCCAGGACGACGCCGACGGCGCGGAGCAGCTCGGACGGCGTCAGCGCCCGGGCCGCGACCATCGCCTCGATGCCGACCAGGACGAACAGTGCACCGTTGAGCAGGAACGTCAGGAACGACCAGAAGGCGCGGACCTGCTGCCGGGTCTCGGCGCGGTCGAGCTTCGGCCCGACCTGGCTGACGACGATGCCGGCCGCCACCACGGCGAGCACACCGGAGGCGCCGATCGCCTCGGCAGCCAGGAACGCACCGAACGGCACGAGGAGCGTGACGAGGTTCTCGAGCACCACGGTGTCGACCCGGCGCAGCACGAGCGTGCCGACCCACGCCGCGGCGAGCCCCGCGGCGACCCCACCGAGGTACGACAGGACGAGCATCCCCGAGACGCCCCAGAACGTGAGTTCCTGCGTGCCCACCGTGACGGCGACCGCGATGCCGTACACGACGAGGGTCGTGCCGTCGTTCACCAGGCTCTCCGCCCGCAGCACGGTGACGTTCCGGCGCGGCAGCATCTTCGTGAGCACCCCGACCGCGGTCGCGTCGGTCGGGGCCACGGCGGCGCCGAGCACCCAGGCCGGACCCCACGGCATGCCGAGCAGGTGGAGCAGGACGGCGACGGCGCCCGCCGTGGCGACGACGAGCAGGGTGCCCATCAGGACGATGCCGCGCAGGTTCTTCCGGATCTCGCGGAGCGACGTCGTCAGGCTCTCCCAGTACAGGAGCGCCGGCAGGAACAACAGCAGGACGGCGTCGGCCGGCAGCTCGACGTCCGCGAACTCCGGCACGAAGGCCAGCGCAGCGCCGAAGACGAGCAGCAGCACCGGAGGGGCCACCCGGATCCGGTCCGCGATCCCCGCCGTCAGTGCGATGGCGAGGCCGAGGACGACCACCAGTTCAGGACCCAGCACGTGCACTCCGATCGTCGTCCGACCCGCAAGTCAACGCCGATCACCGGTGGATCCTTCCAGACGCGCGATCAGACTGGGTGCGGGCGCCGCGCCACCCGCCGCCACCACGCCCGCCACGGCAACGAGCTCGCGAGCGCCGAACCGATCACCACGCTGCCGAACCAGGCGACGACGGCCCCCGGGATCGGCACGAGCAGGCTCGCCCACAGCAGCACCGCGAGCACCCCGAGCACGTACGCCGCCCCGGCCTTCAGGTACCGCAGCCGCTTCAGCCCCGCGGCCTCGTCCAACCGCGAGGTCAACCGCGCCAGGAACACGGCACCGACGCCGATCGCCGCCACCGCGACCGCCGCCTGTTCGAGCGCTCCGAGGCCGTCGGCGCCGAGGGTCCCGGACCCGGACAGGCTGTACACGCCGTCCAGGATCTCGAACAGCATGAACACCACGAGCCCCCGCTCGAACACGACGGTCGACGCGTAGGCGTGGATCCGCCAGGCACCCCGCCCGACCCCGATCGACGCGGTGTCCGAGCCGACCCCGTCGAGCGCCCAGGCGGCGACGCGCTTCGACCCGAGGTACGCGGCGATGCCCGCCGCACCGCCGAGCACGACCGGCAGCAGGGCTCCCGGCGACCACGCGCGGTCGACGCCGACGAGGACGGCCGTGACGGCGACCCCCGTCGCAGCGGTGACCAGCGACCAGACGCGAGGACGCGCGACGGCGGCGAGCCGGGCCTCCAGGCGGCCCAGCCAGGACCTGCGCGACGCACGGTCGGTGTTGAACAGGTACTCGGCGAACACGAGCCAGATGAAGGCGGCGCCGAAGGCGGCGAGGGCGGGCCGCACCTCGGCGAGGTGCGCCGAGAACGAGCCGGGGGCGAAGACGGCTTCCTGCACGGAGCTCGCGGGGTCGGTCGCGTCGCCGACCGCGACCGCAGCCGGCGGCAGGAGCAGCCGCATCGCGAGGACGCCCGCGACGATCCCGAGCGACAGGAACAGCCGTCGGGCGGGGGAGTGCAGTCGTCCGGCGATGCCGGCCATCGGCACCGACGAGTCGGCGGCCATCGCGATCTCGAGGAGCGCGAGCGCGACGAACGCCAGGGCGGCCGCGGGGCCGAGGACGAACCAGGCCGCCGCGGCGGCCGCGACCGTGGTGAACAGGGGGACGGTCAAGAGCGATCTCGTGGCCATCACCCCATCCAGCACTGGTCGCCTGGGTGGGTGGTGGAGCGCTCCTGCGCATCAGCCTGGAGGCACGGGTCGATCCGCGCAGAACGGGTGACGGCCCGTCCCCACTTGCGGGGACGGGCCGTCGGGTCACGCGGGCAGGCGGTCGCCTCAGTCGTGGAACGTCTCGATGGACGCGCCGAGGGAGTTGAGGCGCTCCTGCAGCTGCTCGTAGCCGCGGGCGATGATGCCCACGTTGCGCAGGACGCTCTCGCCCTTCGCCGCGAGCATCGCCAGCAGGATGACCACCGCGGGGCGGAGGGCCGGCGGGCAGCTGATCTCGGCACCGGAGAAGTGCGTCGGACCGGTGACGTCGAGGCGGTGCGGGTCGCGCAGGGTGACGCTCGCGCCGAGACGGGTCAGGTCGAGCAGGTGGATCGCCCGGCCCTCGTACACCCAGTCGTGCACGAGCGTGGTGCCCTCGGCCATCGCGGCGATGACCACGAAGAACGGCAGGTTGTCGATGTTCAGCCCGGGGAACGGCATCGCGTGGATCTTGTCGATCGGGGCGTGCAGCTCGGACGGGTGCACGGTGATGTCGACCAGGCGGGTGCGGCCGTTCGCTGCCGGGTACTCGTCGGTGACGTCGAACCGCAGGCCCATCTCGGCCAGGGTCGCGAGCTCGATCTCGAGGAACTCGATCGGCGCCCGGGTGACGGTGAGCGTGGAGTCGGTGACGATGCCGGCGGTCAGCAGGCTCATCGCCTCGACCGGGTCCTCGCTCGGCCAGTAGTCTACGACCTCGTCGATGCGGCTCTTGCCGGTGATGCGGAGCGTCGTGGTGCCGATGCCCTCGACCTGCACCCCGAGCAGCTCGAGGAAGAAGCAGAGGTCCTGCACCATGTAGTTGGGGCTGGCGTTGCGGATGACGGTCTCGCCGTCGCGGGCGGCCGCGGCGAGGATCGCGTTCTCGGTGACGGTGTCGCCGCGCTCGGTGAGGACGACGGACTTCGTGGGGACGTCCTGGTTCGCGACGCCGACCTCGTACCAGCCGGAGGTCGCCTCGACGTCGACGCCGAAGGGGCGCAGCGCGATGAGGTGCGGTTCGACCGTGCGGGTGCCGAGGTCGCAGCCGCCGGCGTAGGGGAGCCGGAAGGACTCGTACCGGCCGCTGAGCGGGCCGAGAAACATCAGGACGCTGCGGGTGCGGCGGGCGGCGTCGGCGTCGATCGCGTCGAGGTGCAGGTCGGACGGGGCGACGATCTCGAGGGTCTCGCCGTCCTCGGACCACGTGACGCTCGCGCCGAGGCTGCGGAGGACGTCGATGATCCGGTCGACCTCGACGATCCGGGCGACCTTGTGCAGGCGGGTGACGCCGCGGTTGAGGAGCGAGGCGCAGAGCAGCGCGACGGCGGCGTTCTTGCTCGAGTTGACGGCGATGGAGCCGCTGAGCTTCCGGCCGCCCTGCACGCGCAGGTGGGCACGCTGCGGGGCGCCGCCGATCGAGACGATCTGCTGGTCGAGGGCGTCACTGATGCGGGTGAGCATCTCGAGGGACAGGTTCTGCCCGCCCTGTTCGATGCGGTTGATCGCGCTCTGGCTGGTGCCGACGCGTTCGGCGAGCTGCGCCTGGGTCATGCTGCGGCCCTTGCGGGCGCCCCGGATGAGGGCACCGACCTCGCGGAGCGGGGCGGCGGATGCCGGGGTGGCCGGCGAGACGACGGTGGTGGTGTCGGACATGGCGCCAACGTAACACGCTCATGAGATAAAACGACTGGAGAACGACACCCGTTGCCCGGCACGAGGTCTCGAATACATCACAGCTGAGAATTCGGGGGACAGGGCGACTGTCCGACGCCGTCAGCGGAGCGGGACCCAGGCCTTCAGCTCTGGATCCCACCGACCTTCGGTCACCGAGCCGTCCAGCGCGGGACCCAGCATCCCGTTCGCCAGCGACTCCGCTTCTCGCCAGTCCTCAGTGAGACCCACCGCACGCTGCGCCGCCTTCCGGTACCCGCGCTGGATCGCATCAGAGGCGTCGACCGCGACGAATGGCTCGATTCCTCGCTCGCCCACCTGCCACGCGACCGCACCGCGGAGTGCGCGCGCGCCGCAGGGCAGATGCACCGCGATCAGGGCGAGATCGACGAGGTCCTTCGCTCGCGAGGAGCGGCCGTCCCCGCCCACGTGCCGCGTCTCCATCATCGCAGCGGCCTTGTCGGCGATCTGCTGCTCGATCGCGATCATGAGGTAGTCGACGGACTCCACGGATCGGGTCAGGGGGACACGGAAAGCCGGAGCGGCGACGACGGTCGCGGCACCAGCCCGCGCGTGCACCGCGAGGTCGATCTTCACCACCTCCCGCGTCTCGTCGGCGCGGAACGCCAGGCGAGCCACCGACAGGTTGGGCTGGTCGTCGCCACCGCCGTCCGAACGGGACACGAGTCGGAAACGGAGGCGATCGCCGATGTCCACACTGACGAGGTCGGAGAGGTGCTTCACGGCGTCGTCGAGGCCGAGCGTGGTCTCCAGGTCCACGTCGACCGTGGCGCGTGCGGTCGGGATGAAGGCGAGCATCCTCGTGCCACCCTTCAGGATGAACGCATGCCGCGGATCGCGGAACACCCGGACCAGGAACCGGTCGAAAACGAGGTAGCTCCGAAGGTCACTCACCCGCAGGCCCATCGCCGGCGACGCAGCGCGCGCGGCGGCTGTGATCGCCTGCATCGTGGCCAGCGGGGTCGCGTAGTGCTCTGGCTTGCTCACCGTTCGTCGGTCTCCTCGGGCTGGGTGGTCGGATGGGACGTACCGTCGCGCCTCGCGCCGGACGGTCGCGTCGACTTCTGAGCGATCTGGTCGATCAGCGCGAGCGTCGACGGAGGCAGCGTGGTCTTCGGCAGGAGGCCCGGCGGGAGTACGACCTTCGGCACCCCGATCCGGGAGGGACGCCCTGACTGCGCCGTCGGCGTCTCGACTGCTTCGGAACGGAGCACCGGCTCGATGACGGTGCGCGTCTGCCGGTCGATCTGCGCCGTCACGGCCTCGAGTGCCTCTCGCAGGTGAGCCTCCACCGCGGCGTCCACCTGCTCGACGATGTCCGTGTGCGCGATGAGGTCCCGCAGCCGGACCTCGTCCACCTGCGTCAGGGAGCGGAGGCGCTGGTACAGGGCGGCACCGTCGTCGAGGCCGAGACCCTTCGCCATCGGATCCAGGTGCTCGATCAAGGACTGCACGTCGACATCGGCGCCCGAGAGCTCTGCGTCGCGCAGTGCGTCCGCGACGGTCGAGATGTCAGCGCCGGGCTCGTCGAGCAGGTCGGCGATCGTGCGCTCGCGTGTCGTGACGGGGAGACCGTCCAGGATCATCACGTCTTCGGCTGGCACGGGGCGTGTGCTGTAGCGGACGTCATCGTGTCGAGTGCGCCGCCGCGTCGACGTGTAGAGCAGGTACGGGGCAGGGGAGAGGTCGCCGATGCCGTGTACCGCCGCGGCCGCTGCTCCACCGACGGTGACGTCGGGGTCGTCCAGTCGGTCACGCCCGATGGTCGAGGGATCCGAGGCGAGCCACGCGGCGCGGATGTCGTCTGCGGGGTCGACGGGAGCGCCAGGCAGGCGGTACACGCCGTGACGCATGCGTTCGAGCGCGCCGGTCTGCTCTCGTCGCAGCAGCGTGCTCCGCGCGACACCCGCTTCGGTGGCTTGCGCGGCAGTGAGCATGCCCCACTGCCCGGCTGCGAGCCCGGCGAGCTTGCTCTCGGTTGATGCGGACATGGCGCAATTGTAAGCGGAAATGCAACAAATGTGGCAGTTGATCGTCGGCACGCGATCAGCCGGCGTTGCGTCTGTTGCTCAGGGATCGGTCAGCGTCCCGCGCACGATCGAGTCGCCGGAGTGCGCCGGGTCGCCGTCGTCCGCCTCGGCGGAGACGTCGACCACGGGGAACCGCGCGGTGTCCAGGTCGGCGGGCACGGTGAAGGTGCCGCGGTCGCCGTCCAGGTAGCCGACGCTCACCAGGCCGGCGAGGTCGGACCGCATCATCCAGACTTCGCGGAGCGGACCGGTACCGGATCGACCGCGTTCACCGTGCAGGTCGACCACGAGCGTCACCCGCCCGTCCCGGTCGCGTTCGAGTTCGGCGGTACCGGACGTGCCGGACCAGCCGGGGAGCGCCGCGAGTTCGGTGTTCGCGAGGACGGTCTCGGTGTCGCCACGGGGCAACCCGGGGACGACGCCGGACGCCACGCCGATGCCCAGGACGACCGCGAGGACGCCGGCACCCGCGATGAGGACCGTCACGAGACGACGACGCGTGGCCGACCGGGGTCGACGAGACACGACGTGGGGCCGCGGGTCGAGGGGGGCGGTCACCTGCTGCGGCGTCTGCGCGATCTCGGTCGCGATCCGGTCCCACACGTGGTCCGGCGGCGCGATGAGCTCGAGGTCGTCGGACGCCCGCGTGACGGCGGCGACCCGCTGCAGCACGGCGACCTCGTCGCGGCACCGGGCGCAGGACGCCAGGTGTTCGGCGACGTCGTCCTCAGCCACCTGGTCGGAGACCGCGAGCATCGCCAGGGTCTCGTCGTCGACGTGCTTCATTCGATCACCTCCAGACGTGTTCGGAGCCGAGCCAGACTCCGGTGGATGTGGCTCTTCACGGTGCCCAGCGGCAGGTCGAGCCGTTCGGCGATCTCACGATGGCTGAGGTCGTCGTAGAACGCCAGTCGCATCACTCGTCTCGGTGTCTCGTCGAGTCGGTCGAGCTCGCCCGCGACCAGTGCGCGCTCCGCCAGGTCGAACGCCGGTTCCGGTGCGGGCGTCGTCGCTTCGACGACTTCGGGGTCGGCTGCGCTGGCGTGCCGACGGCGATCGTTCAGGGCGTCGACGATGCAGTTGCGGGTGATGCCGACCAGCCAGGCGCCGAGCGGAGCCCTGGCAGGGTCGTAGCTGGCGCTCCGCTGCCAGGCCTTCACGAAGACCTGCTGCGTGACGTCCTCCGCGGCTGCCGGGTCCGACAGTGCCCGCAGGGCCAAGGAGTACACGAGCGACGACCAGCGTTCGTAGACGGCGCGCAGGGCGTGCTCGCCCCCGGCGCTGAACGCGTCCGAGAGTTCGCCGTCGTCCGGGAGGATGGTCGTCACGTCTTCCTGTCGCTGGTGCGGTCGTCGTCGACCACGACCTGATCGTAAGCGGCCGTCGGTCGCCACGGTCAGATCGGTGCCGCGGTGACGACGAGGTTGCTCTCGTAGTGTCCGGTGCTCGTGTCGAACCGGCCGCCGCACGTGACCAGGACGAGTCGGCGCGGTCCGTCGTCGCGGAACACCTCGCCCCAGGGGAGGCCCTGCTTCTCGAGCGTGCTGACGGAGTCGATCCGCCACCGGGTGTCGGCACCGGCAGCGTCGGTGAGGGTGACCGTCGTCCCGCGGGGGACGTCCCGGAGCCGGGCGAAGGGTCCGATGCCGTACCCGACGGCGTCGACGTGGGCGGCGATCACGACGGTACCCTCCGGTGACGACGGCGCTGGGCCGAACCGGTACCACCCGGCGGTCGCGGGGTCGGGCGGGAGGCCCATCGCCCCGCTGCCGTCGACGCCCTCGGGCTGGACGGGGGCGCTGATGCCGTCGTGGTCGACGACGATGCCGGTCGGAGCCGGTGCGCGCCGGACCGGGGGGATGGTGGCTGCCTGCTGCGGCACCGCGGTCGAGAACGCCGTCGGGACCGGAGTGGGGGTGCTCGTCGGCAGGGCGGGCGGCTGCCCGTCGGGGGCGTGTCCGGCCGACGAGCACCCGGTCAGGGATGCGACCGCCACGGCGACGACGATGGCCGTCACCGTGACGGACCGCACTGGGGACCGCACGTTCAGCGGCGGGCCGCTGCGGTGCGTCGACGGAGCAGCACGGCACCGATCGCGGCAGCTGCGGCCAGGGCTGCTGCTGCACCACCGACGAGCGGCAGAGCGGCCTGACCGTTCGTGGCCACCAGACCCGCGTTGCCGGCGGGGACGCCGTTCGGCGTGCCACCGAGGTCCGAGATCGTCTGCGTGGCGAGCGCGAGGTTCGAGTCGTCCAGGCTGCCCCACGCGTACACGATGGTGTCGGCGCCGGCTGTGACCGCGACGTCTGCCGGGCCGATCACGGGGTCGGTCGTCCCGGTCGCGGCAACGCTCGCCGAGACCGTGCCGGCCGGGAGTTCCAGTGCCTGCTCGTCCGGGTTCGACAGGTTCGTGACGACGGCCTTCCCGCCGGCGAGGACGTCGACCGCGGGTGCGGCCGCGACGTGCCGGACGACGAGACGCCCGTGGCCGGCGGGCACGGCGGAGGTGTCGTTGGTGAACACCGTGGCGGTCGGTGAACCGTCCGCCGCGTCGTGTGCGACGGCGGTGTAGTTGCCGCCCGCGTCGAACGAGACGTCCGCCGGTCCGATGATCGGTTTCGAGGCGTCGGCGGCGTCCGAGGCGGTGATGGCGAGCTGGTGTGCACCTGCCGGCACCATCATCGGACCGGCGAGGGTGCCGGGTGTGAAGTCGTCGATCGCCCGCTTCCCGTCGAGGTAGACGTCCACGGTGACGTCCGGGACGGCGTGGAGGACCGAGAGTGTCGCCTCACCGGTGGCGGCGGTGGCGGCGGTCGCGGGCAGTACGACCGCGGCGGCGGCGAACAGCACACCGGCGCTCAGGCCGGTGACGAGTGTCTTGCGCATGGCGTTCTCCTTCGGGCCGGTCCGGGCCGGAGCGGACGGCGTCGTCATCGACGTCGTACCCCCACTACCGGCCGTGAGGGCCGATCGGATGCACCGGTTCCCGGCGGATCCGCGGAGCCACCGCCGGATCGTCGCTAACGCCCCGGCCCCGCCCGCCGATAGACCTCCGTGCAGGCCCACGGACGGGCAGCATCCTGCCCCACGGACGGCGGCGGGACGATCGAGAACCAGGACGGGCCATGATCGTCGTCACACGACTCAACGGCAGCGCATTCGCTGTCAACCCCGACCTCGTGGAGCGCATCCACGAGACGCCGGACACGACGCTCATCATGGTCGACGGGGCGAAGTACATCGTCCGCGAGTCCATGGCCGACGTCATCGACCTGATCGCCGCGTACCGCGCCCGCATCGTCGGCATGGCCTACGGCACCGACCTGCCGAACACGCGGAACGCCACCGGCCCCCAGCCGACGCTCGCCGCGGTCGCTCCGCTCCGCACGCAGGACGGGGGTCGCTGACGTGGACATCGCGACGATCATCGGGATCCTGCTCGCCTTCGGTGCCCTGTTCGGCATGGTCGAGATGGAGCACGTCGAGCTCGCCGGGCTGTTCCTGCCCGCGCCGATGCTGCTCGTGTTCGGTGCCACCATCGGCTGCGGCATCGCGAGCACCACGCTGAAGGACGCCATCGCGAGCTTCAAGGCCGTCCCGAAGGCGTTCACCGGCAAGGTCACGCCGCCGCAGTCGGTCATCGACGACGTCGTGGGCCTGGCAGAGACGGCTCGGTCGAACGGTCTGCTCGCCCTCGAGCAGGAGGCCGACAAGCACGACGACCCGTTCATGAAGAAGGCGCTGCAGAACATCGCGGACGGCACCGACGGCGACGAGCTGCGGATCCTGCTCGAGGACGAGATCGAGTCGAACGCGGCCCCCACGCGCAGTGCGAGTGCGTTCTTCATGGGTCTCGGCGGCTTCGCCCCGACGGTCGGCATCATCGGCACCGTCGTGTCCCTGACCCACGTGCTCGCGAACCTCGGCAAGCCCGACGAGCTCGGTCCCCTCATCGCGAGCGCGTTCGTCGCGACCCTGTGGGGCCTGCTCACCGCGAACTTCATGTGGCTGCCGATCGGCGGCAAGCTCCGGAAGCTCGCACAGCTCGAGTCGGACCGCCAGACGCTCCTGATGGAAGGGCTGCTCGCGGTCCAGTCCGGCAGCCAGCCCCGCCTGCTCGGTGAACGCCTCAAGGCGATGGTGCCGCCGGCAGCGCGCACCGACACCTCGAAGAGCAAGGCCGGCAAGAACAAGCAAGACGCCGACGCCGACGACCAACAGCTGGCGGCCTGACGATGAGCGCCAACCCCCGTGGCCGTGGCCGCGGTCGTGCGAAGAAGGGCCACGACGAGGCCGAGCACCCCGACGAGCGCTGGATGGCCTCGTACATGGACATGATCACGGTGCTGATGTGCATGTTCCTGGTGCTGTTCGCCATGTCGACGGTCGACCAGGAGAAGTACATCGCCCTGAAGAACTCCCTGGCGACGGGCTTCGGCGAGGTGAAGTCGCAGAAGGTCGACACCGCCAGCGGAACGGTGGTGACGAAGGACCAGGTCGAGGACGGATCCGGGTACTCCACCGACAAGTCGCAGGCCGACCACTCGACGGCGTCGTCCGGCACGAAGGACACCAACGTCGACCCCGCGTCGACCGTCGTGCCGGTGACCGCGACGAAGCAGGACCTCGCCGACGCCCAGAAGGAGCTCGACGACCTCACCGCGATCGAGCAGGCGATCAAGCAGAACCTCGCGAAGGCGGGGCAGACCGCGAACGTGCAGTTCACCGTCGACGCCCGTGGCCTGATCGTCCGCCTCGTCGGCAGTGAGACCTACTTCGGCACGAACAGCGCCGACCTGTCCGACCAGGCGAAGTCGATCATGGACGCGATCGCCCCGGTCCTGCAGACGAGCCACCACGACGTCAGCGTCGAAGGGCACGCCGACCAGCGGAACTCGACGGCACCGTACGCCACCAACTGGGAGCTCAGCGCGGCCCGGGCGACGGGGGTGCTGCGCGACCTCGTCGAGCGTGGCGGGATGCCGGGCGACCACGTGCAGAGCGTCGGTTTCGGGTCGAGCCGGCCGCTCGCGAAGGGCGGGACCGACCAGGACCTCGCCCTGAACCGAAGGGTCGACATCGTGGTCCTGTCGAACGCCGACCAGGACGTGAGCGCGCTGATGCCGGCACTGGCGAAGGCGCAGGACGGAGCACGCCAGGGCTGACGCGCGACCGACGGGGCTGGAGACCCCGCATCCCCAGTACGGGGTACAGCACTGACGGGTGCCACACAGGCGACCGATAGACGCACCCGTGACCGAGACCCTGCCAGCGCCCGAGGTGTACGACTTCGCGCGCCCGTCGACGCTCGCCCGCGAGCACGCCCGGGTCCTCGAGCTCGCGTTCGAGACCTTCGCGCGGCAGTGGGGCACGCAGCTCACCGCGAAGGTGCGTGCCGTCAGCCAGGTCACCTGCGAGCAGGTGCAGATGGTGACGTACGACGAGTACGCCGCCTCGCTGCCCGCGCTCACCGGCATGGTGCTGCTGCCGATCGCGGACGTCGTCCCGAAGGGCGTCCTGCAGGTCCCGCTCGACGCCGCGCTGACCTGGGTCTCGCACGCGCTCGGTGCCTCGAAGCCGCTGCCGACCCCGGAGCGCACGTTCACGCCCATCGAGCAGGCCCTCGTGCGCAAGATCGTCGAGGACGCCCTCGACGACCTCCGCTACTCGTTCGGCGGGTTGCTCGCGCACGACGTCACGGCCGGTGGCTTCCAGTTCAACTCGCAGTTCGCACAGGCCGCCCAGAAGGGCGACCTGATGATCGTCGCGGCGTTCTCGATCCGCGTCGGCGACCGCGTCGCCCCCGGCACGCTCGCCCTGCCGGCCGAGGCCGTGCTGCCGCAGCTCGGCGAGGCCGCCGCGCACGTGTCGCCCGCCGATGCCCAGGCCCTGCTCGACGCGCAGCTCGCGGGCGTCCCCGTCGGGGTCAGCCTGCGCTTCGCCCCGGCGACGGTCCTGCCGACGCAGGTCCTCCGGCTCGCGGTCGGCGACGTCCTGCCGCTGCCGCACCCGCAGCACCGCCCCCTCACCATCGCGGTCGACGGTGAACCCGTCGGCACCGCCGCGGTCGGCGCGAACGGCTCGCGCCTCGCCGGCATCGTCGTCACCACCACGAGCACGGAGCAGCACTGATGACCGAAACGACCACCCTCCAGACCACCGCGGCCGAGTCGCTCGCGGCGCAGCTGCCGACGGCCGTCCCGCTGGGTGCGCTGCTGCTGCCGGGAGGCGCGACCCCGGTCGTGCTCGAAGCGGCGACCGACGCCGTGGTCGCGTCGTTCGTCGGCGGCCTGTCGGCCGATCTGGCCCTCGTGCTCACCGACCTGGAGGCCGTGATCGCGGCCGGCGGCACCGACCACGGGATCGTGGCCGTCACCGACGTGCTGCGTCCGTCGCTCGAGGCCGCCGCGTCGGTGCTCGGCGTCGGGGTCCTCGGCGAGGCGAGCCGCGAGTCGGCGGCGGCGCTGTTGGCCGACCCCGACACGGTGGTGTTCGAGCTGACCGCCGGTGGTGTCCCGAGCGGCTGGTTCGGCATCCGGGTGCGCGAGCACGGCACCGTCTCGGCCGCGGCGCCCGTCGGGGTGCCCGCCGGCAACCTCGGCCGCATCAACAACGTCGAGATGACCCTGACCGTCGAGATCGGCCGGACCCGCATGTCGGTCCGCGACGTGCTCGGCATGGAGCCCGGCGCGGTCGTCGAACTCGACCGCAGCGCCGGTGCGCCCGCCGACGTCCTGCTGAACGGTCGCCTCATCGCGCACGGCGAGGTCGTCGTCGTCGACCAGGACTACGCCGTCCGGATCACCCGCATCCTCGACGTCGCCGAATCCCTCTGAGCCCCGCGTGGACACCCTCCTCATCACGCTCCGCGTCGCGCTGTCGCTCGGCGTCGTGCTCGCCCTCATGTGGGTGCTGCACCGTGCCAGCAAGAAGCGCTTCGCGGGCAAGACCTCCGGACGCCGTGCGGCGACCGTCGAGGTCGTCGGTCGTCAGGGCCTCGGCGGCAAGGCGAGCGTCGTGGTGGTCGACGTCGAGGGGGAGCGCCTGGTGCTCGGGGTCTCCGAGCAGGGCGTCAGCCTGTTGACGAGCGCGCAGGCGCCCGCTCCGGAACTCACCATCGTGACCGGACCCGTGCAGCTGCCCGTGCGTCCCGCCCCGTCGGCCGACGCGTTCGGTCAGGAACTGGCGCTGCAGGCGGACGCCCCCACGTCCCTCCCGGAGGCCCTGCCGATGCGCCCGCGCAACCGTCGTCCGCAGCGCACCACGGTGCCGACCGCGCAGCAGCTGCAGGGCTCGATCCTGTCGGTCGACACCTGGCGGCAGGCAGCCGCCGCACTGCGGAACCGGCGGGCCGGGTGACCGCGGTCCGCTCGGCACGTGTCCTGGCCCTCGTCCTGCTCGGGCTGGCGGTCGTCGCCGGCTTCCTCATGCTCACCGCGACCGGCGCCCACGCCGCCGGCGTGGTCGAACCGACCGCCCCCGCGACGCCGACCGCTCCCGCGAACGGCGACTTCAGCGTCAGCGTGAACGGCCCGGACGGCACCCCGTCGTCGGCCGTCGTGACGCTCATCGGCATCACGCTGCTCAGCGTCGCCCCGGCGCTCATGCTCATGATGACGTCGTTCACGAAGATCTTCGTCGTCCTCGCGATGACGCGGAACGCCCTAGGGCTGCAGTCGATCCCGCCGAACCAGGTGATCGCGGGCCTGGCGCTGTTCCTGTCCCTGTTCGTGATGGCCCCGGTCCTCGGACACATCAACGACGACGCCCTGCAGCCCTACCTGGCCGGGCACCTGGACTTCAACCAGGCCGTCGAGATCGGCACGAAGCCGCTGCGGACCTTCATGCTCCACCAGACCCGTGACGAGGACGTCGCCCTGATCACCCGCGCGGCCGGGCTCGACAACCCGAAGTCGATGGCCGACGTGCCGATGACGACCGTCATCCCGGCGTTCATCATCTCGGAGCTCCGCAGCGCCTTCATCATCGGGTTCGTCATCTTCATCCCGTTCCTGGTGATCGACCTCGTCGTCTCCGCGGCGCTCATGTCGATGGGCATGATGATGCTCCCGCCGGTCATGATCTCGCTGCCGTTCAAGATCCTGCTCTTCGTGCTGGTCGACGGCTGGGGCCTCATCATCACGTCGCTCATCGAGAGCTACCACGTTGTCTAGGGGGCACGCATGAACCAGCAGGCCGTCATCGACCTCGTCCTCCAGGCGCTCCTGGTCGCGGGCAAGCTCGCCGCTCCCGTGCTCGTCACGTCGCTCGTCGTCGGGTTCGCGATCTCGCTGTTCCAGTCCGTGACGCAGATCCAAGAGGTCACGCTCTCGTTCGTGCCGAAGGCCGTCGCCGTCGCGATCGCCCTGGTCGTCTGCGGCAACTGGATGATCTCGGAGATGGTGGCGTTCACGCACGTCGCCTTCGACATGATCCCGAAGCTCCTCGGCAGCGGCTGATGGAGCTCAGCATCAACGCCGACCGTCTGGAGGCGACCATGCTCGCCGGTGTCCGGCTCGTCGCGTTCTTCGTGATCGCTCCGCCGTTCTCGTACCGGGCGTTCCCCGGCACCGTGAAGGTGATCCTCGGGCTCGGCCTGGCGATCGGCGTCGCGCCGCGCGTCGCGGTCGGGTACGAGTCGCTCGACACGGGGCCGTTCCTGCTCGCGCTGCTCACCCAGCTCGTCGTGGGCCTGTCGCTCGGCTTCCTGGTGTTCCTGGTGTTCGCCGCGGTGCAGTCGGCCGGTGCGCTCATCGACCTGTTCGGCGGGTTCACGCTCGCGCAGGCGTTCGACCCGCAGTCGCAGGTCAACGGCGCCCAGTTCACGCGGCTGTTCCAGATGGCGGCGCTCGCGCTCCTGTTCACCTCTGGCGGGTACCAGCTCATCGTCGGCGGGCTCGTGCGGTCGTTCGACGCCGTGCCGCTCACCGGCGCGTTCGCGGTCGACGGCCTGGCGCACCTGCTCGTGGCGGCGATGTCGCAGATGTTCCTCGCGGCACTGCAGATCGCCGGGCCCCTGGTGGTCGTGCTGTTCCTGGCGGACGTCGGGCTCGGCCTGCTCACCCGCGTCGCCCCGGCGCTGAACGCCTTCCAGATGGGCTTCCCGATCAAGATCGGGCTCACGGTCCTGTTCGCCGGAGCGCTCTTCATGGCCCTGCCCTCGGTGGTGTCGTCGCTGACCGGCGACGCCGTCCAGGCGATCACGGGCCGGGGGTGATGCAGCGTGTCCGACAGTGGTGAGAAGTCCGAGAAGGCCACCCAGAAGCGCATGCAGGAGGTCCACCGGAAGGGCCAGCTCGGCCGGTCCCAGGACCTCGGCGCGTGGATCGGCATCGCCGTCGTCGCGCTCATGGTGCCGTCCATGATCGGCAACGCGGCAGCCGCCGGCACCGCCCAGCTCGTCGCCGTGCAGTCCGTGATCGCGCACCCGACCATCGGCACCATGAACCACGTGTTCGGCGAGGCGATGGCGAGCGTCGGTGCGACCCTCGGCCCGATGCTCGCGGTGGTCCTCGTCGCGGTCACCGCCGCCGCCGTCGCCCAGGGCGGGGTGCACATCCGGAAGCTCGCGCCCGAGGCGTCGCACTTCGATCCGATCGCGGGCCTGAAGCGCGTGTTCGGTGTGCAGGCCCTCTGGAACGGCGCGAAGGCCCTGCTGAAGACCACGGTCGTCGGGCTCGTGCTCTGGTTCGCCGTGCAGGGTCTGATGCCCGTGCTCATGACGAGCGGCTCGCTGCCGCTGTCGGCCGTGCTCGAGGCAGCCGCGGACGGTGCGGGCACCCTGCTCCGCGCCGCCATCGCCGCGGGACTCGTGCTCGCCGCGATCGACGTGCTCGTGGTCGTCCGCCGGAACCGCAAGCGCACGATGATGACCAAGCGCGAGGTCAAGGACGAGCACAAGAAGAGCGACGGCGACCCGCTCGTCAAGGGGCAGCGGCGGTCCCGCCAGCTGGCCATGAGCCGCAACCGGATGATCGCGTCCGTGGGCACCGCGGACGTCGTCATGACGAACCCGACCCACTACGCCGTCGCGCTGAAGTACGAGCCGGGCAAGGCCGCACCCCGGGTGGTCGCGAAGGGCGCCGGCCCCGTCGCCGACGTCATCCGCGCCCGTGCCGAGGACGAGCGCGTGCCGATCGTCCGCGACGTCCCGCTCACCAGAGCCCTGCACGCCGCGTGCGAGCTCGGGCACGAGATCCCCGTCGACCTGTACACGCCGGTGGCCCGGGTGCTGTCGTTCGTGATGGCGCTCAAGGCCCGCGGTGCAGCGGCGGGCACCCACGCACCGCCGCGGCCGACCACGCCCGACGAGGTCGCGGGCGTCATCGACCCGGCCACGTTGACCGGTGACCTCCGCCCCCGCAAGCTCCGCGCACCGCGCATCGCCGAGACCCCGACCGAAGGACTCCCCGCATGAACCGCAAGGACCTGCCGAAGCTCGTCGTCCCGGTGTTCATCGTCGGCATCATCCTGCTGCTGATCCTGCCGGTGCCGTCGTTCCTGCTCGACTTCCTGATCATCATCAACATCCTGCTGGCGCTGGTGATCCTGCTCACGACGCTGTTCGTGAAGAAGCCGCTCGACTTCTCGGTGTTCCCGTCGCTGCTGCTCGTCGCGACGCTGTTCCGCCTCGGCCTGAACGTGGCGTCGACCCGGCTCGTGCTCGGCGAGGGCTTCGCCGGCGACGTCATCCAGGCGTTCGGCCACGTCGCCGTGTCCGGGTCGATCATCATCGGCGCGGTGATCTTCCTGATCCTCATCGTCATCCAGTTCGTCGTCGTGACGAAGGGTGCCGAGCGCGTCGCCGAGGTCGGGGCACGGTTCACCCTCGACGCCATGCCCGGCAAGCAGATGGCGATCGACGCCGACCTGAACGCGGGGCTCATCACCGACCAGCAGGCGAAGGACCGCCGCGCCGCGGTCTCCGCCGAGGCCGACTTCTACGGCGCGATGGACGGCGCCTCGAAGTTCGTCAAGGGCGACGCGATCGCCGGCATCCTGATCATCATCATCAACCTGATCGGCGGTATCGCGATCGGCATGCTGCAGAACGGGCTCTCCGCCACCGACGCCCTGTCGAAGTACGGCATCCTGACGATCGGCGACGGCCTCGTCACGCAGATCCCGGCCCTGCTCATGGCGGTCTCCACCGGCATGATCGTCACGCGCTCGGGCGCGGAGTCCGAGATGGGTGCGTCGGCCGCCACCCAGCTCTCGCAGTCGCGCAACGCCCTGATGATCGCCGGCGTCGCCGCGATCGCGATGGGGTTCATCCCCGGCATGCCGATCCTGCCCTTCCTGCTCGTCGGTGCGACCCTGCTGTTCACCGCGTGGCGCATCGGCCGGAACGCCGCGAAAGCCGAGTCGGCCGCCGCCGAGCAGCAGGCCCTCGAAGCCGCCGCTCCCTCCGGCGACACCCCCGAGGACCTCATCGAGCAGATGCGCGTGCACGCCCTCGAGATCCTGCTGGCGCCCGACCTGGTCGACATGGTGTCCGGCGCCTCCGACGACCTGCTCGGCCGGGTCCGTGCCCTCCGTCGCAAGATCGCGGTCGACATGGGCATCGTCGTGCCGCCGGTCCGCACCCGCGACAGCATCGACCTGCCGCCGTCGACCTACGCCATCCGGATCGCCGGCGTCGAGGCCGGCCGCGGCACCGCCCCGGCGCGCAGCGTCCTGGCGCTCGGCGACCACCTCGACGGGCTGCCGGGCACCTCGACGGTCGAGCCGGTGTTCGGCCTGACCGGCAAGTGGGTGCCCGCCGAACTCCGGCACGCCGCCGAGATGACCGGCGCCACCGTGATCGACCGGGTGTCCGTGCTCGTCACGCACCTGCAGGCCGTCATCGGTGACAACGCCGCTCGCCTGCTCACCCGCGAGGACGTCAAGGTCCTGACCGAGGGCGTCAAGCAGGTCAACCCCGCCGCGGTCGAGGAACTCGTGCCGGGCATGCTCTCGATGGCCGAACTCCAGCGCGTGCTGCAGGGCCTGCTCGCCGAACGCGTGCCGATTAACGACCTCGGGCGGATCTGCGAGGCGCTGACCCTGCGCGCCAAGGCCTCCACCGACCCCGAGGGGCTGGTCGAGGCCGCCCGCGCCGCACTCGGCCCCGCCCTCGCAGCCCGGTACACCGACCAGGGCACCCTGCGCGTCATCATGATCGACCCGCTGCTCGAGCAGTCGATGCTCGAGGGCCTGCGACCATCCGAACAGGGCAGCCAGATCGTCCTCGACGCCCACCGCATCGAGCAGGTCCTGGGCTCCGTCCGCGATGCCGTGCGCAGCGTCGAGGACCAGGGCCTGTCCGCCGTCCTCGTGTGCGCCCCGCAGCTCCGCCCGGCCGTGCACCGCATGGTCGCCGCCCAGTCGAACGGGCTCCCGGTGCTGTCGTACCAGGAGGCCACCGCCGCGGGCTCCACCATCGAGACCGTGGGAGTTGTCCGTGCCGCCGACCCGATTGCAGCGTAACGGCGCAACGCTCGACGAGGTCCGCGACGCCGTCCGGACCGAGTTCGGCGCGGGCGCGAGGATCGTCGCCGCCGAGCGGGTCACCACGCCGGGCATCGGCGGGCTGTTCCGCAAGGCGCACGTCGAGGCCACCGTCGAGGTGCCGGAACCGGGGGAGACCCCGACCGCACGCGTCGTGATCGCCGACTCACCCGTCCAGCGGATCGGCATCGCGGCGCTGCTCGCCGACGCCGACGCGGCCGAGGCCCGCATCGCGCGCGGTGACGGCACCCAGGCGACGCGTGCCGACGCGTTCGCGTCGGTGCTCGACGGCTTCGTGGCGGACGGGATCACGGGGAGCGCCCCGCGCCCGACACGCGCCCTGCCCGGAGCGGACGGGCCTGCGGACGTCGACCCGCGCCTCCAGGCCGTCACCGACACCCTGCCAGGAGGCCCGGCCACCGTCCCCGACGTCGCGCCCGGCCGGCGCGCGGCCCGGTCCACGGCGCCTGCCGCGCGGTCTGCTGTCCAGGCAGTGCGGTCTGCTGACGGTGACCTGGTCCTGCTGGTCGGCCGGGCGAACGACGTCGACGCCGCGGCCGGGCTGTTCGCCGTCCGGCACGCGCTGCGGCCGACGGACGCCGCCGACCGGCGGTCCGCCATCCTCGCCCGCGCCGACGGCGTGCGCGACGGCCACGCGGTGCTCGCCGTCGCCGCGTGGGACGACCGGGCGACCGGCGAAGGGATCGAGGCCGACCAGGTCTGGGTCGTCGTCGACGTCGGACGGAAGCCCGAGGACACCGCGGCCATGGTGTCCGCGGTGGCCGCACGGCTGCCGGTGGCCGGTGTCGTCGCGATCGGCGCGGGGGAGACCGCCACGCCGGAGTCCGTCGACCTGCTGGGGGTCCCCGTCCTGTCGCTAGGCTGAGCGGGTGCTGGTACTCACGCGGAAGGTCGGCGAGCGGATCCTCGTCGGTGACGACATCGTCATCACGGTCCTCGACGCCCGGGGTGACGGCGTCCGGATCGGCATCGACGCACCACGCGGGGTGAAGATCCAGCGTGAAGAGGTCGTGCGGGCGGTCGCCGAGGCGAACGCCGAGGCCGCTGCGGCTGCCGGCGCGACCGGTGCCTCCGGTGACGACGCCGAGGCACGGCTGCGTGCCGCGCTCGGCGGGTCCGCCCAGCCGACGGACCCGACCGAATAGTCGCTCGCGCCGGAGCCCGTCGCTAGCGCCGGGGCTTCTTCTCCTGTTCGGGGAGTCGTCCGGCTGCCGCCTCGGCGGCGAACCACGCACGGGCCTCGTCTTGGCGCGCCTGCTCCTCGCCGAGCGCGATCGGCGCCCGCACGTGGCCGGGCTCGTAGCCGAAGGTCTCGATGAGCTGCGGGACCACCGGACGGAGCCGCGCCACGAGCCGGTCGATCGACGCCGACACCGCACGGGCACGCTGCGCGCTCAGACGGCCGTGCACCAGGTACCAGTCGAGGTGCTGCTCGAGCAGTCCGAGCGCGAACAGGTCGCGCAGCCACACGAGGACCCGGCGGGTGTCGCCCTCGGGGACCGCGTCGAGCCCCTCGGTGAAGGCGTCCCACTGCATGAGTTCCGCGTGGGCGCGTGCGGCCTCGATCAGCTCGTGCTGCGACCGGTTCAGGAGCACGGCCTGGCGGGCGCGGTCCTTGCCGGCGGTGTTCAGCCGGAGCCCGATCTCGGTGACCATGGTGTCCACGTGGCCGGCGAGCAGCGCGCGCTGCGTGGCAGGGTCGTGCAGGTCCGTGACGCTCGCGGCGAGCGACCCGCGGTCGGCGACGGTCTGGCCCAGGCGGCGGAGGCCCGAGGCGTCCGCGAGCTTGGCGCCCACCTGCGACGCGACGAACTTCGCGGTCGACGCGGCGTCGCGCGGCGCCCGCTTCCGGAAGTCGGTGAGCAAACGCTTGCCGACGAGCTGCAGCAGGACGGTGTTGTCGCCCTCGAACGTGACGTAGACGTCGAGGTCGGCGCGCAGGCTCGTCAGGCGGTTCTCGGCGAGGAAGCCCGCGCCGCCGCAGGCCTCACGGCACTCCTGCAGGGTGTCGAGCGCGGACCACGTCGACAGTGACTTGAACGCGGCGGCCTGGGTCTCCAGGTCCTCGCGGCGCTCCGGGGTGTCGGCACGCCCGCTGAACACGTCGTCGAAGGTGCGGAGCAGCTGCTCGTGCGCGAACGACTGCGCGAACACCGTCGCCAGACGGGGGATGAGCCGGCGCTGGTGCCGGCCGTAGTCGAGCAGGACGCCCTCGACACCGCCCGCCGTCGGGAACTGCCGGCGCTGCATCGCGTACGTCAGCGCGATCTGCAGCCCGATCTTCTGGGCGACGACCGCGGCACCGTCGAGCGACACGCGGCCCTGCACCAGGGTGCCGAGCATCGTGAAGAAGCGGCGTCCGGGCGAGTCGATCGGCGAGCTGTAGGTGCCGTCCTCGGCGACGTCGCCGTAGCGGTTCAGCAGGTTCGTGCGGGGGACGCGGACGTGGTCGAAGTGCAGCCGGCCGTTGTCGATGCCGTTCAGGCCACCCTTGACGCCGTCGTCCTCGCCGCCGACGCCCGGCAGGAACTCGCCGTCGTCGTCACGGAGCGGCACGTAGAACGCGTGCACGCCGTGGTCGACGCCCTGGGTGACGAGCTTCGCGAAGACGACGGCCGCCTTGCCGTGCAGGGCCGCGTTGCCGATGTAGTCCTTCCACGCCCCGCGGAACGGCGTGTGCACGACGAACTCCTGCGTGGCGGGGTCGTACGTGGCCGACGTGGCGATGTTCTGCACGTCCGAACCGTGGCCGGTCTCGGTCATGGCGAAGCAGCCGGGCACGTCGAACCCGATGATGCCGGGCAGGAACTCCTCGTGGTTCCGCGCGGTGCCGAGGTGGTGCACCGCGGAGCCGAACAGGCCCCACTGCACGCCGGCCTTGATCTGCAGCGACGGGTCGGCGGTGGTGATCTCCTCGAACGCCGCCAGGTTGCCGCCGTGGTTGTCCTGGCCGCCGAGCTCCGGCGGGTACGGACGCTGGATGGCTCCGGCGTCGACCAGGATCTGCAGCTGCTCGAACGCGCGCGCTCGGTGCTCGATGGTGCCGAGACCCTCGGTCTTGTGGAGTGCGGGGTCGAGCACGAGGCGGCGGGAGATCCGGCGGTCCTCGGCCCAGCGGCCGAGCAGGAGGGTCTCGACCATGTCGACGTCGATGCGGATGTCGGTGTGCTTGCTCGCGCTGGCGTTCGTGCTCGCGTTGTCGCTCGTGTGCTTGCTCGCCTTCTCGCCGGCGTCGTGCTTCGCCGTGGGCGTGCCGGTGTGCTGCGCGGATGCGGTGTCGACCATGGTCGGAGTCCTCCTGAACTGCGGTGTCCGGTGTTGCGCTCCCCACGCTAGACACCGCCGCCGGGAGCCGGCGGAACGCCGTGCGGGCCGCACAACGCTGCCCGGCACGGACCGACCACGATGGTGGGAACCCTCCAACTGCACGCGTCGATCGATTTGATGAGCACCCATCAACGATTGGGCGCACCACCGGCCCGCGGGGCAGACTGGCCGACATGTCAGGCTCCACCACGGGACACGATCCCAAGCCCAAACGCACCTTCTTCGGACAGCCGTTCGAGCTGTCGACGCCCTTCGCGGTGGAGCTCTGGGAGCGGTTCTCGTTCTACGGCATGCAGGGCATCGTCCTGATCTACATGTACTACACGGTCACGCAGGGCGGCCTGGGGATCGACAAGGGCATCGCGACCGGGATCATGGGCGCGTACGGCGGCGCCGTGTACCTGTTCACGATCATCGGCGCGTGGATCGCCGACCGGCTGCTCGGTGCCGATCGCACACTGTTCGGCAGCGCGATCGTCGTCATGCTCGGCCACATCGCCCTGGCGCTCATCCCCGGGGTGGCCGGCGTGGGCGTCGGACTCGTGCTCATCGCGCTCGGGTCCGGCGGACTCAAGGCGACCGCCACGACGATCGTCGGTGGGCTCTACAGCCGCGACGACCCCCGCCGTGACGCCGGCTTCTCGCTGTACTACCTCGGCGTCAACCTCGGTGCGTTCTTCGGGCCGCTCCTGACCGGGCTGCTGCAGAGCTCGCTCGGATTCCACTACGGCTTCGGGCTCGCCGCCGTCGGCATGGCAGCCGGCCTGGTCCAGTACGCCATCCGTCGGAAGAACCTGCCCGACACGGTGCGCCACGTCACGAACCCGGTCGACCGCCGACGCCTGCCGCTGATCGGCATCGGCGTCGTCGTCGCCCTGGTCGTGATCGCGGTCGCCGTCCTGACCGGGCTGCTGAACGTCGGCAACCTGCCCACCGTGGTCGTCGCGATCGTGATCCTCGCCACGATCGGGTACTTCGTCGTCATCCTGACGAGCGGCATCACCGCGCAGGAGCGTTCCCGGGTGTTCGCGTTCATCCCGCTCTTCATCGGCAGCGCGGTGTTCTGGTCGCTCTACCAGCAGCAGTTCACCGTCGTCACGGTCTACTCCGACGAGCGACTGAACCGTTCGCTGTTCGGGTGGGAGATGCCGGTGTCGTGGGTGCAGTCGATCAACCCGGTCTTCATCATCGTGCTGTCCGGGGTCTTCGCGGCCCTCTGGACCAAGCTCGGCGACCGACAGCCGTCCACGCCGACCAAGTTCGGCCTGGGCACCGGCATCATGGGCGTCGCGTTCCTGCTGTTCCTGCCCTTCGTCGGCTCGGGGCAGAACGGCACGCCGCTGCTCGCCCTGGTCGGCATCCTGCTCGTCTTCACGCTGGCCGAACTGCTGCTGTCACCCGTCGGGCAGTCCGTCGCCACGAAGCTCGCGCCGCCGAAGTTCCAGACGCAGATGGTCGCGCTGTTCTTCCTGTCCGTGTCGCTCGGCACCGCCGTCACCGGAGTGCTGTCGCAGTACTACGACCCTGCGAACGAGGCGCCGTACTTCGCCGTGCTCGGTCTCGTCGCCGTCGCGGTCGGCGTGGTCCTGCTCGTCCTGGCCAAGCCGGTCCTGAAGCTCATGCGCGGTATCCGCTGATCCGTCGCGGTATCCGTTGATCCGTCGCGGCATCCGCTAACCTGAGGGAAGCCACACGGCCGAAGCAACCAAGGAGTCACCCCATGCTCGAACTCATCGCCGGCATCATCATCGGCATCGGCGTCCTCGGTGGTGTGGGCTGCTGCATGGCGGTCGCCGCCATGATGAAGAGCGGCTCCGAAGAGTACTGAGCCCGCTGGGCTACTCGCCGCTGCCGGTCGTGATCGGCACCAACTGACGACTCAGGACGGTCGCGCGCTCGAAGGGGCCGCGGCCGTCCTTCGTGTACACGGGCTCCTCGAACGCGACGGTCCACGACAGCGGTTCGCCGACGCCGGGGTAGCCGACGATCTGGTTGCCGCCGGGAGCCACGATCACACCGATCGGCTCGTCGGCCCACCGCTCACCGCCCTCCGCGGAGTCGATGACCTGCACGAGCGCGCCGATGCCGAGGCCGGGGGCGTCGTCGGGGCGGGGCTTGGGGGAGCGGCGTCCGAACACGCCATCACCGTAGCGGCGAGTGGTCAAGGAACGTCTGTGCGGCGCCTGTCGACACGCTGACGAAGCACCCGCCGGGTGGTCAGGACATCCCGTCGGCCGTGCTCCGAGTGGTCGCAGGCTGTCGGCGGCAGCGCCGCCAGGCGACGCATCGTGACCAGTGCGCGAAGGTGAGCAGGGCGTTGCGACCGGCAGGGCGACGGCCGGGAGGACCGTGGCAGGCTCGCCCCGCGCCTCCAGGCCGTCGCCGGGCACCCCCACAGCGTGTGCCGGGTGGTCAGGACACGCCGCCTGCCGCGCGTCGAGTGGTCACCAACTGTCGGCGGCGCCGCGGCCATCCGACAGTTCGTGACCTCTCGGCAAGCGTCAGGCGTCGGCGGGGACCCGGGCGATCTCGGTGATGGACGAGTGACCGGTCTCGGGGTGCTTGCGCATCGAGAGCAGCCGCTCCATCGAGGGCTCGAGCGCCGTGACCTTGTCGAGCGGCGCACTCACCACCAGCTGGAACCCGAGGCGGAGCCACGCGGTGACCGCACGACCGGCGAACTCCGAGTCCGCCTTGATGAACGCCTCGTCGAGGAACACCGGGGCGAACCGCGGCCGGGGCCGGGTCTCGTCGCCGAGCTGGTAACGGAGCGCCGCACCGACGATGAACGCCACGAGCTCCTGCGTCTCACCACCGGACTTGTCACCGAGCGACGAGTACACACCGAGGTCGTTGCCCGACGTGTCGTAGCGGACCGCCGTGATCTCCATGTGCCGCCGGACGTCGAGCACGGCGTCGCGCTGCGTGGTGCGGCCACGGGCGGCGTCGGGGTCGGGGCGGATGACGGCCATGAAGCGCCGGAGCCGACGGAACCGGGTCTCGAGCACGTCGTCGGTCAGCTCGGCGTCGACCGAGGCGGACAGGGCGCGGAGCTCGCGGCGGAACGCGGTGACGTCCTCGCGGGTGACCCGCCGGATCTGGATCTTCAGACGGTCGCGGTTCGCGCCGAACGGCAGGTCCCGCAGGATCTCGTTGACCGGTTCGAGGCGCTCCTCGATCTCGACGACGGCCCGGTCGAAGGCCCCGGCGAGCGGTACGAGGTCCTCGCCGCTCCACTGCGACAGCCGCCGACGCCACTCGGTGCGGCGGGCGTGCAGGCCGGTCGCGACGATCTGGTCGAGGATGGCGTGGTAGTCCGGGTACGACGCGACGCCGGTGCCGAGGTTCGGGTCCGGCCAGGCGTCCTGGTACCGCTGGAACGTGAGGGTCAACGAGGTCGAGGCCGCTGCGGCACCGTCGAGTGCCTGCGACAGCCGCTCCTCGAGGCGTCGTCGGAGCCGTCGGGTGGCGTCGTCGAAACCGTCCACACCGTCCGGTGCCCCGACCTCGGCGAACGTCTCGGCGAGCAGTCGCGACTGCTCGTCGTCGGGCAACGACTCGGGGGTGTCGTCGAAACGCGACAGGATCTCGGCGGCGGCGTCCTGGCCGTCGACGAGCACGGCGTGCCGCTCCTCGAGGCGCTGCACGGAGAGCCGCGCGGCGGAGCGGCGGTCGGCCGTCTCGTCGAGCGACTTCCGCAGGCGGGCGACCGAGGCGCGCAGGGTCCTGAGGCCGTCGTCGGCGGCGAGCAGCGCCTGCCGTTCCTCGTCGAGGCGTGCCAGCGAGGTCTCGACGCCCTGGACGTCGATGGCGTCCCAGGTCACGTCGACGACATGCTGGTGCGCGGCCCGCAGGACGTCGAGCGCGGTGAGGTCCTGCGCGACGTCGGTGCGACGGGCCTCGAGCGTGGCGAGGTCCTGCGCGATCGACGCGAGCTCCTGCTCGACGGCGGCGACACGGGCCTCGTTCGTGAAGCCGATGACGTTCGCCTGGCGGCGGTCACCGTGCGCGCCACGACGGCCGTCGCGGAGCTGGCCGGACTCGGTCACGCGCCGGCCACCACCACCGAGCTCGGAGGCGTCGATCACGCAGCGGGCGTCGGTGCGCTCGGACTCGATCCGCTCGCGCACCCAGGTGCTGAACGGCGAGTGCTTGATCGCGAGCTTGCCGGACACCATCGCGGGGTCGCCGTCGAGGTCCAGGTGCGGACCGGTCGGCACACCCTCGAACTGCACGCGGACCGGCAGGCGGAGTGCGTCGATCGCCTCGCTGAACGCGCCCAGCCGGTCCTGGTCGACCAGCAGGGTGCGGGCGACGGGAGCCAGCACGGACTCGATCGCCGTGCGCCAGCGCTCCTCGCCGGGCCGCACGTCGAGCAGTTCCGCGACGAAGGGCAGGTCTGCGGGGTCGATGCCGGCCGCCCGGGCCATCGCGAGCCGGGCCTCGTGCATCGGCAGCGGCATCGCGCCCTGGCGGTGTTCGAGCGACTGCCGCTCCTGCCGCAGTGAGCGCTCCCGGTCGAGGAGCGGGTACTCCTCGCGCGTCAGGGCGTCGCGGCGGTCGTCCAACGACGAGCGCGAAGCAGCGTAGGAACCGAGGAACTCGTGCGAGCTGCGCTGCGCGGCAGTGAAGTCGGCCTCGGTCGCGACGGACGTGCCGAGCACCGCTGTGCGCTCGTCGAAGGTCGCCCGGGTCCGGACCACCGCGTCGCGCTCACGGGTGAGTCGCTCGATGCGGTCCTCGAGCTGGGCGAGCGCGTTGCCGCCCTGGTCGCGCAGCCGCGCCTCGGCGTCACGCAGCTCGATCTCCACGGCGGCGTGCCGGGCCTCGGCGGCGGCGACCTCGGCGCGGGACGCCGTGCGCTCCCGGCCGTTGCGGTCCACCTCGGCGTCGAGCAGGTCCCGCTTCCGCGAGGCCGTCCAGTGCGCGAACGGGGAGACCTCGGCGCCGGTGGCGATGCCGTCCAGGGCCTCGGCGGCGGCCTTCGACCGTTCGATCTCGTCGTGCAGGTCGGTGATGGGGGAGAGGATGCGGACCTTGCGCTCCTCGGTGTCCATCGCCTCGTACGCCTCGTCGAGCGCGGAGAAGTGCGCGAGGGCGCGGTCGGCCGCCTCGTAGGTGCCCGGGGTCTCGAGCACGAGCGACTTGTACAGCGCGTCGACCGTCGGCAGGTGCTGCCCGGCCTGGATGCGCGCGAGCAGGCGCATCGCCCGGTTCCCGCCGCCGGAGTCGCCGATGCCGAGCCGGGTCTGCAGCGTGTACGCGAGCTCCTGGTAGGTGTCGCGGATCACGAGCCCCGGCACGCGGCCGGTCAGCTCGAGGTGGTGGAACCGCGTCGGCACGAACTCCTCGAGCCGGCGCAGGTCGAAGGTGTCGTCGACCGTCGCCATGGTCATCTGGATGTCGCCGACGCCGCGCGCGCGCTTCGGCACGATGTACGCCCGCAGCACCGTGAAGCGCCGCTCGTCGTCGTTCCGGAACGTGACCGCGGCCGCACCCCAGGTGGTCTGGTCGTCGCCGCGCAGGTTCACGTCGCGCAGGGCACCGGACTCGGGATCGCGGCGGGTGTCGACCTTGCCCCGCAGGTACGTGAGCAGGTTGCGCTGGTCGGCGCTGCGCGCGCGACCCGTCGTGGCGTCGTTCGAGGCGCCGTTGAACGGCACGTCGGACGGCATCATCACGGCCAGGTACGCGTCCATCAGTGTTGACTTGCCGGTGCCGGACGCGCCGGAGATGAGCGTCGCGGTGCCGGACAGCTCGACCTGCCGGTGGCCGTGGAACCCGCCCCAGTTGACGACCTGCATCGACTCGGCGCGCCACTGCGCGACCGTGTCGAACAGCGCGGGGATCTGGAAGGTGTCGGTCATGCTTCCGTCTCGCCGTCGTCGTCGGTGTCGGTCTCGGCTTCGCCGTCTGCCGGGAGGCCCGTGGCGGCTGCGTCGGTCGGCTCACCGCCCTGGTCGGTCGCGTCTTCGTGCGCGGTGGTGGTCCGCAGCCACGTGTCCAGTTCCAGCAGGCGCTCCAGGGGGAGCAGCACCTCGACGACGCTCGCCACCCGGAAGCGGTCCGGGTCCGAGGTGCGGATGAGGATGCGCGCCGTGACGAGGCGCTCGACGGCCTTCGCCACCCGGCCCTCGTCGCGCGTGCGGTCGGTCGCGGTCGCCGGTCGGAACCCGGCGACGTGCCCGAGGATCTCCGCGCGGTCGACGACGACCTGGTCCGGACCCGGTCGGGCGTCGGCGCGCAGGCGCATCCGCAGGTAGACCAGGACGATCGTCTCCTCGCGGGTGTACGGCAGGTCGCGCAGCAACGTGGGGAACGTGCGGCGCTGGCTCTCCGAACGGGCCTGGCGCTTCCACGCGACCTCGCGGTCACGGTCGACGTGCAGCTCGAGGAACAGGTCGTTCAGTCGCGACCGCAACTGGAACTCGGCGTCGAGCACCGCACGCCACTCGTCGGGGTGGGTGCGGGAGCTGACGTACGAGTGCCGGAGCAGCGCCACCAGCGCGCGGCGCTGGTGCTCGTCGAGCCGGCCCTCGTCGCCCTCGAAGAGGGCGAAGCTGGACTCGTCGCGTTCGTCGTCCTGCACGACCGTTGCGGGGTCGTCGTACGGGACGGTCTCGTCGACCGGTGCCGGCGTCGTGTCGCTCACCGTGCCTCCTGTGCGTTGTCGTCGTGGGGATCGCCGGCCGGCGCGTGCTCGGCAGCGAGCGCAGCGGTGGGCATGTGGAAGGTGACCGGGCTGCCGTCCGGGCGCACCGTGCGGTGCTCGGCGACGTGCGCGGCGGACTCGAAGTCGTCGCGTCCGGTGAGCAGGTGGGCGAGGCCGAACAGCTCGACCGGTCGACGCTGCTCTGGCGGCAGCCCGTGGAAGGCGTCGACGCTCGAGTCGGCCTCGGCGAACCGGAGCGCGGCGCGCAGCTCCGTCAGGAGCGGGCCGCCGTGCTTGCGGAGCATCTCGACGTCGAGGTCCTCGAAGACGTCGTCGTCGGGTTCCTCGATGGGTGGCGGCACCGACTCGGCGTCCGGGTCGTAGAAGCGCTCGCGCAGGGTGCCGACCTCGGCCGCCGCCGGCAGCAGCGGGAGCGGGATGCGGTCGCGCGCACCGCCCTGGTCCATGAGTGTCGCCAGGCCGCGGTTGATCGAGCGAATCACGGCGTCGAGCTCACGGTCGCGGACCACGTCGTGGGCGACGATCTGGTCGCGCAGTGTCGCGGTGAGCTGACGCCGCTGGGCGAGGACGTCCTCGATGCCCTGGCGCAGGATCGTCACCGTGTTACGGAACGCGCGACGCTCACCGGCTCCGAGGCCGTCGGCGAAGGAGTGGGACAGGATCGTCGCGATGTCGTCGCGCAGGCGGAGCAGCAGGGCGTCGTCGCGCAGCAGCTCGAAAGCACCCTCGAACGCGCGGCCCTCGGGCGTCGCCTGCATCAGGTTGTCGGTGCGTGCGAGGTAGTCGTCGAGGATCTCGCCGATCGGACGGACCTCTTGCCGGAAGTCCTCGACGATCGAGCGGTGCATCGTCGCGACGGCCTCTTCCACGCGCTTGAAGTCGCTCGGGAGCTGCCGGATGAGGTCGGAGATGTTCGTGTAGCCGTCGCGCATCCGGTCGTCCTCGACGGTGACGACGTCGTCGCCGTGCTCGAGGCGCTCACGCTCGGCCCGCAGTTCGGCGATCTGGGCGTCGATGCGGCGGATCTGCACGTCGGGATCAGGCTCGGCACGGGCGGCCCAGCGGTGCACGGCGTCGACGATCATCGCCAGGCGGCTCTCGCTGATCAGTGCGCGGTCGGCCGACAGGGCGTCGACGAGGCTCAGGGCCTCGAGCGCGTGACTCGTCAGGGAGTACTGCTCGTCGCCGTCGGGGGAGTTGGAGCGGACCAGCCACTGTGCCGCCACCCACTCACGGCAGAGGGCGCGGCCGTTCGGTCGGGGGTCCTGCTCGCTCTGATCGTGCTGTTCGCTCGCGGGCACGCGTGCACCCGATGCCTGCAGGCGCGCGACGTGCTCCTCGACCTGCAGGTGCATGCGGTCGGCGGGGACGTACTGGACGTCGCGGTCGAACACCGTGCGGAACACGGCGAGGACCGTCGCGCTCGTCGGGCGGGACATGAGGCGCAGGGTCGGACGGTCGAGGACCGCTCGGACCCGGGCGAACTCGAGGTCGACGTCGGTCATGCGCCCCTTCGTCCGATCGTGCTGGTGGCTGTTCTGGCTGCTGACTGTCTCAACAGATGCGAAGAGCCCGACGCTTGTGCGCCGGGCTCTTGCAGGGTGGGTGGGCGATACCAGACTCGAACTGATGACCTCTTCGGTGTGAACGAAGCGCGCTACCAACTGCGCCAATCGCCCCCTGCACTGTTCGTGCGAGTCGATAGTAGCGGAAGTCCGGCGGTGCATCGAACACGGCGCGCGCCCCGGGTGTGGCGCGCTGCGCGTGTGCAGCGGCGCACCGTCCGGCGTTGGGGCACGTTCGCACGGTGCGGCATTGGCGCCTCCGTGCGAGCTTGACCGCATGGGGCGGGCCTGAAAGCAGGCACGGAGCACGCAACTGCGCACCACATGGCGAAGACTGCGCCGTGCGAGGGGGCTCGAACCGGCCGGATCCGCATGAAATCGGGGGACACGCCCGGTGAACGGGAAGGATTTTGGCGGATGCCCCCGGGTTCGTATAGAGTTTACGTCGTCGCCGCGACAGCGGAAAGACAAATGCGGATGTGGCGCAGTGGTAGCGCATCACCTTGCCAAGGTGAGGGTCGCGAGTTCGAATCTCGTCATCCGCTCGAGTGCGGGGCTTCTCGAAGCCCTGCGACTCACCAGAGGGTATCCCACCGTTCGGGTACTCACGGAGACGTGAACCTCGATGGTGGGGTGGCCGAGAGGCTAGGCAGCGGCCTGCAAAGCCGTCCACGCGGGTTCGAATCCCGTCCCCACCTCCAGCAACACCCTCCAGATCCTGAACGAACCCCGGTTCAGACAGGGAATCTGGGCGATTGGCGCAGCGGTAGCGCGCTTCCCTGACACGGAAGAGGTCACTGGTTCGATCCCAGTATCGCCCACCACGGGAAAGCCCCCGGCAGGACCACCAGGTCCGGCCGGGGGCTTTCCTCGTTCCGGGCGACCGCCGCGCTCGGCTGGCACGATGGCGATATGGATTCGATGCGTAGGTGGCCGCTGTGGGCCGTGATGATCGTCCTCGCGGTCGCGTTCGGCGGGTTCTGGTACCTGTCGACGTTCGTCACCATGCCCGCCGACGTGCCCGTCTGGATCCGTGGCACAGCGAGTGCCGTGACCGGCGCCGCGTTCGGCGTGATCTTCGGGCTCTGGATCGGTCGGCAGCGCCGGAGCGTCGGGCCGGCAGCGCGTGATCGTGCACTCGGTCGAGCGGTGAGGCGCGGCGAACTGCCCGCTGATGCCGACCCGGCGCAGTGGCGCCAGGCGCTCGAGCACTACCAGCAGCAGTACCGCCGACAGCGGTGGTTCGGACCCGTCGTGTTCGTGCTGGCGATGGTCCTCGAGGTGTCCCTCGCCGTCACCGGGCGGCCGGTCTTCTGGTTCGCGGCGGCGATGTTCCTCGTGTTCCTGATCGTCACCCTCCTGCAGACGCCGAGGGTGCTACGGAACACCGCCGCGATGCTCGTCGAGCTCGACCGGCGGAACGCGACCGACACGCACTGAGCGACCGGACGCGGTGATGGTGACCAGCGCGGGAGGCGCGGTACGGGGCGGACGCACGCCGCGCCTCCCGGCCGGGCCGTGTACGCAGGGCGGTACCTCGTCGACGCGGTGCACCGCGCCGACCCCGCTCAGGAAGGCGCCCGCTCCATGACCTCACCCTTCGACCTCACCGGCCGGACCGCCCTCGTCACCGGCGGCAACCAGGGACTCGGCCGGGCCTTCGCCTTCGGCCTCGCCGAGGCCGGCGCCCGCGTCGCGATCGTCGGGCGCTCCGCGGAGCGCAACGCCCGGGTCGCCGCCGAGGCCGCGGATGCCGGCCACGACTTCGTCACCATCACGGCGGACATCACCGACGGCGAGCAGGTGGCGCGCATGACCGAGGAGGCCATGACCGCCCTCGGCCGCCTCGACGTGCTCGTCAACAACGCCGGCACGTGCCACCACCGGGACGCGTTCGACGTCCCCGACAGCGAGTGGGACGACGTGTTCGACCTCAACGTCCGCGCACTGTGGAAGACGTCGACGGCGGTCGGCGCGCACATGCGCGATGCCGGTTCGGGCTCGATCGTGAACATCGGCAGCATGTCGGGCCTCATCGTGAACCGGCCGCAGTGGCAGCCGGCGTACAACGCGTCGAAGGCCGCCGTGCACCACCTGACGAAGTCGCTCGCGGTCGAGTGGGCGAAGTACGGGATCCGCGTGAACGCCGTCGCCCCCGGGTACGTGAAGACCGAGATGGCCCCGGTGGACTCCCCGGAGTTCCGGCGGTACTGGATCGAGGACGCACCGCAGCAGCGCTTCGCCCTGCCCGAGGAGATCGCGCCGAGCGTCGTCTTCCTGGCGAGCGACGCGGCGTCGTTCATCACCGGATCCGTGCTCGTGGCGGACGGCGGCTACAGCGCCGTCTGAGCCGGTTCGGCCACCGGCGTGCCCGCGCGGGTCGTCGCGCGGGCCATGCCGACGGCGACGAGCACGGCGGCGACGACCGTCAGGACGACGCCCGCGACGGTGATCCCGCCCTCGAACGCGGCCAGCCGGTCCGCCGTCCACGACGTCGACGCGATGCTGCCCGGCACGAGCAGCGCCAGCACCGTCCCGGTCGCCGCGATGCCCACCGCGGTCGCGAGCTCGCTCGAGGTGTCGACGAGCGCCGCACCGACCGACGTCCGGTTCGACGGCAGGCCCTGGAGCACGTTGTTGCCCGCGACGACCCCGACGACCCGCATCCCGGCGGCGACGAGGACGAGGGCCGCGGCGACCCAGCCGTACCCGGCACGGCCGCCGACGGTGAAGAGCGCGAGTCCTGCGACGACGGCGCCGGCGCTCAGCCAGGCCGCGCGGCCGAGGCCCACCCGCTGCACGAACGGGCCGACGAATCGCCCGGACGCCAGGAGCACCACCACCTGCGGCAGCGTCCCGATCGCGGCGAGTGCCGGCGACCACCCCCAGGCGAACTGCAGCTGCAGCGTCACCAGGTACGACAGGCCGGAGACGGCCAGTCCGGAGGCCGCCTTGTACGCCAGACCGCTCGCGACGAGCGGACGGGCGAGCAGGCGCAGGTCGAGCAGCGGCTGCGCCGCGGTGCGCTCCCGCTGCACGAAGGCCGCCACCGCCGCGACCGTCACGACGACACCGGTCCACCCCGGCCAGGAGGCGCTGCCCGCCTCGGCGAAGAGGGTGGGCGTCCCGAGTGCACCGACCAGGGCCGTGGTCCCGAACAGCGCGCCGGTCACGTCGATCCGGTCGGGGTGCAGGTCCTCCGGTCGGTCAGCCGGCACGCCGGCTCGGATGCCGACGAACGCGAGTGCAGCGATCGGCACGTTCACCAGGAGCAGGGCCTGCCACGGCGCCACCGCAAGGGCGAAGCCACCCGCCGTCGGACCGACCGCGAGCCCGACCAGGCCCGCGGTGGAGATGACCGTCAGCGCCCGGACCCGCAGGGCGTCGGTGTCGAAGAGCCGGAAGGCCAGGGCCATCGACCCGGGCGTCGTCATGGCAGCCGCGAGCCCCATGAGCGCGCGGACCGCGATGAGTTCGCCGGTCGTGGTGACGAGCGTGGTCGCCAGCGCGGAGAGCGCGAGCAGCACCAGGCCGACGAGCATCACCCGGCGTCGGCCGAACCGGTCGGCGACCGCACCGAACAGGAGCATGAGGGCGCCGAACACGACCGAGTAGGCGCCGGTGACCCACTGCAGTCCGGTCGTCGACGCGTGGAGCTCACGGCCGATGGTGGGCAGGGCGACGTTCAGCACCGAGTTGTCGAGCATCTCGAACAGGAAGACGGCGGACAGGCCGGCGAGGGCGATCCCGGCGTCGCGGAGCCGGGCGGGGGAACGGGTGGACACGTGCACTCCTTCGATGAAGAAGTGGCGACTCGTCCGAGACCGCGTGTGGGTGCCTGGCCGCCGGAGCGACGAGGCGTTTTGCCCTCTGGCAGGAGCGTACGTCCAGTGGGGCGTCTGCTGCAAGCGGGGCGTCTGCTGCAAGCGGGCCGTCCGCTGCGAGTGGGCCGGAACGCGCGTCGGTGTCGTGCGAGCCGCTGCCCACGCGAGCAGGCTGTCACGAGTGCGCTGCGCCTCGGCGTCGGCACGCCCTCGAAGGAGATCCGATGAGCACCACCACCCCTCGCCTGCCCGGCGGCACCTGGACCCTCGGCGACCGGCCGGTCGCACGCTTCGGCTACGGCGCGATGCAGCTCACCGGTCCCCGGGTCGTCGGGCCACCGAAGGACCACGACGAGGCTGTCGCCGTGCTCCGGGACGCCGTCGCGGGCGGCATCACGCACATCGACACCGCCGAGACGTACGGCCCCCGCATCGTCAACGAGCTGGTGCACGAGGCGCTGCACCCGTACGCCGACGACCTCGTCATCGCGACGAAGGTCGGTGCGCGGCGGGACGCCCGAGGCGGGTGGCCGACAGCTCGGGAACCCGACCAACTGCGTGCGCAGGTCGACGACAACCTCGAGACGCTCGGCGTCGACGTGCTGGACCTCGTCAACCTGCGGCTGGGCGACGCGAACGGTCCGGTCGCGGGGCCGATTGCCCCGGCGTTCGAGACGCTGGTCGACCTGCAGCGACAGGGGGTCATCCGGCACCTCGGCGTGAGCAACGCCACGCTGGGCCAAGTGGACGAAGCGCAGGGGATCGCTCCGATCGTGTCCGTGCAGAACATGTACAACCTGGCCAATCGGCAGGACGACCCGCTCATCGACCGGCTCGCGGCCGAGGGAGTCGCCTACGTGCCGTTCTTCCCGCTCGGTGGCTTCTCTCCGCTGCAGTCCGAGGTGCTCTCGACCGTGGCGACACGGCTCGGGTCGACGCCGATGTCCGTCGCCCTGGCGTGGCTGCTGCGCCGTTCCCCGAACATCCTGCTGATCCCGGGCACGTCGTCGCGGGCACACCTGCGCGAGAACGTCGAGGGGGCCGCCGTCGTGCTGAGCGACGACGACCTGCTCGACCTGGAGGGCATCGGCGGCTGAGCCCGGCCCCGGACCCTGCTGTGTCCGTTACGGTGCTCGTGGGCGGCACCGGCGCTGCTCGAGAGGCAGGACCGATGACGGACCACGCGGCCACCGCAGCGCAGGAGTTCCTCCGCACGCACGACGAACGGCTCCGTTCCCTGGTCGACCAGGTGGTGCCGGCGGACGAGTACCCGTCGGCGTCCGAGGCCGGCGTGCTCGACTTCCTGGCCGGGGTGCTGATCGACCGGCCGGACTGGCTGGACCGTCTCCGTGGCGTCGTCGAGTACGCGGACGACCACGAGGGCGTCGACGAGCTCCGCGACGGCGACGATCCCGACTGGACCTGGTTCGCCGAGCTCGTCGCCGCGGGGTACTACGCCGACGCGGGGAACGGCGGGAACGCGGGGGAGCGGTCCTGGGACATGGTGGGGTGGCAGCCCGGTCCGCCGGACGGATGGAGCGTGCCGGTACCGGTGGCGACCGCAGCGCCCTCGGTCGTGCACCCGTCGCAGCTGGCCGACCGGTACGACGCGGTCGTCGTCGGGTCGGGCGCCGGCGGGGGTGTCGCGGCGTGCGGGCTCGCCGAGTCCGGTCGGCGCGTGCTCGTGGTCGAGGCCGGTGGGTGGCCCGGCACCGCGGAACTCAGCCGTGACCACATCCGGAACCCGCGGTCGAGCTGGGGCGTCGCACCGCGGTCGGGGCCGTCCGACGTCGGCAACCCGCGGACGGTGGCGGACGGTCGCGAGCTCCTGGTGCTCCGGCCCTCGTCGCCGGGGTGGCACAACAACGCCGTCACGGCCGGCGGCGGCACACGGGTCTACGGCGCCCAGGCCTGGCGGTTCGGGCCGCGGGACTTCGCGATGGCATCGACGTACGGCGTGCCGGACGGCAGTGCGCTGGCCGACTGGCCGTTCGGGTACGACGACCTCGAGCCCTGGTACGAGCGCGCCGAGTGGGAGATCGGGGTCAGCGGCGGTGACGTCGACGGTCCGTGGTCCGGGGAGCGGTCGCGCGCGCGACCGATGCCACCGCTGCCGTCGGGGGCAGCGCGGGACCGGCTCGCCGGCGCCGCGGACGCCCTGGGCATCTCGACGGTGCACGTCCCGCTCCTGATCAACTCGACGCCGTACCTGGGCCGCCGCGCGTGCGAACAGTGCGGCATGTGCGTCGGCTTCGCGTGCCCGGTCGACGCCAAGAACGGCAGCCAGAACACCATGCTGACCCGCGCGTTCGCCACCGGGAACGCGTCGATCGTGCTCGAGTCCCGGGTCGCCCGACTGCGCACGGACCATGCCGGCCGCGTGGTCGGCGTCACGATCGTCGGCACCGCGGACGGCCGCGACTGGCGGGCCGAGGTCGACGCCGCCGAGGTCGTCGTCGCGGCCGGAGCGGTGGAGTCGGCACGGCTCCTGCTGAACAGCCGGAGCGACCAGGAGCCCGACGGCATCGGCAACCGCGCGGACCAGGTCGGCCGGCACCTGCAGGGCCACGTCTACGGCGGCGCGATGGGGGTCTTCGACGACGTGGTGGACGACGGTCTCGGACCGGGGCCGTCGATCGCCACCACCGACTACCGGCACGGCGTGCCCGGGCAGATCGGTGGCGGGATCCTGGCGAACGAGTTCATCGCGACGCCGTCGAACACGTACCAGTACCTCGTCGGCACGGGGCTCGCGCCGCGATCCGGGCTCGACGGCAAGCACGCGATGCGGGACCTGGCGCGGCGCAGCATGCGGATAATGGGGCCGATCCAGGAGGTCACCACGGCCGACACACGCGTCCGGGTCGACCCCGCGGTGACGGACCGGTACGGCATCCCGGTGGCGTCGTTCAGCGGTGGGGTCCACCCGGAGGACGTCCGTGCTCGCGACCACACCAGCGCCCGGAGCGGCGACTGGTTGCGCGCGGCCGGCGCCACGCGCGTGGCGGAGCTGCACGGTCCGGTCCGGGGCACGAGCGGTGGCCAGCACCAGGCCGGCACGCTCCGGATGGGGACGGATCCGGCGACGTCGGTCGTCGACCCGTTCGGCCGGGTGTGGGGACACGACAACCTGCGCGTGACCGACGGCTCGGTGCACGTCACGAACGGCGGGGTGAACCCGGTGCTCACCATCCTGGCGACCGCGATGCGGAGCGTCGACGCGATGGTCGCGCAGCACGGTTGACCACGTGCCCGGTCCGCCACCGATACGGTGGCGTCCGTGACCGACGACCCTGAAGCCGCCATCGCCCAGCACGTCCACGACGCGTGGGACGGTTCCCTGCGGCTCGTGCACATCACGATCTCGGACGAGGACGGCGACGCCTACCCCGGCCAGGACGTCGACCGGTGGGTGATCGACGTCCGGGTGCCCATCACCGACGACGAGGCCGAAGCGGTGTCGGTCGCCGAGGTCGCCGCGTACACGAGCCGTTCGCCCGAGTCGGTCGAGGCACTGGTGCTCGGGTACCAGGTCTCCGACGTCGACGGTGACTTCGCCGCGGCGATCGTCGTGCCGGACGCGACCGGCGAGACCTTCCTGTCGCTGCAGACGCACGCCGCCGAGATGCTCGGCAAGCCGGACCTGCTGGCGCTCGACCGCCTCACCGTGCGACCGGCGTACCGCGGGCTGCCCGGACTCGTTCCCGCCGTGGTCGACGCCGTGCGCCGTGGCCCCGCCGGTCGATCGGCGTCGTGGGTGCTCGCGGACCCCTCGGTCTGGAACGTGCCGTTCGAGGACCAGGACCGTGCGGCCGGCGAGTTCGTCCAGTGGGCGGACACCCCCGTGTTCGCGTCGATGAACGCCGACCACGAGGACCTCGAGCGGTTGGCCGCCGTGCCCCCGACCGGCGGCATCGTCATGGGGTCCCGCTCGGACGAGGTGCACCTCGGCGACGCGCTCGACGAAGCATTGGCACGTCCGGCGATCGCAGTCGCGTTCGCCCTGCCGCCGAAGCTCCCGGCGAGCATCTGGGCCGCGGCCCCCGAGGATGTCCACGGCGTGCACCCCGACGAGGCCACCGGGTCCATCACCGTCGAGACGCACGACGAGCAGCTCGAGGTCGTCGGATCGCCCGGCACGGCACCGCAGCTGGTCGGGACCTCGGCCTCGGCCGACGCCGCGACGCAGGACTGGCTCCGGGCGGTGCACCAGCGCTGGTGGCAGTACGAGCCCGGACTGCACGACCGGATCCACGAGGTCGTCGACGAGTACCTGACGTCGGGGGAGATCGAGTCCGTCACCGACGAACGCGCCCCGCACCTGCACGCGCCGGACCTGCCCGTGTTCCGCACCGAGTGGCCCGGGATCGGCGAGGTGCACCTGGAGCCCCTCGGCGAGGACACCGAACCCGTCGTGTACGACGCCGTGCTCGAGGTCGGCGATGCCCACGACCACATCGGGGTCGTCGTCGTGCACGAGTCCGGGCACGTCCGGGCGTCCCTCCACGACGAGTGGAACCCCGCCCTGGCGGACGTCACCGGTGCGCTCACCCACCTGGTCAGCCTCGGCGCCGGGGAGTTCTTCGCGGACGCGCTGCACGACGAACTGTCGGCCGGCGCCGAGCACGCGATCCTGACGGGCGACGTCCGCGGGCACTGACCGCAGTCGAGCGCCAGGCCGGTCGCCGAGCGCGCCTCAGACCGGGCGGTAGATCGCGATCGGGGGCGCCTGGTCGTCACCGTCGTCGTGCGCATCGCCGGTGGCGAGCCAGGTCCGCCCCTCGTGCTCGATCGTGGTCGGCAGGTCGCCGTGCACCAGGATGCGGATGGCGGGGGTGTCACCGTCGATCAGGTCGACGCCGTGGGCCTCGGTCCCGCCCGGGTTGTCGTGCACGTAGCTCATGCTCCGATCGAACTCCTCCGTGCCTGATGACCGCGCCTGATGACCGCGCCGGGCCGCGCAGGGCCGCGCAGGGCCGCGCCGGGCCGCGCCTCGCGACACCGGACACGCCCGGATCTGCCGCAGAACACGTCCGTGGGCCCGGGATCGGGTACAGTCGACTCCGCACGGCCCACACGGCGTGCGAATGCGGATGTGGCGCAGTGGTAGCGCATCACCTTGCCAAGGTGAGGGTCGCGAGTTCGAATCTCGTCATCCGCTCGGACGGAACAGAACCCCCGGGGTTGCTCACAGAGCAGCACCGGGGGTTCTGTCGTTCCCGGGCGCCGTGAGCGGGTGCATCCGGGGGCGCAGGCTTCGGGTACCCGCGCCCACCGGACGCAGAGGCCGCACTGCCCCGAGCGGAGACGCCGGGTGGGTGGCCCAGCGATGTCCCGAAGAGTCATCCGGAGCATCGTCGCGGTCGGATTGGACCCCAGTTCGAGGCATGCGGAAAGCCGCAAGAACTCCGCACGACATGCGGTCGGCGATTGCGCTAGCCGCGATCCTCGGGTAATGGGATCAGCGCGGCACGGGTGCCGGGGAGGCTGATCCAGCGCGCGGATCCGGCCTCGACGACGGTGACGAGCACGGTGTCGCACGTCCGGCACCGGGCGACGGAGCCCATCGCCGAGCAGTACACGGCGGTGCGTGCGACCGATCCGCGGGACCCGCACCCCGCGCAGCAGAGCACCGTCACGGTCGGCTCCGGACCGAGCACCTCGGACAGGACCCCCGCGAGCGCGTTGCCGTCGACGACCGTCATCAACTGCCCCCGAACCGTTCGGCACGGACGTCGGTGGTGTCGTGTCCGAGGTCGGCGAGCCAACGGAGCACCTGCTCGACGAAGGGCGTCGAGCCGCACACGTAGACGAGCGCCCCGGCGTCGGGTGGGAAGACCGCGGCGGCGAGCGCATCGCGGGTCAGCCGTCCCACGGGCACGGCGGACCCGGGTGGAGCGGTCCGGCTGTACACGGTGGTCACGTCGAGCGGAGCGTCGGAAGCGACGGCCCGGTCGAGTTCGGCGCGGAAGAAGACGTCGTCGGGGGTCCGGACGGCGACGAGCAACCGGAACGGTGCGGGGTCCCCGGCCTCGGCGTGCGCGGTGACCATGGCGACGAGCGGCACGATCCCCGAGCCGCCGGCGATCAGCTGCACCGGACGGGGGGACGCGCCGGGGCGCCACACGAACCAGCCGCCGAGCGGCCCGTGCACCTCGAGCGCGTCGCCGACCTCGACCGCGTCGACCAGGAACGGGGACACCTCGCCACCCTCGACGCGGTCGACGGCGAGCACGACGTCGGGCCGGTCACCCGCCGAGGCGATCGAGTACGAGCGGGATGCCTGGTAGCCGTCCTCGGCCGTGAGCCGCAGGTCCAGGTGCTGGCCCGGGTCGTTCCCCGGCCACGTCGGGACGTCCAGGACGACCCGACGTGCGTTCGGGGTCTCGCGCTCCACCGAGGCGACCGTCGCGGGGTGCCAGGCCGGCCGCCTGCGGGGCGCGGGCCGACCGGCGGGCGCGATCCGGGCCTCCAGGTCGGTGGACACGTCGGTGTCGGGAACCGTCACCAGTACCGCTCTTCCTTCCACGGGTCGCCGTGCAGGTTGTAGCCCGCGTTCTCCCAGAAGCCCGGTTCGTCGTCCGCCTGCATGACGAACCCGCTCACCCACTTCGCGCTCTTCCAGAAGTACAGGTGCGGCACCAGCAGGCGCGCCGGACCGCCGTGTTCGGGCTCGAGCGGTTCGCCGTCGGCCTCGAACGCGATCCACGCCTTGCCGTCCAGCAGCTCGTCGAGCGGCACGTTCGTCGTGTACCCGCCGGTGCTGTGCACCATGCAGTAGTCGAGCGACGTCTCGACGTCCTCGAACAGGCGGTCGAGGGGGACGCCGCGCCACGGCATGTCGAGCTTGGTCCAGTGGGTGACGCAGTGGATGTCGACGGTGACGTCCTCGACGCCGAGCGCGTGCACCTCGTCCCACGTCCAGGTGTGCAGACCGTTCTCGGCGCGGATCGAGAAGACCCACGACGCCGGATCGACGTCGGGCGTGGCACCGGCCGACAGGACGGGCCAGTCGCGCACCAGGGTCTGGCCGGGCGGGATGCGGGTGTCGTCGCGGTCGGCTCGACGGCCACCGAACCCCCTGGTGAACGTCGCCATGATCCTCCTCGGACGGGATGGTCCGATCATGCTCCGTGCCGGCGGCGCCCGTGTAACGAGTTCGTAAACACTCCGGAGGACGAGGAGCAGGAGTTGGGGGATCGCCGGGTTCCCTCTATCGTTCACCGGAACGATTACAGGAGGGGCCACCCCGAATGCAGCCCATCGTCCCCGAACCCCGGAACGCCCGCGGCCCGAGCCGTCGAACGCTCCTCACCGGCGCCGCCGGCCTCGCCGGCCTCGGCCTGCTCACCCTGACGGGGTGCAGCTCCGGCGCGAACGCCGGCACGCCCACCATCCCCGAAGCGGCGGCCACCGGCGTCGCCCGACGCGGCGGTCGCCTGCGCATCGCGCGCCCGGCCGCCTCGGCCGCCGAGACCCTCGACTCCGCCAGCTCCCTGTCGGCGTACGAGTACCTCGGCGCGCTCTACAACCGGCTCGTCAAGCTCGACGAGCAGGGCACCACCGTGCCCGACCTCGCCGAGGAGTGGTCCGCGAACGCCGACGGCACCGAGTGGACGTTCTCGCTCCGCCGTGGCGTCACCTTCCACGACGGCAGCCGCTTCACCGCGGACGACGCCATCGCGAGCATCCGGCACATCCTCGACGAGAAGACCGGCAGCCCGCAGGCCGGGGTCCTCGGCGAGGTGATGGACGCCGACTCCATGCGTGCGACCGACCCGTACACGCTGCGGTTCTCGCTGACCAAGCCGAACGCCGAGTTCCCGTCGCTGCTCACCGCGTACCAGTGCTACATCGTGCCGGCGGCCGCGATCGCCGACATCGGCCGCACCGGGATCGGGACGGGTCCGTTCCGGCTCTCCGCGTTCACCCCCGCCGGTGCCGGCAGTGTCGAGGCGTTCGACGACCACTTCGCCGGGCGTCCCGCGCTGGACGGCATCGACTTCTACTCGATCCAGGACACCACCGCCCGGGTGAACGCGCTCCTCGCCGGCCAGATCGACCTGATCTCGCAGACGAACCTGGACTTCGCGACCGCTCGGGTGGTGTCCGCGTCCGACCGCGCCACCGTCGCCCGGTCCAAGAACGCCCAGTGGTACACGATCCCGATGCTCGCCACGAGCGACGAGTTCAGCGACCCGCGGGTCCGCCAGGCGATGAAGTTCGCCTACGACCCGCAGCAGATCGTCGACACCGCCCTGCAGGGCACCGGCTCGCCCGGGTGGGACAACCCCGTCCCGCCGCAGCTCGCCGCGTTCGTCGACGACCACCGCGAGTACGACCCGGACAAGGCGAAGGCACTGCTCAAGCAGGCCGGTCACGAGGGGTTCCGGACCTCGATCTACACGTCGAGCTACGAGTCGGTCTTCACGCCGATGGCGGTCGCCTACCGCGACGCCGTCGCCGACGCGGGCATCCGCCTGACGGTCCGCAACGCGAGCTCGGACTCGTACTACACGCAGATCTGGATGCAGAAGCCGCTCATGGTGAGCTACTGGTTCACCGGCCGGCCGATCGACCAGCTGCTCAACCAGATCTTCCGCACGGGCTCGTCCTACAACGAGAGCGCGTGGTCGAACGAGACCTTCGACGGGCTGCTCGACGATGCCCGCGCCGAGATGGACGACGCCAAGCGGCTGACGCTCTACCAGGACGCCCAGCGGCTCGTGGTCGAGGACGGGGCCGACATGACCCCGATGTTCGGCGACCGGCTCGTGGGGCTGTCCCGCGACGTCGTGAACTACTCGGAGTACGGCTTCGAGTTCGACTACCTCCGGATCGGACTGCGCCGATGACGACCAAGAACACCCCGTCGGACGTCCTCGTCCCCGTCCTCCGCCGGGTCGGCATCGCCGTGCTCACGGTCGTGCTCGCCTCGCTCTTCGTGTTCCTCGCGGTGCAGGCGCTCCCCGGCGACGTCGCCCAGCAGCTGCTCGGGCAGAACGCCACCCCCGATGCCGTCAAGCAGCTGCGCGAGACGCTCGGTCTCGACCAGAACGTCTGGCTCCGCTACCTGCAGTGGCTCGGCGGTGCGGTGCACGGCGACTTCGGCACCTCGCTCGTCAGCGGTGAACCCGTCGCCCCGACACTGTTCACGGCCTTCCGCAACAGCATGCTCATCGCCGTCCCCGCGATGCTCGTCGGCGTCACGGTCTCCCTGACGCTCGGCGTCCTCGCCGGGGTCCGTCGGGGTCGCCCGTCCGACAAGGTGATCTCGATCGTCAGCCTCGTCGTCATGAGCGTGCCCGAGTTCATGGTCGCGACCGTGCTCGTGCTGCTCTTCGCGATCGGCCTGCCGGTCTTCCCCGCCGTCGTGCTGCGGGGGAGCGACGCCACGGTCGGAGAACTCCTGCCGACGATCTGGCTGCCGATCATCGTGCTCACCCTGGCGATGGCCGCCTACATCGTGCGCACCGCCCGCTCCTCGACCATCGACGTGATGGCGTCCGAGTTCGTCACCACGGCGGAGCTCAAGGGCCTGACGATGCGTCGCGTGGTCTGGAAGCACGCGGTGCCGAGCGCGCTGCTGCCGACGCTGAACGTCGTCGCGCTCAACGTCGCCTGGCTGCTCGGCGGGGTCGTCGTCGTCGAGAACGTCTTCAACTACCCGGGCATGGGCAAGCTCATGCTCGAGTCGGTCTTCAACCGCGACCTGCCGACGATCGAGGCGATCGCGCTCCTGAGCGCCGTCATCTACGTCGTCTGCAACCTCGCCGCCGACCTCGTGGCGCTCGCCCTCGACCCGAAGCTGCGGACCCGCCAGCGGCGACCGCGCACGCGCACGCGCACGACGCGCAGCACCAGGAAGGCCGCCGCATGACCGCCACCGCCACCCGCCGCCCCGGACGCGTCGTCCTCGCCGGGGCCCTCGCGCCCCTGCGCGGCTCGACGGCGCTGAGCATCGGCCTCGGCCTCATCGCCCTGCACGTCGTGCTCGCCCTGCTCGCACCGGTCATCGCCGGGTACGACCCGGTGGCCACGAACGCCGGCGACGTCCTCGCCGGCCCGACCTGGACGCACTGGCTCGGCACCGACCAGTACGGCCGTGACGTGCTGTGGCGGACGCTCAACGGCGGCCGGTACGCCCTGCTCGTGACCTTCCTGGCCACGACGATCGCCGTCGCGGTCGGCACGGTGCTCGGTTGCATCACGGCGTACGCGGACAACTGGTTCGACGAGGCCGTCATGCGCGTCGTCGACGCCCTGCTCAGCGTGCCGTCGATCCTCGCCCTGCTGGTCGTCGTCACCGTCTTCGACGCCGGGCTCTGGGTGATCGTCCTCGCCGTCACCGTCGTCTACGCGCCCGCCGTGACCCGCGTCGTCCGCGGTGCCGCCCGCACCGTCATCACGCAGGACTACGTGACGGCCGCCCGGGCCCGGGGTGAACGCGCGCTGTCGATCGTGTTCCGCGAGATCCTGCCGAACGTCCTCGACGTGGTGCTCGTCGAGTACGCCATGCGGGCCTCGTGGATCGTGCTGCTCGTCGCGTCGCTGTCCTTCCTCGGCTTCGGCGCCAACCCACCGACGCCCGACTGGGGGCTGATGGTGCAGGAGAACCGCACCGCGCTGACCGTGGTGCCGCTCGGCACGCTCGCACCGATCGTCGCCCTGGCGACCCTGGTGATCGGGCTCAACCTCGCCGCCGACGGCCTGAGCAAGTCGCTCGGCGTCGACCGCGCCACGAAGGGAGTGAGCGCATGACGCACACCGACACCGCACCGGCCGCACCGGCGACCGCCACGGACCCCATCGTCCGCGTCGACGACCTCGCGATCTCCTACGCGGCCGGCAAGCGCCTGGTCCCCGTGGTGCGCGGCGTCTCCTTCGCGATCCCCGCCGGGCGCACCCTCGGCCTCGTCGGGGAGTCCGGCAGCGGCAAGTCCACCGTCGCCCGGACCCTGCTCGCGCACCTCCGGGCGGGCTCGACGATCGTCGGCGGCTCGGTCCGCGTCGGCGGCGACGATGTCTTCGCGCTGTCACCGTCCGGCCGCCGCGAGCTCCGCGGCGGCGTCGCCTCCGTCGTCGCGCAGAACGCCGGCCAGGCGCTCACCCCGTCGATGCGCGTCGGCGAGCAGATCCGCGAGGCCCTGCGCGCCCACCGCGAACCCGACGGCCCCGAGCGCGTCGCCGAGCTGGTCCGGTTGGTCCGGCTGCCAGACCCCGACGCGATCGTCCGCCGCTACCCGCACCAGCTCTCCGGCGGGCAGCAGCAGCGCATCGCGATCGCGATGGCCGTCGCCGCACGCCCGCGGGTGCTCGTGCTCGACGAGCCCACGACGGCGCTCGACGTCGTCACCCAGGCCGCCGTCCTCGACCTGATCGCTGACCTCGGCCGCCAGCTCGGCATGGCCGTCCTGCTCGTCAGCCACGACCTCGGGGTCGTGTCGGCGATGGCGGACGAGATCGCCGTCATGCGCGATGGCGAGATCGTCGAGCACGCCGCCACGGCGGCGCTCTTCGCCGCCCCGCAGCACGAGTACACGCGTGCCCTGCTGGCCGCGGTGCCGGACGGGCGACGGCCGGGAGGATCGGGGCACGTGCCCGAGACGGCGACCGTCTCGTCGACGGTCGCCTCCACGGCCGGCCGAACCGTTCCTCCCGAACCGCTCGTCCGTCCCGTGGTGACCGCCGAGGACCTGGTGATCCGCTACGGACGCGGCCTGCCGGCCGCCGTCGACGGCGTCTCCTTCACGATCGCACCGCGTGAGACGCTCGCGGTCGTGGGGGAGTCCGGAAGTGGCAAGTCGACTCTCGCGACCGCCCTCGCCGGCCTGGTGCCGGCCGAGTCGGGCACGTTCTCGTTCGACGACGGGACCGTGAGCGGCGACCTGCGCGAGCCGATCGCCGGACGGTCCCCGGACCTTCGTCGTGCGGTGCAGCTCGTGTTCCAGAACGCTGACACGTCGCTCAACCCGCGGCGCACCGTGGGCGCGGCGATCGGGCGACCGCTCAAGCTGTTCACGGGCACGTCCTCGCGGCAGCGCGTCGGCGAGCTGCTCACCCAGGTCGGCCTCGGCCCGGAGTTCGCCGAGCGGCTGCCGGCGCAGCTCTCCGGTGGGCAGCGGCAGCGCGTCGGCATCGCCCGGGCCCTCGCCGCCGAGCCGCGCCTGGTCATCGCCGACGAGATCACCACCGCGCTCGACGTGCAGGTGCAGGCCGGGATCCTCGCGCTCCTCGCCGACCTGCAGCGCTCGCGCGGGCTCAGTTGCCTGTTCATCAGCCACGACCTGGCCGTCGTCCGGGGCGTGGCCGACCGGGTCGCCGTGATGACCGGCGGCCGGATCGTCGAGATCGGACCGACCGAGCGGGTCTTCACCGGCCCGAACCACCCGTACACGTCGACGCTGCTGGCCGCGACGCTCGAGCCGGGCAGCACCGAGCTGCCCGACGTCGGCGACGGTGTGCCGCGCTGGCGGCACACCGAGGGCTGGACCGACCACGGCGACGGACACCTGACCCGGAACTGGGAGGACGCATGAGCCGCGATCGCTCGGAGTACGCCGACGCTTCGACCCTCACCGCCATCGGCGCGCCGGACTCGCTGCCGGACGGCGTGACCGTCCGCGACGAGTGGATCTCGATGCCCGACGGCGTCCGGCTGCACACCCGGATCTGGTCGCCGGCGTCGCCCGACGGTCCGGTGCCGGTGCTGCTCGAGTACCTGCCGTACCGGCTCGACGACTGGACCGCGCCCCGCGACTCGGAACGGCACCCCTGGTACGCCCAGCACGGGTACGCCTCGGTCCGGGTCGACATCCGGGGCAGCGGCTCGTCAGACGGGTTCTTCGACGACGAGTACAGCGAGCAGGAGCTCCGCGACGGAGAGGTCGTGATCGCCTGGCTCGCCGAGCAGGAGTGGTCGACGGGCGCCGTCGGCATGTTCGGCATCTCGTGGGGTGGGTTCAACGCCCTGCAACTGGCAGCGCGTGCGCCCGCCGCGCTCAAGGCCATCGTCACGGTGTGTTCGACCGACGACCGGTACGACAACGACGTGCACTACGTCGGCGGAGCGGTGCTCGGCATCGACATGGCGGCGTGGGGCGCGACGATGTTCGCGTTCAACTCGCGGCCGCCCCGGCCCGAGGTCGTCGGCACGGACTGGGTCGACCGGTGGCGCGAGCGGCTGGAGTCGAACCGCCCGATGACGCCGGTGTGGCTCGCGCACCAGGAACGCGACGACTACTGGCGGCACGGCAGCGCCGCCGAGGACTACGGCAACATCGGTGCAGCGGTCCTCGCCGTCGGCGGCTGGGCGGACCCGTACCGCGACGCCGTGCTCCGACTGGTGTCGAACGTGCAGTCCCCGGTCAAGGGCATCGTCGGACCGTGGTCGCACCAGTACCCGGACCGCGGTCTCGCACCCGGACCGTCGATCGGGTTCCTGCAGGAGACGCTGCGCTGGTGGGACCGCTGGCTCCGCGGGATCGACACCGGCGTCGAGGCGGACCCCGCGCTCCGCGCCTGGATCAACGAGGGCGAAGCACCGGCGACGTACTACGCGTCGCGACGGGGTCGGTGGGTCGGCGCCGAGGCGTGGCCGTCGGCGGCGACGCACCGGCGCGCGCTGCCGCTCGCGACGCTGCGCGGCGGCGAGGACGGGCCGGTCGTCGTCCGGTCGCCGCAGCACACCGGCGCCGACGCCGGACGGTTCTTCCCGTTCGGCAACGCGACCGACCTGCCACCGGACCAGCGTGCCGAGGACGGCCGCTCCGTCTGCTTCGACCTGCCCGTCGGCCGGGCGTTCGACCTGCTCGGCAACGCGCTCGTCACCCTGTCGGTCACGAGCGACCAGCCGCGCGCCACCCTGACGGTGCGGTTGTGCGACGTCGCGCCGGACGGCTCGTCGACCCTCGTGACGCGCGGGGTGCTCAACGCGGCGAAGCGGGACGGCATGGACCGGAACGACCCGCTGGTCCCCGGTGAGCCGGCGTCGCTGCCGGTGCAGCTCGTCGCGACCGGTCACCGGTTCGCCGCCGGGCACCGCCTGCGGATCGCGGTGTCGTCGTCCTACTGGCCCTGGGTCTGGCCGCACGGCACCGAGGCCACCGTCACGATCGACCCGACGGCGTCCGAGGTGTGCCTGCCGGTCTGGACCCGCGACACCGACGACGACGTGCGCTTCGACGAGCCCGAGCGGTCGACGCCGCTCGCGATCGATCGCGTGGCACCGACCGAGCAGCTGCCCCAGCGCACCGTCACGCACGACGTCGAGACGGGCGAGTGGACCCTCGACGTCGACCCCGGGTACGGCGGCGGACGGGTCTACCCCGACGGGCTCGTCTTCAGCGAGGACGCCCGCGAGACGTACCGCATCCGGTCGGACGACCCGAACTCGGCCGTGGCCTCGTCGCGTTGGGCGATCGGCCTGGCGAAGCCGGACTGGTCGGCACGGCTCGAGACGTCCTCCGAGGTCACCGCCGACGCCGAGGCCTTCCACGTCGTGAACACCGTGCGGGCCTGGGCCCGTGACGGCGGCCCCGACGCCCCCGAGGTGCTGGTCACCGAGCAGACCTTCGCCGACGACGTCCCGAGGACCTCGGCGTGACCGGCGCGGCGGGGGCTGCGCCGGGGGCGGCGGCGGCGGCTGCGCGGGGCCCGGCAGTGGACGCCGCAGCGGGTGCGGCGCCGCGCGTCCGGCAGCGTCCCGCGGTCCGGCGCGCGATGATCGTCGCGGCCGCCCGTGCCGTCATCGTCCGCAACGGCGTCGGCGCGACGGGGCTGCGGGACATCGCCGCCGAGGCCGGAGTGTCCGTCGGCACCGTGACGTACCACTTCGGCAGCGTGGCGGAGATCCTCAACGAGGTCGTCGTGCTCGAGACGGAGCGCTTCTACGGGGCGATCGTCATCGCCGTCGACGCCGAGTCCGACCCCGTCGAGGCGTTGCGGATGCTCGTGGCGCCCCTGTTCGACGACACCGAACAGGTCCGGCAGCACTGGCGGATCTGGTCCGACTACTGGACCGCGGTCGCCCGTCGGCCCGAGGTGGCCGCCGAGTACGCCGAGCGGATCCGCGTCTGGGAGGCCTGTCTGGTCCGGGTGATCCGCCGCGGTGCCGACGCCGGCACGTTCCCGGGCGGCGCCGGACCGATCGAGCCGGACACCGTGGCCCTGAAGCTCGCGGCCTACAGCGACGGGGTCGCGACGCAGATCGCGCAGGGCGTCCCGGGGCTCACGAACACCGTCGCGCTGTCGTGGATGTGGACCTTCCTGGCACACGAACTCGGTGTGCCGGCTGTGGAGATCGCCGGAACCGGCCAGCAGCCCTTGTGATGAGGTAAGGCTTGCCTTACCGTTGCAGCATGGCACGGACCCGGCGACAGCCCAGCGAACGCATCCTCATCGCCGGCGGCGTCGAGGACCTGCCGGAGATCCGCCGTCAGCTCGAAGACCTGCCGGAGAACGCGTACGGACAGGTCTTCGTCGAGGTCGCCCTCGACGAGCAGATCCGCATCCTGCCCGCGCCGCCCCGCGTGACCGTGACGTGGCTGGTCCGCAGTGCCCGCACCTCGGCGGTGTCGCCGCTCGTCTTCGCCGACAACGGCGAGGCCCTCGCGCACGCCCTGACCGGCTGGGCAGCCGAGTGGTGCGTCGCCGACTGCGAGCCGCGCACGAGCGTCTGGATCGGGTGCACCGACAGCCCCTGGGTCGAGCGGGCGCGTTCCGCCGTCCAGATCGAGCTGAGCGACGCCGGCTTCGACACGCTCGTCGGCTGACCGCTGCCGGCTGGCGGCTGCTCGCCGCCGGTAAGGGCAGCCTCCGCTTCCTTGCGGCATACAAGAGAAGCGGGCATGGTTGTGTCCATCGGCAGCACCGAACTGGTCAGGACAGGCCCAGCGATCCGGTGTAACCACGACGCAGGAGGTTCAGACATGACCACGACCACCACCAGCACCACGACCACCACGTCCCCGTTCTCGACGACGCCGGAGCTCGCCGCCGGAGTGGCACAGTTCCTCGCCCCCGTCGTGATCGACCTCGAGGCACTCGTCGTCAACGGCAAGCAGGCGCACTGGCACGTCCGCGGCCGCAACTTCGTCGGTGTGCACGAGCTCCTCGACGACATCGTCGAGCACGCCCAGGCCTACGCCGACACCGCCGCGGAGCGCATCGTCGCCCTCGGCCTGCCGGTCGACTCGCGCATCGCGACCGTCGCCGCCAACACGACGCTGCCGCCGCTGTCGCAGGGTTTCCAGAACTCTGACGTCACCATCACCGAGGTCATCGCCCAGATCGACGCGGCCCTGCTGCAGGTCCGGCGCGCCGTCGAGGGTCTCGACGAGGTCGACCTCAACAGCCAGGACGTCGTCATCGAAATCGAGCGCGGCCTGACGAAGGACCGCTGGTTCCTGCAGGCGCACCTCGCCGCCTGAGTCGCGACCAACCCCTGACGGGAGGCCCGGTGCCAGCTGGCACCGCGCCTCCCGTCTGTCTGTCGTCGCGTCTGCCCACCGCGACCCGCTTCGACCCGGTGCGACACTCTCGATGTCGTTCGACAACGACCCTGTCGCCGCTCCGCGGGTGCAACCGTTGCGGGCGCGCAGTTGCGACGAACTCGATGTCGTACGACATCGGCGACGTCGCTGGTTGCGCGCGCAAGTACCCGCGCGTTACCTGTACCCGTGCCGGCCCTGCGACACCGACGAGATCGCGCGACACACCGCTGGCGCGACGCCGAGGTTCCACGGACCGACGTTTCGGCGCGCGAGATGTGCAGATTTCGGAACCTCGGGGGACGTGAGCGGCGCGGCGGACGGGGGCCCGGCGGACGGAGGCGGCGCGTCAGGCGGACGGGCGGACCAAGCCGGCCTCGTACGCCAGCACCACGGCGTGCACCCGGTCGCGCAACTGCAACTTCGCCAGCACCCGCCCCACGTGGGTCTTGACGGTCTGCTCCGCGATGAACAGGTCGCCCGCGATCTCGCCGTTCGACCGCCCGCGTGCCATGAGCAGGAACACGTCGCGCTCCCGGTCGGTCAGGACGTCGAGCACCTCGGTGCGCGGAGCGGCGGTGACCGGTCCGGCGACGAACGCCTCGACCAGGTGCCGGGTCACGCGCGGCGCGAGCAGTGCCTCGCCCGCGGCCACTGTGCGCACCGCCGCGACGAGCTCGTCGGCGCTCGCGTCCTTGAGCAGGAAGCCGCTCGCCCCGGCCCGCAGGGCGTCGAACACGTAGTCGTCGATGTCGAACGTCGTCAGCATGACCACGCGGACGGGTCGGTCCGTCGGCGCCGCCGTGATCCGTCGGGTCGCCTCGATCCCGTCGAGTTCCGGCATCCGGACGTCCATCAGGATCACGTCCGGCTGCAGCCGGATCGCCGCGACCACCGCCTCGGCACCGTTCGCGGCCTCGCCGACGACCTCGACGTCGTCCTGGGCCTGGAGGATCGCCCGCAGTCCCATGCGGAACATCTGCTGGTCGTCCACCACCATCACCCGCGTCATCGGCTTCCCCCGTCGGCCGCCGGTACGCGGACGGGCAGGGTCACCACGACCATGAAGCCTCCGTCCGCCGCGGGGCCGTGGTCGATCGTGCCGTCGAGCGCCGTCACCCGCTCGCGCATCCCGGCCAGGCCGAAGCCACCGTCGTCGGGTGGTGCGGCCGGCACGGTGCCAGCGGGTGGAGCGGTGTTGGCGACCTCGACCCGGAGACGCGAGCCGTGCCTCCTGACCGTCACGACGGTGGACGCGCCGGGCGCGTGCCGGGCGACGTTGCCGAGCGCCTCCTGCACGACCCGGTAGACGGTGAGCTGTGCGAGCCGGTCGACGTCGTCGGCGACGTCGACGTCGAGCTCGACGGGGATGCCGGCGGCGCGGGTGGCCTGCACGAGCGCGGGCAGGTCGGCGAGGTCCGGCTGCGGCGCGCGTTCGGCGGCGGTGTCCCCGCGCAGGGTGCCGAGCAGCTGGCGCATCTCGCGCAGCGCGGTGCGCGAGGTCTCGGCGATCGCGGCGAACTCGGCGCGGGCCTCCTGCGGCAGGTCGGCCACCCGGTACGGGGCCGACTCCGCCTGCATGTGCACGACGGACATGCTGTGCGCGACGACGTCGTGCAGCTCGCGGGCGATGCGGGAGCGTTCCTCGACCGTGCGGCGCCGGGCCTGCTCGAGCTCGGCGTCGCGGCGGGCGGCGACGAGCTCCTGGCGGATGCTGCGGCGCTGCCCGATGACGACGGCTGCCGCGGCGACCAGGAGCGTGTCGCCGGCGGACACGACGAAGCTCGTCGCCCACACGGCGGGCTGGTCCCAGCGGCCCGGCGTCACGGCGACGAGCAGCAGGGGGAGCACGGCGGCGACGGCCCACACGATCGCGGTCAGCCGCCAGGTCGAGCGGACCCCGAGCACGACGAGCAGGACGCTCAGGCCGATGATGCCGGTGACCGGGATCGGCCACGGGCTCGTCTCGACCGGGGCGGTGAGCAGGCCGAGCGCGACGAGACCGACGAGGTGGGCGGCGGCTGCGGTTCGGGGGACGAACGGGGCGATGCCGATGCTGACCGCGAGCACCGCCGACACGAGCAGGGAGAGCGGGACGGGGACGGCGTAGTAGACCGAGGTCACCGGGGCGGCGACGCTGAACAGGGACACCACCGCGACCACGAGAGCGATCCGGGTCGCCAGCGGCAGCCAGGTCGGTCGCGGGCGGAGCAGGGCGGTGGTCACGGTCGGACGATCTCTCCGGTGGGGACGATGCGGGGTGTGGCGGACGGGGCGTGCGCGACGGGTGTGGTGCTCGCGGTGGGCACGTCGGTCGTGGGGACGTTCGCGGCGGCCGCTCGGGCGGCACGAGCGTCGCGCCTGCGGCTGATGCTACCGATGACCCGGTCGACCGCGATGCCGAGGCCGCCCGCGACCACCATCGACACCAGGGCGGCGACGAGCGGCTCGTGCAGCACCTGCGACGCGGCCAGGGCGATCCCGACCGAGGTCGCGGACCACGCCGTCCCGGCGATCGCACTGATGGCGAGGAAGCGACGGTAGGGCAGCCGGGTCGCGCCGGCGGTCGTGTTCACCGCGACCCGGCCGACGGGGATGTACCGGCCGACCAGGATCAGGCTCGCGGACCGGCGCTGCATCTGCCGTTCGGCGAACGCGAACGCCGCAGCGATCCGCGGTCGCCGGGACTGCGCCAGGCGAGCGAGTCCGATCCGGCGACCGATCCAGTACGCCACCGAGTCACCCGCGATCGCCCCCACCGCGGCGGCCACCAGGACCCCGGCCAGGACGGGCTGGCCGGACGTCGCGGCGATGGCGGCGATGGCGACCAGCGCCGACTCGCTCGGGACCGGCGGGAAGAAGCCGTCGACGAAGCACAGGGCGACGAGCACGACGTAGACGAGCGGACTCGCGGCCAACTCGACGACGAACGGGGTGATCTGGTCGAACACGGCGACGCTCCCTCCGCCGACGGACCTCGTCGACGGGTTCGACGCTACGGAGCGCCGGGAGCGCTGCCATCCCGCCGGGGTCTCGACGACCCCCTACTGCGGTATGACCTTTCCGTCGGTGGTCCCCTCGGGGTCGGGCGCGGCTGCGGGCGCGGTGGTCGCTGCGGCTGGCACCGCGGACCCGGCCGACGCTGCAGCTGGCACCGCGGACCCGGCCGACGCTGCCGCGGCCTCGCGGATGCGCCGGACCACGGCCGTCGTGGAGTGCTCGGGGACGTAGTCGACCATGACCACCTCACCGCCGTACCCGCGGACGACCGCCGTCTCGCGGAGCATCTCGGGTGAGTAGTCACCGCCCTTGACGTAGACCTCGGGGCGCAGCCGTTCGATGAGCGGGATCGGGGTGTCGGTCGCGAAGACCGTCACCAGGTCGACGCAGGCCAGGGCGGCGATCACCCCGGCGCGGTCCTCGGCCGGGTTGATCGGGCGTTCCGGTCCCTTCAGCCGCCGCACCGAGTCGTCGTCGTTCAACGCGACGACGAGCAGGTCGCCGAGGTCCCGGGCCTGGCGCAGGTACGTCGTGTGCCCACGGTGCACGACGTCGAAGCAGCCGTTCGTGAACACCACGCGCCGACCGACCTGACGGGCCCGTTCGACGGCGGCCGCGAGTTCGTCGTGGTCGACGACGGTCGCGGCCGGCGCCGTCACCGAGTCGAGCAACGCGGCGGCGCTGCAGACCGACGTACCGGCTTCGCGGACGACGACGTCGGCGGCGGCCTGTGCCACGGACACGGCATCACGGACGGACGCGTCGACCGCGAGCGCCACCGTCGCGGCGGCGCAGAACGTGTCCCCGGCGCCGGACGCCTGCTGCTCCGAGGCCGGCACCGCGCGGGTGCGGAAGCCCTCGTCCGTGTCGGGCTCGAGCAGCACGGTGCCGTCGCGGTCGAGCGTGACGACGGCCGCGCGGGCACCGGTCCGGGCGAGGACGTCGGCGCGCGCCCCCAGGACGGCGGCCACCCGGTCGGCGCCGTTTCCGAGGTCGCGTCCGAGCAGTGCTGCGGCCTCGCCGGCGTTGGGTGTGACGAGGTCGGGTCGCAACGGCGCCCAGCGGGGCAGGTCGTGCGCGTCGACGACGATGGACCCGGGGCGGTCGCGGTCGAGCACCGGGACGACGTCCTCGGCGCGGACGCCGAGTCCGTAGTCGCAGACGACCGCGGCGTCGGCGCACCGGACCGCTCGGGCGACGGCGCGTGCCAGCAGTTCGTTGTGGTCGGCGGTCGGGGTTCCGGCCAGGTCGTCGACCCGGACCACGACCCGGTCGCCACCGACCACGCGGGACTTCGTGGTGGTGCGTGCACCGGTGATCTCGACCAGGAACGTCGTGTCGACGCCCGCGGTCTCGAGCCGTTCGCGCAGGACGTCACCGGCCTCGTCGTCGCCGATGAGTCCGACGATCCGGACCCGGGCGCCGAGCGCGCGGGCGTTCACCGCGGTGTTCGCCGCCCCGCCGGGCACCGCGATGGTCTCGGTGACCCGGACGACGGGTGCCGGTGCCTCGCGCGAGACCCGCTCGGCCTCGCCCACGGTCCACCGGTCGAGGATGCAGTCGCCGATCACGACGACGAGCGGTTCGCGGTCGTCGATCGTGGCGACCAGGTCGCGGACGAGCCGGACGTCGACGCTCATCGTGTGCCGCCGACGGTGCGTGCGGGGGCGGGCTCGAGGTGCACGACCGTGGTGGTGGTCATCTCGTCGAGCAGGTGCGGGCCGTACCCGAAACCCGCTCCGGAGGCACGGCGTGGCTGGGCGCTGCCGCCCGGTGCCCCGCCGAACACCGCGTTGACCTTGACGGTGCCGACCGGCAGTTCCGCGGCGGCGCGCAGGGCGTGACCGGTGTCGTTCGTCAGGACGGTGGCGGCCAGGCCGTACCGGTCGGCGGCGGCGAGCCGGAGGCCCTCGTCGAAGTCAGCCACGACGCGGACCGGCGCGATCGGGCCAAAAGTCTCCTCGGTCATCACGAGCATGTCATCGGTGCACCCGGTGAGCACGGTCGCCGGGTAGAACGACCCGACGCCGTCCGGGGTGACCCCACCGGTCCGCGCCGAGGCACCGCGCTGCAGGGCGTCGTCGACGTGCGCCTGCACGGTGCTGCGCAGCCGGTCGTCGACCAGCGGACCGTAGGTCGTCGCGGGTGCGGCGGTGCGGCGCTCCGCCTCGGCCACGAGGGCGGCGACGAAGGGCTCGGCCACGTCGCGGTGCACGTAGACGCGTTCGACGCTGGTGCAGATCTGCCCGGTGTTCGCGAACGCACCGAGCGCCACCTGGGCGGCGGCCCACTCCGGGTCGACGTCGGCGTCGACGACGACCGCGTCGTTCCCGCCGTTCTCACGGATCACGTGGGCTCGGGTCGCGACGGCGACCTCGGACAGCCGGTCACCGGTCGCGGTGGACCCGACGTGCGCGTAGACGTCAATGCCCTCCTGGGCGAGCAACAGCTCGCCGGTGGACCCGTCCCCGTCCACGCCGACGAGCACGCCGTCGGGCAGGACCTCGGCGAGCAGCGCGTTCAGGCGCGCGATGGTGGCGGGGGACCGCTCGCTGCCCTTGTGCACCACGGTGTTGCCGGTGACGATCGCGGCACCGAGGATCCCGCAGGCCACGGCGACCGGGTCGTTCCACGGAGTGAGGACGAGCACGACGCCGCGGGGGTGCGGGACGGCCCAGTCGGCGGCCCCGAACTGCCCGCGCAGCGCCTCGCCGCGGTGCACCGGTCCGAGCTCGGCGTACTGCACGAGGGTCCCGACGCCGGCCTCGACCCCACCGAGTGCGTCACCCGGTACCTTGCCGGTCTCGCGGGTGTTCAGCTCGGCGAGCTCCTCGGCGTGCGCGCGCACGTGCTCGGCCGCCGCGTGCAACAGTGCGCCGCGCTCGGCCGGGGCGGTGCGCCCCCAACGGCCCGCAGCGGCGCGGGCGCGGGCGACCGCGTCGCGGATCTCGGCTTCGGAGGCACGGGGCACGGTCGACGCGACCGTCCCGTCGACGGGGTCGGTCACCACCAGGTCCGTGGCGGCGTCGGCAGCTGCGGGTGCGATCGTCATGGTGTCCTTCCGGAGGGCCTACGGGGGTCAGACGGTGCTCGGACACCGCTGTGTGCCGACTCGACTCCGCGCTTCGTGTCCATCGGTGGCCGTCCGTCGCCCGGTGCTGGACGTCCCACCGGCATCCGACCGGTAGACGAGAAGCGTGCAGCAGATCGGTGTGGGCGGAGAACGGTTCGACGGCGTGACCGAGATCGCGGTGCTCCGCGGCGGGGGCCTCGGCGACCTGATGTTCGCCGTACCGGCCTTCGAGGCCCTCGCCGCCGCCTACCCGGACGCGCGCATCACCCTCCTCGGTACGGCCGCCGCGGCAGCGGTCCTGGGCGGCCGGACAGACGCCGTGCACGCCTTCGAGGAACTCCCGGTCGCTCCGGGTGTCCGCGACGCCGGCGACGACGCTCCTGATGCCGAGGACTTCTTCGCGCGGCTGTCCGGCCGGTTCGACCTCGCGGTGCAGCTGCACGGTGGGGGTCGCAACTCGAACCCGTTCCTGCTCCGCCTCGGCGCCCGGCACACCGTCGGCACCGCGACCGCGGACGCCGAGGTCCTCGAGCGCTGGGTGCGCTACGTGTACTACCAGCACGAGGTCCTGCGTGCCCTCGAGGTCGTGTCGCTCGCGGGGGCCGCCCCCGTCACGCTCGATCCGCGGGTGCACGTGTCCGACGACGAGCGGGCGGCGGTCCGCGAGCGGCTCGGGGTCGCCGGGGACGGCACCCGGCTCCTGGCGATCCACCCCGGAGCGACGGATCCGCGTCGCCGATGGAGCCCCTCGCGCTTCGCCGAGGTCGCCCGTGTCCGGCTCGCCGCCGGGGACGACGTGGTGCTCGTCGGCGACGCGTCCGACGTGCCGGCGTCCACCGCCATCGTCGACGCGCTGCCCGCCGACCTCGCCGGACGCGTGCACGACCTGACCGGTGCCGTGCCGCTCCGCGAGCTCCCCGCCGTGCTCGCCGCCGCCGACGTCATGGTCGGCGACGACTCCGGCCCGCGGCACCTGGCGGTCGCCGTCGGGACGCCCACCGTCGGCGTGTTCTGGTTCGGCAACGTCGTCAACGCCGGGCCGTTCGACCGCGGGCGCCACCGCGTGCACCTGTCCTACGTCACGCGCTGCCCGGTCTGCGGAGTCGACGTCACGCAGGTGGGGTGGACGGCCGAGCGCTGCGCGCACGACCCGTCCTACGTCGACGAGGTCGACCCGCAACTGGTCCTCGACGACGCCGCCGACCTGCTGCGCACCGTTTGACCGCACCGTGCGCACGTCGCCACCCTGTGCGCGGTTGGCCGCTGCGTGCGGCGCTGCAAGCGCGCACCACGCCGTCAACCCCGCACCAGGCAACGCAAGCCGCACCGTGCGCACGTCCCCACCCGGTGCGCGGTTGACCGCTGCGTGCGGCGCCACAGGCGCGCACCACGCCGTCAACCCCGCACCAGACGACGCACGCCGCACCGCGCAGGCAACGTGACAAGACCGACGGCCGGGAGGCACGGTGCCAACCCGGCACCGCGCCTCCCGTCCGCACCGTGCGCACGTCCCCACCCCGTGCGCGGTTGACCGCTGCGTGCGGCGCTGCAAGCGCGCACCACGCCGTCAACCCCGCACCAGACGACGCAAGCCGCACCGTGCAGGCAACGTGACAAGACGGACGGACGGGAGGCACGGTTCCAACCCGGCACCGCGCCTCCCGTCCGCACCGTGCGCACGTCGCCACCCGGCGCGCCGTTGACCGCTGCGTGCGGCGCTGCAAGCGCGCACCACGCCGTCAACCCCGCACCAAACGACGCAAGCCGCACCGCGCAGGCAACGTGACAAGACCGACGGACGGGAGGCACGGTGCCAACCCGGCAGGTGCCTCCCGTCCGCCCCGTGGCGAAAACCAACGCACCAGGCAGCGGCGCGGCGCGCAGCGAGCGCCTACGGCCAGCTCGGCTCCGTCGCGGGCATGATCGACAGCTCCCGGATCTCGCAACCGGCCGGCTGCGACAGCGCGAAGAGGATCGCGTTCGCGACGTACTCGGGCTCGATGAGCTGCGCGTCCGGACCCGGCTTGTACTGCTCGGTGCGGTCGGCGAAGAAGTTCGTGCGCATGCCGGCCGGGATCACGTTGGTGACACCGATGCGGCCGGCGGTCTCGGCGGCCAGGGCCTGCGAGAAGCCGCGGACGCCGAACTTCGACGCCGAGTACGCGGTGCCGTCGCCGACGCCGCGCAGGGCGAGCGACGACGAGATCGTGACCACACGTCCGTGCGCTGCCTCGAGGGCGGGCAGTGCGGCGCGGACGACCGAGGCGGTGCCGATGAGGTTGACCGCGACGATCTTCTCCCAGTTGCCGGAGGAGATCGCGTCGATCGGTGCCGGGGTGTCGATCCCCGCGGCGGTCACGACCGCGTCGAGTCCGTCGTGACGCTCGGCCGCCTGGCGGACCGCCTGCTCGACCGCGTCGGTGTCCGACACGTCGACGGCCACGGCGTCGATGCCCTCGGACACGGCGTCGACGCGCAGGTCGAGGACGATCGGGGTGCCGCCGGCCTCGACGACCGCGACGACGACCGCCGCGCCGAGTCCGGAGGCGCCGCCGGTGACGAGGATGCGACCGATGGGGGTGGTGGGGACGGGCATGGACTTCCTTCCGTAGGGGCGTGGATCCGTCGGGCTCAGCCGACGTGTTCGAGGGCTGCGGCGAGCCGGGTCGTCGAGCGGCCGGGGTGGAACGGGACGGTGACGACTCGTCCGCCCCACTCGGCGAGGGTCGCGGCCTCGGGCAGCTCGCTCGCGGTGTAGTCGCCGCCCTTCGCCCAGACGTCCGGGCGGAAGCGGCGGAGGGCCTCGTCGGGGGTGTGCTCGTCGAACACCACGACGGCGTCGACGCAGTCCAGGGCGAGCAGGAGTTCGACGCGGTCGTCCTGGGTCATGATCGGTCGGTCCGGACCCTTGAGCGCCCGGACCGAGGTGTCCGAGTTGAGGCACACGACCAGGCAGTCGCCGAGTGCCCGCGCTGCCGAGAGGGTGCGCGCGTGCCCGGCGTGCAGCAGGTCGAAGCAGCCGCCGGTCGCGACGACGGTGCCGCCGGCGCTCCGGACCTCGTGCACGGTGCGCAGCGCGTCGCGGTCGGCTCCCGGTACCCGCAGCGGCGCGGGGCCGTCGTCGGCGAAGAGCGCGGTGACTCCGCCGGCGGCCAGGTACTCGGAGGCCGCGACCACGCCGGCGGCGACGGCGTCGGGGACGTCCGCTCCACCGGCCAGTGCGACGGCGACACCGGCCGCCAACCGGTCGCCGGCGCCGCACGGGTCGCCGGCGGTGACGGAGGGTGCCGGCACGAAGCGGCTGTCCGAACGGTCGTCGGCGAGGAGTGCTCCGCGATCGCCGAGCGTCACCGCGACGGCGCCGACGCCCCACTGCTCGACGAGGGCCGCCGCGGCCACGGTCGCGAAGGGCACGGTCGCGACGGGCACGCCGTGGCCCTCGACGTCGGTGAACCGGCGGGCCTCGGCGGCGTTCGGGGTGGCCACGGTGATGCCGGGAACGGGTGCGGCGCCCTTCGGGTGCGGGTCCCAGACCACGGGGGTGTGCTCGGCGACGCGCGCGAGAGCCTCCCGCAGCGCCGGAGCCGCAGCGACCCCGCGGCCGTAGTCGGCGACGACGATCGCGTCGGCGTCGTCGAGGGCGGCCGTCATGGCGTCGGTGGCCTCGGGCACGGGCGGGGTCGCACAGCCCTCGTCGATGCGGATGAGCGCGTGGTCGACGACGCGCACGCGGGTCTTCACCGGCGTCGGGGCACCGGAGGACTCGGCGACCACGGTGACGTCGGGGAGCAGGTCGCGGAGTTCCTGCGCGCGGCTGTCGTCGCCCAGGACGGTGACCAGGGTGACGTCGTGTCCGTCACGCACCAGCATCGTGGCGACGAGTCCGGCACCCCCGGCGCGGCGGTCGTCGGTCGTGACGTCGACGACGGGCACGGGTGCGTCCGGGCTGAGCCGATCGCTGGTGCCGGCCACGTCGACGTCGAGCAACGTGTCGCCGACGACGACGATCCGCAGGCGACGACCCGCCGCGCGGTGCTGCGCTGCCGGTCGCTGCGCTGCCGGCGGCTGCGGCGCTGCCGGCCGCTGCGGCGTCATCGCCGGACCCCGCGGCGCAGCGCGGGCTCCATCGCCCGGCACAGGGCGTGCACGAGCACGAGCTGCGCCTCCTGCACGTTGGCGGACGGCCCCGCGATGCAGATCGCGTCGTCCACGGCCTCGGCCAGGGGGTTCGGCCGGGGCCCGGTCATGGCGATCGTCCGGGCGCCGACGGCTCGGGCGGCCTCGGCGGCGCGGAGCAGGTTCGGGCTCCTGCCGCTCGTCGACAGCAGCACGACGACGTCACCCGCCCGGGCGTGCGCCGACACCTGTCGGGCGAAGACCTGGTCGAAGCCGTAGTCGTTGCCGATCGCCGTGACGGCCGAGGTCTCCGCGTGCAGCGAGATCGCGGAGTAGGCGGGGCGGTCGCCGTCGAACCGTCCGGTGAGCTCCGAGGTCAGGTGTTGCGCCTCGGCGGCCGACCCGCCGTTCCCCGCGGCGAGCAGGCGGCGACCCGCGACGAGTCGGGCCGCGATGTCGTCGGCCCAGGCGGCGATGTGGTCGTGGTGGTCGACGAGCGAGGCGATCACCGGGACCGAGGCGGCGACGTGGTCGAGCACGATGCGTGCACTCGCGGTGGTGTGCTCGTCGATGCCGGGCTGCTGGTCGATGGTCATCGGGCGGTCCTCTCGGTCGGCTGTGCAGCACGCGGGACCCGTCCGGCGTGGGTGGCGGTGCGCTGCGGTGCGCCCGCCGTGGTGGTGCGCTGCGCTGCACCCGCCGTGGTGGTCGGTGCGGCCACGGCGACCGCACCGGCCAGCAGCCGCTCGTAGACGCGCTCGCTGTCCGCGGCGACCTTCTGCCACGTGTACCGCGACTCCGCGCGTGCGCGGCCGGCCCGGCCGAGGGATCCGCGGCGGTCGGGGTCATCGAGCAGGGCGCCGACGGCAGCGGCGACCTCGGCCTCGTCGCGCGGCGGGACGTGCAGGCCCGTGCCGTCCTCGACGACGGTGTCGATGAGCCCACCGACACTCGACGCGACGACGGGTCGACCACAGGCCATCGCCTCCAGCGGGACGATGCCGAACGGCTCGTACCAGGGTGCGCAGACCACGACGTCGGCGCTCCGGTACACGGCGGGCATCTCGTGCTGCGCCAGCTGTCCGCGGAAGGACACGTGGTCACGGACCCCGAGCGACCGGGCGAGCGCGTCGAGCCGCTGGTACTCGGGGTCGTCCACCAGGTCAGCCCCGGCGACACCGGCACCGCCGACGACCACGAGTTCGACGTCGCGCCCCTCGGCGACCAGGGCGGCGAGCGCGGCGATGGTCGTGCCGACGCCCTTGCGCCGGACCAGCCGCGACACGGTGAGCACCCGCTGCGGACGGCCGCGCTCCTCGACGGGTCCGTCGGGGCGGAACAGCGCCACGTCGACGCCGCACGGCACGACGGAGATGCGCTGCAGGGGGACGCCGAGGGCCTTGAGCTCGAAGGCCTCGTCGGAGCACGTCGCGACGACCTGGTCGGCGCTCCGTCCGACGGCCGGTTCGAGCCACTCGCGCTCGGCGGGACTCGTGTCGGCCGAGCCCTGGTGCCGACGCTTCACGACGCCGAGCGCGTGGAAGGTCTGCGCGACGGCGATGCGGGTGCCGCCGGTCCGGGCCTGCACCTGCGCGACGGCGTCGAGTGCCGCGTGCCCGGACATCCAGAAGTGGGCGTGCACGACGTCGGGCCGGTCCACGAACCACTCCGCGGCGAGCACCGACGCGAACGTCCCCATGAAGGGGAACAGCTCGTCCTTCGGCACGTGCCGCGCCGGACCGGCGTCGACGTGCACGACGTCGACCCCGGGTCGCAGCGGCACCCGGACCGGCGCGGATGCGTCGTCACGCCGGGTGTAGACGGTCACCTGGTGCCCGCGGTCCGCGAGCGCCCCGGACAGTTCGGCCACGTGGACGTTCTGTCCACCGGCGTCGACGCCGCCGAGCACGGCGAGCGGGCTCGCGTGCTCCGACACCATCGCGATCTTCATCGAAGGCTCCCCTCGAACGTGGCCGACGTCGTGGCCGAAGTCGCGGCCGAAGTCGTGGCCGAAGTCGGGGCCGACGCCGCCCGGTCGCGCCGGGCGCCGCGGGTCACGGCGTCGTCGAGCAGGTCGTCCCAGTCGGCGGTGAAGCGGCCGAGCGCATGCCGTGCGAGCACGGCCTCCCGCGCCACGGCACCCCGTCGGCGCGCCTCGTCGGGGTCCTCGATGAGGATCCGGGAGGCCCGCACCAGCTCCTCGACGTCCGTCGCGATCGCGCCGGCCTCGCCCGGCACCGTGCGGGCCGCGTCCGTCGTCGCGAGCACCAGCACCGGCATCGCCAGGTGCATCGCCTCGAGGAGGGACAGCCCCAGCGAGGTCCACCGGTTCGGGTGGACGTACGCGCGGCGTTCCGCGAGGGCCGTGTGCATCGGGTCGGAGGGCACGTCACCGCGGGCGACCACGGCGTCGCCGAAGCCGACCTCCGGCAGCCGCTCGGTGCCCATGCCCCAGACGTCGACGGGCGCCACGGCCGCGAAGCGGGGGAGCAGGTCGGTACCGACGACGCGGTCCCGACGGACGGGCTCGTTGATGACGACGCCGAGGCGGTCGAGCGAGCCGGTGTAGCGCGGGCCGGGGTCGACGACGCCGTGTTCGACGACCGTGGTGCGCGTGGTGCCGCAGTCCCACATGAGCGCGTTCCAGTGCGTGACGTGCGCGATGGTCAGGTCGTCGCGGTCGCGGAACGGGTGCAGGCTGTTCGGCACGTCGATGCGGGGCGCGTTGTGCTCGACGAAGACGATCGGCACGTCGCGACCGGCGAGCAGGCGCTTCGCCGCGTCGAGTTCTTCGGTGCGTTGCAGGACGACCACGTCGACCTCGGCGTCGGCGACGTCGACGGGGTCGATCTCGATCGCCGACGCCGGCCAGGCGCGCCCGCCACGTCCCAGGCCCCACGCGTCGCGCGTTGGCGTGGTCGGGATCAGGTACTCGTGCGGGCCGCGGACGAACGCGTCCATCCAGCCGCCGTGCACGTGCCATACGAGGATGCGCATGCGGGGCCTTTCGGTCGGTCGGGCACGAGGAGAAGGGGGAGCAGTGGCGGACGCTACGCAGCACCTTCTGGCGCGCTCCGCAGACTTCTCGGTTCCATCCGCGAAGCGCGGTCGAGCAGCCGTTCGTGGGCCGCGAGCACGTCCTCGATGCGCACCGTGGACAGGCACGGGTGCCCCGCGACGGGGCACTCCCGGGCTCGGCTGAGCCGGCAGGGAGCCGCCTGGTCCCCGAGCAGTTCGACCAGCGGTGCGTACGGTGCCCACCGGACGGCGGGGACGACGGGCGAGAAGAGGCTGACGATCGGTGCGCCGACCGCCGCGGCGAGGTGCGCCGGCCCGGTGTTGCCGACGACGACGACCTCGGCACCGGCCAGGACCGCGGCGAGCTCGGCGGGCGTGGTCCGACCGCCGAGGTCGATGCCGGTGGCACCGGCGACGGCGGCGGTCAGGTCGCGTTCCCCGGAGGAGCCGGTGACGACGACGGGCACGCCACGCTCGGCGTACGCGGCGACGAGCTCCCGGTGGTGCGATGCCGGCCACGACCGGGCGGGGACGCTGGCGCCGGGGTGCACGACCACGTACCGTCCCAGCCCGGCCACGGACCGGGGTGCGACGGCGTCGTGACGCACCACGAGCCTCCCGTCGTCCTCCGACGGCAGCCGGAACCCGGCCGCGTCGGCGATCCGGAGCGCACGCTCGGGCTCGGGGACGTCCTCGGGCAGGTCCTCGCCGGGTCGCAGGCGGACGTCGAGGAGCGACCCCGGGTGGTCGACCGAGGCCCCGGAGACGCGGGGGACACCGGCGAGGCGCAGGAGTAGCGCCAGGGGCAGCGGCGACTGGTGGAACGAGGTGAGGACGACCGCTTCGTCGGGTCGCTCCTCGACGACGAGCGCGCGGAACTCGGCGAGCACGGCGTCGTCGATCGGCCGCGCGGTCTCGGTGACCCACGGCGCTGCCCACACCCGGACGCGGTCCACGCCGGGCAGCAGGTCGGCGGCCGGGGCGCCCTGCGGCCCGCAGAGCATCGTGACGTGCGAGGCCCCGGCGGCGACGGCGCGGACGGCGGGGCCGGCGACCAGGACGTCACCGAACGAGTCGAGGCGCGCCACCAGGACGCGGGGACGGCTCACGTGCGGTCCGTCCTGACGGTCGACGGTCCGGCCGCGGCGATCACCAGGTCGACGGCCTCGGCGAGGGTCGCCGCGACGGTCTCGGCGTCGTCGACCTCCTCGGGCCGCGTGCGCGGGGTCGGCACGAGCACGCCCTGCGCCCCTGCAGCCCGCGCCGCCTGCACGTCGGCGCCGATGTCGCCGACCAGCACGAGCGTGTCCGGCGGGACCCCGAGTCGCTCGGCGGCGTCGAAGACCATGCCCGGCCGCGGCTTCCGGCACGCGCAGTCGTCGCCGGCGTCGTGCGGGCAGACGCACCAGACGTCGAACGGCCCGACGAGCGCGTCCACGCGGGCGTTCGTCGCGTCGACCTGCTCGCGCGTCGCCAGGCCCTTCGCGACCACGGACTGGTTCGTGACCACGCCGAGCAGCAGCCCGGCTGCACGAGCCCGCTCCACGGCGCGACGGGCACCGGGGACGGGCACCACCAGGCGCGGGTCGGCGTTGTACGGGACGTCCACGACGAGGGTGTCGTCGCGGTCGAAGAGCAGGCCGCGGATCGCGCGGTCCGGAGCGAGGGGCATGGCACCGGAGTACCGGTCGGCGGCCGCGTGCCGGCTCAGGACAGCCGGGGAACGCGCCCGCAGCCGACGCCACCAGCGGGCACCGCCTACCGTCGCGCCCGTGACCGCACTCGAGACCCTGCCCGCCACCGACGGACGCCCGGAGCTCGTCGTCCTCCGCGCCATCAAGCTCGGCGACCTCCTGGTCGCCGTCCCCGCGCTCCGCGCTCTGCGACGGGCCTTCCCGGACCACCGCATCACCCTCGCGACGACGGCGTGGCTGGCGCCCGTCGTCGAGCTCGTCCCCGCCGTGGACGTCCACCTGGCGCAGCACGGCCTCGACCACCCGATCAACGCCCCCGCAGGCACGGTCGACGTCGCGGTGAACCTGCACGGCGCCGGCCCCGAGTCGTCCGACCTGATCGCCGCCCTGCAGCCCCGTCGGGTCATCGGGCACGCCGACCCGACCCACGGACACGACGGTCCCGAGTGGCCGTCCGACGTGCACGAACGCGACCGCTGGGCGGACCTGCTCACCTGGCACGGCGTCCCCGCCGACGCCGACGACGTGGCCGTCGACCGCCCCTCGGCACCGCCCGTCGTCGCCGACGCCGCGGTCGTCCACGTCGGTGCCTTCCACGGGGCGCGGCACTGGCCCACGGACCGCTTCGCCGACGTGGTGCGCGGACTGCGGGAGCGCGGTGCCGACGTGGTCCTGACGGGAGGCGCGGACGACGTCGTCCGTGCACGTGCCGTCGCGGACGCGGCCGGCCTGGCGCCGGGGGCGGTCCTGGCCGGCTCCCTGGAGCTGCAGGAGTTCGCGGGCGTCATCGCCGCGGCGCGGCTCGTCGTCACCGTCGACACGGGTGCGGCGCACCTCGCGACCGCCTACGGCGTGCCGTCGGTGGTGCTCTTCGGCCCGGCGCCGCCGGAGGCCTGGGGGCCGCCCGCGTCGGGTCCGCACGTCGTCCTCACCGATGCCTCGGTCCGGCGCGGCGACGTCTTCGCCGAGGACCCCGACCCGGCGATCCTGGCGGTCAGCGCGGCCGACGTGCTCGCCGCGGTGGACCGGCTCGACGTGCTCGGGGTGACCGCACAGGCGACCGACCGGTAGCGTCAACCGAGAGCCACCCGGACCCACCGGGCACTCGGAAGGAGTCCTTCGTGTTCGAAGCCGCCAACATCCGTGACTGGATCGGCCTGCCGGTCGTCGACGAGGCCGAGGACAAGGTCGGGACGCTCGAGAGCATCTACTACGACACCGCCACGTCCGAGCCGGCGTTCGGTGCGCTCACGACCGGGATGGTCGGCTTCCAGAAGCTCGTGTTCGTCCCCCTCGTCGGGGCGACCGTCGCACCGAAGCACCTGCGCGTGACCTTCCCGAAGAAGCTCGTGAAGGACGCGCCCTCCATCGCGACCGACGGTGAGCTCGACGCCGCGACCGAGCCCGAGCTGTTCCAGCACTACGGCCTCGAGTACCGCACGGGCAGCGGCGGCGAGCGTCGCCTCGGACGCCGCTGAGGCCGGGACTGCTCCGGATCGCCCGCCGACCACTGCGCACTGCCCTGGCGGTGGTCGGCGCCGTCTGTCTCGTGGCGGCGGGCCTCGGCGGGTCCGTCGGCGCGCCGTCGGCCTCCGCGGCGCCGATGTGGCCGGTGCCCGAGCCGTACCCCGTGACCGCCGACCCCACCGAGACGCTCGACGCGATCCCGCCGGGCAGTGAGTACGTGGCGCTCGGCGACTCCTACTCGGCCGGGTACGGCCTGGGGGACCGCACCGGGCTGCCCACGAACGCCTGCGTGCAGTCGGCGCGCGACTACCCGCACCGGCTCGCGGCGCAGTTCGGGCTCGCCCTGACCGACGTCACGTGCGCCGGCGCCACGAGCGACGACGTCACCACGGGCCACCAGTTCAAGGGCGTCCCACCCCAGATCGAGTCGTTGTCCGACCGCACCCGACTGGTGACCCTGACGATCGGCGGCAACGACGCCGACCTGTTCGGCACGGCGGCCTCGTGCCTGGCGATCTCCGCGAACGGCCCGGTGTTCTCGGGCCGTGACGCCCCGTCGTGCGAGAGCACCCTGGTGCAGGACGGCGTCGACCAGCTCGCCGTGAAGATCCAGTCGCGCGTGGCCCTCGGCATCGCCGACACACTCGGCGCGGTGCAGCGGGCCGCCCCGAACGCCGTCGTCGTGTTCCTCGGGTACCCGGCGATCTTCCCGGACGCCGAGGACACCCCCGCGAAGGGCTGCTTCCGGTCGGCACTCGACCTCGGCACCCTGGCGGGCTCGTTCCCGTCGGACACCTACCCCTTCACGGACACCGACGTCGAGTACCTGCACGGTGTCCAGGACGAGCTCAACGAGGTCTCCCGGTCCGCTGCCGCCGCCGCCGGGGTGCGGTTCGTCGACGTCTTCGCGAGCACGCAGGACCACTCGCCGTGCGCCGCGTCGAAGCGCTACGTGGCCGGTGTGACCCTCACTGGTTCCGGCGACCTGCGGAAGATCGACCTGAAGGCCGGCGCCCTGCACCCGAACGAGCGCGGCGTCACGTACCTGACCGCGCGGATGGCCGCCGCGATCCGCGCCCTCGCCGGCTGATCCCACCGGCGGTCTCGGTCGCCGTGGCCGCTCGGCTGTCCGGGTGCGCCGCCGGCGGGACCACGCAGACCGGGGCGGCGGTCTCGCGCACGACGTCGTGGAGCAACGAGCCCGAGAGTGCGCGCACGTGGCCGCGGCCGAGCACCACCAACGACGCCCGGCGGGTGTGCGACGCGATGGCGTGACCCGGGTGGCCCTCGACCAGCAGCGGACGGAGGCGGAGCGACGGGTACCGCGCGGCCAGCACGGACGTCACCCGCTGCAGCAGTTCGGCGTTGCTCGTACGCCACCGGAGCGGGTCCTCGGCGAAGTCGGTCAGCCCCGTCCGCGTGAGCACGGGCATCTCCCAGGCGCGCAGCAGCGTCAGCCGTCGGTTCCGCCGGACGGCCTCGTCGACGGCGATCGACACCGCACGTTCGTCGATCGGGTCCTCCACCGCGAGCACCACGTCACCGTCGATCGGGTGCGGACCCTCCGGCACGACCACGGTCGGGACGGCAGCACGCTCGGCGACCCGCGCCGGGTCACCGCCGGCCGTCGATCCGCGCCGGTGGCGGAAGCTCCCGATCACGAGCAGGTCGCCGCCGTCCGACTCCTCGACCAGGGCTGCGGCGAACGGACCCGCGTGCCGGTGCACCTCGACCGCCACACCGGGCAGAGCGGTCCGCGCGGCCTCGGCGAGCTGGTCGGCGACCGGCGTCCGACCCTCCAGCGCGTGGTCGGCGCCGATGATCCGCAGCCGCTCGACACCGGCACCGGCGCGGGCCACGATCCACCGCAGGGCCTCGTCGTGGGGCATCGCCGCATCGGCGGCCAACGTCACCGTCGTCCATCGCTCGTCCATCCCGATCGGCCTCCTCCGTCGCAGGCTTCGGGGCCGTCACCTGGCGCTCCGTGCGCCACACGGTACTCCGGTCGGGGGCGGTGGAACCGGCCGTGCGCGGCGGTGACCGCGGGCGGCGGACGTGGGCCGGGCCTCCTGGCCGACGCCGCGTAGTCTCGCAGGCGTGGTGGTGAGCGCCGGACTGTTGCTGCACCGGACCGGTCCGGCCGGGCCGGAGGTCTTCGTCGTGCACATGGGCGGGCCCTTCTGGCGGAACCGGCCACGTGCCTGGTCGATCCCGAAGGGACTCGTCGAAGCCGGCGAGGACCCGCTCGAGACTGCCGTGCGCGAGTTCGGTGAGGAGATCGGGGTCCCCGCACCCGCGGCCGCCGACGACGTCACGGACCTGGGCGAGTTCCGGCAGGCCTCGGGCAAGCGCGTCCGGGTGTTCGTCGCCCCGGCGCCGGCGTTCGAGGTCGTCGACGTGCGGAGCAACACCGTCCGGCTCGAGCTGCCACGCGGTTCAGGACGGTTCGTCGACGTGCCGGAGGTCGACGACGCCCGGTGGGTGCCGGTCGCCGAGGCGCGGGAGCTGCTCGTCGCGGGCCAGGTCGCCGCGGTGGACGCGCTGCTCGTGCTGCTCGACGGGCCGGATCCGGCCGGGTGAGCGCATCGCCCGTTGCGGGTGAGTCACGATCGGGTGACGGTCCGGACAGGGTCACGGGGGCGTGGATAACTTGACCGGGTGTCGGGCGGGCCGGCGCGACCACCAGGGGAGTACACATGCGGCGCTGGCGCACGGTCACAGCAGGGTTCACCGCCCTCGCACTCGGAGCAGGACTCGCGATCGGCGGCGCGACGAGCGCCTCGGCGGAGCCCGCGGGCAACTGGGGCACGTTCACCCTGAGCGGGGCGTCGAAGGCGTACACGGGCACGATGACGTTGCCGGGGTTCCCCGCCACGACGTTCACCTCGAACTCGCGGCAGTCGACCGTCATCAGCGGCGCGTCGACCTGGCAGTCGGCAGGGACGCCGTCGGGCGAGGTCTACGGCACGAGTCGGGCACAGACGTACATGAACCAGCGGCCGTTCGCCGACTCGCCCACCACGGCCGGCGCGTCGACCACCACCTATATGTTCGACGGCGCGACGCCCGGCGCACAGAGCTGGTCGTTCGTCCTGGGCGACGTCGACGCCGACCAGGCCACGATCTCGGCCACGGTGGCCGGTGGGGGCGCGGCGACCGCGGAGCAGCTCGGTTACGAGGGGTCCTACAACTCGTGCTCGGCCGCTCCGACGGCCGGCGGCTGGTCGTGCACCCCCGACCCCGACGGCACCACCGGCAAGGACCAGCCGACCTGGGACGCCGCCACGCGAACGCTGACCGGCAACGCCGCCGCGTCGGACACCGCGGGCGCCTCGGCCTGGTTCACCCCGACCGCGTCGCTGACGAGCCTGACCATCACGTACCAGCAGCGCAGCGGGTTCCCCGTCTACCAGACCTGGTTCGCCAACCGCACCGCGGCGATCAGCGGCGCCGCGACACTCGACGGCACCCCGATCCCGGGAGCCACCGTCACCGTGACCGCACCGCGCGGCACCGTGTACACGACGACCACCGACGCCGATGGCAACTACGTGTTCCCGCAGTTGCCGGTGATCGCGAACTACCGAGTCGAGATCACTCCGCCGGCGGGTGCTGACGGTGACGCCACGGTGACGGGTGTCTCGCTCGCCGTCGCCGGCACACCAGGTGGCGTCGACAAGACCGCCGACTTCGCGTTCGCGTCGCCGGACGACACGACGTCCGTCATCGGGACGGTGACCGACGCGGAGGACCACCCCGTGGCGAACGTGCCCGTCGTCATCGACGTCCCCGGGGGCGACCCGATCGAGACCACGACGAACAGCGACGGCGTGTACACCGCGTCGGACCTTCCCGCGGACACCGCCGTGGAGGTCTCGGTGGCCAGTGAACCGCCCGTGACGATCACCACCGGGGACGCCGGTGCCGCACCGGTCGAGCCCGAGCCGATCGTCGCCCCGCCCGCCGCGATCGCCACCGTGACCGGTGTCGTGTCGCTCGACGGGACACCCGTCCCGATCGGCGTCGTCGTGGAACTCCTCGACGAGAACGGTGCCGTGGTCGGCTCGGACACCACCGACGCCGACGGCCGCTACGTCTTCGCCACGGTGACCGGCACCTACACGGTCCGCACGGTGGTCCCCGCTGCGGGTGCGACCGGCGACACCGCGAACACCGGCATCGAGGCGCTGGCCGGCACCAGCGTGACGTCGGACCTGCCGTTCACGTCGGCCGCCGAGCCCGAGGTCGTCACGACCGACCAGCCCGGCACAGTCGTCGACACGAACGGTGACCCGATCGCCGACGTCGAGGTCGTCGCGACCCCGACCGAGGACGACGCCGGCGACCCCGTCACCGTCTCGACCGACGAGGACGGCGCGTTCGACCTGACCGGCCTGCAGCCGACGACCGAGTACGTAATCACCGTCGACGTCGACGGCGCCACCCCGGCGACCGTCGTCACGCCCGAGGACGGTGCTGCGACGCCGCTGGCCTTCGTGGTCGACGCCGCGGTCACCCCGGTGCCGTCGCCGTCGCCCAGTGCTCCGACGCCGAGCACCTCGCCGACGGCGGTCCCGACCGTGCCCGCTGCCGGGGGCTCGGGCGACGCGCCAGCCGCTGGTTCGGGTGACGTCGGTGACGGTGGACCCCTCGCCTACACGGGTGCCGACCTGAAGCCGGGGCTCATCGCGGCCGGGGTGCTCGTGCTGCTCGGTGCGGCGCTCCTGACCTACCGCGCGGTGCGCAACCGTCGCCGGAGCCACCTGCAGGACTGAGGACCCACGACGACGAGGGGCGGGTCGGTGCTGCCGGCCCGCCCCTCGTCGTCGTGCTCGTCGCTCGGCAACACGCCGCCGCCCGCCCGCCCGCCGCCCGACCCCCAGGTTCCGAAATCTGCACACCTGCGGCGACTCACTCGGCAGGTCGTGGAACCTCAGCGCAACGCACACGGCGTGTCGATGCCGCACGCGCACGCGGCGCCGAAACCGCACGCCACGCCCGGAGCCCGACGCCAAGGTTCCACGACACGCCGCACGTCGCTCGCCGAGGTTCCACGGACGGCCGCACGGCACGGCCAGATGCCGAGATTTCGGAACCTCGGGCGCAGGCAGGCGCACGCCGCGCCCGCGCCCGCGCCCGCGCCGCGCTACTGCGTGCGGTGCGTGCGGTGCGAGCCCGTGACCGTCGCGACCGAGCCCGTCAGGGTCTGGATCGCCCGACCGACGACGGGTACCGACGTGGTGACCACCGCGAGCGAGGACGTGATCGCCTCGATCGACGACGTCGACAGGTGCTCCTGCCCGACCGTGTGCACCGGGAAGCCCCGACGCGCCAGCACGACGACCCCGAGCGACCCGAGCAGCACGGCACCACCGGCGAACGGCAGGTACTGCAGCCCGACGATCCCGAGCGCCTGCCCACCGATGGCTGCACCGCCCGCGATGCCGATGTTCGACGCACCGTTGATGAGCGCGCCGGCGATGTCGGGGGAGACGCCTCCGGAACGGATCGCGGCCGCCATGAAGAGCGTGCCCGTCGTGCCGTTCGCGGCCATCCACACGCCGGCGACGACCATCGTGCCGACCAGGGAGCCGTGCACGAACGGCATCGCGGCGAACGCGACGGCCATGACCGCGACGGCGGCGATGAGGGTCTGCCGGGGTGCCCGGTCGACGAACATGCCCGCGAGCCAGAGGCCGATCACCCCGGTGCCGCCCAGGACGAGCAGCGCACCGCTCACCATCGAGGCGTCGAGTCCGGCGTCGATCGCGTACGGCCCGACGTAGGTGTAGACGACGTAGTGCCCGGCGAACAGGAGCAGGTCGGCGATCACGACGGACAGCAGCCCGGTGCGCGCCCAGGCCTTCGGGGACCCGATGTGCGGCGACGAGGCACCACTGACGGCGGGCAGGAACAGCAGCGCCACGGCGGCGAGCACGGCGGCGGCGACACCGATCGAGAACACGGCGGGGCGCCAGCCGATGTGCTGCGCGACCCAGGTGGCGACGGGCACGCCGAGCACGAAGCCGAGCGAGCTGCCCGAGTACACGAACGCGATGGCGCGACCGGCCAGGCGAGGTGGCACGATCCGGGTGGCGTACGCCGAGGCGACCGAGAAGAACAGCGCGTGCGCGATGCCGCCGACGACCCGGCCGGCGCAGACGACGGCGAACGACGGTGCGAACGCGATCATGAGGTTCGACACCGTGTAGCCGACGAGCGTCGACACAAGCACGGCCTTGCGGGGGAGCTTCGCGGTGAAGGCGGTGAGCGGGAGCGCCAGGAGTGCCACGGCGCCCGCGTACACGGTGACGACGATGCCCATGGTGGCCTCGGACACACCGAGGTCGGCGCTCATCGTGCCGAGCAGCCCGACGGGCATGAGCTCGGTGGTGATGGCGAAGAACGTCGCCAGCCCGAGGACGGCGATGCCGACGATGGACTGGGTGGTGACGGTGATCGGCCGCGTGTTCGTCGACACGGCCGAGGTGGTGGTGTTGGTGGACACGCTGCTGACCTCCTCCGGGGCACGGGCGAGCGCGCGACGGTGCCGTTCGGGGGAACGACGATGACCGGGAGGTCTGCGGGGCGCGCTCGCTGTGGATGTGGGTGATGTGGGTACGACTCCACGGCGAGTGCGCTCATCCAGTGTTGCACGATGGACCGCAGCCCGCGAGGGGGTCAGAGGAGATTCTCGGAGCGCTCCAACAATCCGCGCCCTCAGTTCTCGTTCGTCACCCGACCCTGCACGCCGCCGCCCCGCAGCGCGATCGTCAACGTCCCGCTCATCGACTGCGCGGACATCGACACCGAGCCGTGCAGCGCTGCCTCGCGCGGGAAGCACGCCGTCGACGACTCGATCCGGTTCGCCGTCGCCACCAGGCAGATCGTCGACCGGTCCGTGCCGACCCCGGCCCACACTGCCCACGGCGTGTCGAACGAGCCGCCGTCCAACGCCCGGTTCGTGAACACGAGTCGCGTGGAGTGCAGGCTCACGGGTGCCTCCACCGGCCCCGGCAGCTGGTCGGCGTAGGTCTGCGGCACGTCGAGCAGCTGCTCGAGCGTGACCGTTCCCGCCGTCGGCGTGACGCTCGGTGCTGCCGCGACGTCGCCGCGGACGGGCCCGACGACGGTGCCGGCGGCGAACGCCACCCCGACCGCCGCTGCCGCGCCGAGCGCGATCCAGACGCGTGGCCGCTCCGTCCAGAGCAGCGTGCGCCACCGGGACCGTCGCGTCGGTCCGACCGGGAGGCCCGGCTCACCCCCGACGTCGTCACCCGTGTCGTCGGGACGGACGGGTTCTCGGGCTTCGGTCGCTCCCCACGATCCGGCCTCCGTTCGCGGGGACGGGTCCGGTTCCGCGACAGCCGCCGCGCGCCCTGGGGCCGACGGTCCCGGCGACCGACCGGGCTCCGGGAACGACGATTCCGGCGAGCCGGACTGCGGGGCCGGGCGCTCCGGCGACGGGCCGACCTGTGGAGCCGTCAGTTCCGGCGGCGAGCCGGGCAGTGGAGCCGACCGTTCGGGGGACGCGACCTGCCCGCTGGCCGGGGCCGTGCCTCCCGGCCGCCCGTCCGGCCCCGTGGCGGAGGCGACTCCCGCGACCGCTCGCCGACCACCCGACCGCCGCCCGCTCGCCAGATCCTGCAGCGCGATCCGGGCGCGCGCCGCGTCGGCGGGGCTCGATGCCGCTCCCCAGGCGACGGCCTCGAGCCGTGCCCGTTCCGCTGCCACGTCGTCGTGGGCCATGCGCACTCCCGATCTGCCGGTCGCGTGGACTCCCTTCATCGTGGCACTGCCGGGGCAGCGGCGCGCACCCAGAACGAGGGGAGTAGGCGTGACGCATGAGCACCGAACCCGAACCGCGGCACGACGCCGACCCGGAGACCCTCGAGCCGCTGAGCCACGACTCCCAGTCCGGCGAGGCCGACTACGTGGCGACGAGCCCCGGTGGGACCGGCACGGAGCGCCACGTGCCGACCGCCGACGAGGAGCAGGGTCGCGGCACCGAGTACGACCCGGTGGACCAGGGGCCGCAGCAGGAGGGCCAGGGCGGCTGACGCCGGACCCGACGCCACGCGCCCGCGCTACCGGATCACCCGGCGCAGCACGGCCCGCTCGCCCGCCGTCCACGCGGCGCTCGTCACGACGTACAGCGCGGCGGCGAGCGGGGCGATCGCGGCGAACACGACCGTGATGAACGGGGCGAACCGCCCGATGGCGGCGGTCGCTGCCGCACCGGGCACCTGCGCGCCCGGCTCGGGTGTCGGCAGCGGGTTCCAGCGCAGGTTCGCGCGACGGCTGAGCTCCACGACGACGGCGAGCACGGCCAGCAGCAGGACGACGACCCAGGCGTGCACCCAGAGCGGCGACGTGAGCGTGACGACGAGTGAGTGCCCGAGCGGGACCCCGACCAGGGTGGCCTCGAGCAGGGCGTTGACCGTGCCGCCGATCGACGCATGCGTGAACAGGGCGTAGACGAGGGACAGCACCGGAGCCTGCGCGAGGACGGGCAGGCAGCCGGCCAGGGGTGAGACCTTCTCGTTCGTGTAGAGCTGCTGGACGGCGCGCTGCAGCTGCTCGGCGTTCTTCCCGTGGCGCTTCCGCAGGGCGGCGAGCTGCGGCGCGAGCCGACGTCGGTCGCGCTCCGCTCGGACCTGCAGGACGGACAGCGGCACGAGCACGGCCCGGACGGCCAGGGTGAGGAGCACGACGGCGATCGCCGCGGCGAACGAGCCCGTGGTGGGGGAGAGGGCCGCGGTCAGGGCGGCGACGAGGTCCGCGCCGCCGTGCAGCAGCGGGCCGACGAGGGGCAGGGTGGACAGGTCCATGACGGTTCCGATCGGTGGTGGTTCGCAGGAGGGGTCGCGAGGGGCCCGGCCACCGGTCGGTGGTCAGGCCGGGTCGACGACTCCCGGAGCACGCGATCGGACGTGCCCGTCGGCATCGGGGTGGCTCCACGCGATGCGGGTGACCAGGTCCGGTACCGCAGCGTGTTCGACACCCGTCGACCGCAGCCCGAGGACCGCCGCCAGCACCGTGGCGATGACCTGCGCGACGACGACCGCCACGGCGACGGCCGTCAGGCCGAGCGCGGCCACTGCCAGCAGTGGCAGGACGCCGGCTGCGGGGTCGCCGACCGCGGGCGCACCGAGCACCAGCGCAGCGGCGGCGCGGAGGATCAGCAGGGCGACGGTCATGGTCGGTTCAGCGTAACGCCCGCGTGCCGCCACGGACAGGACGGCAGCGCGGGAGAGGATCGCCGCATGACCGCAGGTTCGCCGAGCACCCCAGCGACCGTCGCGCTCGACCGAGCCGGGGTGTCGTACACGCCGCACGTGTACGACCACCACGAGAGCGCCACGAACTTCGGCGAGGAGGCCGCCGCCGCACTCGGTCTCCGCGAGGAGCAGGTCTTCAAGACCCTGGTCGTCTCGGTCGACGGCGCACTGGCGGTGGCGATCGTGCCGGTGGCGAACCGGCTCGACCTCAAGGCCATCGCGGCGGCGGTCGGCGGGAAGAAGGCGACGCTGGCCGATCCGGCCCTCGCCGAGAAGCGCACCGGGTACGTCGTCGGCGGCATCAGCCCGGTCGGCCAGAAGTCCCGGATCCGGACCGTGCTCGACGAGTCGGCCCTGGCGTACGACAGCATCTTCGTCTCCGGTGGGCGCCGCGGGTTCGACATCGAGGTGGCTCCGGCCGACCTCGCGCGGGTCACCGAGGCGATCTCGGCAGCGATCGCGCGGACCTGAGCCGAGTCGCCGCAAGTTTTTTCGTCGTCGGGAATGACCCCGGCACTCCTGCGTTGCATTGAGTCGAAGGCACTCAAGTTCCCCAGGAGGTCCCTTTGCCAGAGACGTTCGGCCCGACCGGCGGCAGTGACTCGTTCGACGAGTTCCTCGCCCGCCTCCTCGCGGCGCAGAACACCGGTGACCCGCAGCGCCCCCGTGCGTTCGGCCGACCGGTGGACATCACGCGGCTCCTCAGCCGCCGTACCCACGAGCTGCTCCAGCACACCGCCGAGTACGCGGTGTCGCAGGGGCAGCACGAGCTCGACGCGCTGCACCTGCTGCACGTGCTCGTCCGCACCGAGCCGTTCGACGCCGTCGTCCGTTCCGCCGGGGTCGACCCCGAGCGCCTCGCCGCCGAGATCGAGCAGCGCCTGCCGATGGCCCGCGAGCCGCAGCCCGAGCAGACCGGCCGCCCGGCCCTGACCGGCACGGCGCAGCGCATCCTCGTCGAGGCCACCCAGGCCGCGCGGGGCTTCGGCAGCACCTACACCGACCCCGAGCACGTCTTCTTCGCGCTCGTGACCGACCAGGAGACCGTCACCGGGCAGCTGCTCGCCAGCGCCGGTGTCACCCCGCAGGCCATGCAGGACTACGCCCAGCAGGCCGCGGCAGCAGCACGAGAGGGGCGCCCCATGCCCGGAACCAGTGCAACGACCGGAACGGCCGACAGCGACACCGACAGCGACAGCGACACCCCGACCCTCGACCAGTTCGGTACCGATCTCACCGCGCGGGCCCGTGACGGTCGCATCGACCCCGTCATCGGTCGCGCCGACGAGATCGAGCAGGCGGTCGAGATCCTGCTCCGTCGCACCAAGAACAACCCCGTCCTGATCGGCGAGCCCGGCGTCGGCAAGACCGCCATCGTCGAGGGACTCGCCCAGCGCATCGTCGACGGCGACGTCCCGTCGCTGCTGCAGGGCAAGCGGGTCGTCGCCCTCGACCTGCCCGGCATGCTCGCCGGCACCCGGTACCGCGGCGACTTCGAGGAGCGCCTGACGAAGGCCATGGACGAAATCGCGGCGCACGCCGACGAGCTCATCGTCTTCGTCGACGAGCTCCACACCGTCGTCGGCGCCGGTGGCGGCGGTGAGGGCGGCTCGATGGACGCCGGCAACATCCTCAAGCCCCGGCTCGCCCGCGGCGACCTGCACCTGGTCGGCGCGACCACACTGAACGAGTACCGTCGGATCGAGAAGGACGCCGCACTCGAGCGTCGCTTCCAGCCGGTCACGGTCGGGGAGCCGAGCGTCGAGGACGCCGTCGCGATCCTGACCGGCCTCGCACCCCGGTACGAGGAGCACCACGGCGTCGTCTACACGCCGGAGTCGCTGCGCGCCGCCGTCGAACTCTCGCACCGCTACGTCACCGACCGGCACCTGCCGGACAAGGCCATCGACCTCATCGACCAGGCCGGTGCACGGCGCCGGCTCGCCCGTTCGGGGGAAGTGGACGTCGAGGCCCTCCGCGACCAGGTCGCCGAGCTGCTCGCCGAGAAGGACCGCGCGGTCGCCGAGGAACTGTACGAAGAGGCGTCGCGCCTGCGCGACGAGACGGTCGGACTGGAGGCCCGGATCGCCGCCGCCACGTCGGCGGACGTTCCCCGCGCCTCCCGTCCCGAATCCGTGGGCACCTCGATCACGGAACGCGACATCGCCGGTGTGGTGTCGCGTGCCACCGGCATCCCGGCGACGCGCCTGACCCAGGGCGACCGCTCGCGGCTCGCCGTGCTCGAGCAGGAACTGCACGAGCGCGTCGTCGGCCAGGACGACGCCGTCGCGGCGATCGCGAAGGCCGTCCGACGCAGCCGGACCGGCATGGGCGACCAGCGTCGACCCGTCGGCAGCTTCCTGTTCCTCGGCCCGACCGGCGTCGGCAAGACCGAACTGGCGAAGGCCCTGGCGTCGTCGCTGTTCGGTGACGAGTCCGCCATGCTCCGCTTCGACATGAGCGAGTTCGGCGAGCGGCACACCGTCTCGCGGCTGGTCGGGGCGCCTCCCGGGTACGTCGGCTACGACGAGGCCGGGCAGCTCACCGAACGCGTGCGTCGGAACCCGTACTCGGTGATCCTGCTCGACGAGGTCGAGAAGGCGCACCCCGACGTGTTCAACCTGCTGCTGCAGGTGCTGGACGACGGTCGACTGACCGACGGCCAGGGGCGCACGGTGGACTTCCGGAACACCGTCGTGATCATGACGTCGAACATCGGCTCGGAGTTCCTGGCCTCACGGTCGGGCGCCCTCGGCTTCGCGCCCGTGGATTCCACTGACGGGTACGGCGAGGATGACCTCCGCGCCCGGGTGATGGGCAAGCTCCGCGAGGCCATGCGGCCGGAGTTCATCAACCGCATCGACGAGATCGTGCTCTTCCGCAAGCTCGACCGGTCGCAGATCACGTCGATCGTGTCACTGCTGCTGCAGGACACGGCGCTCCGGCTCGTCGCGCAGGACATGGTGCTCTCCGTGTCCGACGCCGCGGTCGACTGGCTCGCCGACCACGGGTACGAGCCCGAGTACGGCGCCCGTCCGCTCCGTCGGCTCATCCAGCGCGAGGTCGACGACCGCATCGCGACGCTCGTGGTCGACGGTGGCGTGACCGCCGGGGACACCGTGCGGATCGACGTCGTCGACGCCGTGCTGACGGCAGCGGTGGTGGAACCCGCGACGCTGTAGCAGCCGTTCGCCCACGAAGGCCCGGTACCGATTCGGTACCGGGCCTTCGTGGCGTCCGGGTGCGCTGCGGGGTGTTCGGGAATGCAATTCCGGAGAAATCGGAGAAAGGGGTTGCGCTGCGAATTGCGGTGCCGATAGTGTTCACTCGTCGCGAACCGCTGCAGTGCAGCCGGGGGACGACTCCGACAGCTCGAGACCGAAAGGGGGCCGACCATGATGATCACCGCAACCACTCCGTTCCGTGGAATCCGTGGACGCGTCGGCACCCCGTTCCGCGTCCGCTGACCCGGAGCGTTCCGCCTTCTGCCGACATCTGTGTCGTTCGATCCTCGTCTCGTGACGAGTCCGTCGCCTGACACCTCGCGCTGAGCCGTTCTGGCTCGCGTCGAACCGGCTCCGTCGATCGCCGATCGGTCCCGACCCGTGTGCTCCGCGCACGCGATCGGACTGCGTCGATCCTCGCCGGAGAATGTCGGCGGTCGGTGCGACGCTCTCGGTACCGGAAGTCATTCAGTACCGCGTCGTCGGACATTCCTCCGGTGACCGCGGAATGCATTCTCACGCATTCATTTCGTCCTGCCCGTGTTCCGGGCAGTCCACTCCTGCCCGTGTGCCGGGCAGTTCCGTCATGCCCTGAAAGGGATCACCGTGTCATCGAAGACCGCCACCCGTCCTCCCGATACCCGCGCAGCGCGCCACCGGGTCTCCCTCACCGACCGCGTCGCGCTGCGCATCGGCATGTCGCTCATCATCTGGAGCCGCCGGACCCGCCGGGTCCGTCCGGTGATCGACCACGCAACACGGCTGCAGCTCGACCGCGAGCGGCAGCAGCGCGAGAACGACCTGCTCCTGCAGGCCGCACTCATGCGCGCCTGGCGCTGAGCCGGATCGGACACCCGACCGTCGCACCGTGCGACCGTCGCCGTCCCGTGCCCGTTTGGTGGCTCGGTGCGAGGGGACAGCCCCGCACCGAGCCACCGTCGGCGCACCGGCCGACGCAACCCGCACCGTGCGCCGCACCGACGACCCAGCACGGCGCGACCGACCCCGCACCGTGCGCCGACGTGTCGGACGCACCCCGGGCCTCCCGTACCGTTGATGGGTGACCGAAACCGCAGCTGCACTCGTCGAACGCCTGACCGCCGTCGTCCCGGACTTCCCGAAGCCGGGGGTGCTGTTCCGTGACGTGACGCCGGTGTTCTCGGACGCCGTCGCGTTCGGCCGCGTGTGCGAGGCACTCGCCGCGCCCTTCGCGGTCGGTGCCGGGTTCGACGCCGTCGCCGGCATCGAGGCACGGGGCTTCGCCCTCGCCGGCGGGATCGCCGCGCAGCACCAGGTGGGCGTGCTCACGGTGCGCAAGGCCGGCAAGCTGCCGGGCGAGGTCCTCAGCGAGCAGTACGCACTCGAGTACGGCGAGGCCGAGCTCGAGCTGCGTCCGGGCCAGCTCCCCGCGGGCACCAGGGTCCTCGTCGTCGACGATGTCCTCGCCACCGGTGGGACCGGCGCCGCCACCATCACGCTGCTCGAACGCGCGGGCTACCAGGCGGTCGGGTTCGCCGCGCTGCTCGAGCTCGACGGGCTGTACGGACGTGAGCGACTTGAGCCGCGCCTGCCCGTCACGACGCTCGGCGCCGTGCCCGCCTGAGCCCCACGCGCGCACTAGTCTTGACGCACCATTTCGATCGAGGAGTCCCATCATCGTGACCGAGTCAGTCGCCGCAGCGCCGGAGAGCGCCGAGCCCGCAGCCGTGCCCCAGGCACCCGAGCCCCGCACCGCGACGACGACCACGACGGGCACCGAGCTCTTCGACGGTGAGCGCGGCGTCGTCGCGATCCGCGTCGACGGTGTCCTGAAGGACCTCGCTGCCGACGTCGCTGCCGGCGAGACCGCCGAGGCCGTCACCCTGCAGGAGCAGGACGGGCTCGACATCCTCCGTCACTCGGCCGCGCACGTGCTCGCGCAGGCCGTCCAGCAGATCAACCCCGAGGCCAAGCTCGGCATCGGGCCGCCCGTCACCGACGGCTTCTACTACGACTTCGACGTCGCCGAGCCCTTCACCCCCGAGGACCTCAAGGCGATCGAGAAGGGCATGGACCGCATCGTCAAGCAGGCCCAGCGCTTCCGCCGCGTGGTCGTCACCGACGAGCAGGCACGCGAGCTGATGGCGGGGGAGCCGTACAAGCAGGAGCTCATCGGGCTCAAGGGTGCGGCGACCGACGGCGACTCCGGCGAGAGCGTCGAGGTCGGCGCCGGCGAGCTCACCGTGTACGAGAACGTCGACCCGAAGTCGGGCGAGGTCGTCTGGCAGGACCTCTGCCGGGGCCCGCACGTGCCGCACACCCGCTGGATCGGCAACGCCGCGAAGCTCATGCGCGTCGCCGCTGCCTACTGGCGCGGCTCCGAGAAGAACCCGCAGCTGCAGCGCATCTACGGCACCGCCTGGCCCGACAAGGACCAGCTCAAGGCGTACCTGGTGCGCCTCGAAGAAGCCGCCAAGCGCGACCACCGCAAGCTCGGTGCCGAACTCGACCTGTTCTCGTTCCCCGACGAGATCGGTTCCGGCCTGGCGATCTTCCACCCGAAGGGCGGCATCATCCGCCGCGAGATGGAGGACTACTCGCGCCGTCGGCACGAGGAGAACGGTTACTCGTTCGTCTACACGCCGCACATCACCAAGGGCGACCTGTTCGAGACCTCCGGGCACCTCGGCTGGTACAAGGACGGCATGTTCCCGGCCATGCACATGGACGAGGCGAAGGACGAGGACGGCAACGTCACGCGTCAGGGAGCCGACTACTACCTCAAGCCGATGAACTGCCCGATGCACATCCTGGCGTACCGGTCGCAGCCGCGTTCGTACCGCGACCTGCCGCTCCGGATGTTCGAGTTCGGCACGGTCTACCGCAACGAGAAGTCCGGCGTCATCCACGGCCTCACCCGGGTCCGTGGCATGACCCAGGACGACGCGCACATCTTCACCACGCAGGAGAAGATGAAGGAGGAGCTGACCACCACCCTCGAGTTCGTGCTGTCGCTGCTGCGCGACTACGGCCTCGACGACTTCTACCTCGAGCTCTCGACGAAGGACCCGGAGAAGTACGTCGGTGACGACGAGGTGTGGGACGTCGCGACGAACACCCTGCGCGAGGTCGCCGAGGAGTCCGGTCTCGAGCTCGTGCCCGATCCCGCCGGAGCCGCCTTCTACGGCCCGAAGATCTCGGTGCAGGCTCGCGACGCCATCGGCCGGACCTGGCAGATGTCGACCGTGCAGCTCGACTTCAACCTGCCCGAGCGCTTCGGCATCGACTACACCGCGGCCGACGGCTCCCGCCAGCGCCCGGTGATGATCCACCGTGCGCTGTTCGGCTCGATCGAGCGGTTCTTCGGCGTGCTGACCGAGCACTACGCCGGCGCGTTCCCGGCCTGGCTGTCGCCGGTGCAGGTCGTCGGCATCCCCGTCGCGGCCGAGTACGGCGACTACCTCGACGAGGTCATCGCGAAGCTCCGGTCGTACGGCGTCCGCGCCGAGGTCGACCACTCGGACGACCGCATGCAGAAGAAGATCCGCACGCACACCAAGGCGAAGGTGCCGTTCCAGCTCATCGCCGGCGGCGACGACCGCGACGCCGGTGCGGTGTCGTTCCGCTTCCGTGACGGGCGCCAGGACAACGCCGTACCCGTGGACGAAGCGGTCGACCGCATCCTGACGGCGATCCGCGAGCGCGCGCAGGTCTGATGACGGACGAGCAGGACCCGCTGGTCATCCGGGACGCCGCCACCGGTGCGGCCGTCCCGGATGCCTTCCAGCGCCTGTGGAACCCGCACCGGATGGCGTACATCGACGCCGGGCGCGAGGGCACGGGCCGCGGGCACGCAGACGACTGCCCGTTCTGCGAGGCACCGCGGAAGTCCGACGAGGACGCCCTCATCGTCGCCCGGGGCGAGCACGCCTACGTGCTGCTCAACCTGTTCCCGTACAACAACGGACACCTGCTGGTCTGCCCGTACCGCCACGTGCCGCTGTACGACGAGGCCACGCCGGACGAGCTGCGCGAGATGGGCGAGCTGACCCAGACCGCGATGCGGGTCCTGCGCGCCGTGTCGCACTGCGACGGCTTCAACATCGGCATGAACCAGGGCGAGGTCGCGGGGGCCGGCATCGCCGCACACCTGCACCAGCACATCGTGCCGCGGTGGCAGTCCGACGCGAACTTCTTCCCGATCATCGCGCGGACGAAGTCGATGTCCCAGATGCTCGGGGACACCCGCCGACTGGTCGCCGAGGGCTGGCCGGCAGCGGACTAGACTGATCGGCATCATGAGCGACAGCACCAGCACCTCCGGCACCCCTGGCACCTCGATCACCGGCTCCGACCGCGTCAAGCGCGGCCTCGCCGAGATGCTCAAGGGCGGCGTCATCATGGACGTCGTCGACGCCGAGCAGGCCCGCATCGCGGAAGAAGCCGGCGCGACCGCGGTCATGGCCCTCGAGCGTGTCCCCGCCGACATCCGCGCACAGGGCGGCGTCGCCCGCATGTCCGACCCGTCGATGATCGAGGAGATCATCGCGGCCGTGTCGATCCCCGTCATGGCGAAGGCCCGCATCGGCCACTTCGTCGAGGCGCAGATCCTGCAGGAGCTCGGCGTCGACTACATCGACGAGTCCGAGGTGCTCTCGCCCGCCGACTACGTCAACCACATCGACAAGTGGAACTTCACCACGCCGTTCGTCTGCGGTGCCACCGAGCTGGGCGAGGCGCTCCGTCGCATCACCGAGGGCGCTGCGATGATCCGTTCCAAGGGCGAGGCCGGCACGGGTGACGTGTCCGAGGCCACGAAGCACATCCGCACGATCAACAAGGAGATCGCGGCGCTGCGCCACCTCAAGGAAGACGAGCTCTACGTCGCCGCCAAGGAACTGCAGGCGCCGTTCGAGATCGTGCGCGAGGTCGCCCGCACCGGCAAGCTCCCCGTCGTGCTCTTCACCGCCGGTGGCGTCGCCACCCCGGCCGACGCCGCGATGATGATGCAGCTCGGCGCGGACGGCGTGTTCGTCGGCTCCGGGATCTTCAAGTCCGGCGACCCGGCGAAGCGTGCCGCGGCGATCGTCAAGGCCGTCACCTTCCACGACGACCCCAAGGTCATCGCCGAGGTCTCGCGTGGTCTGGGCGAGGCGATGGTCGGCATCAACGTCGCCGACGTTCCCGCACCGCACCGCCTCGCCGAGCGTGGCTGGTAGCACGACGAGCAGTGCTCGGCCCCGCATCGGGGTCCTGGCACTGCAGGGTGACTTCCGCGAGCACATCGCCTCGTTGACGGAGCTCGGCGCCGACGTGGTGCCGCTCCGTCGCCCCGAGGAGATCGCGGCGCTCGACGGCGTCGTGATCCCCGGCGGCGAGTCGAGCGTGATGGACAAACTGTCCCGGGCGTTCGGCGTCGCCGAGCCCCTCGCTGCTGCCATCCGCGACGGCCTGCCGACGTACGGCACGTGCGCCGGCATGATCATGCTGTCGTCGCGGATCACCGACGGCATCAGCGGCCAGCAGACCCTCGACGTGCTCGACACCACGGTTCGTCGGAACGCGTTCGGCAGCCAGAACGACTCGTTCGAGGTCGACGTCCCGATGCCCGAGCTCGGTGACGCCCCCGTGCACGCGGTCTTCATCCGTGCCCCGGTGGTGGAGCAGCACGGCCCCGGTGTCCAGGTCCTCGGCGCACTGGCGGACGGGCAGGTCGTCGCGGTGCAGCAGGGCAACGTCCTCGCCAGTGCGTTCCACCCCGAGGTCGCCGGCGAGGACCGCTTCCACCGCCGCTTTCTCGCCATGGTGCGCAGCGCCTGACGCGGCCCCGGGCTCTGGGCACGACCGCCCGCGGGCCCTGGGCCCGGACACCTGCGTGCCCGCACCGGCGGGGCGGGGCGGCGCCGGGCCTCCCGGCTGGGTAAACTGACCCCGACTTTCCGCAAGACGCAAGGAGAACCGTGTCCGGGCATTCCAAGTGGGCGACGACCAAGCACAAGAAGGCCGTCATCGACGGCCGCCGTGCCAAGTCGTTCGCCAAGCTCATCAAGAACATCGAGGTCGCCGCGAAGATGGGCGGCGCCGATCTGTCGGGCAACCCGACGCTGGTCGACGCGATCCAGAAGGCCAAGAAGACCTCGGTCCCGAACGACAACATCGACCGCGCCGTCAAGCGCGGTGCCGGCCTGACCGGTGAGTCGATCGAGTACACGACGATCATGTACGAGGGCTACGCCCCGAACGGCGTCGCGATGCTGATCGAGTGCCTCACCGACAACAAGAACCGCGCAGCGGCCGAGGTCCGGACGGCGATGTCCCGCAACGGTGGCACCATGGCCGACCCGGGCAGCGTCGCCTACAACTTCTCGCGCAAGGGCGTCATCTCGGTCACGAAGACCGACGGCCTCGACGAGGACACCGTCATGACCGCCGTACTCGACGCCGGTGTCGAGGACGTCATCGACCAGGGCGGCGGCTTCGAGATCATCACCGAGGCGAGCGACCTCGTCGCGGCACGCACCGCGCTGCAGGACGCCGGCATCGACTACGACTCGGCCGACGCCGAGTTCGTCCCCGGCCTCAAGGTGCCGGTCGACGCCGAGACCGCCCGCAAGGTCTTCCGCCTGATCGACGCACTCGAGGACAGCGACGACGTGCAGAACGTCTACGCCAACTTCGACGTGCCGGCGGACGTCCAGGCCGAGCTCGACGAGGACGAGGGCGAGTAGCCGTGCTCCGTGTGCTCGGGGTGGACCCCGGGCTCACCCGGTGCGGCGTCGGCGTCGTCGAGGTCGCACCGAACCGGCGCGCACGGCTCGTCCACGTGACGGTCGTGCGCACCCCGGCGGACATGCCGCTCGAGCAGCGGCTGCTCCGCATCGCCGACGGCATCGCCGCCGAGATCGACGAGCACCACCCGGATGCGGTCGCCGTCGAGCGCGTGTTCGCGCAGGCGAACGTCCGCACCGTGATGGGCACCGCCCAGGCGGCCGGGCTCGCGCTGCACGCCGCGGCGGCCCGCGGGCTGCCCGTCGGCCTGCACACGCCGTCCGAGGTCAAGGCGGCCGTCACCGGCTACGGCAACGCCGACAAGCGCCAGGTGCAGACCATGATCGCGCGCGTGCTCGGTCTCGCCGAGGCCCCGAAGCCGGCCGACGCCGCCGATGCGCTCGCGCTGGCCGTGTGCCATGCCTGGAGGCTCGGATCACCTGACGTCGCCGGCGAACGTGCCACGAACCTCACCCCGGCACAACGCGCGTGGCGCGACGCACAGGGCGGCACCGTCGACTCCCCGCTCGCCCGTGCGGCCGCTGCCGCGGCCCGACCGCGTGGCTCGTCGGCCGCGTCGGTGGGCGGCCGTAGGCTCGGGGCATGATCGCGAGTCTCCGGGGTACCTGCATCGACATCGCCGGTTCCGGCGTGGTGATCGAGGCCGGGGGAGTCGGGTACGCCGTCACCGTGACCCCGGCCCACGCACTGACGATGCGCCACGGGTCCGAGGTGTTCGTCCGCACCGCGATGATCGTGCGCGAAGACGAGCACCTGCTCTTCGGCTTCGAGTCGACCGACGCCCTCCAGGTGTTCGACCTGCTGCGCAGCGTCACGGGTGTCGGGCCCAAGTCCGCGATGGGCGTCCTGGCCCACATGGACCCGTCGCAGGTCGCGAACGCCGTGGCGAAGGACGACGACGGCGCCTTCCGCAAGGTCTCCGGCATCGGCCCGAAGACCGCGAAGCTCATCATCCTCGCGCTCACCGGCAAGCTCGCCGCGTTCGAGCAGGCCGCCGTGGTCACCGCCGGTCGTGGCACTGCTGCCCACCCGGCCGCGACCGACGTCGTCTCCGCACTGATCGGCCTCGGCTGGCGCGAGGACGCAGCACAGACCGCCGTCGACGAGACCGTCGCGAACGAGCCAGGGGCCGCAGCCATGGGCACGCAGGCGCTGCTCCGCGCCGCGCTCGGTGCGCTCCGGCCCGCCGGTGCCGGTCGATGAGCGGCATCACGTCCGCCGGAGCCGAGTCGCAGGAAGAACTCGCGTTCGAAGGTGCACTCCGGCCGCGGTCGCTCGACGAGTTCGTCGGCCAGCGGAAGGTGCGCGGGCAGCTCGACCTGCTGCTCAAAGCCGCGGGCATGCAGGACCGCACCCCGGACCACATCCTGATGGCGGGTCCTCCCGGCCTCGGCAAGACCACGCTGGCGATGATCGTCGCGCACGAGACCGGGCGTCCGTTGCGGATGTCGAGCGGTCCGGCGATCCAGCACGCGGGCGACCTGGCTGCCGTCCTGTCGTCGCTCGTGCCGGGCGAGGTCCTGTTCATCGACGAGATCCACCGGATGGCGCGCTCGGCTGAAGAGATGCTCTACCTGGCGATGGAGGACTTCCGGATCGACGTCATGGTGGGCAAGGGCGCCGGCGCGACGAGCATCCCGCTCGACCTCGCGCCGTTCACCCTGGTCGGTGCCACCACCCGCGCCGGCCTGCTGCCCAACCCGCTCCGCGACCGCTTCGGCTTCACGGCGCACCTCGAGTTCTACGAGAAGGACGAACTCGAACAGGTCCTGATCCGCGCCGCGCACCTGCTCGAGCTCGACATCGACCGATCGGCGCTGCGGGAGATCGCCGGGCGTTCCCGGGGCACCCCGCGCATCGCGAACCGGCTGCTCCGCCGGGTCCGCGACTACGCCCTCGTGCACCGCACCACCGACGGCATGGCGGCCGTCCAGGGTGCACTCGACCTGTACGACGTCGACGAGCTCGGGCTCGACCGCCTCGACCGCGCCGTGGTCGAGATCATGCTGACCCGCTTCGACGGCGGACCGGTGGGGCTGAACACCCTCGCGGTCTCGGTCGGAGAAGAGTCCGAGACCATCGAGTCGGTCGTCGAACCCTTCCTCGTCCGGGTCGGTCTGGTCACGCGCACCCCGCGCGGCCGCATCGCGACCCCGGTCGCGTGGCGGCACCTCGGCCTCACCCCGGGGCAGGGCGTCGGGCCGCTCCCGGGCCTGTTCGACGACACCGACACCACCGACTAGCGGCCGATCGGTCGGGTGACATGCCACGCACAGTGGCGTGCCCTAGACTGCTACGGCCCGAAACCGAGCAACCAGAGAAGGCAACTGCATCATGGGTCAAGAAGTCATCCTCATCGTCATCGTCGTGGCGTTCGCGGCCTTCATGTTCTACAACAGCCGCAAGCGCAAGAAGCAGCAGGGCGAGCTCGCCACCAAGATGGTGCCGGGTGCTCGCGTGATGCTGTCCTTCGGCCTGTACGGCACGCTCCTCTCCGTCGACGACGAGAAGGTCACCGCCGACGTCGAGATCGCCCCCGGCACCGTCGTCACCGTGCACCGCCAGACCCTGTCGCGCGTCGTCGACGACAGCGCCTCCGACATCGAGACCACCGCGACGCCGGAGGACGAGGCGAAGCCCGTCGCCGAACTCAACGGGGAGCCGGTCTACGGCGAGCGGGTCGACAACGACCGCCTCGACGAGACCGACTCGAAGCGCAAGTCCGACGACTGACGCCCTCGGCCGCCGGGTCGTCTGACCCGGCGGCTTCCCTCTGCCGTCGTGCCTGAGCGCCGACGGTCCTGAACAGAAAGACGAGACGACCGGTGGCACGATCGACACCCGTCAAGAAGGCGCTGCGCTCGCTCACCTGGTTGGTGATCCTGATGGCGATCCTCGCCGGCCTGAACACCGCCGCGACGATCCTCGCCGGCAGCTCGAAGGACGACACGGACAAGTGGTACCAGGGCGCGAGCTGGGTACCGGAGCTCGCACTCGACCTGCAGGGCGGCACGCAGCTGACCCTCGCGGCGCAGAACACTGAGGGCGACTCGGTCACCTCGCAGCAGCTGCAGCAGGCGGTGGAGATCATCCGCCAGCGCATCAACGCCACCGGCGTCTCCGAGACCGAGATCAACACGCAGGGTGCGAACAACATCGTCGTGTCGATCCCCGGCCGGCCCGACAAGGCCACGATCGACCGCATCGAAGCAGCGGCGAAGCTGACGTTCCGCCCCGTGCTCTTCACCGAGGCCGCGACGAACTCCGCCGTCGGTGACGACGGGAAGTCCACCGCCTCGCCGACGCCGTACTCGCCGCCCGCATCGCTCGCGGCGACGCCGAGCGCGAAGCCGACGAACGCCAGCGACGTCAACTGGATCACCCCGGCGCTGCAGGACCTGTACACCAACTACAACTGCGCGGCTCCGGACGACGTCACCTCGGCGCCGGACGACGAGCCCCTCGTCACGTGCGACGCCGACGGTGCGTCGAAGTACATCCTCGGCCCGGTCGAGGTCTCCGGTGCGAACATCAGCAACGCCACCTCGGGTCTGGCCACCGACTCCCAGGGCACGTCGACGGGCCAGTGGGCCGTCAACCTGACCTTCGACGGCCAGGGCACGAAGGACTTCCGCACCGTCACGAACCGCCTCGTCTCGCTGCAGGCACCGCAGAACCAGTTCGCGATCGTGCTGGACGGCTCGGTCATCACGGCCCCGTCCACGAACTCCGCCATCACCAACGGCAAGGCGCAGATCACCGGCTCGTTCACGGCCGAGTCGTCGAAGACGCTCGCCGACCAGCTCAAGTACGGTGCGCTGCCGATCAACTTCCAGGTGCAGTCGAACGAGAACATCTCGGCGACGCTCGGAACGGCGCAGCTCATCGGTGGTCTCGTCGCGGGCCTGATCGGCCTCGGCCTGGTGATCATCTACTCCGTCATCCAGTACCGGGCGCTCGCGTTCGTCACGGTGCTCTCGCTCGGGGTGGCCGCCGTCCTGACCTACCTGGTCATCGCGATCATGTCCTGGCGCGTCGACTACCGCCTGTCCTTGGCGGGTGTGGCGGGTCTGATCGTCGCGATCGGCATCACGGCGGACTCGTTCATCGTCTACTTCGAACGCATCCGTGACGAACTCCGCGACGGTCGCGCACTCGAGAGTGCGGTCGAGTCCGGCTGGAAGCGCGCACTCCGCACGATCCTGGCGTCCGACGCGGTGAACTTCCTCGCCGCCGTCACCCTGTACGTGCTCGCGGTCGCCGACGTGAAGGGCTTCGCGTTCACGCTGCTCCTCACGACGCTGATCGACATCGTGGTGGTCGCGCTCTTCACCCACCCGATGATGCAGCTCATCTCCCGCACCCGGTTCTTCGGCGAGGGGCACAAGTTCAGCGGGCTCGACCCAGCGGCGCTCGGTGCGGTCTACAAGGGGCGTGCGCAGTTCCGCGCCCCCGTGGTGGACGGCAAGCGCCAGCGCAGTGCCGGTGAGGCGCAGCGCCGACAGACGATCGCGGAACGGAAGGCCCAGCAGGCCTCCGGCGACAACGGCTCGACGCCGGACGGGAAGGACGACTGATGGCCAGCTTCAGCCAGTTCGGCAGCGACCTCTACACGGGCAAGCGGTCGTACGACATCATCGGACGACGCAAGACCTGGTACCTCATCGCGCTCATCATGATCGTGATCTCTCTCGCCACCCCGTGGCTGCGTGGTGGGTACCAGCTCGGCATCGAGTTCACCGGTGGTTCGGAGTTCACCTTGTCGGACGTCAAGAACACCGACCAGAGCATCGCGACGGACACCGTCGAGCGGGTCGTCTCGGACGAGATCCCGCGCGTCTCCCAGCTCGGGACGCACGGCATCCGCGTGCAGACCGGCCAGCTCACCGACCGTCAGACGACCGAGGTGCAGGACGCCCTGGCCGAGGCGTACGACGTGCCGGAGAGCCAGGTCGCCGCGACGTTCATCGGTGCCACGTGGGGCGCCGACGTGCTCGCCCAGGCGATCCGCGGTCTGGTGATCTTCCTCGCCCTGGCCGCCGTCTTCATGACGCTGTACTTCCGCACCTGGAAGATGTCGCTCTCCGCGATGGCCGCGCTGGTCCACGACCTGTTGATCACGGCCGGTGTCTACGGCATCGTCGGGCTCGAGGTCACGCCCGCGGCGGTGATCGGCTTCCTGACGATCCTCGGGTACTCGCTCTACGACACCGTGGTGGTCTTCGACAAGGTGCGTGAGAACACCTCTCAGGAGTCGATCCGCACGTTCAAGCAGTCGGTGAACCTCGCGGTGAACCAGACGCTCGTCCGCTCGATCAACACCTCGGTCGTGGCGCTGCTGCCGGTCGCGGCGATCCTGTTCATCGGGTCGTACGTGCTCGGTGCCGGCACGCTCCGCGACATCTCGCTCGCACTGTTCATCGGCATCATCGTCGGCACCTACTCGACGATCTTCATCGCGTCGCCGATGTACGCCCAGCTGCGCGAGAACGAGCCGAAGATCAAGCAGGCCGACGCCAAGAAGATCCAGGCGGCCGAGAAGCGCCAGCGCGAGGTCGACGCCGACGCCGACGCGAAGGCGACCGCCTGATGCCGATCGAGATCACCGAGGTCGACGTCGCCGAGGCGCGTCGCCGGCTCGAGTCGGGGTCGCGGTTGTTCGACGTCCGTGAGCAGGGGGAATGGGACGAGGTCCACGCTCCCGAGGCCACGCTCGTCCCGATGTCCGAGCTGGTGAACCGCTGGCAGGAGATCGACGGCGGCGGCGAACCCGCGATCATCGTCTGCCACTCGGGTGCACGTTCGGCCCGGGTGGTGGCGGCACTCGAACAGTCCGGCGTCTCCGCGGTCAACCTGACCGGCGGCATGGTCGCCTGGGAGCAGTCCGGCGCACCGGTGGTCCGCGACGCCCAGGGCGAACCGGTTCACGAGCACTGACCGGACACGCGTAGTGTTGGCGGATCGAGCTCGGATCGAGCTCTCGGATCGAGTCCTGGGAGGCGCATCATGACGGACACCCGCGAAGAGCCGTCCGCGCCGAGCCGCCCCGGCTCCGCCCAGCGGCCGACCAGCCCCCTCGGACCGAACACGACGGGCAACCTCGGTTCGCTCCGGTCGCTGCTGCCGCGTCTGTTCTCCCGCGCCCAGCCGGCCGGCGCCGTGGACACCCTGATCCGCACGGTGCGCTCGCACCACCCCAAGGCCGACGTCACGCTCATCGAGCGCGCGTACTCCGTCGCCGAGCGCGCGCACGACGGTCAGAAGCGCAAGTCCGGCGAGCCGTACATCACACACCCCGTCGCGGTCGCCCAGATCCTGGCCGACCTGGGCATCGGGCCGATCACGATCGCCGCCGCGCTGCTCCACGACACGGTCGAGGACACCGACTACCAGCTCGACCAGCTGCAGGTCGACTTCGGCGACGAGATCGCCATGCTCGTCGACGGCGTCACGAAGCTCGACAAGGTCAAGTACGGCGACAGCGCCCAGGCCGAGACGGTCCGCAAGATGGTCATCGCGATGTCGAAGGACATCCGCGTGCTGGTCATCAAGCTCGCGGACCGGCTGCACAACGCCCGCACCTGGGGCTTCGTCGAGTCCACCTCCGCCACCCGCAAGGCGAAGGAGACGCTCGAGATCTACGCGCCCCTCGCGCACCGGCTCGGCATCCAGATGATCAAGCTCGAGCTCGAGGACCTGTCCTTCGCGGTCCTGCACCCGAAGCTCTACGTCGAGATCGACAGCCTGGTCAAGGAACGCCAGCCGAAGCGCGAGCAGTTCGTCCAGAACGTCATCGGCACGCTCAAGAAGGACTTGAAGGCAGCGAAGGTCCGCGGCGAGGTCATGGGGCGGCCGAAGCAGTACTACTCGATCTACCAGAAGATGATCGTGCGGGGTCGCGAGTTCGACGAGATCTACGACCTCGTCGGCATCCGGGTGCTCGTGCCCACGGTGCGCGACTGCTACGCCATGCTCGGTTCGGTGCACGCGCGGTGGACGCCGCTGCCCGGCCGGTTCAAGGACTACATCGCGACGCCGAAGTTCAACCTGTACCAGTCGCTGCACACCAGCGTGCTCGGGCCGCAGGGGCGCCCCGTGGAGATCCAGATCCGCACGCACGAGATGCACCAGCGCGCCGAGTTCGGTGTCGCCGCGCACTGGAAGTACAAGCAGCGTGCCGCTGGCCGCGACGTCGGGACCTCGTCGACCACCGACGACCAGGACATGGCGTGGCTCGCGCACATCACCGACTGGCAGGCCGAGACGAGCGACCCGGGGGAGTTCCTCGACTCGCTCCGCTACGAGATCGGCGCGAAGGAGACCTACGTCTTCACGCCGCAGGGCAAGGTCATCGGCCTGCCCGCCGGCGCCACCCCGGTGGACTTCGCGTACGCCGTGCACACCGAGGTCGGGCACCGCACCATGGGCGCCAAGGTCAACGGCCGCCTCGTCCCGCTCGAGAGCTCGCTGTCGAGCGGTGACGTCGTCGAGATCTTCACGTCGAAGAACCCCGATTCCGGTCCGTCGCAGGACTGGCTGAAGTTCGTCAAGAGCCCGCGTGCGCGCAACAAGATCAAGCAGTGGTTCACCAAGGAGCGCCGCGAAGAGGCGATCGAGCAGGGCCGCGACGCCATCGCCCGCGCCGTGCGCAAGCAGAACCTGCCGCTCCAGCGGATCATGAGCCAGGACACCATCGCCGAGGTCGCTTCGTCGATGCGGTACGACGACGTCTCGGCCCTGTACGCCGCGGTCGGCGAGGGGCACGTCTCGACGCAGTCCGTCATCGAGAAGGTCCTGGGCAGCGTCCAGAGCGACACGGAGACCGACGAGCCGGAGCTCACGTTCCCGCGCCAGGTCACGAGCCGTCAGCTGCGCACGAGCGACAGCGGCGTGTTGGTGCGCGGTGCGCCGGACATCCTGGTGAAGCTCGCGAAGTGCTGCACCCCGGTGCCGGGCGACCAGATCGTCGGGTTCATCACCCGCGGGCAGGGCGTCTCGGTGCACCAGTCGTCGTGTACGAACGTCAAGTCCCTGATGAACGAGCCCGACCGGATGATCGAGGTCGAGTGGGCCCCGTCGTCGAAGTCGGTGTTCCTCGTGCAGATCCAGATCGAGGCGCTCGATCGGTCGGGGCTGCTCAGCGACGTCACCCGGGTGCTCACCGACCACCACGTCAACATCCTGTCGGCGACGGTCTCGACCTCGTCCGACCGGTTGGCGCTGAGTCGGTTCGTCTTCGAGATGGGTGACACCATCCACCTCGACCGGGTGCTGAACGCGGTCCGACGCATCGACGCCGTCTACGACGTCTACCGCGTCAGCGCCGGCTGAGCACGGCCCGAGCACGCGTCGCCTCGGGCTGAGCAGGACCCGAGCGCGCGTCGCCGCGCGCTGAGCACGGCCCGAGCCCGCGTCAGCGTGCGCTGAGCAGCCCGCGCAGCCGTCGTTCGGCCTGCCGCGCCATCGGGATGGTCCCGAGGCCGCTCAGGCGCGCGTGCAGCTCGTCAACGGACACCGCCCCGATCGTCAGCAGCCCGTCGACGGCCGCTGCCCGCTCGGGGTCCCAGTCACCCGGGGTGCGGAGCAGGTCGACGGCGGTGCGCGCCGGGGTCGTCACGACGGTCTGCACGGACCCCAACCGGACCACGTCGACGGGCTGGAGCGCGACCTCGCGCAGGTGCAGGCCCGGCCCGACCGCGATGCGCAGCTGCGGTGGGACGCTCGCCTCGATCGGGTCCGGCGGCCGCGACGCCGCGCCCCAGATCCACGCGGCGGTCCGGCCGGAGGCGACGAGCCGCGCATCGCCGAAGACCCACGATGCCGCGGTCGCGCGCAGCGCCGGGTCCTGCGGCGTCGCGGGGGAGGCCCAGCACGGCCCGACGGGCACCAACTCGCCCGCGAGCACCGCAGCGCGCAGCTCCGCCTCGGGCCAGTCGTCCGTGGTCAGGAGACGGGAACCGGGCACCCCGTCATCCTGCCGGACACCGACACCCGGCCGACACCCCCTGTGGAGAGGCCGGGCACGTCGGCGTCGGCAGCGCCGCTCAGCGCAGGACGTCAGCGCAGGGCGTCGGCGCGGTCCGCTCAGCGCAGGACGTCGGCGCGGTGCACGAGTGCCGCGGCGCCGATGAGCGGGCCGTCCTGCGACAGCGCCGTCGGCACGATGCGCACCTTCGTCACGAACCCGAACTCGACGCGCTCCGCCACCGCTTCGCGTGCGTACTCGAACAGGTCCGGCGTGACGTGGGAGAACCCGCCGCCGATCGCCACGACCTCGAGGTCGACGAGGCTCGTCGCCGCCGCGATCGCCTGCCCGAGCGCCCGGCCGCTGCGCTTGACCGCGGCGACCGCGATCTCGTCGCCGGCCGCGTACGCCGCCGACAGTTCTTCGCCGGTGGACCCGTCGAACCCCTGGCGCTGCGCCCAGGCGACGGTCTTCGGGCCGCTGGCGATCGCCTCGAGGCAGCCGGTGCCGCCGCAGGCGCACGGATCGTCGTAGCCGCCGCACTCCACGTGCCCGATGTGCCCGGCGTTGCCCGTCGGGCCGCTGACGGTGCGGCCGTGCAGGATGAGGCCACCGCCGACGCCCGTCGACACGATCATGCCCATGACGTGGTCGTACCCCTGCGCGGCACCGACCCAGTGCTCGGCCAGCGTGATCGCCAGGCCGTCCATGCGCAGCGTGACCGGCACGCCCTCGGGCACGAGCGCGGCGATGCGGTCGCGCAGCGGGTGGCCGCGCCACACCGGCATGTTGAGCGGGGAGACGAGGCCGTGCTCCTCGTCGACGGGGCCGGCCGAGCCGACCCCGACGCCGACCAGGGTCGCGTCGGTGGGGACCGTGGCCAGGGCGCTCGTCACGACCTCGTCGACGGCTGCCTGCAGCTCGTCGGACGTGCGCTGCGGCCCGGTGGGGCTGCGGAAGCGCGTGCCCGGCAGGACGACGCCCTGGTCGGTGACGAGCGCGGCCTCGACCTTGGTGCCGCCGAGGTCGACGGCGAGTGCGAGGGCGGGGGACTGGGGTGCGGTGCTGGACATGCGCGCTCCGATGCGGCGGTCTGGAGGCCCGGGGCGGCTCCCGGACGCGGCGTCGCGTCCGGTGTGCCCCGGCCTGGCAGGTGGTGGGTCGGTCGGGTCAGGTCGTCGTGCGGTGGATAGGTCGTGTCGCGGCGGGTCAGTAGGAGCTGGTGTCGTCGCCCTGCGACGACGCGGCACCGGTCTCGACACGGTGCGCGACCTCGTCGAGGATGCGCGCGGACGCACTCGTGCCGATGCGGTTCGCCCCGGCGTCCACCATCTCGAGCAGGGTGTCGAGCCCGCGGACGCCGCCCGAGGCCTTGACGCCCGTGTCGGCTCCGACCGTGCGCCGCATCAGTGCGATGTGCTCGGTCGTCGCCCCGCCGCCGGCGAACCCGGTGGAGGTCTTCACGAACGCGGCACCGGCGGACTGCGCGGCACGCGAGGCTGCGACGATCTCGTCGTCGGTCAGGAACGCGGTCTCGAGGATGACCTTGACGACGGTGGACCCGGCTGCGTCGACGACGGCGCGGACGTCCTGCTCGACGCGCTCCCAGTCGCCGGACTTCGCGGCGCCGATGTTCTGCACCATGTCGAGCTCGAAGGCACCGTCGGCGAGGGCCTGCAGCGACTCGGCGACCTTGGCCGCGGTGGACGTGGTGCCGTGCGGGAAGCCGATGACCGTCCCGACGCCGACGCCGGTGCCCCGGAGACGCCCGACGGCGTAGGCGACGTCGCTGGGCCGGACGCACACGCTGAAGACCCGGTACGCGGCGGCTTCGTCGAGCTGGGCGTCGACGTCCGAGCGGGTGAGCTCGGGCTTCAGGATCGCGTGGTCGATGAGGCCGCGGACGGCATCGGCGGTGACGGGGAAGGCTGCGTTGTCCACCCGGCAAGCCTACCCGTCAGGCGTGCCGCGTAGCGTTCCGGGCATGCAGGTCCTCGTCACCGGCGCCACCGGGTACATCGGCGGTCGTCTCGTCCCCCGTCTCCTCGAAGCCGGACACTCCGTGCGCGTGTTCGTGCGCAACCCCCGGAAGCTCCAGGACGTCCCGTGGAGCAGCGACGTCGACGTCGCCGAAGGAGACCTGCAGGACGCCGACGCGGTCCGCGCCGCGGTCGACGGCGTCGAGGCCGTGTACTACCTCGCCCACGCGATGGGTGCCGACGGCGACTTCGAGTCCGCGGAACGGCAGGCGGCCGAGACGATGGCGCACGAGGCGAAGCGTGCCGGCGTCAGCCGGTTCGTCTACCTGGGCGGCCTGCACCCCGACGGCGACCTGTCGAAGCACCTGCGCAGCCGGAAAGAGGTCGGTGAGATCCTGCTCCACTCCGGCGTGCCGACGATCGCCTACCAGGCCGGCGTCGTCATCGGTTCCGGCAGCACCTCGTTCGAGATGATCCGGCACGTGACCGACGTCCTGCCGTGGATGCCCGCACCGCGGTGGGTGCGCAACCGCATCCAGCCGATCGCCGTGCGCGACGTCCTGTACTACCTGGTCGCGGCGCTCGACGTCCCCGCCGACGTCAACCGCACCTTCGACATCGGCGGGCCGGACGTCCTGCGCTACGGGCAGATGCTCAACGGCTACGCGGTCGAGGCGAAGCTGCGGCAGCGGCCGATCACGGTCCTGCCGGTGCTCACCCCGCGCCTCGCCGCACACTGGTTCAACGCCGTCACGCCGATCCCGCGCAAGCTGGCGACGCCGATCATCGAGTCGCTGCAGTTCGAGTGCGTCCAGCGCGAGCACGACATCGACGACGTCGTCCCGCAGCCCGAGGGCGGGCTCACGTCGTACCGCCGCGCCGTCCGACTGGCCCTGAACAAGATGCGGTCCGGCGAGGTGCAGACGAGCTGGCGGAGCGCCACCCTGTCGAGCGCCTCGGCCGACCCGATGCCGACCGACCCGGACTGGGCCGGCCACACCGTCTACGTCGACGACCGGAAGCGTCACTCGACCGCCTCCGCAGAGGACGTCTGGCGCGTCGTCGAGTCGATCGGCGGCGAGAACGGGTGGTACTCGTTCCCGCTGGCCTGGGTCGCGCGCGGCTGGATGGACAAGGTCGCCGGCGGCGTCGGGCTCAGCCGTGGTCGTCGTGACCAGGACCGACTCGAGCAGGGCGACGCCCTCGACTGGTGGCGCGTCGAACGCCTCGAGCGCGGGCACTACCTGCGGCTCCGCGCCGAGTTCAAGTCACCCGGGCGCGCCTGGCTCGAGATGACCGTGACCCCGAACCCCGAGGGCGGCAGCGACTACCACCAGCGGGCGATCTACTTCCCGCAGGGCCTGCCCGGCCGGCTGTACTGGTACGGGATCCTGCCCTTCCACGGGATCATCTTCCCCGGCATGGTCGAGCGCATCACCGCGGCCGCCGAGCGCGAGTCGGACAACACCGAGTCGACGCAGCACAACCGGACCCAGCACAATGGGAGTCCGGAACCGGCGAACGAGGAGGCAGCATGACCGAGGAACGCAGTCCCGTCCTGTTCCTGGGGGACAGCATCACGGCCCAGGGGTCGTGGGACAGCTGGCTCCCCGACGAGCAGACCCTGAACCAGGGCATCGGCGGCGACACGACGGACGGCGTGCTCGCACGGCTCGACGCGGTCGTCGCCGAACAGCCCGAGGTGATCGTGCTGCTGATCGGCACGAACGACTTCGGCAACCACCGGGCGAGCGCCGAACACGTCGTCCGCAACGTCGAGACGATCCTCGTCACCCTGCGGCGCGAGCTGCCCGGTGTCCGCCTGCTGCTCGTCTCCGTCCTGCCCCGCCAGGCCGAGTACACGGCGAAGATCGAGGAGGCGAACCGGCACCTGCGGCAGTTCGTCGCGACCTGCCACGCGCAGTACCTCGACGCCTGGCCCGCGCTGGCGGACGGCGACCACCTCGACGACCGCTTTACCGACGACGGCCTGCACCTCACCGACGAGGGCTACCGGGCCTACCTCGGCGAGCTGGTCCCCGCGCTCGAGCGTGTGCGGGGTCTCCCGCCGATGTCCCGGTCCTTCACGGCCATCGACCTCGACGAGGCCCCCGCCTGATGGCTGCCCGCAAGGGACGACCCCCGGTGGGGTCGTCGCAGAACGGTGTGCCCGCCGCACCGGTCCGACCGGCCGCGGGGACGACGAACACCCATGCCACCCCGGGGTTCACCCGGCCGGCACTCGCGCCGTCGCTCATCGCCGCGATCGTCCTGCTCGCCTGCGTGGCGATCATCGACTCGTCCGGCTTCGTCTTCGCCCGCTGGGGTGTCACGGTGCTGTCCCTCATCGTGCTCGTCTTCGCGGTGCGCGGGAAGACGTGGTGGGCCGCCGTGCTGATGGCCGCCGTCGCCGTCTGCTGGAACCCCCTGGTCACGGTGCCGATCCCCGGCCAGGTGTGGGCCGCGCTGCAGATCCTGGCTGCCGCCCTGTTCATCGTGGTGGGCATCGCCGTCAAGGTGCCGCGCGAGGCGGACGCACCCCGGGCCTCCTGACCGGCTCCGCTGACCGCCTGCGGAACCGACCGGGCGGGCGGACGGTAGGATCGCAGGGTCGGGTACAGGACCCGGCAGCACGACCCGAAGGGCATGGATGAACGACGAGACCGAGCCGGTGACCGAGAGTCCTCTGCTGACCCCTCGACCGTCCTCCGGCGGTCTCGACCGGCCCGACGTCGTCGTCCGCAAGGGGCGCCTGACGCTGCTCAACGGCCACCTGACGCCGCAGCAGTCGATGATCGAGGACCTGTTGTTCCTGGACGACGCGCTGACCGTGGCGGACGTCGACCACCTGCTCATCCGCGGCAACGACGAGCGTCCGGTCATCGCGATCGACGAGCGCGACCGGCAGCGTGCGGAGAGCGCCGTCATGGCCGCCGCCGTCAACGAACCGTTCTACGCGAAGCCGCCCGGCGAACCGGCCGTGCTCATGCAGGACGACGGTCTCGGGCCCGTCGACGAGCCGGTGCTGCGCGTCTTCCGCCCGCGTCTCGAGCCCCTCGGTCGCCTGCGCTACGGCGCCGAGACCAGCGTGCAGCTCGAGTTCTGGCGACTCACCGACACCGAGGTGCTCGCGCCCGTCGAGAACGCCCTGATGCGCCGCAGCCTGCCGGTCGACGAGTTCGTGCTCGTCGACATCGAGCGCTACGGCCGCACGTGGCGCACCGTCGAGCACATGTTCGACGACCACGTCTCGGACATCCGGTTCCCGATCGACATCGTCTTCTCGTGGGTCGACGGCAACGCCATCGAGTACCAGCGCGCCCGCCAGGCAGCGCAGGCGTCGGCCGTCCTGGGCGAGGGCGACGACGCCCCCGCACGGTTCCGCCAGATCGACGAGCTGAAGTACGCACTCCGCTCGGTGCACACGTTCGCACCGTGGATCCGCCAGATCTACATCGCCACCGATTCGCCCGCTCCGCACTGGCTCGCTGACCACCCCAAGGTCCGAATCGTGCGCAGCGAGGAGTTCTTCGCCGACCCGTCCGTGCTGCCGACGCACAACTCGCAGGCCGTCGAGTCGCAGCTGCACCACATCCCGGGCATCAGCGAGCACTTCATCTACTCGAACGACGACATGTTCTTCGGCCGCACCGTCGACCCATCGGTGTTCTTCAGCCCGGGGTCGGTGTCGAAGTTCATCCTCGCCACCACCCGCATCGGCCTCGGCGTGAACAACGCCGCGCGCAGTGGGTTCGAGAACTCCGCGCGGGTGAACCGTCGCCTGTTGCAGCAGCGGTTCGGTGCGGTCACCACCCGGCACCTCGAGCACGCGCCCACCCCGCTCCGGTCGTCGATCATGACGGAGATGGAGCACGAGTTCGCCGACGAGTTCCGTGCCACGGCGGCGTCGCGCTTCCGTGCTGCCGAGAACATCTCGGTGACCAACTCGCTCTACCACTACTACTCGTTGCTCACGGGTCGGGCGATCACGCAGGAGAACGCCGACGTCCGCTACATCGACACCACGATGCAGTCCGGGCTGCGATCGCTCGACGAGCTGCTCAAGAAGCGGAACGCGGACTTCTTCTGCCTGAACGACGGCAGTTTCCCGGAGGTCAGCGACGAGGAGCGGACGCAGCGCGTGACCGACTTCCTCGAGCGCTACTTCCCCTTCCCTGCGCCGTGGGAGCGCGACAGCGTCTAGAACGCGCCAGCGTTCTGCTGTCGCGCTCCGGGCGAGCCTGCGAGCCCGGCGCCGAAGCCCAGCCACGCGCTCCGGGCCCGACCGCCCCGCCCCGTCGCCGTCCTCCGAGCGGTCACGGCCTGTCGGCACGCGCGCCGTCAGACGACGCGAGCTGACCGCTCGACGCCTGACACGCGGTGCGTGGTGACCCTTCACCGGACAGGAGGGCCGGGACGGACTCGCCACGCGCCTCCCGACCGCCCCGCCCCGTCGCCGTCCGCCGACCGGTCACGGCCTGTCGGCACGCGCCCCGGCAGACGACGCGAACTGACCGCTCGACACACGTCTCGCGGTGATTCGCGACCACCGGCCGGACGGGAGGCCCGTACTGGACTCTCCACGCGCCTCCCGACCGCCCCGTCGCCGACCGCCGACCGCCGACCGCCGAGCGGTCACGGCCTGTCGGCACGCGCCCCGGCAGACGACGCGAGCTGACCGCTCGACACACGTCTCGCGGTGATTCGCGACCACCGACCGGACGGGAGGCCCGTGGCGACCCCGCCACGCGCCTCCCGTCCGCCCCGCGCGCACGCCCACGGCACATGGTGAGCACAAATGGTCGGGTCCGCACTGCGGACCCGACCATTGCCGCTCACGAAGTGCGGCGACCTACCGGTGGACGGGGGAGACCGGCACCGAGTCGAGCGTGAAGACCGGGATGCTCGAGGTCACCGGAGCCGGCTCGACCGCGGGCGGGATCGTGACCCCGTGCGCTGCGAGTCGGGCCTCGGTCTCGACGGCCGACACCGGTTCGCCGACCGTGGAGTAGTGCCCGATCGGGACGACCGAGTGCACGACGTTGTGGCCGTAGACGTGCACCAGGTTGAACGACTGCGCGCCGTCCCGCCCACGCGTGCCGCCCTGGAACTCGGTGAGGTCCTGCGTGTAGCACGTGGCACTGGCGACCGACACGGGGATGCCCGCGAAGACCGCGCTGGTCGAGTAGTGCAGGTGTCCGGCGATGATCGACAGGACGTCACTGCCCTCGACGACCTCGGCCAGGGCCTGCTGGTCGCGGAGCTCGACGAGGACGGTCAGGTCCTGCACGCTCGGCACGGGCGGGTGATGCATCGCCAGGATGGTGCCGTGCGGCGCAGCCTCGGACAGGACCTCGGCCAGCCAGTCGAGCTGCTCGGGGGAGACCTCGCCGTGGTGGTGGCCCGGGACACTCGTGTCGAGGGTGATCACCCGCAGACCGTTGACGTCGTAGACGAAGTCGACCGGACGGTCGGTGGGGTGCAACCCGAAGAGCTCCTGACGGAACGCGCCGCGCTCGTCGTGGTTGCCCATCGCCCAGATGACCTGGGCACCGATCCGGCGGGCAGCCGGCTCGACGATCTCGCGGACGCGGGCGTAGGCACCCGGTTCGCCCTTGTCGGCCACGTCGCCGGTGACGACGATCGCTTCGGGTCGGTTGCCTGATGCTTCGATGTCCGCGACGATCTCGGTGAGCCGGGCGGCGGAGTCGACCCCGCCGTACAGATCGCCGTCGCCGGAGACGAGGTGGGTGTCGCTGAGGTGGAGGAGGAAGTGGTTCGGCCTGGGGTGTTCGGCCGTCCGGCTGTCCATCGGGGTCTCATTCCGTTGGCGGATGCGTGGTGCAACACGTTGCCACACCGTCCTGGATGAGTCCAGCACGTGTCGGTGAACCAGCCGTGAACTGGGGGCGGCGTTTCGCCCATCGCACGAAGAAACCCCCGCCACGTGGTGGCGGGGGTTCCTGTCGTCGTGCTTAGTGCTTTTCCTCGACCTGCGGGGCCTGGTGGCTGCCCTCGAGGTCCGGGCCGTGGTGGGCGGCGTGCGCTGCCTCGAGCTCCGCCTTGGAGACCGGCTCGATGCGGTCTTCGAAGAAGAAGCGGGAGACGCTCGCACGGGCCTTCTGGATCACGGTGATCTGCCCCTTGGCGTTCGGGCGGATCATGAGCGGCTTGTACTCGTTGAACTGCAGCAGCTTCCAGCGCTCGTACTCGTCGAGCTGCTCGTGCACCTCGATGTACTCACCGTGGGGGAGTCGGACGATGCGACCGGACTCGTAGCCGTGCAGGACGATCTCGCGGTCCTTCTTCTGGAGTGCGAGGCACACGCGCTTGGTGATCCAGAAGGCGACGAACGGGCCGAGGACCGTCGTTGCCTGGATCACGTGGATCACGTGCTCGATCGACACCAGGAAGTGGGTCGCGATGATGTCCGACGACGCCGCAGCCCAGAGGCTGGCGTAGAGCGTGATGCCGGCGGCACCGATCGCCGTGCGGGTCGGGGCGTTGCGCGGCCGGTCGAGGATGTGGTGCTCGCGCTTGTCGCCGGTGATCCACGACTCGATGAACGGGTACAGCAGGATCGCGAGGATGAGCAGCACCAGGACCGCGATGGGCGCCAGGATGTTGAACGACACCGTGTAGCCGAACCACACGACCTCCCAGTGCGGCGGCACCAGACGCAGTGCGCCGTCGGCGAAGCCGATGTACCAGTCGGGCTGGGTACCGGCGGAGACCGGCGAGGGGTCGTACGGGCCGTAGTTCCAGATCGGGTTGATCGTGAACATCGACGCGATGAGGGCGATGATGCCCGCGACGATGAAGAAGAACCCGCCGGCCTTGGCGGCGAACGCCGGGAGGATCGGGACACCGACGACGTTGTCGTTGGTCTTGCCCGGGCCGGCGAACTGGGTGTGCTTGTTGATCACGACGAGCACGAGGTGGACACCGAGCACCGCGACGAGGATCGCCGGCAGCAGCAGGATGTGCAGCGTGTACAGGCGGCCGACGATGTCGGTGCCCGGGAACTCGCCACCGAAGAGCAGGTAGGCGATCCAGACGCCGATCACCGGAACGCCCTCGATCATGCCGACGATGATCCGCAGGCCGTTTCCGGAGAGCAGGTCGTCGGGGAGCGAGTAGCCGGTGAAGCCTTCACCCATGGCGAGGACCCAGAGCAGGAAGCCGAAGACCCAGTTGAGCTCACGCGGCTTGCGGAAGGCACCGGTGAAGAACACGCGGGCCATGTGCAGCATGATCGACGCCACGAACAGCAGGGCTGCCCAGTGGTGGACCTGGCGGACGAAGAGCCCACCGCGGATGTCGAACGAGATGTCCAGCGTGGACTGGAGCGCCGTCGACATCTCGACGCCCTTGAGCGGGACGTACGAGCCGTTGTAGACGACCTCGGCCATGGAGGCCTGGAAGAAGAACGTCAGGAACGTGCCGGAGAGCAGGACGACGACGAAGCTGTACAGCGCCACCTCGCCGAGCATGAAGCTCCAGTGGTCCGGGAAGATCTTCCGGCCGACTTCCTTGACGAGCCCCGAGATGCTGGTGCGCTCGTCGATGTAGTTGGCGACCCCGCCGATGATGCGGGATCCGCGCTCCGGAGCCGGCTTGTTGGCCGTGCTGCTCGGTGCCGTGGTGGTGGGGGTGCTGGTCATCAGCGTTCACGCTCCCAGAAGGACGGTCCGACCGGCTCGTGGAAGTCGCTCTGGGCAACCAGGTAGCCGTCGTCGTCGATCGCGATCGGAAGTTGGGGGAGGGGGCGTGCGGCCGGACCGAAGATGACCTCGCAGTTGTTCGAGACATCGAAGGTGGACTGGTGGCACGGGCACAGCAGGTGGTGCGTCTGCTGCTCGTAGAGCGCGACCGGGCATCCGACGTGGGTGCAGATCTTGGAGTACGCGACGATGCCGTCGTAGCCCCAGTTCTCGTGACCCTTGGACGGGTTGAGGTCCTTCGGGTCGAGACGCATGAGGAGGACGGAGGCCTTGGCCTTCTCCTCGAGCATGTGCTCGGAGTCGAGCATGCCGTCCGGGATGACGTGGAACACCGAACCGATGGTCACGTCCGAGGCCTTGATCGGCAGACCCGTCGGGTCCTTCGTCAGGCGCAGGCCCTGCTTCCAGAAGGTGTGGCGCAGGAGCTCGTTCGGGTCCTCGGCCGGAGCGAGGTCGCGGACCAGGACGATGCCCGGCAGCGGGAACGCGGCCAGCGCACCGATCATCGAGTTGCGGATCAGCTTGCGACGGCTGAAGCCGGACTCCTTGTCGGCCAGCTGGAAGGCCTCGACGGCCTTGGCGCGCGTCGCGTCCGTGCCGCGGGTTCCGTGGCGGAGCTCGGTGATCTCGCGGTCGACGACGAGCGACTTCGACCAGTAGACCGCACCGAGGCCCAGCGCGATGAGCGCGAGGGCGATCGAGAGGCCGAGGAAGAGGTTCGCGGTGCGGACCGTCCCGAAGTCGTTCGAGTCGATCGGGAACGCGACGTAGGCCGCGATCGAGAGGACGCTGCCGACGATCGAGAGGTAGAAGAAGGTCGCGACCTGACGCTCGGCCAGGCGCTGCTTCTTCGGGTCGACGTCGGTGCGGCGCGCGCGGTGCGGCGGCTCACCCGGGTTCTCGAACGGGTCGGTGGGCAGCACCGCGATCCCGGGGGAGGTGGTCGTGCCGTGCTTCTCGACAGCCGAGGACGAGTTCAGCGTCTCGTCGTCGTGCTCTGCCATGGTGTTCCCTTCAGTGTCGTTCGACACGGACGATCAGTTGGACTTCGCGGTCAGCCAGACGGTCATCGCGACGACCGCGCCGAGTCCGAAGATCCAGATGAACAGACCCTCGGCCACCGGGCCCAGGGAGCCGAGTGCGAACCCGCCGGGCGACTTGTTGTCCTGCACGTACTTGAGGTACGTGATGATGTCGGCCTTCTGCTCCGGCGTGAGGTTCAGGTCGTTGAAGACCGGCATGTTCTGCGGGCCGGTCTGCATCGCCTCGTAGATGTGCTTGCCGGAGACCGTCGACAGGTTCGGTGCGTACTTGCCCTCGGTCAGGGCACCGCCGGCGCCGGCCACGTTGTGGCACATGGCGCAGTTGATGCGGAAGAGCTCGGCACCCTCGGCCGCGTCGCCGTCCTCACCGTTGGTGAGCTCGGTGGACGGGACGGCCGGGCCGGGGCCCAGCGAGGCGACGTACTCGGCGAGGGCGTCGACCTGCTCGTCGGTGAACTGCGCGGGCTTCTCTTCGGCCTGCGGACCCTGGGCGGCCATCGGCATGCGGCCGGTGCCGACCTGGAAGTCGACCGAGGCGGCGCCGACACCGATGAGGGACGGACCCTCGCTCGTGCCCTGGGCGGAGAGGCCGTGGCAGGTCGCGCAGTTCGAGGCGAAGAGCTTCTGGCCCTCGTTCACCTTCGACTGGCTGGTCGCCGCGACGGTGCTCGTGCTGTCGTCGGCGTTGGCCGTGGAGCTGAAGAGCGCGTACGCACCGCCGGTGGTCATGAGGCCCACGACGATGAGCGAGACGGTCGCCATCGGTGAACGGCGGCCCTTCTTGGTCTTGGTTCTGTTGAACATGTGCTCGGGGGTGTCCAGTTCCTACTTGAGAAGGTAGATGACGGCGAAGAGGAAGATCCACACGACGTCGACGAAGTGCCAGTAGTACGACACGACGATGGCGGTGGTCGCTTCCTTGTGACCGAAGTTCTTCGCGGCGAAGCCGCGGCCGAGCGTCAGCAGGAAGGCGATGAGGCCACCCGTGACGTGGAGGCCGTGGAACCCGGTCGTCATGTAGAAGGCCGAGCCGTAGGCGCTGGAGGAGAGCGTGACGCCCTCGTGCCAGAGGTTGGCGTACTCGAAGATCTGGCCGCAGACGAAGATCGCGCCCATCGCGTAGGTGACGAAGAACCACTCCGTCATGCCCCAGTGGCGCGGGTTCCAGCTCGTGCGGTGCACCTGGAAGCGCTCTGCAGCGAACACGGCGAACTGGCACGCGAAGCTGGACAGCACCAGGATGATCGTGTTCACCGAGGCGAAGGGCACCTCGAGCTTGGAGGTTTCGGCCGCCCACAGCTCGGGGGACGTGCTGCGCAGCGTGAAGTAGATCGCGAACAGGCCGGCGAAGAACATGACCTCGCTGCCCAGCCACACGATCGTCCCCACGGCAACGGCGTTCGGCCTGTTCAGGGCCGGACCGCTGGCGGATCTGGAGAGAGGGGTGCTAGTCACGTCCTCCATTATGGCCGAAACCCCAGACAGTGTTTTCGCAGGAGACTGGCGGGTCTCTCGAATTCACTACGATCGAGCCATGCCTGACGCACTCTCTTGGCCTGCAGTGATCAGCGCGCTCATGGCGCGCGAGGACCTGACGATCAGGCAATCCACATGGGCCATGGAGGAGATCGTGCACGGGCGCGCCACCCAGGCACAGATCGCCGCGTTCGCCGTGACGCTCCGCGCGAAGGGCGAGACCGTCGACGAGGTGGTCGGGTTCCGCGACGCGATCCTCGACGCCGCCGTTCCGCTGGACGTCGACCCGATGGCGTTGGACATCGTCGGCACGGGTGGGGACGTCGTCGGCACCGTGAACGTGTCGACCATGGCGGCGATCGTCATCGCCGCCGCCGGGGTGCCCGTCGTGAAGCACGGCAACAAGGCGAGCTCGTCGAAGTCCGGTTCGAGCGACGTGCTCGCCGCACTCGGGCTCGATCTCACGATGGACGCCGCGCGTGTCGCGGACACCTTCCGGCGTGTCGGACTGACCTTCGCGTTCGCCAACGCGTTCCACCCGGGCTTCGCGCACGCCGGGCCGGTCCGCCGCGAGATCGGCGTGCCCACGGTGTTCAACTTCCTCGGGCCGCTCGTCAACCCCGCACGGTGCGAAGCGAACGCGGTCGGCGTTGCGCAGCTCGACCTCGTGCCGATCATCACGGGCGTGTTCCAGACCCGCGGCGCGACCGCCCTGGTGTTCCGCGGGGACGACGGCCTCGACGAGCTCACCACCACCGGCCACAGCCACATCTGGGAGGTCACCGGCGGGCGCATCATCGAGCACGACCTCGACCCGCGCGACCTCGGCATCGCACGTGCACGCACCGAGGACCTGCTCGGTGGCGACCCCGAGCACAACGCAGCCGTCGTGCACCGCGTGCTGTCGGGGGAGACGGGCCCGGTGCGCGACATCGTGCTGCTCAACGCCGCGGCGGGGCTGGTCTCCTTCCGTCTGGCGCAGGACCCGGCCGAGTCCGACCGACCGATCCTGCAGCGCTTCCGCGAGCAACTCGCGGTGGCCGCCGAGGCGATCGACTCCGGCGCTGGCACCCGCAAGCTGGCGGACTGGATCGCGGTCCCGACCGCGACCGACGCGCAGTAGACGCAACTGACGGGAGGCCCGGTGCCGGTTCCAGGAACCGGCACCGGGCCTCCCGTCGGTGCGTTCAGTGCACGCGGTCAGCGTGCGCGTGCGTCGCTACTGGACGTCCTCGTCGACCCAGTCGAAGGTCTTCGTGACGGCCTTCTTCCAGAGACGGAGCGTGCGCTCGCGCTCCGCAGCGTCGAGCTGCGGCTCCCAGCGCTTGTCCTCCTGCCAGTTGGCACGGAGCTCGTCGAGGTTGGCCCAGAAGCCCACCGCGAGACCGGCCGCGTAGGCCGCGCCGAGCGCCGTCGTCTCGGCGACGACCGGACGCACCACCGGCACGTTGAGGATGTCGGCCTGGAACTGCATGAGCTCGTTGTTGGCGGTCATGCCGCCGTCGACCTTGAGCTCGGTCAGGTCCACGCCCGAGTCGGCGTTCACCGCGTCGAGGACCTCGCGGGTCTGCAGCGCCGTCGCCTCGAGGGCCGCACGTGCGATGTGCCCCTTGTTGACGTAGCGGGTCAGGCCGACGATGGCGCCGCGGGCATCAGGACGCCAGTACGGCGCGAAGAGCCCGGAGAACGCCGGCACGAAGTACACGCCGCCGTTGTCCTCGACGGTCTTGGCCAGTGCCTCGACCTCCGGGGCACTGCCGATCAGACCGAGGTTGTCACGGAGCCACTGGATGAGCGAACCCGTAACGGCGATCGAGCCCTCGAGTGCGTAGTGCGTCTCCTGGTCGCCGAGCTTGTAGCCGACGGTGGTGAGCAGGCCGTTCTCGGAGCGGACGATCTCGGTACCGGTGTTGAAGATGAGGAAGTTGCCGGTGCCGTAGGTGTTCTTCGACTCGCCCTGGTCGAACGCCGCCTGGCCGAAGGTCGCGGCCTGCTGGTCGCCGAGGATGCCCGCGATCGGGACCTCGCGGAGCAGGTTGGACGACTCGACGTGGCCGTAGACCTCGGAGGAGCTGACGATCTCGGGGAGCATCGACTTCGGCACACCGAAGTCGGCGAGGATGTCGTCGCGCCACTGGAGCGTCTCGAGGTCCATGAACAGCGTGCGGGACGCGTTCGTGACGTCGGTCTTGTGGACGCCGCCGTCGACGCCACCGGTCAGGTTCCAGAGGACCCAGGTGTCGGTGGTGCCGAAGAGCAGGTCCCCGGCCTCGGCCTTCTCACGCGCACCCTCGACGTTCTCGAGGATCCACATGATCTTGGTGCCGGCGAAGTACGTCGCGAGCGGGAGGCCGACGATGGCCTTGTAGCGATCGGTGTCGCCGTCGGCGAGCTTGTCGACGATCGACTGCGTGCGGGTGTCCTGCCAGACGATCGCGTTGTAGATCGGCTTGCCGGTGGTCTTGTCCCAGACGACGGCGGTCTCGCGCTGGTTGGTGATGCCCACGGCGGCGACGTCGTGACGCGTGATGTCGGCACGCGACAGCGCCTGACCGATCACCTCGCGGGTGTTGTCCCAGATCTCGGCGGGGTCGTGCTCGACCCACCCGGCGCGCGGGAAGATCTGCTCGTGCTCCTTCTGCCCGGTCGAGATGATCGAGCCGGAGTGATCGAAGACGATCGCTCGGGTGGAGGTCGTGCCCTGGTCGATGGCGACGATGTAGTCGGCCATTGGTGCTCCTTACGGGTGTTCGGTGCGGTGAGCGGCCCGCGATCGCGCGCCGCTCACCCCGGGGTTGGGTTGGTTCAGCTGACGACGGGCAGCAGCGCGAGCGAGAGCACGGCGGCGAGTGCACCGCCGACGAGCGGTCCGACGACCGGCACCCAGGCGTACGACCAGTCGCTCGAGCCCTTGCCCTTGATGGGCAGGAAGGCGTGGGCGATGCGCGGGCCGAGGTCACGGGCCGGGTTGATGGCGTAGCCGGTCGGGCCACCGAGGCTGACACCGATCGCGATCACGAGGAAGGCGACGGGGACGGCGCCGAGTTCGGCAGGTGCCTTGCCGTTCGTCATCGCGAGGATGACGAAGACGAGCACGAAGGTGCCGATGATCTCGGTCACGACGTTCCAGCCGTACGACCGGATCGCGGGGCCGGTGGAGAACACGCCGAGCTTCGCAGCGGCGTCGGGCTCCTCGTCGAAGTGCTGCTTGTAGGCGAGCCAGACGATGACGGCACCGATGACCGCGCCGATCATCTGCGCGAGCCAGTAGATGAGCATCGTGCCGACACTGATGTTGCCGAGGATGGCCTGGGCGAGGCTGACGGCCGGGTTGAGCTGGCCGCCCGACTTGTAGGACACGAGGACGCCGGCGAAGACCGCGAAGCCCCAACCGATCGTGACCATGAGGAAGCCGGCCCCGAAGCCCTTCGACTTCGTGAGGGAGACGGCGGCGACGACACCGCCACCCAGGATGATGAGCATCGCTGTACCGACGAGCTCGGACAGGAACTTGACGCCGATGTCGTCCATCGGTGACCTCCAGTGCGTGAGGTGGGGGTCCGGTGGTGCTGCGCCGCACTCCCCGTTGAGTGATTGAGGCCGAGCCTAGTGACGAGGCGAACGACGCGGCGATGAATTCCTGAGGGAAGTCCGGGATCGTGCACGAACGTGCAACCGGCGTGCGCTGCGGGGGATCGCGAGCCGGTGACGCGTCCCCGTCGCACTGCACGAACGTGCAGACCGGACGAACGAGCGCCCGGGCGTCGGATGTAGATTGGGCGCACTCCGGTCGACGACGGCGGTGTGCAGTTCGCCTCGGCTCGGCCCCGTACCCGTGGAGGCACGCGCATGAAGAAGCTCATCAACGACCCGCAGGCCGTGGTCGACGAGACCGTCCGGGGATTCGCCCGGGCACACGCCGGACACGTCGTCCTGGTCGAGGACCCGATCCACCTGCACCGCGCCGACGCACCCGTCGCCGGCAAGGTCGGCATCGTCAGCGGCGGTGGCAGCGGGCACGAGCCGCTGCACGCGGGTTTCGTCGGATACGGCATGCTCGACGCCGCCGTCCCGGGCCCGGTGTTCACGAGTCCGACCCCCGATCCGATCGTCGCGGCCACCAAGGCCGTCGACGGCGGCGCGGGCGTCCTGCACATCGTGAAGAACTACACCGGCGACGTCCTGAACTTCGAGACCGCCGCCGAGCTCGCCGAGATGGACGACATCCGCGTCGAGGCCGTCGTGGTCGACGACGACGTCGCCGTGCAGGACTCGCTCTACACCGCCGGTCGCCGCGGCGTGGCCGGCACCGTGGTCGTCGAGAAGTGCGCCGGTGCCGCGGCCGAGCGCGGTGACGACCTCGACGCCGTCGCCGCGGTCGCCCGCCACGTCAACGACGTCACGCGGTCGATGGGCCTGGCCCTGGCATCCGGCACCGTGCCGCACGCGGGGGAGCCGTCCTTCACGCTCGCCGACGACGAGGTCGAACTCGGCATCGGCATCCACGGCGAGCCCGGGCGCGAGCGCATCCCGATGGCACCTGCCGACCAGCTCGTCGACCGTGTGCTCGAACCGATCCTGACCGACCTCGACGCCCCGGCCGGCTCGAAGCTGCTCCTGCTCGTCAACGGCATGGGCGGCACCCCGCTGTCCGAGCTGTACATCGCCTACCGCCGCGCCGCCGAGGTGCTGACGGACCGCGGGTACGACGTCACGCGTAGTTTGGTCGGCGACTACGTCACGTCCCTCGAGATGCAGGGGTTCTCGCTCACCGTCACGGTGCTCGACGAGGAACTCACGGCACTCTGGGACGCACCGGTGGAGACCCCGGCACTGCGCTGGGGCCGCTGAGCGGCCGAGTACGGCCGCTCGACCACCGACCACGACACCGAGCCCACCGGGCCGGGAACACGAAGGGAACCGCATTGGCGCTCGACACCGCATGGGCCATCGACTGGGTCCGTCGCACCGCTGCGACGATCGACGAACACCGGGCAGAGCTCGTCACGCTCGACCGCGAGATCGGTGACGGGGACCACGGCGAGAACCTCGACCGCGGTTTCCGCGCCGTGCTCGAGGCCGTCGACGGCGGGTCCTTCGACACGCCCGGCGCCGTGCTCAAGACGGTCGCGACGAAGCTCATCTCGACCGTCGGCGGCGCCGCCGGCCCGCTGTTCGGCACCGCGTACCTGAAGGCAGCCCAGGCTGCTGGCGACGCGACCGAGCTCGACGCCGACACGCTCGTCGCCGTGCTCGCCGCAGCCCGCGACGGCGTGGTCTCGCGCGGCAAGGCCGCCGTCGGCGACAAGACGATGGTGGACGCCTGGACCCCCGCGGTCGACGCCGCCACCGCTGCCGCCGCCGCCGGTGACGACCCGGCAGCGGTGCTCGCCGCCGCGGCCGACGCCGCCGCCTCGGGCGCCGAGGCCACCGAACCGCTCGTCGCCCACAAGGGGCGTGCGAGCTACCTCGGCGAACGCGCCGTCGGGCACCGCGATCCGGGTGCACAGTCGACGGCGTACATCCTGCGCGCCGCGGTGGACGCGACGACGGGCTCCGCCGCGTGACCGTCGGCATCCTGATCGTCTCGCACAGCGCCGCGATCGCCTCCGGCACCGTCGAACTCGCCCGACAGATGGCGGCCGACGTACCGCTCGTCGCGGCCGGCGGGACCGACGACGGCGGCATCGGCACGTCGTTCGAGGCGATCACCGCCGGCATCGAGGAGCTCGCCGACGCCGACGCCGTCGTGGTCCTGTGCGACCTCGGTTCGGCCTACCTGACCACCGACACGGCGCTCGACTTCCTCGACGACGACGTCCGCGCACGCGTGCACGTCTCGCAGGCGCCCCTCGTCGAGGGCGCGGTCGCCGCGGCCGTCGCGGCCCAGACGGGTGGTGACGCCGAGGCAGTGCTCGCTGCTGCGGCGTCCGCCGCAGGGTCCGCGGACGACGCGAGCAGCGCCTCCCGTCCGTCCGGTGACCAGCCGGGAGGCCCGGGGCCGGGTGACGGGGCTGCCAGCGTCGACGACGTGGCCGCGTCCGAGAGCGTCGAACTGGTGAACGAGACCGGCCTGCACGCCCGCCCCGCGGCGGAGTTCGTGAAGACGGCAGCCAAGTACGACGCAGCGGTGCGCGTGAACGGCGTGGACGCGAAGAGCCTGCTGGCGATCATGGCGTTGGCACTGCCGAAGGGCGCCACCGTGTCGATCGAGGCGAGCGGGACCGATGCGCAGGTCGCGGTCGACGCACTGGTGGAGCTGGTGCGGAGCGGCTTCGGCGAGTAGCCCTCGCCGGTCGTCGTCCCGCGCTCAGCGGATGGACACCGTGCCTGCGAGGTCGAGGTCCGACGGCCCGCCGGTGACGCCCGCGTCGGCCAGGAGCGTCGCGCCGAACACCGCGCTCCAGAACGTCCGGGCATCACGGCCGACACCGCTCGGACTCGTCCAGCCGTGCTCGGCGACGACGCGCTCGAGGTAGCGCTCCGACTGCCGGAACAGGACCGCGAGCAGGAGCCGCACGCGCTCCCGCTGGGCGTCGTCGTCACCGGCGGCGGCCAGCGCGCGCACGACGAGGAGTGTCGACGGCATGGCGAGCGCGGTGCGTGCGAGCACCTGACGGAACGCGTCGGCGGACCCGGCTCGCCGACCGGCGACCTGCAGGCGCGTGGTGTCGCGGAGGAAGAGCGCGAAGGCGGCGTCGAGGACGAGGCGGTCCTTCGAGCCGTAGTGGTGCGTGATCTGGTTCGGGTAGACCCCGGCCGCACGGGCGATCTCGCTGACGGTGACGGCGTGGCGTGGGGTGCTCACTCCGCCCGCGCGACCGGCTGCCCCTGCGCTGAGGAGTCCGGCGGTCGCGGCGAGGATCCTCGCCCGGGTCGCTGCGCCGCGGGTCGTCCCGGCGCCGTCGGTGGTTGCCATCCCTGAATTGTACGTGATACAACTCCACTTGTTCAACGTACAAGAAGGAGCACTCGTGGACATCTCCATCACCGGCTACGGCGCGGTCTCCCCGTTCGGCCACGGCGTCGCGCCGCTGTGGGACGCCCTGGTCGCCGGACGCTCCGGCGTGCACGAGCTGCACCGCGACGGGCAGCTCTGGGAACGGGTGCCGATCATGGTCGGTGCCGACGCAGCACTCGACGCCGATTCCGCACTCGGTCGCGTCCGTGCGAACCGACTCGACCGCAGCCAGCAGCTCGCGCTCGTCGCCGCCGGCGAGGCCTGGGCCGACGCCGGCGCGCCCGCGGTGGACGGCGACCGCCTGGCCGTCGTCGTCGGGACCGGCATCGGGGGAGTGGAGACGTTGCTCGATGCACACGACGTGCTCGGCGCCTCGGGCGCGCGTCGGGTGTCGCCCCGGACCGTCCCGATGCTCATGGCCAACGGGGCCGCAGCGCAGATCAGCATCGAGTACGGCGCCCGCGCCGGTGCGTACACGACCGTCTCGGCGTGCGCGTCCGGTGCCGAGGCGATCGCGACGGCCGCGCGGCTCATCGTCACGGGGGAGGCCGACGTCGTCATCGCGGGCGGCACCGAAGCGGCGGTCACCCCGGTCACCATGGCCTCGTTCGCGCAGTCCCAGGCCCTCGCGAAGCCCGACGGTGACGACCCCACCACGTTGTCGCGACCGTTCGACGCCGACCGCCGCGGGTTCGTGCTCGGCGAGGGTGCCGGGTTCGTCGTCCTGGAGCGGGCCTCGCACGCCGCCGCCCGCGCACAGCGGTCGCACGGGACGCTCGCCGGGTGGGGGATCACGTCGGACGCGTTCCACATCACCGCCCCGCGCGGGGACGGCAGCGAGCAGGAGCGCGCGATGACGGCGGCGATCCGGATGGCCGGGCTCACCGGTGCGGACATCGACCACGTCAACGCGCACGCGACCGGGACCCCGGTCGGGGACGTCGGTGAGGCAGCGGCGATCGGTCGTGCTGTCGGGACCGGTGCGCTCGTCACCGCGCCGAAGAGCGCCATCGGGCACATGTTCGGTGCGGCGGGAGCAGTCGAGGCGATCCTGACGGTCCGGGCACTCGAGACCGGGGTCGTGCCGCCGACGCTGAACCTGCAGCACCAGGACCCGGCGATCGCCCTCGACGTGGTGGCGGGGACGGCTCGGACCGCGGCCATGCGTGCGGCGCTGAACAACTCGTTCGGGTTCGGTGGGCAGAACGCCTCGTTGGTGTTCACCGCGGTCTGAGGGGCGCGAGGACCGACGTATCCTGACTGCCATGAGCATGGAAGGCGTGGCCTGGAGCTCGCTGTACAAGATCTCCACCGCCAAGGACGGCAAGCACGGCATCTCGCGCGAGTCGGTGCGGCGGATCCTGACGTTCGCGGTGCCCTACCGGGCCAAGCTGGTGGTCTTCATCGTCCTCTCCGTCGTGGGCGCGGTCCTCGCGGTCGCGACACCGGTGCTCGCCGGCCGGGTGGTCGACGTCATCGTCGCCCGGGGCGCGCTCAGCACGATCGTCCGGCTCGCGGTCGTCATCGCCCTGGTCGCCGTGGGCGACGCAGGGGTGTCGCTCGCGACACGCTGGTTCTCGGCACGCATCGGCGAAGGCGTGATCCTGGACCTCCGGACCGCCGTCTTCAACCACGTGCAGAAGATGCCGATCGCGTTCTTCACCCGCACACGCACGGGTGCCCTCGTCAGCCGCCTCAACAACGACGTGATCGGCGCGCAGCAGGCCTTCAGCGGCACGCTGTCCGGCGTGGTCACGAACCTCGTGGCGCTGATCCTCACCCTGACCGTCATGCTCAGCACGTCCTGGCTCGTGACGGTCCTGGCGATCGTCATGCTCCCGATCTTCCTCGTCCCCGCGCGGCGCATGGGCAGCCGCCTCGCCGCACTGCGCCGCGAGGCCGCCGACCACAACGCCGCCATGAGCACGCAGATGACCGAGCGCTTCTCCGCGCCCGGCGCCACCCTCGTGAAGCTGTTCGGCCGGCCCGACGAGGAAGCGGAGGAGTTCCGCGTCCGCGCCGCCCGGGTCCGCGACATCGGGGTGCGGAGTGCCCTGCTGCAGTTCGTCTTCGTGACCGCCCTCACCCTGGTCTCCGCGCTCGCCCTCGCGCTCGTCTACGGGGTCGGCGGTGCCCTCGCACTCGGTGGCCAGCTGAACACGGGCGACGTGGTGACGCTGGCCCTCCTGCTCACCCGCCTGTACGCGCCGCTGACCAGCCTCGCGAACGCCCGGGTCGAGATCATGAGCGCGGTGGTCAGCTTCGAGCGCGTCTTCGAGGTCCTCGACCTCGAACCGCTCATCCAGGAGAAGCCCGACGCCGGCACCGTCGCCGACGGCCCGGTGGCGGTCGAGTTCGACGACGTCCGCTTCGCCTACCCCGCAGCGGACAAGGTCTCCCTCGCCTCGCTCGAGGAGGTCTCCACGCTGGACACCCGCGGCGGTGACGAGGTGTTGCACGGTGTCTCGTTCCGGATCGAGCCGGGGCAGACCGTCGCCCTCGTCGGCACCTCCGGAGCGGGCAAGTCCACGATCGCGCAGCTGCTCTCCCGCCTGTACGACGTCGACAGCGGCGCCGTACGACTCGCCGGGTCGGACGTCCGCGACGTCACGTTCGCCTCCATGCGACACACCATGGGGATGGTGACGCAGGACGGCCACCTGTTCCACGAGACCATCCGCTCCAACCTGCGCCTTGCACGGCCCGAGGCGACCGAGGACGAGGTGTGGGACGCCGTCCGGCGTGCGCGGCTCGAACCGCTCATCCGCTCCCTGCCGGACCAGCTGGACACCATGGTCGGGGAGCGCGGCTACCGGTTGTCCGGCGGCGAGCGCCAGCGGATGACCATCGCCAGGCTCCTGCTCGCCCAGCCGCGCGTCGTCATCCTCGACGAGGCCACCGCCGCGCTCGACTCGACGTCCGAGGCCGCCGTGCAGGCTGCGCTCAGCGAGGCGCTCGAGGGGCGGACGGCGATGGTGATCGCCCACCGACTGTCGACCATCCGCAGCGCGGACCTGATCCTGGTGGTCGAGGACGGCTCGATCGTCGAGCGTGGGACCCACGAGGAACTGCTGGCCGTGGGCGGACGGTACGAGGAGTTGCACCGGACCCAGTTCGCCGTGCAGAAGGACGTCGCGGCGGACGAGGAAGCGCTGAGCCCGAGCTCGTCGCAGTGAGGCACGAGCTCTGATCAGGGGGATGCCGGAAGTCGCATCGCAGCCTGCTCACCCGTTCGGGGTGAAGCCACTGGCGGCGGTTCGCGGTGAGATCGCTGCATGACCGACACAGCAGTGAGCAGCGATGCCGACCGAGCACTCCTGACGAAGGCGTACCTGTACGGCTTCCCGCTGGTGTTCAACCTCGCGCAGGTCGCGCGGTACGTCGAGACCGGTGTCGGTGCGGTTCCTGCGGCACCGTGGAACTCCTTCGGACACGCCCGTACCCTCGCCGGGCCGGACGACACGTTCGTCACCATCAACAACGACACGTTGTACTCGATGGCCCAGATCGACCTCAGCGTCGGACCGGTCCGGTTGCGCGTGCCCGACACGGCCGGGCGGTACTACGTGCTGCAGTTCGTGTCCGCGTGGACGGACAACTTCGCCTACGTCGGCCACCGTGCGACCGGCACCCATGCGGCAGAGTTCCTCCTCGTGCCGCCGACGTGGGACGACTCCGCACCGTCGGGCACGACCGTCATCCACTTCCCGACGACGGTGGCGTCCATCGTCGGCCGCTGGGCGGTGAGCAGCGACGACGACCTGCCCGCCGTGCACGCGCTCCAGGACGCGACGACGCTGACACCGCTGGACGCCGCTGCCCGTCCGATCGGCCTCGCCGAACCGGACCCAGCCGTTCCCGAGGACCTGGTCTTCCTCGAGCAGTTCCGCGTCTGGTCCCAGCAGTTCCCGCCCGCGGCACGCGACCGCGAACTGCAGCGGTCGCTGGCGCCCGCCGGCACCACCGCGCCGACCACCCCGTACCTCGACCTGTCCACCACCGCGCACGAGAGGCTCGCCGCCGGTCTCGACGCCGGACGAGCGGCGCTCGAGCACGCGCTCACCTCGGGCGCGAGCCCGCAGGTGAACGGCTGGAAGCTCACCCTGCACGCCTTCGACTACAACCTCGACTTCTTCGAGGTGGGTGCCGCAGCGGCACTCGGTGGTCTGTGGGGCAACCACGCGTACGAGGCGGCGTACATCATGACGTACGTCGACGACCAGGGTGAGCAGCTCACGGGGTCCCGGACCTACACGCTCCGTCTCGATCCGACCCCTCCCGTCGGCGGGTTCTGGTCACTGACCATGTACTCCATGCCCGACTTCTACCTCGTCGCGAACCCCATCGACCGCTACTCGGTCGGCGACCGGACACCCGGCATCGTCCGCGACCCGGACGGCGCACTCACGATCACGATCAGCCACGAGCGGCCAGCGGACCCGGACGCCAACTGGCTCCCGAGCCCCGCCGGGGACTTCCGCCCGATCCTCCGGATGTACGAACCTGACGACGCCGTCCTGAGCCGAGCGTGGACCGCTCCGGCAGTCGTTCGTTCGGACCACTAGCCAGGGGACCAGCCGCCGTCCGGACGTCAGCGGTCGTGCTCGCCCATCGCGGTCACGGCGCCGTCGTGAACTGCTGGAGGCCGGTGACCCGCAGCAGGTCGAGCTTCGCGGCATCCTCGGTTCCGGGGACCGCGGTGTACACGACGATCCGCAGGTCGCCACCCGGGACCGTCAACACGTCGCAGTCGATCTCGATCGGGCCGACGGGCGTGTGCACCTGCTTGCGGCTCGCCCGGTGCTCGGCGATGCGACCGGTGTCCCAGCGGCGTTCGAACTCGGGTGACTCCCGGCGGAGCCGCGCCACGAGTTCGGCCAGGTCGCGGTCGGCGGGGTAGCGGCCGGATGCCTGCCGGAGGTCCGCTGCGAGGTCGCTCGAGAACTCCTCCTGGTGCTCGTCGTCCCACTCGACGCCGTCGTGTGCGTGCATGAAGTGCCGCCACACCAGGTTGCGCTCGATGCCGACGGCCCGCGAGGGGTCACCGTTCAGCGCAGCCCACAGGTCGTTCCACAGCACGATGTCGTGCGTCGCTGTGAACACCGCGATCGGGACGTCGCCGAGGCGGTCGACGAGCCGCTGCACCCCGGGGGTGATGTGCCGCGGGACGACCTGGAGCGACGGGGGAGCGACGCCCGCGACCCGGCACAGGTGGTCGCGCTCGGCCGCGGTGAGCCGGAGCGCAGTGGCGAGCGCGCCGAGGAGCTGCGGTGAGGGGTTCAGCGCGCGGCCCTGCTCGAGGCGGACGACGTAGTCGACGCTCACCCCGGCGAGCGCTGCGAGCTCCTCGCGTCGGAGACCGGGGGTCCGTCGGCCGGGCCCGGCCGGCAGGCCGACCTCTTCGGGACGGACGCGGTCGCGCCAGGAACGCAACACACTCGCGAACTCGCTCATGTCCACCATCTTCGCCCCGCGCCTCCTGTCCGTCCTGGTACTGCTGGTCCCACCGTCGCACGGTGCCTGGGGGAGTCAGCCGCTCGGGCGGAGAGTGGGGGCATGACAACGACACTCATCACCGGAGCCAACCGCAGCCTGGGGCTCGAGACCGTCCGCCGCCTGGTCGACGCGGGCCACACCGTGTACGCCGGCATGCGCGATCCGTCCACCGGCGACGGAGCACGCGCCCTCGGTGCCCAGGTGGTCCGGCTCGACGTGACCGACCAGGACAGCATCGACGCCGCGATCGCGACCATCCCCGTCCTCGACGTGCTCGTGAACAACGCCGGCATCCTCGGGACGTCGTTCGGCGTCGACGACCTCGACGCCGCCGCGATGGCCACCGTGCTCGACACCAACGTCACCGGCATCGTCCGGGTCACGCAGGCGGCGCTCCCGCTCCTGCGGGCATCCGACCACCCGGTGATCGTGAACGTCGCCTCGGGCGTCGGGTTCGCGCGGTGGTTGACGACCCCGGGCCACGACGAGTACGCGGTGCCGGCGGTGCCCTACGCCGCGTCGAAGGCCGCGGTGATCGCGTTGACCGTGCAGTACGCGAAGAACCTGCCGGGGTTCCGCGTCAACGCCAGCGACCCCGGGTACACCGCCACCGAGTTCAACGGGTTCGGTGGCCACCAGACGATCACCGAGGGCACAGACGCGACCGTCGCGCTCGCCACCGTCGGGCCGGACGGGCCCACGGGAGAGTTCCACAACCGGGACGGCCGCATCGAGTACTGAGGTCACGGCGTCCGGCTCAGTCGTGCACGTCGGCGCCGAACCCCGGCCCGGGGCGCATCATCCAGCCTTCCGGGTCGGGGAGCGCACGGAACCCGAACCGCTCGTACAGTGCCTGCGCATCCGCGGTGAACAGGGCGAACCGCTTCAACCCGAGTGGCTCGATCGCCTCGGTCACGCCCTGCACGAGGGCGACGCCGACACCACGGCCACGAGCGTCCGGATCGACGAAGACGTCGGCCAGCCAGCCGAACGTCACCCCGTCGGTGATCACCCGGGCGTACCCGAGCTGCGCACCCGTCGCCGTGTCGTAGACGCCGAAGTTGCGGGACCCGGCGATGATCGCGTCCTGGGTGGCACGACTGCGACCCCGTGCCCAGTACGACTGCTCGCTGAGCCAGCGGTGCACGCGGTCGACGTCGAGGTCGGCGGGGTCGGCTGAGAAGTGCAGTGGGGTCGGTTCGTCCATGGGACCAGTGAACCGGCGGTCGCCACCGGCGGGCAACGGCCAATCCGTCGCCTGTGGACAACGCGGCACCACCGTCTGGGACGATGGCGGGATGCGCGCAGTCCAGTACGACCAGTTCGGATCCGCCCCGTCGATCGTCGACCTGCCCGATCCGGTGGCACCGGACCACGGTGTCGTCGTCCGGGTCGCAGCCACCGGGGTGTGCCGCAGTGACTGGCACGCCTGGAAGGGGCACGACGACTCCGTCTCGCTGCCGCACGTCCCCGGGCACGAGTTCGCCGGTGTCGTCACGTCCGTCGGGGACGCGGTGACCCGGGTCTCGGTCGGTGACCGTGTGACCGCGCCCTTCGTGTTCGCCTGCGGGACGTGCCCGGAGTGCGTCGACGGCGCCACCCAGGTGTGCACGCACCAGCAGCAACCCGGGTTCACGCTGCCCGGTTCCCTCGCCGAGTCGGTCGTCATCCCGCACGCCGACGTCAACGTGGTCGCGCTCCCGGACGCCGTGGGCTTCGCCGAGGCCGCAGCACTCGGGTGCCGGTTCGGGACGGCGTACCACGCCCTGCACGCCCGAGGTCGGGTCGCAGCAGGGGAGTGGGTGGTCGTGTTCGGCTGCGGCGGCGTCGGCCTGTCGACGATCATCGTCGCGGTCGCGGCGGGCGCACAGGTCGTCGCGGTGGACGTCTCGTCGGCGGCGCTCGAACGTGCGGCGGCACTCGGTGCCGTCACCGTGCCGATGGACGAGGGAGCCGTCGCCGCAGTCCGCGCTCGCACCGACGGCGGCGCGCACGTCTCGATCGACGCGTTCGGCAGCCGAGCGACCTCCGTCGCAGCGGTCGCCTCCCTGCGCCCTCGGGGACGTCACGTGCAGGTCGGCCTGCTGCTCGACGACGAGGCCGACCCGGTGATCCCGATGGGCCGCGTCATCGCTGATGAGCTCGAACTGCTCGGCAGCCACGGGATCTCCGTGGGGGAGTACGCGGCGATGCTCGCCGACGTCGTCACCGGGCGACTGCGTCCGGACGACTCAATCGGTCGGACGATCGGTTTCGACGACCTGCCCGAAGCGATCGTCGCCATGGACCGTCCCGCCACGTCGACCGGGATGACCGTCGCCGTCGTCTGACCTGCCCAGCGCTGTCACGCGAACTTCTCAGCGCTGTCTCCTGAACTGCTCAGCGCTTCGGTCGGTACACCAGTCCGAGCGCGCCGCCGGCGAAGGCCTGAGAACTGATCAGTTCGAGGTCGAGCTCGTCCGTCAGGTCGGCGAACACGCCATCGCCTGACCCGAGCGCGACGGGCAGGACGGCCAGCCGGTACTCGTCGACCAGACCAGCCCGGACCAGGCTGCGACCGAACTCCGTCCCGCCCTGCGCGAGGACGTACCCGCCCGACTCCTGCTTGAGCGCTGTCACCTCGGCTTCGAGCGGTCCGGCTGCGACTCGTGCACCCGTCCAGGTCGCCGCCGCAGGGGAGTCGGAGTCGGGGACTGCCACTGTTCGCGGATCGAAGTCACGTTGCGTGGTGAAGACGACCTTGGGGATCCGGTTCATCGGTTCGGCGATCGGCCCGGGCGCCGTCGGCCAGAAACCTGAGATGATCTCGAAGGTCTTGCGGCCGAAGGCGTGCACGCCCGCACCAGCGACGACGTCGAGCACCCAAGCCATCGAGTCCGGACTCCCGCCGCGGAACATCCAGTCCGACTCAGCTTGGGGAGCGGCCACGAAGCCGTCCAACGACATCGACATCTTCAGGACGAGTTCACGCACGGGGAGCCCCTGTCCGGATCTGAGTTGACATAATATGCATTATCGGCGCACGCTCACAAGCGACACCAAGGGACTTCGTGAGCAGAAAAGGTCGGGTCCCACGCGCGGACTCGACCTTTCCTGCTCACGAAGCACATCGCCGGGCGACCGCGTCAGTCGACAGGCTTCGTCGGGACGTCGTCGGCGTCGATCTCGAGCGCCGCCGGTTCACCGCCCTGTTCTTCCAGGTTCTCCTGGTCGGTGTCCGGCTGCTCCGGTGTCTCGCTCTGGGTGGTCTCTTCTGCTGGGTCTGGCTGGCTGTAGCTCATGCGCCGGACGGTACGCCCACCGCGCTGATGACGTATCGGGACTCCGTGCACGGCGCGCTACTGTCGGATGGCCGGTCGACGCCACGGGAGGAACGATGCCGCACACGCTCGTCGGGCTGATCGGCGCCGGACTGCAGCGGTCGCTGACTCCCCTGATGCACGAGGCGGAAGGCCAGCTGCTCGGACTCGACTACGAGTACCGCCTGCTCGACCTCGACGTGGTGGGCCGGACTGCGGCCGATCTGCCGGAGTTGCTCGCCACCGCCGAGGCCGAGGGGTACCGCGCGGTCAACGTCACGCACCCCTGCAAGCAGGCCGTCGTCCCGTTGCTCGATGCGCTCGACCCACGGGCTGCCCGGATCGGTGCGGTCAACCTCGTGCTGTTCCGCGACGGCCGCCGCATCGGGTACAACACCGACGAGACCGGCTTCCGGATCGCCGTGGAACGCGGTCTCGGCTCGGTCGCCGGGCAGCACGTCGTGCAGTTCGGTGCCGGTGGTGCGGGCTCGGCGATCGCCCACGCGCTCGTCGGACTCGGTGCCCGGCGGCTCGACGTCGTCGATGCGGACGTCGGCCGCGCGGAGGCCCTCGTCGCGACGCTCGAGCCACCCATCGACTCCCCCGTCGACGCCCGTGTCCTGGCGATGACCGATGCCGCCGAGGTGCTCGCGACGGCGGACGGAGCCGTCAACGCGACACCGCTCGGCATGAACGACGACCCGCGACAGGCCTTCGACCCCGTGCTGCTCCCCCGAGGCGCCTGGGTCTCCGACGCCGTCTACTTCCCGCTCGAGACGCCGCTCGTCCGGTCGGCACGTGTGGCCGGATTCCGGGTGGTCGACGGTGGCTGGATGGCCGTCGGGCAGGCGGTCGCGAGCCTCCGACACATCACCGGGCTCGAGCCGGACCTCGACCGTGTGCGCGCTGCCTTCACCGGGTTCCTCGCCGAAGGGCGAACCGCCGGTGACCGGACCGGGCGCGAAGCCGTCGGGTGAGCAGAAGAGGTCAAGTCCGGATGGCGGACTCGACCTCCTCTGCTCACGATGCACGCCCGCGGACGTACCGAGTACGCCCGCGAACGCGCTCCATCACGACTGGGTGAGGATGACCGCCGTCAGGATGTAGCCGACGATGCCGATGACGATCGCGACGGCCGACAGGATGATGCCGGCGAGGACGGTGCCGCGGCTGCCCCCACGCTTGCGCGCCAGGATGCCGAGCACGAGCCCGATGATGCCGGCGATGATGCCGATCAGGGCGATGAAGATGCCGCCGACGACGCCGACGATGCCGAGCACCAGGGAGACGACACCGAAGGTGTTGGACTGAGCAGGCGCGTTGCCGGGGTTGGACATGGGAGCTCCTTCGATCAGGACGCCGATCCAGGCCGGGTAGCCGATCGTGAGCGTCGATCAAACGCTATCCGAATCGCACCGGCAACGTTCAGGTTCCGTGCACGAACCTGTCCCCTGCTTCAGACGCCGACGTACGTCGCCAGGTGCTGGCCGGTCAGTGTCGAGCGAGCGGCGACGAGGTCGGCGGGCGTGCCCTCGAACACGATCCGGCCGCCGTCGTGCCCCGCGCCGGGCCCGAGGTCGATGATCCAGTCGGCGTGCGCCATGACGGCCTGGTGGTGCTCGATCACCACGACGGTCTTGCCCGAGTCCACCAAGCGGTCGAGCAGCCCGAGCAGCTGGGCGACGTCCGCCAGGTGCAGTCCGGTGGTCGGTTCGTCGAGCACGACGATGCCGCCCGGCTCGCCGAGGTGGGTCGCCAGCTTGAGCCGCTGCCGTTCTCCGCCCGACAGCGTCGTGAGCGGCTGCCCGATGGTCAGGTACCCGAGTCCGACGTCGGCCAGGCGCGCCAGGATCGTGTGCGCAGCAGGCAGCGCGGCAGGACCGTCGGCGAAGAACGCCACGGCCTCAGCGACGGACATGCCCAGGACCTGGCTGATGTCCTTGCCGCCGAGCTGGTAGCCGAGCACCGACTGGTCGAACCGTTTACCGTCGCACTCCACGCACGGGGTGGCGATGCCCGCCATCATCCCGAGGTCGGTGTAGACGACACCGGCGCCGTTGCACGCGGGGCACGCACCCTCGGAGTTCGCGCTGAACAGCGCGGGCTTCACACCGTTGGCCTTCGCGAACGCCTTGCGGATGGGTTCGAGCAGCCCGGTGTAGGTCGCCGGGTTGCTGCGTCGGGAGCCGCGGATCCCGCTCTGGTCGATGGCCACGACACCCTCGCGATGCGCGAGTGACCCGTGGATCAGCGTGCTCTTGCCGGAACCGGCGACGCCCGTCACGACGGTGAGCACCCCGGTGGGGACGTCAACGTCGACGTCGTGCAGGTTGTGTGCCGACGCACCGCGGATCGCGATCGCCCCGTCGGACCGGCGGACGGCGGTCTTCACTGAGACGCGGTCGTCCAGGTGCTGACCGGTGATGGTCCCGCTCCCCCGCAGGCCCTGCACCGGGCCCTGGTAGCAGAGCGTCCCGCCGCCGGAGCCGGCGCCCGGGCCGAGGTCGACGACGTGGTCGGCGATCGCGATCACCTCGGGCTTGTGCTCGACCACGAGCACGGTGTTGCCCTTGTCGCGCAGCCGCAACAGCAGGCCGTTCATCCGCTCGATGTCGCGCGGGTGCAACCCGGTGCTCGGCTCGTCGAAGACGTACGTGACGTCGCTGAGGGACGACCCGAGGTGCTTCACCATCTTGACCCGCTGCCCCTCTCCCCCGGACAGCGTGCCGGTCGGGCGGTCGAGCGAGAGGTAGCCGAGACCGATCTCGACGAACGACTCGAGCAGGTCGCGGAGGCCGTCGAGCAGCGGCGCGACGCCGGGGTCGTCGATGGCTCGCAGCCACGGCACGACGTCGGTGATCTGCATCGAGCAGACGTCGGCGATGCTCTTCCCGCCGATCTTCGACGAGCGGGCGATGTCGTTCAGCCGGGTACCACCGCACGCCGGGCACGTCGTGAAGGTCACCGCACGGTCGACGAAGGCGCGGATGTGCGGCTGCATCGCCTCGCGGTCCTTCTGCAGCATCGAGCGGCGCACCCGGGGAACGAGCCCTTCGTACGTCATGTTGATGCCGGCGATCTTCTGCTTCGTGGGCTCGCGGTACAGGAAGTCGGCGCGCTCCTGCTCGGTGAAGTCGCGGATCGGGGTGTCCTTGTCGAAGTACCCGGACTCCGCGTACATCCGGACGTTCCACCCGTCGGTGCCGTAGCCGGGGATCGTGATCGCCCCGTCGCCGAGCGCCTTCGAGTCGTCGAACAGCTGCGTCAGGTCGATGTCGTTGACGAGTCCGCGCCCCTCGCAGTCGGCGCACATGCCACCGAGCCGGGTGAACGAGACCTTCTCGGCCTTGGCGTCCTTGCCCTTCTGCACGGTGATCGCTCCCCCGGCGGTGACCGTCGCCAGGTTGAACGAGAACGCGTTCGGACCACCCACGTGCGGGTCGCCCAGACGGCTGAAGAGCACGCGCAGCATCGCGTTCGCATCGGTGGCGGTGCCGACGGTCGACCGCGGGTCGGCGCCGATACGCTCCTGGTCGACGACGATCGCGGTTGTCAAGCCGTCGAGCAGGTCGACGTCGGGTCGCGCGAGCGACGGCATGAAGCCCTGCACGAAGGCGCTGTACGTCTCGTTGATCATCCGCTGCGACTCGGCGGCGACCGTGCCGAACACGAGGGAGCTCTTGCCGGACCCGGACACACCGGTGAACACCGTGAGTCGACGCTTCGGCAGGTCGACGTCGATCCCCTGCAGGTTGTTGGCGCGGGCACCGCGCACGCGGATCCGGTCGTGGCCGTCAGCGGCGTGCACGCTCCGGCTCGGAACGGCGTCGTCACCGGAACTGGTATGCATGTCGATCAGCGTACCGACGGGTACCGACACCGACACCGACAAGACAACCCGGCACCGTGCGTTGGACGCAACCCACCACCGGACAGGAGGCACGGGTCACGCCCGCACCGTGCCTCCCGTCAGCACCGTGCGCACCTTCTCACCCCGTGCGCGCTTCCGCGCACCGTGCAGCGCCACTAGCGCGCACCACGCCACCAACCCCGCACCGACCGACGGACCCGACACCGTGCGGTGGACGCACCCCAACACCAGACAGGAGGCCCGGGTCAGGCCCGCACCGCGCCTCCCGTCAGCACCGTGCGCTCTTTCTCATTCCGTGCGCGGTTCCGCGCACCGTGCAGCGCCACAAGCGCGCACCACGCCACCAACCCCGCACCGACCGACGGACCCGGCACCGTGCGGTGGACGCACCCCACCACCGGACGGGAGGCACGGGTCGCGCCCGCACCGTGCCTCCCCGTCAGCACCGTGCGCACCTTCTCACCCCGTGCGCGGTTCCACGCACCGTGCAGCGCCACTAGCGCGCACCACGCCACCAACCCCGCACCGGCCGACGGACCCGGCACCGTGCGGTGGACGTACCCCACCACCGGACAGGAGGCCCGGGTCAGGCCCGCACCGCGCCTCCCGTCAGCACCGTGCGCTCTTTCTCATTCCGTGCGCGGTTCCGCGCACCGTGCAGCGCCACAAGCGCGCACCACGCCACCAACCCCGCACCGACCGACGGACCCGGCACCGTGCAAACGACGGCCGGGTCAGACGACGGCCAGGTCAGACGACGGCCGGGTCAGGCGACGGCGAACCGGCGCACCAGCCCCGGCAGTTCCGCAGGTTCGAACGGTTCATCGGTGGCTTCGAGCTCGTCGGCGGTCCACCAGCGCGACGCGAGGATGTCGACCCGCTCGTCGTCCGTCCACTCGGCGTCCGACAACTCGAAGCCCGGGGTGCGCACGACGTAGAACTCGCTGTGGCCGCGGTCGTGGTCGGCGAGGTCCCACTCGACGGTGAAGTCCCATGACCACACCGGCTCGCCCGGGTCGTCGATGACGATGCCGGTCTCCTCGCGCAGCTCGCGGATCGCCGCGTCGCGGTGGTCCTCGCCGGGGTCGACCCCGCCACCCGGCGTGATCCACCGGTGTGCACCGTCCGACGACGGCGAGTTCGTGTCCATCAGGAACACGCGACCCTCGGGGTCGAGCAGGATGATGCGGGAGGTTCGGCGCAGGCCGGGCTTGGCAGTCACCCGCCCGACGCTAGCCGACGAAGCCGCTGACGTCGCCGACGAGCTTGGTGTGGTCGGCGGGGATCGGCTCGATCGCAGCGAGGGCGATCTCGGCGGCGAACTCCGACACGCTGTAGAGCTTGCCGACCTCCTGCCGGCGGCCCTCGATCGCGCCGGGGTTCAGGCGGTTCAGCAGGGTCGCGGTGATCGTGCCCTCGATCATGTCGCCGGAGACGACGACGAACTCGATGCCGGCGGCCTCGAGCTGCGGGATGAGCTCACGCAGGGCGAGTTCGCCGGCGCGCTTGCTCTTGGCGACGGGGACGTACTCGTCCATCGTCTCGGCGGTCTCGACGAAGTGGGCCTGGTGGCTCGTGACGAACACGACGCGCGACCCGGCGGGCATGTGCGGCAGGGCGGTCTGGAGCATGTCGACCTGCGCGTCGCGGTTCAGGCGGAGCGCGTAGTCCTCGCCGAGGCCGGACTCCATGCCGCCCGAGGCGTTCAGGACGAGCAGGTCGATGCCGCCCCACTCCTGCACGACGGTGTCGACGAGCGCCTGCACCGACTCGTGCTCGGTCAGGTCGGCGCCGATCGCCAGGGCGGAGCCACCGGCCGCGACGACCTTCTCGGCGATCTGCTCGGCGCGCTTGGCCTTGTTGCGGTAGTTCACGACGACCTTGGCGCCGGCCTCGGCCAGGTACCCGACGGTGTCGGCGCCGATGCCGCGCGACGAGCCGGTGACGACGGCGCGCGTGTCGGTGAGGGATCCGGGGGCGAGGGGGTTGCTCACAGTCGTGTTCTCCAGGTCGTGTTCCGGCCGGTCGGCCGCACCGAGCCTACCAATCGCCTGCACGGCCGACCGACCCTCCTGATATGTTGAACGGAGTTGTACCGGCCGTCGCGACGCTGCGAGCCACGGCGCGCGACCGAGGGAGGGAGATCGCGTGAACGGAATCGATTGGATCCAGACCATCGTCTGGATCGGACTCGTGTTGCTGCTGGGAGTGGTCGAGATCTTCACCCTCGACTTCATCTTCATCATGCTCGCGGCCGGAGCCGCCGGTGGGTTGATCGCCGCCCTGCTCGGCGCCCCGTGGTGGCTGTCCGCCATCATCTCCGCCGTGCTCGCGCTCGTACTGCTGTCGCTCGTGCGACCGCGTCTTCTGCTCATGCTCGGCCGAGGCGCCGACCCGCACCGCACGAACATCGAGGGGCTCATCGGGCTCCCCGGTACCGTCGCCGTCGCGTTCACATCATCTGCTCCCGGTCAGGTCCGCCTGGCCAACGGCGAGACCTGGAGCGCACGGTTCGCCGTGGGCGCCATCGACCGCACACCGCCACTCGGCACCCCCGTGGTCGTCGAGTCGATCGAGGGGTCGACCGCGGTCGTGCGCCTCGCAGAAAGGGCCACCTCGTGACCATCACACCCGGGACGATCGCACTGCTCGTCCTGATCCTCGTCGTCGTCATCTTCGTGATCGTCGTCCTGGCCAAGGCGATCCGCATCGTCCCGCAGGCCACCGCGGGCATCGTGGAACGCCTCGGCAAGTACCACAAGACGCTCTCGCCGGGCCTGAACCTGCTCGTGCCGTTCATCGACCGCCTGCGGCCCCTGCTCGACATGCGTGAGCAGGTCGTGTCGTTCCCGCCGCAGCCGGTGATCACCGAGGACAACCTCGTGGTCTCCATCGACACCGTCGTGTACTTCCAGGTCACCGACGCCCGTGCGGCGACGTACGAGATCGCGAACTACCTCGGCGCCGTCGAGCAGCTCACCACCACCACGCTCCGCAACGTCGTCGGTGGCCTCAACCTCGAAGAGGCCCTGACCAGCCGCGACAACATCAACGGTCAGCTCCGCGTCGTGCTCGACGAGGCGACCGGCAAGTGGGGCATCCGCGTCGGCCGTGTCGAGCTCAAGGCGATCGAGCCGCCCGTGTCCATCCAGGACGCCATGGAGCAGCAGCTGCGTGCCGAGCGGAGCCGTCGTGCCGCGATCCTGCAGGCCGAGGGCACCAAGCAGTCCCAGATCCTCGAGGCCGAGGGGCAGCGGCAGGCCGCCATCCTCGCGGCCGAGGGTGACGCCAAGGCCCAGGTACTCCGCGCCGAGGGTGAAGCCTCGGCCATCGCCACGGTCTTCGAGGCCATCCACACCGGTGACCCCGACGACAAGCTGCTCTCGTACCAGTACCTGCAGATGCTCCCGAAGATCGCCGAGGGCACCGCGAACAAGCTCTGGATGATCCCGAGCGAGTTCACCGAGGCGCTGTCCGGCATCGCGAAGGGCTTCTCCGGCGGACGCAGTGGCAGCGGCCCGGTCGCTGGCGCCGGCTCGGGCGGGGACTTCCTCTCCCGCATCTCCAAGCTCGCGAACGAGAGCCTGGCGAACACCGCCGCTGCCGGGTCCGCCGGCACGACCATGCCGCGTGCGGACGCCACCGCCGCGGACATCGTCCCCGAGTCCGACCTCGACGCACGACTGGCCGAGTCGAACCGGAGCGTCGACGCGCACCTCGCAGCCGCCGACGACGCGACCGCCGAGAAGGTCGACGACGCACCGGCCCCGCAGGCCGACGCCGCGCAGCACCCGAACGACGAAGCGTCGGGGCACCGCACCAGCGACGGCTCCGGCCGACGCTGACCCGCACCACCACGAACGACGATGCCCGCCCCGGGGAACCGGGGCGGGCATCGTCGTTCGTCAGGTGGTGGTGTCAGGCACCGCGTCGTGCACGGAGGACCTGCAGGCGCTCTTCGAGGAGCTCCTCGAGTTCCTCGCGCGAGCGACGCTCGAGCAGCATGTCCCAGTGGGTACGGGGCGCCTTGACGTCCTCTGCTGCGACCTCGACGGGGATGCCGTCGTCACCGAGCAGGCGGCCTTCGCGGCCGGAGCGTGGCTCCGACCAGGTCTGGGGCACGTCTGCGTCAGCGGAGAAGACGATGTCGAAGGTCTCCCCCGAATCCGTCTGGTAGACCGCGCGCTTGCGGTCCGAGAGCTCGACGCCCTCTTCGCTCTGGAGACTCTGACTCCCGAGCCGCATGCCGCGGAGACTCCGATCAGCCATGTGTGTGCTCCTCTCGCTCGTCTGCCCTCCACAACACTGTCCCACGCCCTGTCGTTCCCGACTGGGCGCATTCACAGTCCGTTCCCAGTGCGTGGCCCCGATGCACAGGATCGCGGCCTCGGACGCACGGGGACGCGGCGGCGGATCAGGAGCGCTTGCGGCGTCCCCACGGTGCACAGGCGAGCAGCACGAGGAGCCCGCCGAGCGACAGGAACAACGCGATCGACCCCGAAGCGATCGACGCCGGGGTCGTCGAGGTGCCGAGTGGCACGTCGGTCACCATCGAGGTCGCGGTGTACTCGGGGACCCGGTCGATGGTGCGTCCGGACGGGTCGATGACCTGCGAGGCGCCGACGGTCGAGATGTTGACGAGGGACCGACCGGTCTCGATCGCCCGCATCCGTGCGATCTCGAGCTGCTGCAGGTTCTCGTCGGTGCCGGAGAAGTCCGCGTTGTTCGTCTGCGCGAGGATCACCTGCGCTCCCCCGCGCACCATGTCGCGGGTCAGCCCGTCGTCGACGATGTCGAAGCAGATCGCGATGCCCGCCTCGATCCCCGCCACCGGCAGGACGTTCGGCTTCGTCCCCGGCGTGTAGTCGCGCTGCAGCAGGCCGATCAGGGACGGCGCGAGCTTCGAGAAGAACCACCGGTCCGGCACGTACTCGCCGAAGGGCACCGGGCGCTTCTTGTCGTAGGACGACTGCCACCCGTCGGCGGTCCACACGAACGACGTGTTGTGCAGCACCCCGGACGGCGTCTGCGTGATCGCTCCGGCGACCAGCGGCGCACCGACCGAGTCGACGACGGCGTCGAGCGACGATGCGATCACGGGCTGCTGGCGCGGGTCGAACTCGGCGGAGGCCTCGGGCCAGACGACGAGGTCGACACCCTTCGCCTCGACGTCGGTCGCCGCGACCTGCGCCGCCAGGACCTCGCCCGGCGCAGCCCGGTCGAAGTACCCGGCCGGCCCGTTGCCCTGCACCGACTCGATCCGGATGGTGCCGGAGGTCGCGGTCGGCCAGGCCGGCACCGCCAGCACGGCGGCGACGAGCAACCCGGCGGTCGCGACCCGCACCGGCAGTCGCAGGGTCACGCCCGGCGCCCGCGGGGACACGAGGGCGAGTGACACGACCACCGCGACGCAGTAGACGACCACGAACGTCACCCCGAGGACGCCGACGTACGCCGCGAGGTGGGTGAACGGCCCCTGCGACTGCGACAGGCCGACGCGCCCCCAGGCGAAACCGCCGTACGGCCAGCTCCCCGAGAACCACTCGCGTCCGGTCCACAGTGCGGCGACCACGGCCGGGAGGCCCCACACGCGTCCGGCGGTCGAGGGCACCACGCGCGCCACCCAGCGGTACGCGAGGGCGATCGCGACGCTGCCGAGCGCGAAGAACGCCGCCTCCAACAACGCCAGTGCGAACCACGGGACGGGCCCCAGGTAGCGGCCGGCCCACGAGATGGCCGGGATCCAGAACGCGGCACCGGCCAGGTAGCCGAGCCACGCGGCCCTGCGGGCGCGCTGGCCCATCGCCGCGAGGAGCATGCACGCGAGCGCCGGGAAGGCCAGGAACCACCAGCCGGGTGACGGGAACGCGAGCGCGAAGAGCAGCCCGCCGATGACGGCCAGGGGCAGCGCGCTGCCCAGCGGGAGCGCCGCGAACGGGCCGTCCGCGACCGCACCGCGGCCCACGCGCGCGGGCACCCCGCGCACACCGGTCTCCGGAACCCGCACCGTGCCTCCTGTCAGACCGCGGCGTAGGCGACGATGCCGCGGCGCACCGCGTCGGTCGCACGTCGGGCGGTCTGGGCGAGGTCGTCGTCACCGGCGTTCCGGATCTGGTCGAGCAGGTCGATGACCTGCTTCGACCAGCGGACGAAGTCGCCGGCGGGCAGGTCGAGGGTGCGGAGGACGTCGTCGAGGGCCGAGCCGGAGGCCCAGCGGAACATGCCGACCGCCATCGCCGGGGTGGGCGGCACCGAACCGGCCAGACGAGCGTCGCGCTCGATGTCGTCTAGGCGCGACCAGATCGTCAGGGTCTCGTCGAGCGCCGGACGGAACGCGCCGCGCGGCAACGCGTGCTCGGTGCCGGGGGCGTCGTCGCGGCGGGGCTGGTAGATGATCGTGGCGGCCATCGCGGCCAGCTGCGCCGGCGTGAGGTCCTTCCAGACGCCCGCCTCGAGGCACTCGGCGACGAGCAGGTCGCGGTCACCGTAGATGCGCTGCAGTCGGCGGCCGCCAGCGGCCACGGTGGCCTCGCCGTTGCCGGCGTCGACGAGGTACCCGAGCTGCAGGAGCACGTCGGTGACCCGGTCGAACGTGGTGGCCACGGCACCGGTGCGGGACCGGATCTGCTGGAGCAGCTTGTCGTTGACGCGCTTGAGCTTCCACCAGCGCTCCGCCCAGCGGGCGTGCGCCTCGCGGTCGGGGCAGGCGTGGCAGGGGTGCCGCTGCATCTGGCGACGGACCGCCGTGATCGCGGCCTGCCGTTCCTGCCGTGCGCCGTGCGAGGCCTCGCGCCCACCGGGCACGTTCGTGCGCTCGAGGTCGGAGAGCTCGCGGCGGAGCGTCGAGTACTCGGTGAAGTCGCCGAGGTGGCACTGCATGGCCTCGCGGTAGCCCTCGAGAGACTCCTGCTGCGAGCGGACCTTGCGGGCCAGGTCGACCACGGACCGGTCGGCCTGGAACTGCGCGAACGAGGTCTCGAGGACCTCGCGCGTGCGCTGCCGCCCGAACTGGTCGATCAGGTTGACGGCCATGTTGTACGTCGGCTTGAACGACGAGTTCAGCGGGTAGGTGCGTCGACTGGCGAGCGAGGCGACGGCCTGGGGGTCGAGGCCGTCGGTCCACTGGATGACCGAGTGCCCCTCGACGTCGATGCCACGGCGTCCGGCACGCCCGGTGAGCTGGGTGTACTCCCCCGGGGTGATCGGGACACGGGCCTCGCCGTTGAACTTCTCGAGCTTCTCGAGCACCACCGTGCGTGCGGGCATGTTCACACCGAGTGCGAGGGTCTCGGTGGCGAACACCACCTTGAGCAGCTTGCGCTGGAAGAGGTTCTCGACCACCTCCTTGAACGCGGGGAGCATGCCGGCGTGGTGCGCGGCGACACCGCGCTCCAGGCCCTCGAGGAACTCCCAGTAGCCCAGGACGGCGAGGTCCTCGTCCGGCAGGGTGCGGCAGTGGTACTCCGCGGTCTCGCGGATCTCGTTGCGCTCCGGGACCGTGGTGAGCGACAGGCCGGAGCGCAGGACGTTCCGGACGCCCTGGTCGCACCCGGCGCGGCTGAACACGAAGAAGATCGCGGGCAGCAGCATCCGCTCGTCGAGCATGTGCGCGATGCGTTCGCGGTGCAGTTTCTCGGTGCGCGGCCCACGGCGGTCGTGGTATCCCCCACGCCCTCGTCCGCCACGGTGGCCGCCGCCGTGCCGTTCGCTGCGCGAGGCACCGCCGACCATGCGGAGCAGTTCCGGGTTGACGCGGTTCGTCGCCGCCGCACCGCTGGAGTCGAACAGGTCGACCATCTTCGAACCGACCAGGACATGCTGCTCGAGCGGGACCGGGCGGTCTTCCGACACGATGACGTCGGTGTCCCCGCGGACGGCCTGCAGCCAGTCGCCGAACTCCTCCGCGTTGGAGACCGTGGCGCTGAGGGACACCAGCCGGACCTCGGTCGGCAGGTGCAGGATCACTTCTTCCCACACCGCACCGCGGAACCGGTCGGCCAGGTAGTGGACCTCGTCGAGGACGACCCAGGCCAGGTCGTCGAGCAGGTCGGAGTCGGCGTAGATCATGTTCCGCAGGACCTCGGTCGTCATCACGACGACCCGCGCCCGCGGGTTCACGTTCGTGTCCCCGGTGAGCAGGCCCACCTCGGACTCGCCGTAGACCTCGACCAGCTCGGCGTACTTCTGGTTGCTCAGGGCCTTCATCGGCGTCGTGTAGAACACCTTCGCCGTCGGCTGCCGCATCGCCAGCCAGATCGCGAACTCGGCCACGATCGTCTTGCCGGCACCGGTCGGCGCGGCCACGAGGACGCTGCGGCCCTGGTCGAGCGCGTCGCACGCGGCGAACTGGAACGGGTCGAGGTCGAAGCGCAGGTCGGCACGGAACAGCTCCAGGTTGCGGGAGCGGTTCCGGACCTTGGCGGCGGCGAAGCGCTCGGCCGCGCTGAGGTCCGCGCCCGTCACAGGCCGTACTCTTCGTCGAGCTTGGCCTGCTTCTTCGCCACCCTGCGGTCGTGGAACCAGGCCACGACGCACGCGGCGATGTAGAGCACCACCATCGGGACGGCCAGCAGGAACATCGAGATGACGTCGGCGCTCGGCGTGACGATCGCGCAGAAGACCAGGATGCACAGGATCGCGATGCGCCAGGACTTGATGATCGCCGCCGCCGACAGGACGCCGACGAAGTTCAGCAGCACGATGAAGACCGGCAGCACGAACGCGATCCCGACCGCGACGATGAGCTTGATGACGAAGTCGTAGTACGCCTTCGCGTCGACGATCGAGGTGTCCTGGCTCGACACGAAGCTGCCGAGGATGCCGACCACGTGGGGCAGGATGTACCACCCGAAGTAGCACCCGGCGAAGAACAGCGGGATCGCGGTGCCGAGGAAGCCCCACACGTACTGCTTCTCGCGCCGCACCAGGGCGGGCACGATGAACGCCCAGATCTGGTAGAGCCACACCGGGCTGGCGATGACGATGCCGATCGTGATCGCTATCTGCAGCTTGAGGTCGAACGCGCCCGTGATCATCGGGAAGTTCAGCTCGGCCGTGTGTCCGCCGACCTTGGCGAGCTCGGCCACCGGTGCCCGGAGCGAGTCCAGCACGAACGGGGTCAGGAACCATCCACCGACCGCGGCGATGACCACGGCGATCACTGCGCGGAACAGGCGGTTGCGCAGCTCGATGAGGTGCTGCCCGAGCGACATGCGGCCTTCGGCGTCGTTGTCACGGCGCCCTTGCCGCCTCGCTCGCCCGCGCGCGGTCGTCGAAGCCATGGGTCGATCCTACGGGGTGGGGACCGACAGTTCAGCGCGCTCCGTGCGAACGCACATGCAGGAGTGGTCGGCCTGGACGGGCTTCCGTCCGGACAAGGTGGCTGCGCTCCCCGCCGAGCCGCGCGCGGCGGTGGCGCGATGAGGGCGGAGCCGATGCCCGCGACGGTGCGTCCAGCGCTCACGCCGGCTGAAGCGGCGAGGGTGCTGCGCATGTCCGTGCGTGACCTCGCGGCGCTGCGTCGGACCGGGCAGGGTCCGGAGTGCCTGGTGATCAGTCCGAGGAACGTCCGCTACCTCGCCGGTGACTTGACCGAGTGGCGGCAGCGCCGCGCGGAGGTCAAGACAGCAGCGTGCGCAGCCTCGTGACATGTTTGCCGGCGAACGGCCTCAGACGTTCGTACCGGCCGCTCAGGATGTAGCCGAGGATCTGCGCCGTGGTGAGACCGTGCGAGCGGAGCAGGCTGGCGGCGACGCGAGCGCGCGTGTGCGAGCGGTCGTCGGTCCAGCCCTTGTAGCCGGAGTCGACCAACTCGTCCAACGCATCCTGCGTCGCGTCGTCGACGTCGAGACTGAGCACGTCGCCGGTGCTCATGTCGCGTGCACCGACGAACTGCGCCCACCCGCGCAGCGGGTCGCTGGGGTCCTCCGCCACGATCGCGAAGCCGTTCGCCGGAAGGCGGACGTCTGCGAGCAGGTCATAGCTCGGCCGGATGATCGCCACGACGTCGGCGCCGTCGACGGGCGTCCGGGTGCGTAGGGTCCGGTGCGGCCACGCCGCGAGCTCATCGGGGACGACGGTCAACTGGTCGACGACGACCAACCCTCGAGCGTGCGTCTCGTCGCGCAGTTCCAGCGCGAGCTCCGCCGCGCACATGACGCTCTCCGCTCCCCACGGCACGAACAGCACCCGCGATTCAAGTTGCCCCGCAAGCTCATCAGTCCCCATCGGCGTGCCCCATCCCCTAGGAGACCTGCGCCACCAGCGTCAGGTCCTCGACGTCGTGTGCGTCGTCGTCGTCGGCCAGCGCGCGGCGCACGGACGACATGCCGACGCCGAGTGTCGTCGCGATCGTCTGCCACGTCTCCTTGTCGGCCCGCATCCGTCGCGCGATCGCGATGCGCTCCGGCGTCATGACCGTGGGTCGGCCGCCGCGACGACCCCGATCCCGCGCGGCCGCGAGGCCGGCGCGGGTGCGGTCCGAGATGATGCGCCCGTTCATCTGCGCGAACGCGGCGCAGATGTGGAAGAACAGTTCGCCGCCGGCGGTCGTGGTGTCGAACGGTTCCGTGAGCGATCGGAACTGGATCTCCCGCTCCTGGAGCTCGGTCACGATGTTCACGACGTCGGTCATCGACCGGCCCAGCCGGTCCGTCGAGTAGACCAACAGCACGTCGTCCGCGCGCAGGTGCTCGAGGCAGCGGCGCAGCCCGGGACGGGCGGTGTTCTTCCCCGTCGACTTGTCGGAGAAGATCGTCTCCGCGCCAGCGGCGCGCAGCGCGTCCTCCTGCGATCCGAGGTTTTGATCCAGAGTGCTCACCCTGGTGTACCCGACGATCACGCCGTCCTACCTTCCGAGGTTCGTGGTGTTGCCGCGGCTGGTTCCCAGCCCGGTGCTGCGTGCCGACGTCGCCCGCTCGACGCCCGGCGGCAGCGGTCGCGTTGCCTCAGTCGCGGGACGGCCGTTCTGCCGGGCGAGCATGTCGACGATGCGTTGCTGGTCAGCCGTGAGCGTGGGGATCTGTCGGCCCTGCTCCCCCGACGTCATGAGCCGTTCGTGCAGGTAGTCCGCCAGGCCGCGCTCCTGGCCCGCGACGGCGTTCAGCCGGTGAGCGCGGAGCTCGTCGACGTTCACGCGCTGCCAGTCGATCGGGTGGCCCGCTCGCTCAGCGAGCGTGCTCACGTAGAAGCTCTGCGTGCGGGTGTTGCCATCCCGGTACGGGTGGATAGCCGAGAGCTCGCCCCACCGGTCCGCGAGCCGGTCAGCGAACGCCCTCGGGTCCAGCCCCGTCAGGTAGTCCTCCCGGTCGAGCTTCCGGAACAGGCCGGCCATATTCTCGTCGATGTACTCCGGTCGGCAGTACGGGATGCCCGTGCCGGTGGCCTGCACGTCGACGTCGCGGGTACGGCCAGCGATGTTCGGCGCGATGCGCTCGAACATGCGCTCGTGGATGCTCCGGAGGTAGTCGGCATCCGGGCGATCCGGGATCGGCTCGTTCGACAACTCCGCCATCGCGGCGGAGGCGTAGTCGTTCATCGCCTGGTCAAGCCGGTCCTGATCCCGGATGCCCTTGGAATTGATCAGCACACCCCCGCTGCCCGGGTAGGTGTACTTGTCGTCGTCACTCACGGTGATGGAGATGCGGCGAAACGGCGCAGCTGCTCGGGGCGGTCAGCCCTGGGCGTACTTCGCGTCGAGCTCGTCGTACGCCTGCTCGGCGGTGAGCTCACCCTCGAGGATGCGACGGGCCCGCCCCAGCGCCTCGGCATCCGGGAAGTGCCCCGCGAGCTGCTGGCTCTTCTCGATCATCGCCATGGTCTGATCGACGTCGACCTGACGGCCCGTGCGGTGCTCGGTCTTGGTGGCCATGATCACTCCCCTACTCGGCCTTCATTCTACCAAATTGCCCGAAAACGTTCCACCTTAGTTTTGAGCAGTAATGGCGTATCGCCAGCCCTATCGCCTAGCCCGCTTCAGATCCATGAGGGCTTGATCCCCCGCAAGCTCACGGACGAACGGCTCCACCTGCTGAGAGACGTCGGGGGGTAGCCCGACGAACGTTTCGGGTCGCTGGATGCATAGTGACGCGAGCAACCGGTAGGCCCGCAGAGGACTTGGCACTTGCCCGCCGGGGAACGCAAACAGTGTGTTGATCTTCCGATCGTTGAGAACCTTGTACGCCATGCAGGGGTACTCGGTGTCACCGTCGGCGTCGTCATGACGTAGCAGTGAGAGCTTGCGTCGGGGCCCGGCGTTCATCCCCTTCGCGGACATGTCAGTCCAGAGCTGCATTGACGGCTCTTCGATCCACGCGATTCCCGCCTCCGGGGCCGTGACGGTCCAGCCAGCGTCCTCGTACAGCGCCCGCAGCGAAGCAGGGATGTGGGCGAAGAGAAGGGCTGCCCCCGAACGCTTCGCGCGCGAGGACAGATCGTCGAGCAGCCGCGATCCGACGCCTCGCTTCCGGTACTCCGGCAGGACCGCTACATGCGTAAGAACACGTGACAGCGACGCCCGGTCTATCCCAAGTTGATCGTTGCGTGGAGCGATCATTCCGAAACCAACGGCAGCGCCGTCGTAGTCAGCGATGACTAGATCTACCCCGACCTGTTGCAGCTGCGGAAGGGCGTCCTCGAACTGGCGGGCGTCCTCGGGTAGCCATCCGCGGTCCCCCTCCGAAGGAAACAAGCGCTCGAGCTTGCTGACGAGAGTCAGGTCATCGACCGTCATGGGGCGGACCGCGATAGACGTCATCCCGAGAGCATGCCACTGCCGCCGTCGCCCCGCCTTGGCCACATCGTCCAAAAACGTCCAGCAGGAGTTCTGAGCAGCCCGGGGTTTCGGCAATGGGTTTTGGACAGCTGATCGGTCGGCGTGTGTAAGCAGCTTCGCTCGGTGTCGTCCTTCTCGCTTCGCTCCGTGTCGTCAGCTGGCGGGCGGGTTCGCTCCGCCGCGCTGGATTGCCCGGTAGACGGT
>NZ_SLUT01000007.1:0-268021 GCF_004341255.1 Curtobacterium sp. PhB142 | reverse complement strand
GGGTGTTCCCCCCGGGGGGCGGGGGCGGCCCGGGGGGGCCCGCCGATGGTGTCCTGTTTTTTGTGGGTGGTGTCGGGGGGGGGGGTGGGTTTTTTTGTTTTTTTTTTTGTTGGGGGGGGGGGGGGGGGGGGGCCCCCCCCCCCCCCCCGACCCCGGGGAGTTGGTGCCGGTGCTACTTGGTCGAGACCGTGAAGCCCTGGTCCTTGCCGTACTTGGCGAGGGCCTTCTGCCAGGCCTCGAGGCCGGCGTCGAGGGAGGTGCCGTTCTCGTACGCCTGACCGACGGTGTCGGCGTAGACGCTGTTCGCGTACACCTGGTACGGCAGGTAGGTGAAGTCGTTGTCCGAGGACTTCGACGCGTCGACGAGCACCTTGTTGATCTGCTGCCCACCGAAGTAGGACGGCTTCTCGTCGAGGAAGGCCGACGAGTCGAGGTCAGCGGTCGTCGAGGGGAACCCACCGGACTTCATGAAGACGCCGGTCGACTCCTTGGACGAGTTCAGCCACTTCAGGAAGCCCGCGGCGAGGGCCGGGTTCTTCGACTGCTTCATGACGACCTCGGCGCTGCCGCCGTTGTTCGCGGTCTGGGCGGTGCCGCCGTCGTAGGTCGGCATCGGGGCGACGCGCCAGTCACCCGAGGCCTGGGCGACGCCGGACTCCAGGTTGCCGGGCATCCAGGCGCCGGTGATCATCGTGGCGATCTCACCGTTGCCGAGCTGCTTGTACCAGTCGTCGGTCCAGCCGACGGTCTTCGACAGCAGGCCCTGCTCGACGAGCTCGTTCCAGGTGCTCGTCCACTTCTTCGAGCCCTCGTCCTGCAGGTTGATGGTCACCTTGTCACCGTCGGTGGTGAACGGGGTACCGCCGGCCTGGGCGATCATGCTCGTGGTGAAGCCGGCGTCGCCGGAGTCGGCCGCGATGTAGGCGTTCGGGTCGGCCTCGTGCAGCTTCTTCGCGGCGGCGACGTACTCGTCCCAGGTCTTCGGCACGGCGATGTCGTGCTTGTCGAAGACCGTCTCGTTGTAGAACAGCGCCATGGGGCCGGAGTCCTGCGGCAGGCCGTAGACCTTGTCGTCGATCGACACCGAGCTCCAGGTGCTCTTCGCGAACTTGTCCTCGAGCGAGTCGAAGCCGTAGCCGGACAGGTCGAGCAGCGAGTCGGACAGGGCGAACTGCGGCAGCGCGAAGTACTCGACCTGGGCGACGTCGGGGGCGCCCGAGCCGGCCTTCACGGTGTTCTGGAGCTTGGTGTACTGGTCGGCGCCGGTGCCGGCGTTGACGAGCTTGACCTTCACCTTGGGGTACTGCTTCTCGAACGCGGCGACCTGGGCCTTGGCGGAGGGGGTCCACGACCAGTAGGTCAGGGTGCCACCGTCCTTCAGTGCCTTGGTGATGTCGTCGGACGAGCCACCGGACGACGAGCCGCCGGTCGCGCAGGCGGCGAGGGCGATCGTGGCGGTGACGCCGATGGCGAGGGCGCTGAGCCCGCGCCGGAGACGCTTGTTCATGGGGGTGCCTTTCACTTCTTCGTGGAGAGGGGGTCGTGCTGCTGTGTTCCGGACCGGAGGGCGCGGGGCGGGGTCGCCACGGGCCTCCCGTCCGACGGATCAGGCCTTGACGGATCCGGCCGCAAGGCCGGACTGCCAGAAGCGCTGGAGGAAGAGGAACGCGACCACGATCGGGATGATCGTGAGGAGCGATCCCGTGACGACGAGGTTGTAGATCGGCTGCGCGCCGGACCCGGTGGCCTGGGCGTTCCACTGGTTCAGGCCGACCGTCAGGGGGTACCACTTCGGGTCGCTCAGCATGATGAGCGGCAGGAAGTAGTTGTTCCAGGTGGCGACGACCGCGAAGAGCAGGACGGTGACGACACCGGGAGCGAGCAGGCGGAGCGCGATGGTGAAGAAGATCCGGAACTCGCCGGCGCCGTCCATGCGAGCGGCCTCGAGGAGTTCGGCGGGGATCGCGTCGACCGCGTAGGTCCAGATCAGGTACATGCCGAACGGGCTGATGAGCGACGGCAGGATGATCGACCACGGGGTGTTGGTCAGGCCGACCTGCGAGAAGAGCAGGAAGGTCGGGACCGCCAGGGCCGTGCCGGGGACCGCGATGGCACCGAGCACGATGGCGAACACCGCGCGGCGTCCGGGGAACTGGAACTTCGCCATGCCGTAGCCGGCGACGGTCGCGAGCAGGGTGGCGCCACCGGCACCGACGACCACGTAGAGCAGCGTGTTGCCGAACCACTGCAGGAAGATGCCGTCGTTGTAGGTGACGGTGTCGACGATGTTCTGCCAGAGGTTGAAGTCCCCGCCGAACCAGAGCCCGAAGGTGGAGAGCAGCGACGCCTGCGTCTTCGTGCTGTTCACGAGCAGGTAGAACAGCGGCGCGAACGAGTAGACGACGAAGACGACCATGACCACGGTCAGCAGGCCGGAACGCTTCGGCTTGCGTCCGTCGACGTGCTGCTCGGCCTTCCGCTCGGCCTTCCGGGAGGCCCGGGTCGAGCGGGTGCGCGGGTCGCGCTGCGTCGTGGTCGCCTCCGTGACCGTGGCCGGTCCGGCGGCGCCGGTCGCGGGGTGCTGGATGGTGCTCATCGGTTCTCCTGGCGGGTTCCGCGGACCTGGACGACGTAGGCGATCACCGCGGTGATCACGCCCATCACGATCGCGACGGTGGCGGAGTAGTTGAACTGCTGGCCGCTGAAGGACAGCGAGTAGGCGTACATGTTCGGGGTGAAGGCGCTGCCGATGACGTTCGGGGCCAGGGTCTTCAGCAGGTTCGGCTCGTTGAAGAGCTGGAAGCTGCCGATGATCGAGAAGATCGTGGCGATGACCATGGGGCCGCGCAGGGCCGGGAGCTTGATCGAGAAGACCGTGCGCAGGGGGCCGGCGCCGTCGAGCTCGGCGGCCTCGTACAGCTCACCGGGCACCGTGCGGAGTGCGGCGTAGAAGATCAGCATGTTGTAGCCGAGGAACTCCCACGTGACCACGTTGCCGATGGAGGTCAGCACCCAGGTGGGGCTGAACGGCTGCAGCAGGTCGATGCCGAGCGCGTCGTTCGCCGCACCGGTCAGACCGAACTGGTTGCCGTAGATGAAGCCCCAGATCAGGGCCGCGACGACACCGGGGACGGCGTAGGGCAGGAACACCGCGATGCGGAAGAACGACGTGCCCCAGAGCCGTGCGCTGTCGAGTGCGAGGGCGGCGACGAGTGCGAGCCCGAGCATGATCGGCACCTGGACGACCAGGAAGATCGCGACCCGACCGAAGCCGGACCAGAACTTGGCGTCCTGGAAGAGCTGAACGTAGTTGGCGAACCAGACGAACTGGTTGCCGCCGATGAGCTGGTCGCGGAACAGGCTGAGCCAGAGGGCGTAGCCGATCGGGACGATGAGCATGGCGATCAGGACGACCACGAAGGGTCCGACGAACAGCCAGCCGGTGTAGCGCCCCCGCGCCTTGGTCCGGCGACCTGCCGGGCGGGGGGCTGCCGGCTGCGCTGCGGCTGCCTCGCCGGGCCGCGCTGCGAGCGTGCTCATGTGACTCCTTCGTCTGCTGCGTTCGGGTGTCCGGTGTCTCGGCCGCGACCCGGGCCCGGTGGCGGGCGCTCTGGCGGTCGCAGATGTTGACGTCAACATCGAACGTCAGGACGATAGCATGGCAACGTCAACATGCGCTAGCGTCCGGGAACGCAGACTGCGTGATCCCGCAACGGAAGGAGCTCGAGCCGATGACGACCGAGTCCCCCGCCGGCACCCGCCGCTCCCCCTCGATGGCCGCCGTCGCCGACGCCGCCGGGGTCTCGATGCAGACCGTCTCGCGCGTCGCCCGCGGGTTCGACAACGTCAGCCCGGACACCCGCGACCGCGTGCAGCGCGCGATGGACACCCTGGGCTACCGGCCCAACCGTGCCGCACGGGCCCTGCGATCGGGGCGCTTCCGCACCATCGGCGTGATCATGTTCACGCTCGCGTCCTTCGGCAACATGCGCACGCTCGAGGCGATCGCCGACGCCGCCGGCACCGCCGACTTCACGATCACGCTGCTGCCGATGGCCTCGCGCACCGAAGAAGGCGTGCGCTCCGCGTTCTCCCGCCTGCACGAACAGGCCGTCGACGGCGTCGTGATCATCATCGAGTCGCACATCATCGACACGGCCGAGGTCGTGCTGCCCGACGGCGTGCCCATGGTCATCATCGACTCCACCGGCAGCACCGACCACCCGGCGATCGACACCGACCAGACCGACGGCGCGCGCCAGGCCACCCAGCACCTGCTCGACCTCGGCCATGAGACCGTCTGGCACGTCGCCGGACCGACCTCGTCGTACTCCGCCGCACGCCGGTTGGCCGCGTGGCAGGACACCCTGTCGCGCGCCGGACGGGTCGTCCCGCCGGTGTTCCACGGCGGCTGGACGACCGAGCACGGCTACTCGGCGGGGCTCGAGATCGCCGCACGCCCGGACATCACCGCCGTGTTCGCCGCCAACGACCAGACCGCGCTCGGGGTACTCCGCGCCGCGCACGAGTTCGGGCGGTCCGTGCCGTCGTCGCTCAGCGTGGTGGGCTTCGACGACTCCCCCGAGTCCGACTCCTTCTGGCCGCCGCTCACCACCGTGCACCAGTCCTTCGACGAGGTCGGGCGCCGAGCCGTCGCGAACCTGCTCGCCCAGATCGACGGCGAGTCCGTGTCCTCCGCCCCCGACCTGGTGCCCGTGCGCCTGGTGGAGCGGGCGAGCACCGCGCCGCCGCCTGCCGCGCGCTGACGCCACCGGGCTCGGCCGCCGGTTCGCGGCGCCCGGTTCGCGGCCCCGGTTCGCGGCCCCGGTTCGCGAAAGCGACACTGTGCCGCCAACCTTCCGCGGAGAACTGTCGCTCTCGCGGACCGGACGGCGCAGCGGGCCGCACATCTGTCGCTTTCGCGACCAACAGGCGGACGGGAGGCGCGGTGCCAGCCCGCCACGGGCCTCCCGTCCGCCGCCCGGGGCACACCCGCGAAAGCGACAGTGTCCCGCCAACCATTTGCGGAGAACTGTCGCTTTCACGGACCGGACGCCGCAGCATGCCGGGAGACTGTCGCTTTCGCGAACCGAACCGGACCGGACCGGACCGGACCGGACCGGACCGGACCAGGCCGACACACGACACGCGACACGCACCCTGCACGCGCACGCGCACGCGCCGCGCACGAACGAGCAGAGGACGTCGGGCGCGAGCGCCCGACGTCCTCTGTGCTCACTCGACGCCCGCCGCAGCGCACGCCGAGGCGTCTCAGCCGATTGACACGGCGGTCCAGGACACGGGCGGCAGCTCGATCGTGATGGTGTCGCCATCGCGGCTGACCGTCTCGTTCGTGCGGAGCCCGACGCGCTCGGTGGACGAGAGGTCGTTCACGGCGTGGATGTCGTCGTCCCAGATGCCCTCGGCACGGACGTCACCCGAGGCCGCCAGGCCCGCGAGGTCGATCGTGACGGTGGTCGACTCGGACGGGTGGCGGTTGATCAGGAAGACCGCTGCCTTGCCGTCCTCGGTCACGGTGGCGGCCGAGTCCACGACCGGCACCTCGCCGTACTTGCCGCCGTCGACGGTGTCGCCCGAGGCCTTGACCTGCAGCGACGTGCCGTTCGCCAGGCGCGACGTCAGCGAGAACGGGAAGAACGTCGTCTGGCGCCAGGCCGGGCCGCCGGGCTCAGTCATGATCGGGCCGATCACGTTGACGAGCTGCGCGAGCGAGGCCGAGGCGACGCGGTCCGCGTGCCGGAGCAGCGAGATGAGCAGCCCACCCACGACGACGGCGTCGGCGACGGTGTAGACGTCCTCGAGCAGGCGTGGGGCAACCGGCCAGTTCTGCGGCCCGAAGGTCTTCTGCTGCTCGTTCCACTTCGTGATCGACCAGACGTTCCACTCGTCGAACGAGATGTCGATGCGCTTGTTGGACTTCTTCTGCGCCTGCACGTGGTCGGCGGCGGTGGTGACCGTCTTGATGAAGTGGTCCATGTTCACGCCAGCGGCGAGGAACGACGGCAGATCGTCGCCCTCTTCGTAGTAGGCGTGCGCCGAGATGTAGTCCACGTCGTCGTAGGTGTGCTCGAGGACGGTGCGCTCCCACTCGCCGAACGTCGGCATCGACGCTCCGGACGAACCGCAGGCGACCAGCTCGAGGTCGGGCTGGATCTGGCGCATGGCCTTCGCGGTCATGGCGGCGAGCTTGCCGTAGTCCTCGGCGTTCTTGTGGCCGAGCTGCCACGGGCCGTCCATCTCGTTGCCGAGGCACCACATCTTGATGGCGAAGGGCTCCTGGCGGCCGTTGGACTTGCGGTACTCGGACAGTGCGGTGCCGGCGTCGATGTTCGCGTACTCGAGCAGCTCGATCGCCTCGGCGGTGCCGCGTGTGCCGAGGTTCACGGCGAGCATGAGCTCCGAGCCGACCTGGTCGAGCCAGTGCTGGAACTCGTGCAGGCCGACCTCGTTGGTCTCGGTCGAGTGCCAGGCCAGGTCGAGGCGCTTCGGGCGCTGCTCGACGGGGCCGACGCCGTCCTCCCACTTGTAGCCGGAGACGAAGTTGCCGCCGGGGTAGCGGATGGCGGAGACGCCGAGTTCCTTGACGAGCTCGACGACGTCCTTCCGGAAGCCGTGCTCGTCGGCGGTCTCGTGCGCGGGCTCGTGGATGCCGTCGTAGACGTGGCGGCCGAGGTGCTCGACGAACCCGCCGAACAGGCGACGTCGCACCGGCCCCACGGTGAACGCGGCGTCGAGGACGAGGTGTGTGCGGGGCATGGATCTCCTTCGATCGTGCGAGAGCGGGTACTGCGGGTCGTGCGGTGCGCGTGCTCGGTCCGGCGCCAGGGGTAGCGAAGCGGACCGTCACGAAAGTGAGCGCTCACCTGACCGAAACGCTACCGGGTTCCACGGCGACGCGAAAGGGGTGGCGGATGATCTTCGCGAGCGCTAATGTGAGCGCTCACGGAGCACCGACCCACGGCTCTCGTGCACGGAGCAGCAGTGTTCCGCGAACGGAGCAGCGATGCTCCGGCGGGAGCACCGACCCTGCTCCCGAGCCCGGCCCATCCCGATGGAGTGATGCCATGCCGAACCGCCCAGCAACACCCGCGTCGCGCCTCTCGCGCCGCGGCTTCCTCGCCGCAGGAGCGGCGGCCGCGACGGTCCTGCCGCTCGCCGCGTGCTCGAGCCCGATCGCAGCCGGCCTGGCCGGCAGTGCGCTCAACCCCGAGACGCTCGTCTTCTGGAACCTCTTCGGCGGCGGTGACGGCCTCCGCATGCAGGCGATGGAGGACGGCTACGCGAAGCAGCACGGCGGATCGAGCTCGCTGCAGGCCACCACGTTCGCGTGGGGCAACCCGTACTACTCGAAGCTGACACTGGCCACCGTCGGGAACAAGCCGCCGGACGTCGCGGTCGCCCACCTGACCCGCGCGAAGCCGCTGTGGGACGGCGACCTGCTCGACCCGATCACGTCCGAGGACCTGGCGAGCGTCGGCCTCAGCGCCGCCGACTTCAACCAGAAGGCGTGGACGGCGCAGAAGACCGACGGCAACAACATCGCCATCCCGCTCGACACCCACCCCTTCGTGCTCTTCTACAACGTTGACGTGTGCAAGAAGGCGGGCCTGCTCGACAGCGACGGCAACCTCAAGGACCTGTCCGGCATGGACACGTTCGAGAGCGCCCTCGCCGCGGTCGCGAAGGTCACCGGCGGCACCGCGCTCAACGTCGCCAACGTCGTGCCGGAGACCGCCACCCCGTGGCGCTTCTTCTGGACGATGTACAACCAGATCAACGACGCGACACCCTTCATCAGTGACGGCGGCGCGAAGCTCACCGTCAACGAGGACGCCTACAACGAGGTCACCAGCCGCACCCAGAAGTGGGTCAAGCAGGGCTGGATGAACAAGGCGCTCGACTACGCCACGGCACAGTCCCTGATGTTCGACGGCAAGGCCGGCTTCTTCATGCAGGGCGAGTGGGAGATCAGCACGGCGCAGTCCATCAAGGGACTGAAGTTCGGCATGGCCCCGATCCCCCAGCTCTACGACAAGCCCGCGACGCAGGCGGACTCGCACACCTTCGTGCTGCCGAAGAAGGACCGCACGCCGGAGCAGCGCAAGCAGCACATGCTCTTCATCAAGCAGATGCTCGAGCAGAGCCTGACCTGGGCCGAGGGCGGGCACGTCCCCGCCTACATCCCGACCTTCGACAGCAGCGCCTACAAGGAGCTCAAGCCCCAGTCGAACTACGCGGCCGCAGCCGAGACCGCCGTGTTCGACGACCCCGCCTGGTACGGAGGCTCCGGTTCGACCTTCGAGGGCACCGTCGGCGCCCAGCTGGCACTCGTGCAGCAGGGCAGCTCGTCGCCCGCACAGGCGCTCAGTGCCATCAAGTCGCAGCTCGCGACCTACCTGAACACCCCGAGCCCGCTGTGACCGGGCACATGACCGCCCGGCTCGTACGCTCCGGGCACACGACCCACGCGATCGCCGTGAACACCGCGCGAAAGGCACGATGACGTGACCACAGCACCTGTCCTCGACCGGCCCACGGACGCGGCCACCGCGTCGCGTCCGCGCCGGAACCGCACCTACGGCACCAGCCTCACCCGTGGCCAGGGCCGCAGCGGCTGGCTCTTCCTCGCCCCGTTCGGCCTGTTCTACGCGGCCTTCCTGCTCGGCCCGACGGTCTGGATGATCGTCTCGAGCTTCTTCAACACCTCGACCGTCCGCACGGGCCTCGGCAGCTTCGCCGGGTTCGCGAACTACGCCGAGATGCTCGGACGCTCCGACTTCTGGTCGTCGCTCTGGCACACGCTGCAGTTCACGCTGTACACGACGCCGCCGCTCGTCATCCTGGCGTTCGTCTTCGCCGTGCTGACGAACCGGATGAACCGCGGCCAGTGGTTCTTCCGACTGGCGTTCTTCCTGCCGTTCATCCTGCCGTCGGCGACGATCTCGCTCATCTGGGTGTTCATCTTCACGCCGGCGACCGGCCTGTGGGCGAGCATGCAGTCGGCGATCGGCCTCACCCCGGGCTCCGGCATGCTGTCCAGCCCGAACACCGCGATGATCGGTGTCGCGATCGCCACCGTCTGGTGGACCCTCGGCTTCAACTTCGTGCTCTACCTGGCCGGTCTGCAGGAGATCCCGCGCGAACTGTACGAAGCGGCCGCCGTCGACGGCGCGTCGAACTGGCAGCAGATCAAGTCGATCACGCTGCCGCTGCTCGGCCGCACCACGACGCTGGTCATCCTGTTGCAGATCATCGCGAGCCTGAAGATCTTCGACCAGGTGTACCTGATGACGAACGGCGGACCGGGCATCTCCACCCAGGTCTCGCTGCAGCTCATCACGGGCGTCGGCTTCACCGACAACCGACTCGGTGCCGCCTCGGCAGCGTCGGTGCTCCTGTTCATCGTGATCGTCGCGATCGCGGTCATCCGGCAGCTCGTCGAGCGCGCTGCCGCCAAGCGAGAGATCGGGGCCTGACATGACCGCCACCGAGAGCATCACCACCGGCCGCGCCAAGCTCCGCACCGGCGTCTCGGCCGCCGCCCCCGCGAACGCCGCCAAGATCGGCGTCTCCGGCAAGGGCTTCAACCTGGTCGCCGGGATCATCCTGATCGTCTTCGCGATCATCTGGCTCATCCCCAGCCTGTTCGCCCTGAAGACGTCGCTGTCCGACAACGGCGTCGCCGCCCTCGGCGCGAACTCGATCCTGTCGAACTGGAACCCGACGCTGCACTCCTACGCGGCACTGTTCCAGGCCGGTGACATCTGGAACTGGTACCTCGCCAGCGCCATCACGAGCGTGATCACGGCCGTCCTGACGGTCATGTTCGCCTCGATGGCGGCGTTCGCGCTGTCCCGCCTCGTGTTCCGCGGTCGGAACATCGCGTTCCTGCTCATCATCCTCGGGATCATGATCCCGACGCAGGTCCTGATCATCCCGATCTTCCAGGAGCTCAACGCCGTCGGCCTGCTGAACACCTACTGGTCGGTCATCTTCCCGCAGGTGCCCGCCGTGATCGCGGTGTTCATCTTCAAGCAGTTCTTCGACGGCATCCCGAAGGAGCTGGAGGAAGCGGCTCGCATCGACGGCGCCAACATCTGGAAGATCTACTGGTCGGTCATCCTGCCGCTGTCGCGTCCGGTGATCGCCGCGGTGACGATCCTGACGTTCGTGGGTGTCTGGAACAACCTGCTGCTGCCGCTGTTCGTGCTGTCGAACCCGGACCTCATGACGATCCCGGTCGGGCTCGCCACGGTCCAGGGCAGCTTCGGTCAGCGCTACGCGGACATCCAGGCCGGAGCGATCCTGGCGGCGTTGCCGCTGATCATCCTCTACCTGATCTTCCAGCGGCAGATCGTGGAGGGCGTGACGGGTTCCGGCCTCAAGGGCTGACGCAACCCCACGACGGACGGGAGGCCCGTGGCGATGTCGCCACGGGCCTCCCGTCCGTCGTGCTGGTCGCGTGGCGGAAGCGGGCGTACCTGGCGAGATCGGGCGTACCTGCCGAGAAGTTTCGTGACGGTACGCCCGGAAGCGCCAGGCATCGCACGCGTCATGGGAAGGAACGGGCACCGCTCAGGCGGAGACGGACTCCTTGGCCTCGTGCTTCCAGAAGCCGGAGAACGTGATGCGCGCCTTCGGAAGACCCGCACGGTGCAGGTGCCGGCGGCCCTCGGTGGCGAGGGTCGACTCGCCGACCACGAAGGCGTACCCGCGGTCGTCGACGGGCACGTGCCGCTGCAGTTCGGCGAGCGCGGCGCGGCCCGGGACGGCGTGGTGGTCGACCTCGTCGCGGACGATCCACGTGACCGCGACCCCGGCGGGTGCGTCGATCTCGCGGACGTCGCCGGCGGTGGGGACCTCTTGGATGATGCGGCCGACGGCGTCCCGGGGCAGTGACGCGGCGATGCCGAGCACGCCGGGCAGGCCGGTCTCCTCGGCCGCGATGACGATCTCGCTGGTGTCGTCCGGGCAGTCGAAGATGCAGCCCTGGTCGAGCATCGCCAGCTGGTCGCCGGGGCGGGCACCGCAGGCCCAGATGGCGGCACGGCCCTCGGGCTCGCCGTCGGCGTCGGTGTGCACGACGAAGTCGACGTCCATCTCGGCGGTGCCGTCGGGCATCAGGCGGAAGGCGGCGACGGTGTAGTTCGCGCAGTGCGGGCGGACGTCCTCGGGGATGGCCAGGAACGTCGGCCACCACTTCTTGCCGTCGAGGTCCGGCATCCGGAACGCGTCCTGGTCCGGACGCCCGGTGAACAGGCGGAACCAGTGGTCGAAGCCGAGGAACGGGAACTCGTGCAGGTCGTCGCCGGTGACGGTGACACGCTGCATCGACGGCGTCGTGCGCTCGGTCCGCAGGACCCGGGCACGGAAGAGCCGGGGATTCTCGGGCAGGAGCCGCGGAGTCTTCGCCATGAGGCAAGGCTAACCTAAGATGTTCTCCGTGCCAGCCCCCTCCCCTGCCCTGGCTTCCGTCTCGGAGGCCCGCACCGCCGATGCGTCAGCAGCCCTCGGTATCCACCGCACCGCCGTCCGTCGCCGCGTCCTGGTGATCGCCGGACTGGTCGTCGTGCTGGTCCTGGTGGCGGTCGCGAGCATGCTCCTCGGCAGCAACCGCATCGGCGTCGACCGGGTGCTCGACGGCCTCTTCCGGACCGGGTCGACCACCGATGAGGCGATCGTCTGGGGCTCCCGGGTCCCGCGCACGCTCATCGGTGCCGCGGTCGGAGCGGCCCTGGGGATCGCGGGGCTCCTGATGCAGGGGCACACGCGCAACCCGCTCGCCGACCCCGGACTGTTCGGGGTCTCGTCGGGCGCCGGACTCGCCGTCGTCCTCGGCGTCTACGTGTTCGGGGTCACGAGCACCGGCGCGACGGTGTGGTTCGCCCTCGGCGGCGCGCTGGTCGCGAGCGTCGTGGTGTTCTCGGTGACCATCGCGGGCAGCGGAACGGCGAGCCCGGTCCCCCTCGCCCTGGCGGGCGCCGCCGTCTCGGCCCTGTTGGGCGCGCTGACCTCGTTCGTCGTCCTGACCGACCAGGACTCACTCGACGCGTACCGGCTGTGGGTCGTCGGCTCCCTCGCTGCACGGCAGCTCGACATCCTCGGCGCGGTGTGGCCGTTCCTGGTCGCCGGGCTGGTGCTCGCGATCCTGAACGTCCGGGCACTCGATGCGCTCGGGCTCGGCTCGGACCTGGCCAAGGGCCTGGGCGAGAACGTGCTCGTCGCGCGGCTCGTCGGGCTCGGGGCCATCACGTTGCTCGCAGCCGGTGCGACCGCCGCCGCCGGGCCGATCGGCTTCGTCGGCCTGACCGTGCCGCACGTCGCCCGAGCCCTCGTCGGCACCGGGCACCGGTGGACCCTGCCGGTCTCCGGGCTCGTCGGAGCGGCGCTCGTGCTGCTCGCCGACGTCGTGGGGCGGCTCATCGGCGGGTTCTCGGAGGTCGAGGTCGGCATCGTCCTGGCCGTCATCGGCGGCCCCGTCTTCGTCGCCGTCGCCCGTCGCCGATCGCTGGTGTCCCTGTGACGGGCGCAGCGGTCCGTGCGCCCGGCCGTTCGGGGGTCCGCATCGGCCCGATCGGCCTCGCCTGGCGCCCGCGGGTGTTCTGGTACACGGTCGCCGCTCTCGGTCTGGTCCTGGTGCTCGTCGTCCTCGGTGTCGCGATCGGCTCGACCTGGATCGCCCCGGGCACCGTGCTCCGCTCCCTGGTCGGGCTCGAGACCGGCCCGGACGGCTTCATCATCACCACCCTCCGGCTGCCCCGTGTCCTCACCGGAGCGCTCGTCGGGCTGACCCTCGGCATCGCCGGCGCACTGACCCAGACCTTCACGCGGAACCCCCTGGGCACCCCGGACATCATCGGCGTGACCTCGGGCGCGAGCGTCGGCGCCGTGGCGGCCATCGTGCTCGGTGGGGGCACGTACTCGGTGTCCTCGATCGTGCTCAGCGGCGGGATCCCGGTGGCTGCGACGATCGGCGCGCTCGTCGCCGCCGCAGTCGTCTACGGGCTCGGCTGGCGCGGCGGGGTGCAGAGCTACCGGCTCATCCTGGTCGGCATCGGCGTGAGCGCGACCCTCGACGCCGTGACGAGCTACCTGCTCGTCCGCGCCAAGATCACCATCGCGACCGCGGCGTCGCAGTGGCTCGTCGGCAGCCTGTCGAGCACCTCGTGGTCGAGCGTCTGGCCGCTGCTCATCGTCGCCGCGGTCGCGGTGCCGATCGCCCTGGCGACGAGTGCGGCGCTCGGCATCGGACAGCTCGGTGACGAGGTCGCGACCGGGGTGGGGCTCGCCGTCCAGCGGCACCGCCTGCTCGTGATCGCCCTGGCCGTCGTGCTCACCGCCGCCGCCGTCGCCGCCGCCGGACCGGTCGGTTTCGTCGCGTTCGTGGTACCGCAGGTCGGACTCCGGCTGGCCGGGACGAACCGGCCACCGCTGCTGCTCGCCGGCCTGCTCGGCGCCGCGCTGGTCCTCGCGGCGGACCTGCTTTCCCGATCGGCGTTCCCGTGGCAGGTGCCCGTCGGCATCATCACGACCGTGATCGGCGCCCCGTACCTGATCTGGCTCCTCATCCGTCACCGCAAGGAGATGTCCCGATGACTCCCCCGTCGACACCCCCGTCCACCCCGGTCCTCGAAGCCCGCAGCCTGTCCGTCGGCTACGACCGGCACCCCGTGCTGACCGATCTCGACCTGCGCATCGAGCGTGGCACCGTGACGACGTTCCTCGGCGCGAACGGCTGCGGCAAGTCGACCCTGCTCAAGGCGTTCGGGCGCGTGCTGAAGCCGCAGTCCGGCGAGGTCCTGCTCGACGGTGCCCCGATCCGCAAGGAACCGAACCGCCAGGTCGCGCGGAAGCTCGCGATCCTGCCGCAGTCCCCCGTCGCTCCTGCGGGCACGAGCGTGCTCGACCTGGTGATGCGCGGCCGCAACCCGCACCAGTCGTGGGCGAAGCCGTGGACCGCGGACGACGCCGACGTGGCGGAGCAGGCCATCGCGGCGACCGGTCTGACCGACGTCGCCCACCGCGACGTCGCGAGCCTGTCGGGTGGCCAGCGACAGCGTGCATGGATCGCCCTGGTGGTGGCGCAGCAGGCCGACACGTTGCTGCTCGACGAACCGACGACCTACCTGGACCTCGCGCACCAGCTCGAGGTCCTGCGCCTGGTGCGCCGACTCAACCGGGAGCAGGGCTCCACCATCGTGATGGTCCTGCACGACCTGTCGCTCGCGGCCCGGTTCTCCGACCGGCTCGTCGTCCTGCACGACGGCGGCGTCGCTGCCGACGGGGCACCGCACGAGGTACTGACCCCCGCGTTGCTCGAGCACGCCTTCGGGCTGCACGCGCGCGTGTTCCCGGACCCCGTGACCGGGGCGCCGATGATCGTGCCCGAGGCCGACGAGCACGACCCGGCGCCGCATGCCGAACCAGACGTCGAACTAGCGGGTGCCGCAAACTTAGGTTAGCCTCTCCTAACGTGAAGCTCTCCCGACGCGGCTCCCTCCGAGCCACTCTCCTGACCTCCGTGGCCGTCTCGGCCCTCCTCCTCGCCGGCTGCTCGAGCACCGACTCGAACGACTCCGACGGCGACACCGCGGCATCGAAGGCCTGGTCCTACGAGGACGCCACCGGCACGACCGTCAAGGTCGACCACACGCCGAAGCGCGTCGTCGTGCTGAACGACATCGCGATCTCGTTCATCGAGTACGGCCTGAAGCCGGTCGGCACCTTCGGCCAGCTGACCATGGCGAAGGACGCCCGGTTCGACGACCTGGACACCGACGGCATCACGCAGCTCGGCACCGGGTACGGCGACATCGACCTCGAGAAGCTCGCCGCGCTGAAGCCCGACCTCGTCGTGACCTCGGTCTACCCGACCGACGAGAAGGGCACGCTCGACGACACGCAGCCCGGCTACGGCTTCAAGGACAACGAGCAGGAGAAGCAGATCGAGGCCATCGCGCCGGTCGTCCAGGTCAAGTGGGGCGGCAAGGGCGAGGACGTCATCGAGAAGATCGCCGACCTGAGCGAGTCCCTCGGCGCCAAGGAGTCGACGATCGAGGCCGCCGAGAAGCGCTTCGACACCGCAGGCGACGAGCTCGAGAAGGTCGCGAAGGAGCAGGACCTGTCGGTCGTCTCCATGTACGCCGATGGTGACGGCGCCTACGTCACGCGCCCGACCGACGAGCCGCTGCTGCAGATGTACTCGTCGTTCGGTGTCGACTTCGTGAACCCGAAGCCGAAGGGCTTCTACTGGGGCATCTACTCGTGGGAGAACGCGGGCCAGATCAAGGCCGACGTCCTGCTGCTGTCGCAGCAGGGCTACCAGGTCGCGGACCTCGAGAAGCAGCCGACCTTCGCCGACAACGCGGCGCTCGAGGCCGGCCAGGTGCACAGCTTCACCTTCCCGGCGCTCGACTACGCCTCGCAGGCCGACTACATGAAGCAGCTCGCGGGCTGGCTCGAGGACAGCAAGAAGCTGTCCTAGGACGCAACCAACGATCGGACGGGAGGCCCGTTGCCAGCTGGCAACGGGCCTCCCGTCTGTCCGTGGTGCGTTCTCGTGCACGTGCCCCGCCTGGTGTCGTCAGCCCACCGGCAAGGCGGCGTTCACCGCGGTCTGCGCATCGCGCCAGACCGCGGCGCGGGACCCCGCGTAGGTGCCGCCCTGACCGTTCGAGTAGTACCGCAGGTTGTGCTTCCCGCCGTCGGTGTTGCCCTGCCAGTACGCGGTCACAGCACGCGAGCTCCCGCCGACCAACCACACCTGGTCGGCGGCGTCGGCCGTCCCGGTCTTGCCGAACAGCGTGGTGCCGTCCGGGGTCTGGCCGCCGCTCGCCGTGCCGCCTCGGAACGCACCCTGCATGACCTCGAACGCCGTCGCCGCAGTCTGCGGCGAGACGGCCTGCGAGCAGGTGCGCGGCTGCCCGCCGAGCTCCGTGCCGTCCGGTGCGGTCACCTGGTCGATGACGACCGGCGCGCAGTACCGACCACCGTTCGCGACGCCCGCGTAGGCCGCCGCCATCGTCAGCGGCGCAATGCTCTCGGTACCGAGCAGCGACGCGGGGTTCCACGGCAGCTCGCCGCCGGCGGCCAGGTGCACACCGAGGCGCTTCGCGACGTCGCGGATGTCGCACAGGTCGAGCTGCGCGGCCATCGACTGGTAGGCGGCGTTCACGGACTGGGCCGTGGCCGAGCGGACCGAGTACGGCCCCTTCTGGCCCGGCGAATCGTTCTTCGGCTGCCAGAAGGCCGTCGTCTGCTCGCCACACGCCGTCCACGTGCTCTGCGGGTGCGGGGTGCCGTTCACGACCGTGTCCGGGCTGCGGCCGGCCTCGAGCCACGCCAGCAGCGTGAACATCTTGTACGTCGAGCCGGTCTGGAAGCCCGTCGAATCTCCGTCGGCCTGGTCGACGGCGTAGTTCAGCGACGTCGCCGTCGGTGGCGCCTGCTCCGACCGGTCGTAGTCGGTGTTCTGCGCCATCGTGAGCACCCGGCCGGTGCCCGCCTCGACGGTGTTCAGCGTCGCGCCCAGCGCGAGACGAGTCTCGGTCTTCGGGTCGTACCGGTCGAGCAGGTCCTTCTGCTTCGCGTTCAGGTCGAGGTCGAGCGTCGTCTGGATGCGGTACCCACCCGTCCGCCAGGCATCGGCGCGCTGCTGCTTCGTCGCGCCGAGCTGCGGCAGCCGTGCGGCGACTCGCTTGGCGTAGTCGCAGAAGAACTCCGCCCCGGTCTCGACGGCCTCGCACCCCTGCTGCGGCGCGGTGATGCGCACGTAATCGGCCAGCCGCGACAGCCGTGCCGTGCGGTACTCGTCGGTCGTCAGGTGCCCCTGCTCGTGCATGGACCGGAGGATCACGTTCCGCCGCGCGGCGTTGTCGCGGTAGTGGTCCGGCGTGGACAGGTCGCGGCGCTCCGGCCACTGCACGATCGCGATGAGCGATGCCGCCTCGGCCGGGGTCAGGTCGGTGGCGGACTTGCCGTAGTAGTGCTGCGCGGCCGACTGCACGCCGTAGGTCTGGTCGCCGAAGTAGGCGATGTTCAGGTACGCCGTCAGGATCTGCTCCTTGGTGTACTTCTTCGCCAGGCCGATCGCGAGCTTCATCTCGGCGAGCTTCCGCTGCGGCGACCGCTTCGTCGCCTCCTTGTACCCGGCCTTCTGCTCCTCGAGCGTCGGCAGCTCGCTCGCCCGCTGGATCTTGATGTTGCGGACGAGCTGCATCGTGAGCGTCGAGCCACCCGATCCGCCCTCGCCCTGCGACGCGGCGACGCTCACCAGGGAGCGGACCATCGATGTCGCGTCCACACCACCGGTCTCGTAGAACCGCTTGTCCTCGCCGTCGACCGCAGCGTGCTTCAGCTGGTCGCTGATCTGGTCGAACGACAGCTCCTGCCGGTCCTGCGCCCACACGTTCGCCAGGTGCACCGGTTCGCCACCGCGGTACGCCCAGACCTGGTTGCGCTGCGGCAGGTCCCCGATCTCGATGTGCTCCGGCAGCGACTCGAACACCCCGATCGCCGACGTCGTGCTCACTCCGGCGACCGCGATCATCGGCGTCACGCCGACCCCGACCATCAACCCTGCGAGCACACTGCCGCCCACGAAGCCGAGCGCGGCTCCCCCTGCACGTCTCATCGTCATCGCTCTGGATCCCCCGTGGTGCATCACCGCACCGATCTGGTGCGGTAGTTCGGGAGCGTCCCAGCCGATCTCGGGCGGTCGCCGGGACTTCGCCGCGGAACACCGCCGTGTCCGCTGGGAATGCGCCCGTCGTGACGGGATCGTGACGTCAGTGGGGGCGATCTCGGCCCTCCGGACGATGACGGGCGGCTCCGAGAGTGCCCGTCTCTGCGCGTCTCGTCGCCGCGCTCCCACGACCATTCCTCGTGACCAGCTGCAGAGTGGTGCGCGACTCGCGGTCGGGCGGATGTCCGCCGGGCTTCGGACGAGCACCCGAACGCCGCACGGGAAACACGAGCTCCGGCGCACTCCGATCGAGACGTCGTTCGTCGCGGCGCGCGCCCGTGGCGGTGACGTATCTCGCTCGCCGAGCCGTGTCCCACTGCTGGAAGCTCCGGCGAGCCAGATCAGCTGTGCGTCGCCACGCTCGTCTCGCAAGCCACCATGGTGAACCCATCACCGAGGACACTTGCGAGACTTGGTTGTGAGAACCGCCGCACCCCCGGATTCCGCGAGTCGGAACGCCGCGGCCGTGCTACCGACGCGACGTCTCGCAACCGTAGGGTCATGCGACCACTGTCGCTGTCTGGCGCACACGCTCCTGGGCACGCTGACATAGGCGCTCTTCAGTTGAGTGGCTACGCCGCTCCAGCCTCGTTTCCCAAGCCGGACGGACCTCACCAACTGTCTGGACCCCCCGGAGATCTCCTGGATGCCGGCAATGATTGCGAGTACACCTACGATCACTGCCATGAGTGCCCAGACTCGCGCCCGTCGAGTTTCGGGAGGCGAGGCAGAACCGTTCCGCCGCGACAGCTCCTCCAAGCGTAGCGATGGTCGCCGCGACGTCGGCCGTCGTGCAGAGATCGGTAACGACACACGCAGTGGGCACAGCGGCAAGGTCGCGCTGAATTGCGACGGAAGAGCCAGGATCAACCCAGCTACAATTTCACGGCTTAAGTTTCACAATACGAATGATCAGCCATATCGCTAACGGGAAACAGATACCGAAGATTATTCCTAGCACTAGAAGGAATATTCCGTTGGCGTTGACATCTACGGCAAGTTTCTGGGAACCGATCATAATCAGGGCCACAGCGGCAATGGGGGCAGCAATGCATCCCAGGATAGCCTGCCCCAGTGCCCACAGCCACGAACCACGATCTTTGAATTGGCGCATTTCTCTCCAGTCACGGCTTGCCCTCGATGGCGTTCGATACCGCCGCAGTGATCGTAGCTGAAACGGCGGTGCAGAACCCGAAAGCGACCACCACTCCGACGCCTCCGGTAACCGCCGCAAGCGCCGCTGAACACAAGCCATCAACCACTACGCCGGTTGCAAACGTAGCGATGTCCCCTGACGTCAATACCTCAGACACGGCGTAACCCTTGAGGACGAGGTCCAGAATTCGAACCAAGCGGTCGACTGCGCTTGTACCGCTGGGGTCCGAACTGTTGATCGGATCGTCGTTTGCGTATGCATACGGATTAGCTTCTTGACCTGTCGGGTCTTGCTGGGTGAAGCGCCCGATGCTCGGGTCGTAGTAGCGGGCCCCCAGGTGGTAGACCTTGGCGCTGGCATCCCAGTATCCACCGATGTAGCGCAGCGAGTTGGAGCTGACGGTGGCGTTGTTGGTGGCGGCTCGGGTTTCGCCGTAGGGGCTGTAGGAGTAGCCGCCGAGGTAGTTGCCGTTCGCATCGAACATGCCGATGACGGAGGCGAGGTTGTCGGTGATGTAGTACGCCCGACCGGTTCCCGTTCGGCTGCTGAGCGGCGCTCCTGCCGGTGTCCGTGTGTAGGCGGTAGTGGTGGAGCCTTGCGCTTCGCTTGTCAGGCCGAGTGCGGTGTTGACGTAGTTCGTGTCGGGCGAGAAACGCTGTGTGATGTTCGTGTTCCCGGGACCGAACGGGTAGTACTGGCTCGGACCGATCGCGGCGGTAGTGCCTCGAGCGGTGTTGTAGACGCTCGTCTTCCCGGTGATGCCGTTAGTGGTTTCGTTGCCGGCGGCGTCGTACGTCCACGCTGTGGTGTCAGCGCTGGTGCTAGTGATCTGGTTGTTCGCGTTGTACGAGAACGTGGTCACGCCGGCGGTGATGCCGACGGTGCCGGTCCGGGCGTCGGTGGTGCGGTTGCCGTTGGCGTCGTAGCCGTAGGACCAGGATGCGTCAGTGCCGGAGGCAACGGTTTCCGCCGCGTTGGACAGACGGTTCCGAGAATCGTAGGTGTAATCAGTCGTCGCTCCGGCCGTGAGCCCGACTTCCTTGTACGCGATACGGCGTTGAACGTTGCCGCGGTCGGCCGAGGCGGTGGTGGAGTTGTGGTAGTTGAACTGCCAGCCCACGTCCGACACTGTGGCGCCGGACTTGTCTTTCGCCGTGACGCGGGTCTCGCGTCCCGCGGCGTCGTACGTGGTGAGGACGCTCGCACCACCGGGAAGCGTCCGCTTGGTTTCCTGCCCGTTGGCGTTATAGGTGAGCTTCACGCAGCCAGACGCTGCGGCCGGGGCTGTCGTCCCGCTCGTGCAGGAACCGCCGGGCTCGATCACCTGAACGAGTTTGTTCGTCGCGTCGTACACGTACTTCGTCGTGGCACCCGCGTCCGTGAACGTGAGGACGTTCCCGGCCTTGTCGTAGGTGTACGAGTCAACCTGGGTGTTGAACACGCCCCGCTGCTGGAGCTGCCGTCCGAACACATCCCAGGTGTATTGGATCGATCCGCCGAGGGTATCGGAGCTTGACTTCACCAGGCCCGACGGGAAGTACGTCGTGGTGTAATCCCCAGAATTGTCGTTGAAGTGCTGGGCAAGCTGGCGGTCGAGCGCATCGTATTCGTAGGTGGGGTTGTCACCCGCGGGGTTGATCACGCTCGTCACACGCCCGAGCGCGTCGTAGCTGTAGGACGTTGCGGCCATTGGTGCCGGCGGGGTGACCTTCGCGAGGTCACCAGCAGTGTTGTAGGTGTAGGTGGTCGTGCCGCCGTTGCCGTCGGTCGCGGAGCAAACCTGGCCAGCGAAACCGCCACACTTCGAACGCGACGCATCTTCATAGACGTAGCTGAATTCAACGTCCGACTTGCCGCCGCTGGTGTCCGTCGCTGAGGTCTGATTGCCTGCGGCGTCGTACGCGTACGAGGTGGTGTTTCCCGCGTCATCGGTGGAGCACTTCGCCAGGTACGGGTTCCCACCGCCCGCATCCGGGCAGGAGGAACCTTGCGCGTACACGGCGCTGGCTGCGGCGCCAGTCGGGAGCGAAACACCGCTGGGGTTGTTCATTCCGTCGTAGGTGCGGGTGACCGTGTTGCCGGGAGTCGAGCCGGACGCGAGGGCATCGGTGGACGTTGCGATGTCACTGTTCGGCGTGTACGTCTGCGACCGGGTGTGCCCGTTGGCGTCCTTCGTGGAAACCACGCGCCCCTGGTTGTCGAGTGTGTACACGGTGTTGTGGCCGTTCGGGTCGGTGACTGTTGTGGTCCCCGAGCCATACGCGTACTTCGTCACCGCTGCCGCCGAGGTGTTCCCGACGCTGCTGCGGGTGATCGCGGTCACGCGGTGACTGGTGTCGTACGTGAACTTCACCAGCTCGTCGTCATTGGACGCCCCCGACCCACTACCGGCCGGCAGTCGCATACTGAGCAGCCGGTTCTGCGAGACACCGTTGATCGTCTCGTAGGTGTAGGTCTCCTTCGCCCCGGCAGCGTTCGTGAAGGAGTTCACGTACGGCTGGCCGCCGTTGCCGGACCGTGTGTCTTCGTAGGTCGCGATCTTGCGCCCGGTGAAGTCGGTGTATCCAGTCACGAAGGGATCGGCTCCGCTGGCGGAGCTCTCAGTGAGGCTGCGGCCAGAGGTGGAGGTGATCTTGGAGATCGAGTACGGGTGACTGGAGTCCGTGTACGCGAAGGTCAGACCGACCCCGTTCCGGTCAAGATCCGCTGTCGGGAAACCAGTCGAGGAGTACTTCAGCTGCTCACCGGACTGGTTGAACTGCACCGTGTACGCGTAGTTGCTGTCCGCGCCCGAGTAGGTCATCGTCGCGTTCAGGCCAGTCGGGGAAGTGAAGGTCGTAGCCGTTGCCGATCCTCGAGTGAAGCGGCCGATGTAGCCGGACTTCCCGATGAAGTCGACAGTCTTCTTGTCATCCGACACGCACAAGCCTTGGCTCCAGCTTGAAAGCGACGACTGCCATCCGCCGCCCCACGGGCCGGCGAATCCACCGAATGCGGGATCGTTGTACCAACGCGAAACGCTCGCGGCGACACCGGGTCCGCTGACAACACCATCGTTCGCTGACACGAGCAGATTGCCGTTGGACAGATTGACCTGAGCGACTTCGGTCTTTGACAACTCGGTCTTGTCCATCGGGTAATACGACAGCTGCCCGCCGCCCGTGCCCCAGACGTAACAGCCCGTCGTCCTATCCACGGACGCCGCAGCAGAACGCTGCCGCGCGTTCGTCTTCGCCTGCGTCTCGCTGGAGGCTGCTTCCTCAGCGACGACCGAGGACCAGCTCTCGGACGGCGCTTCCGGGGAAGGAACCGCCGCTAGCTTCGACGCCGACGAGGGCGTGTAAACATCGCTGGAGTCAAAACCCTGGGGCGCTGCCAGATCACCACGCCGGGGATCAGTGTCAGCGTGCGCCGGTGACAACCCCGCCCCAATGATGCCGATCACAGCGATACATGAGATCGCGCTGTACGAAAGCATGCGACGGCGCATGAATTTACCCCGAGTTCCCCTAGAAGCAGAAGCAGCCCCAGCCTGGATGGTTCAGCCCGCTAACGAAACGGGTCGACGCCCCCCAATTCGAGGGTCGATCAACAAACGTTGCAGACGCTAACAGCTCACCGCGAGCCCGACACGAAGCAAAGCCAGACGGGCGACACAAAGCGAAGCTGCTCACAGCAACGGGTTTTGAACAGGTCTAGACCCGGCGCGTCGACGTCGCTGGCGCACCTGGTCAGAAACGATCGTTTGTGAACGCGATCCCGGCCACACCTGCACTCAATAAGCTGGCCGCCGAGTGCTGGGGCGATGAGGGGTGCACCGCCGGCAACCGAGGGGCGACGAGGTCGTGACATCAGCTGGCCGAGGACTCCATCGGGACGGAACCCGCGAGCAGGTCGAGCACGCCGTCCGGGAACACCGGGACGTCCGTGTCGACGGGTACCCAGCGCACCGGGCCACCCTCGTCCAGCACCACGAGTTCAGCGTCCAGCGGCACCGCGTCCAGCTCCGCCGACCGGACGGCGAACACGTGGACGTACTCGTGCCCGGGCTGCCCCTCGTACTCGAACAGGTTCTCGAGGACACCGAGCAGCCGGACCTCGTCGAGGGCGACGTCCAGCTCCTCGCGGAACTCGCGACGGAGCGCCTGGACCGCGGTCTCGCCGAACTCGATGCCGCCGCCGACTGCACGGTGAAAGCGCAGGCAGCGCGTCTGGTCGAACGACTCGGACAGCAGCACGTGGCCGTCCTTGGTCGGCAGCCCGACCGAGATGTTCCGGATGCTCCCCATCACGCCACTCTGCCACCGGCGCGGGTTCGGTAGGTTCAGACCGTGCACCACATCCGCTCGATCGTCACCCTCGCGATCGTCTTCCTCGGTCTGGGCTTCCTGCTCACCGCCGGTGGTTCCGTCTGGACGATCCTCACTCCGGACGGCACCGGCGTGAACTTCGCCGCGGGGTTCATGTACATGGGCGGCATGGTCGTCGGCATCGCCGGGATCGCACTCGGGGTCGCGGCGCTCGTGGCCGTCGCCCGGGCGGCGAAGCGCGTCGTCCGCTAACCGGCGAGCGCCCCGGCGGCAGCGCCCCACCCGGTGGGGTCGTCCCCCGGCGGGACGAACAGCATCGTGTTCCAGAGCACCAGGACGTCCCACCACGCGAGCTCGTCGGCAGTGAGCGCGCTCACCGAGCGGTAGCCGTCGAGCAGCTGCCGGTGGACGGCCGCGGGGACCGGGCCCCAGTCGTGGAAGAGCGTCCCGAGCAGGACGGCCGAGCGTGCCAGCTCGACGATCCTGTGATCGAGGCGCAGGTCCTCGAAGTCGATGACGGCGACGACGTCCGCGTCAGCGCACAGGACGTTCGCCGCTCGGTAGTCGCCGTGCACGATCTGGACCGGCAAGTCGTCGGAGGGCGCGGCCCCGAGCCGGCGTCGAAGCGTCCGCTGGACACGCTCCGGCAAGTGCATCGGCGCAGCCTCGAGCCATCCCGCGACCTGCTGCACGAGCGGGGTCGGCGGTGGGCGCACACCGGCTGCGCGCGCCCGATCGGGGCTGTCGCGCAGGGCGTCGTGGATGCGGGCCAGCGTCGCACCGGCCGCGTGGACCTGTGCCGGATCGCGGACGTCCAGCAGGGTTCCGCCGATGACGTGCTGGAGCCCCATCGAGACCCCGTCTTCCTCGACCTGCACCCGTCCGTCGGGCGTCGGCACCGGGGCGGAAACGGGCAGGCCGCGCTCCGCGAGCCACGTCGTGAGGTCCGCCGCGAACACCAATCGCTCGAACCCCTCCGGTGCGATCGACCACTTCAGGAGCATCCGGCCGCCAGCGGTCGAGACCCAGGCGAGCGCGTTGTGGTCACTCATCACGATGCGCTCGCAGGCGATGACGCGCACGTTCCACCACCGCTCGAGCGTCCGGATGACCCAGTCATCGGCAGCGGCGACGTCCGTGAACCCGAAGCGGCTCCGCAGCACCTGCGCTGGATCAGCTCGTTCCCAGAGCATCTCGAGGGTCATCGCTCCACCCTCGCAGGTCGCGCTACCATCCGGTACCGGTCCACGCACGGAAGCGAGTCGCCATGACCTCCCAGAGCACGAGGGTCCTGCACGTGATGTGCACGGTGTTCCTGTTGGGTGCTTTCCTGTCGGTCGGGATCGGTGGGTGGTCGCTCGCGAACGACACCGGGGGCGGTGCGAACATCGGCGGCGGAATCCTGATGCTGTTCGGCTACCTGCTCGGTCTGATCGGGATCGCGCTCGGCGTCGCCACGCTCGTCGTCGGCACCGTGTCGCGGCGACGGTCACGCACGCGCAGCTGACGCCTCAGCGGCGGCGGGTGCGGAGCCGCTGCACGCCCACCCATCCGGCGACCGCGAAGCAGCCGAGCGCGAGGATGTACGACACGAGCAGGTCGGCCCATGCGCGCGGGTTGATCGATCCGTCGGGCAACCGCTCCTGGAGCTGGAACGACGTCGGGAACAGCCAGTACGAGGTCGCGTAGACGGTCAGCGCCAGTCCGACGACGACCGAGCCGACGATGATCCACCGAGCGGCGCGCGCTCCGACGGTCACGCGGACGCCCCCTTCACGGATCGTCGCGACGCCGACCGCGGTGGGTTCGCTCGCAGGTGTTCGCTGATGCGTCCGAGGACCCGGGCGAGGTCACTCGCGTCGTCGTCCGTGATCGGTGCGAACAGGAGTCCGTGCACGGTGCCGATGTGGCCGGGGAACACGTCGGCAAGGACTTCGCGCCCCGCGTCGGTGATCGCGACGACGGTGCTGCGGTCGTCGTCCGGCGATGGGGACCTCGTGACGAGGCCGCGCTGTTCGAGCAGTTGCGCCTGGTAGGTCAGCCCGCTGCGGCTGTACACGACACCGTCGGCCAGGTCCGTCATGCGCAGGTGCCCGTCCGGAGCATCCCCCAGCCGCGCCAGGAGCTGGAACTGCACGGTGCTCAACCCGCCGACGTCGCGGAGCTGCCTCTCGACCGCGGGGCGCAGGAGCGCACTCACCTCGGTCAGCGCGAAGTAGGCGCCGAGCTGCGTCGGGGTCAGTGCGGTGGGGGCGTCACTCATGCAGCCACCTTACCTGTTGCTTCGAGTTCGAAGCAGTGCTAGCGTCTCCAGCAAGCGCTTCGAATTCGAAGCAAATACGAGAGGGCATCACCATGAAGGCAGTGCAGTTCCACGAAGTCGGCGGACCCGAGGTCCTCCAGTACGGCGAGGTCGAGCAGCCGACCCCGGCAGCGGGTCAGGTGCGACTCCGCGTCGCGGCCACCGCGTACAACGCTGCAGACAACGGCATGCGGGCAGGCTTCCTGCCGATCCCGATCCAGCTGCCGCACGTCCCCGGCTACGACGTCTCCGGTACCGTCGACGCGATCGGCGAGGGCGTGACCGGTCTGACCGTGGGCGACGCGGTGATCGCGTTCCTGCCGATGGACCGCGACGGCGGGGCAGCCGAGTACGTCGTCGCACCGGCGGACGCCGTGGTCGCAGCGCCGACGAGCATCCCACTGGCCGACGCGGCCGCGCTGCCGTCCGTCGCGCTGACCGCCTGGCAGGCCCTGTTCGACGACGGCCGGCTCACCGCCGGACAGCGGCTGCTCGTCGTGGGTGCCGGCGGGGTCGTCGGCAAGTACGCGGTCCAGCTCGCCAAGCGCGCCGGAGCACACGTCATCGCGACCGCCAGCCCCCGCAGTGCCGATGCCGTGCGCGCGGCCGGTGCCGACCAGGTCATCGACCACACCGCCACCGACCTGCTCGACGCCCTCGACGGTCAGGTCGACGTGCTGCTCAACCTGGCGCCGATCGAGCCCGAGCAGTTCGCGGCGGATGTTGCTGCGGTCCGTGACGGCGGAGTCGTCGTGAGCACGACGGCGTTCATGGCCACGCCGGGTGACGAGTCCCGAGGCGTGCGCGCGTCGACCGTGTTCGTCCTGCCGAACCGGGAACGCCTGGCGGAACTCGTCGCGCTGGTCGACGACGGTGCCCTGACGGTCGAGGTCACGCGGCGCATCTCCCTGGCCGACCTGCCGGCGCTGCACGCCGAGGGCGCAGCCGGGAGGATCGCCGGCAAGGTCATCGTCCTGCCCTGACCCGGATCACGGGAGCGGCCAGTGCCCTGGACGGTCGAGGTCGTCGGGCAGCACCGTGGACGCATCGCCCTGCGCGGCGTTCACCTGCGGCTGGGTGAGGAACAGCGCGTTCGACAGGTCCGCTCCCCCGAGCCGGGCATCGCGCAGGTCCGCCCCGAGCAGGTCCGTGCCCGACAGGTCGCATCCCCGCAGGTCCGCGGCGATCAGGACCGCACCGCGCAGATCGGCGCCGATCAGGACGCGAGATCGCAGGTCGCGGCCGGCCAGGTCGGTCGACGGGTGCAGGTCATCGGCCGAGTCGCCGGCGGCGGGGTACCCACCTCGGGCCTCCGAGCTGACGTCGATCAGGACGGAACGGACCTCGGACCGGAGCGACTCGACGTCCACCGCGAGGACGCCGGCCAACTCACCGTCGAGGACCTGCTGGACACGGTGCTGGAGCACGGTCGGTGCATCCGCTGACCCCAGAGCGGTCGAGCGAGTCACCGCCTCGGCCAGGTACCAGCGCATCTCGTGGAGCTGCTGGGCGACGGCGAAGGCCCGGAACATCTCGGGCTTCGAGTCGGGCTGGTCCACCCAACTCGTGCCGTCGAACAGGACCTGCGAGACGTACTGGCCGGCCCCGAAGCAGTCGAACGTGGTGCATCCGGTGAAGCCCCGCGGACGGAGCGCCTGGTGGATCGTGCAGGAGAAGTCGTCGGCCAGGTTTCGGCACGGGGTGCCGGCCGGCTTGTCGATCGGGAAGTCACTGGACCGCTGGAACCCGAAGGCGGTGCAGCAGAGGGCGAAGCAGTCACCGCACGAAGCGCGGAGCCGCGAGCGGTCGGCGGGAGAAGAAGAAGAAGGAGAAGAAGAAGAAGAAGACGATGACATGGACGAACGGTCTCTCTGGAGTGGTCTCGACAGGGCGCCGGGGTGCTGGGGAACTCCGTCGGGAGTCCCCGTTCCGGGCGCACGAGATCACTGCCCCTCGTCCGAGGAGCGAACCGGTGTCGCTGGATGGGCTCTGGGTCACAGAGCGGGAGAACGTGTCACCGCGGCCAGGCTAGCGGCGCGCGACTGCGCCCGTCCGCAGTCCCGACGCGTACGGTGCACGTGTGACCCGAACCCACCCGGCAAGACCGCACCGCCTCGTGCTGATCGCCGCCGCCGTCGTGCTGGTGATCGGCATCGTGCTCCTGTTCACACCGTGGGACGGCTTGATCCCCGTGCTCGCCTGGGTGCTGATCGTCGCGTCCATCGCCCTCGGCGCGATCACCCTCTTCTTCGCGAGGGCCCCGCGCAGCTAGGACCGCGGCACGAGGCCGTGCTCGTAGGCGAAGATCACCGCGTGCACCCGGTCACGCAGCCCGAGCTTGCCGAGCACCCGCCCGACGTGCGTCTTGACCGTGGACTCGCTCGTCACCAGGTGTGCGGCGATCTCGGGGTTCGACAACCCGCGGGCCATCGCGAGCAGCACCTCGCGCTCCCGCGGGGTCAGGGGCTCCAGCGGGTCCGGACCCGCCGGCCGGTCGTCCGGCAGCACGGAGCCGAAGAGCTCGAGCATCCGCTGCGTCACCCGCGGTGAGACCGCGGCCTCTCCCGCTGCCACGGACCGGACGGCGTCGAGGAGCTGCGCGGCGCTGACGTCCTTGAGCAGGAACCCGCTCGCCCCGGCACGCAGACCACCGAACGCGTACTCGTCCAGGTCGAAGGTCGTCAGCACGAGCACCCGGGTGTCGGGGACCTGCTCGACGATCGCGGCCGTCGCCGTGACGCCGTCGACGTGGGGCATCCGGACGTCCATCAGCACGACGTCCGGACGCAGGGCACGCACGAGCCGAACACCCGCACCGCCGTCGCCGGCCTCGCCGACGACCTCGATGTCGGGCTGTGCCTCGAGCAGCAGTCGGAACCCCGTCCGGATGAGCTGCTGGTCGTCGACGATCGCCACGCGGATCACCGGTCCTCCGTCCTGACCGGGATCGTCGCCCGGATCTGCCAACCGTCGGTGCCGTCGCGGAAGCCCGCGCGCACCTGCCCACCCAGCGCGCGGATGCGCTCGTCGATCCCGATGAGCCCTCGACCCGACCCCGCTGGGGCGTGGGCCGACCTGTCTGGCCGAGTCGGGCCTCCCGTCCGTCCGTCGTCGGTGACGACCACGGTGACCTCGGTGGCGGACGCTGCCACGCGGACGTCGACCGATCGGACGCGCTGCGCGTGCCGGGCGGTGTTGGTGAGGCCCTCCTGCACGACCCGGTACACGGCGAGCTGCAGGGCGTCGTCGTCGGGGACGACGCCGACGAGTTCGAGGGCGACGGGGGTGCCCAGCGCGCGGAACCGGTCGACGAGCTGCGGGACGTCGTGGATGCCCGGTTGCGGCGCGAGCGCGGGTTCGCCGTCGCCTCCGAGCACCCCGAGCATGCGGCGCATGTCGCCCATCGCGCCACGGCCGACATCGGCGACTCCGCGCATGGCAGCGGCAGCGGACCCCGCCGAACCGGCGGGTGCACCAGCGGACGCCCCGGCCGCCGCGCCCTCGGCCAGCCGCACCATCACCGTGAGCGAGTGCGACACGATGTCGTGCATCTCCCGCGCGATCCGGGCCCGCTCCGCGGCGGTGGCGAGCTGCGCCTGCTGGTCGCGCTCCCGGGCCAGCTGGTGCGCGCGGTCGATGAGCGCCTGCGTGTAGCGACGGCGGTTCGACACGTTGACGCCGATCAGGACCGCTGCCAGCAGGAACGTCGTGGGCTGCGGGTACAGGACGTCCGCGAGTCCTCCGGACCCCGGCGCGACCACGAAGACGCGCAGCGCCGTCGCCCCCGCGGCCAGCACGACGGCGACCGCGGCCGTCCACCACCCGGCGGCACGCGACCACCACACGGTCGCGGCGTACACGGTGAAGAGCACCGGCGAGTACCCCGCTTCCGTCCACGTCATCGCGACGACGGACGCGAGCCCGAGCACCGCCGTCACCGCGGGGTGCGTGCGCCGGAGCGGGATGCCGGAGACGGCGATGACCACGAGGACGACGACCGTGACCCGCGCGGCGGGGCTCCCGTCGACCTGCCACGCACTCCGGAACGCGACGACGACCTCGATCGCACCCCAGAAGACCATGAGCAGCGCGTCGGTCATGACCGGGTGGCGCGCCCAGAACCGCCGGAGCCGGCCGGGTGCGTCGGGCAGGGCGATGCCCCCGGCACCGTCCTGGACGGCACCGGGGGCGAGGTCGGCAGGGGTCACGCGTCCCGCTTCTCGACCAGGGCGAGCGCCGTCACCGATGCGACGACCACCCAGGCCAGCAGTACCGCGAATCCGCTCCATCCCCCCAAGGCTAGGACGCCGTCGTGCCACCCCGACGTCACCTCGGTGCCGAACTGCATGAGCGGCTGCCCGGCGTTCTGCGGCAGCAGGTTCGTCAGCGTGCCGAGCCAGTCCGCTCCGGTGAACGACTGCACCAGCTGCACGACGACCGGAGCGACCAGCATCAGGCCGAGGACCCCGGCGATCGCGCCAGCTGTGGAGCGCAGGACCACACCGACCGCGAAGGCCAGCAGCGCGATGAGCGTCAGGTAGACGGAGGCGCCGAGCAACGGCATCGCGACGCTCGCGTCCAACGACGCCTCGACGTTCCGTCCCGCGGCGATGGGCAGGCTGATGAAGGCGGTGGCCCAGACGCTCACGGCACTCGTGACGAAGACGGCCACGGCGAGGACGATCGCCTTCGCCGCCAGTGCGACCGACCGCCGTGGGACCGCCGCGAACGAGGAGCGGATCATGCCGGTGCCGTACTCGCCGGTGACGACGAGGGCGCCGATCACCGCGACGATCAGCGACGAGAGCATCGTGCCGCTCGTGCTGTAGAGGACGAGCGCGTTCCGAGCCGCATCACCCGTGAGCCCCTGACCGCCGTTGTCCGCGAAGGCCGCCAGGAGCACACCGATGCCGATCGGCAGGACGAGCACCAGCAGGAAGCTCCACGCCGTCGACCGCAGCGAGCGGAGCTTGATCCACTCCGAGCGCAGGACGCCGGAGAAGTGGACGCCGGACGCTTCGTGCCGAGGCACGGCGTTGCTCGTGACCGCGCTCATCGGGCCACCTCCGATCGGTACTCGACCTGGTCGTGCGTGAGTTCGAGGTAGGCCTGCTCCAGGCTCGCCTCGGTGGTGGCCAGCTGGTGCAGGACGATGCCCGCGGCACCCGCTGCCTCGCCGATCTGCTCGGCGCCGAGGCCACGGACCTGCAGCGACCCGTCGCCCTCGTAGCCGATGGTGACGTCCGGTCCGGCGATCGCGTCGAGGAGCCGCTCGGGCTCCGGCGTCCGCACGGTGACCGACCGCTCCGTGGCGGCGGCGACCAGGTCCGCGATGTCCATGTCCGCGAGCACCCGGCCGCGACCCATCACGACGATGCGGTCAGCGGTCAGGGCCATCTCGCTCATCAGGTGGCTCGAGATGAACACCGCACGTCCCTCGGCGGCCAGGCTGCGGGCGAGTCGACGCACCCACACGACGCCCTCGGGGTCGAGGCCGTTGACCGGCTCGTCGAGGATCAGCGTCTGCGGATCACCGAGCAGTGCCGCCGCGATCCCGAGCCGCTGCCCCATGCCGAGCGAGAACCCGCCGACGCGCTTCTTCGCGACGTTCTCGAGGCCGGTCATCCCGATGACCTCGTGCACCCGGGCCGTCGGGATCCGGTGCGTCGCGGCGAGCGCCGACAGGTGGTCGAAGGCGCTGCGTCCCTTGTGGACCGCTTTGGCCTCGAGCAGTGCGCCGATGCGACGCAGCGGGTCGCGCAGCTCGCGGTAGGGGCGTCCGTCGACGTGGGCGGTGCCCGAGGTCGGCCGGTCGAGTCCGACGACGGCGCGCATCGTGGTGGACTTGCCCGCGCCGTTCGGACCGAGGAAGCCGGTGACGACGCCGGGGCGCACCGTGAAGGACACGTCGTCGACGGCGACCTTCTCGCCGTAGCGCTTGGAGAGGTTCTGGATCTCGATCATGCGGCAACGGTACGGAGACGACCAGGTCCACCACATCGCCGTCGCAGACGATCTCCGCGGAGCGACCGTGGTACCCCGGTACCACCCGCAGCGGTGCCGGATACGGTGGGGTCATGGTCGTCCAGCGGTGGCACGAGGACGTCCTCGGAGCGCCCTACGAGCGACTCGAACTGCCGCTCGGCACCGACTCCGAGGGGCCGGTCGTCGCCACCCTCGTCCGTCGTCGGCACACCCCGACGGACCTGCTGCTGCACGGGCGCGGGCCACTGCACGGCACCGACGTGCTGTACGTGCACGGGTGGTCGGACTACTTCTTCCAGACCGAGCTGGCGGAGCGGATCGAACGGCTCGGTGCCCGCTTCCACGCACTGGACCTGCGGAAGTACGGCCGGAGCCTCCGCCCCCAGCAGACCCCGGGGAACGTCGACGACCTGGCGGTGTACGACGAGGACATCGCCGCGGCGCTCGACGCGGTGTCCGCCGAGCACCCCGGCCCCGGCGAGCGGCGGCTCGTGCTGATGGGGCACTCCACCGGCGGTCTGACGCTGTCGCTGTGGGCTGCGCGCCACCCCGAACTCGTCGACGGCGTCGTCCTCAACAGTCCGTGGCTCGAGTTCCAGGCGACCGCCGTGGGCCGGGCGATCGTCGCGCCCGTCATCAAGCTCGGCGCCAAGCGGAACCCCCTCGCCCCGATGCCCGCCGTCGACCCCGGCTTCTACACGCGCACCGTGTCGGCCGCGGGCGAGGGCTCGTGGACGTACGACCAGCAGTGGCGACCGGAACGCGGGTTCCCCCTGCACCCCGGTTGGCTCGCGGCGGTCTTCGCGGGGCAGGAGACGGTCGAGCACGGGCTCGACATCCAGGTCCCCGTCCTCGTCATGCTCAGCGACAAGAGCATGTTGCAACCCCGGTGGGATCCCGGCATGGCACACGCCGACGTCGCGTTGAACGTCGACACGGTGGCCCACCGAGCCCTGTCGCTCGGCAACGAGGTGACGGTCCGGCGGCTGCCCGGAGCCGTGCACGACGTGGTGCTGTCCGCGCCCGACGTGCGGGAGCAGGCGTACGACACGATCGGACGCTGGGCCACCACGCTGCGCCCCCGCTAGCGTGACGGCATGACCGAGCACTCCGTCCGGCTGACCCGGCTCGACCCGATCGGGATCGACCACGACGCCCTCGTCGACTTCCTGTCGACCGAGGAGTTCCCGTTCCACGTGCGGCGGACGTGGAGCCGTGCAGAGGCCGTCCAGGCCGTGGACTCCGGCTCCTACCGCGACGACGAGCACGACTCGTACTGGGTCGACCACACGGAGCACGGCCGCATCGGGTTCGTCCGGCTCGAGGACCTGGAAGACCCGGTCCCGCTGTTCGACCTGCGCATCGCCGGCGCGTTCCGCGGTCGCGGCCTCGGCGTCCCGACACTGCGCGCGGTCACTGACCACGTCTTCGGCACCCTGCCGTCGGTGACCCGCTTCGAGGGCCAGACCCGCGAGGACAACACGGCCATGCGCCGGGTCTTCGTGCGTGCCGGGTGGGTCAAGGAAGCGCACTACCGCGAGGGGTGGCCGATCGAGGGCGGCCGCGCGGTCGCGTCGGTCGGGTACGGGATCCTGCGCCACGACTGGGAGACGGGCGAGACGACGCCGGTGCCGTGGGAAGACGACGTGCTTCCTGACGACTGACGGTTCTGGTTCGTGATCCACGGGGAACGTGAACCAGAACCGTCACCACACGAGACGAACGCCCCGCGCCGGCGCGGCGCGACCCGGGTCGCGATCCAGAGCGGACGGGAGGCCCGGGTGGCGCCCGCCACGGCTCTTCCGCTGGGGCTGGTGGCTGCGTCCAGGGCGTGACGCGCGCGATCAGCCGCCGGTGGCCGTCCGCAGCGCGGCGCACGTCCGCCGGAACGCCGCGCTGAGCGACTCCCCCGCGGGGCGCTCCGCCCACTCGTCGAACGCGGCGCGCAGCGCGAGCAGGGCCAACGGCACCGCGAACCGGTCGGCGCCCTGCCACGCCGACTGCAGCTCCAGCGTCTGCGCGGCGTCCCGCTCGAGCACGGCGGACAGCAGCGCCGGATCGGCAACGAGCAGCGCGCGCACCCGGACCAGGCGGTCGAGGTCGTCGGGGCGGTCGCGTTCGAACGTCACGAGCACCCCGGCGATCACCTCGGTCAGCGCATCGAACGGCACCGGGGCGGTCACCGCGGCAGTGACGGCGTCGTGCACGTCGCGCGAGACGAACAGGAACGCGTCCACCTTCGCGGCGCAGTACCGGAAGAACGTGCGCTCGGTGATGCCGGCCGCGGTCGCGATCTCGGCCCCGGTGACGACGTCGAACCCGCGCGCTCCGACCAGCGCGACCGCGGCGTCCTCGACGGCACACTCCGTCGCCCGCCGGTTCTGCGCCCGGACCCCGGTCACGGCGCGGACCGCGTGGAGACGGTCTCGCGCCGCCAGAGCTCGGGCAGCCGGAGGTCGACACCGTCGGCGTCCGCCAGGCGTGTGAACGCGCGCATCGTGACGTCGAGGCGGTCGAGCTTCTTCGGCAGCGGCCTGAGCGGACGGGTCAACGGACGCCAGAACGCGTCCCAGTGCACCGGCCGGACGACGCTCGGGTGCAGGGCGCCGACGGTCTCCTGCCAGTACTGATCGATCCAGGCCGTCGGCTTCGCACCGGCGGCGCCCGCACCCAGGTAGACGGTGTCGGCGAGGAGTCCCGCGAAGGATCCCGGGATGAAGTTCGCCGTCGGGTGGACCAGCACCGATCCGTCCGGGTGCTCGAACAGGAACGAGGAGCACCCGCCGGTCCGGAAGTCGCGCATCCGGGCCGGCAGGGTGACCGGCTCGGTGATCTCGCCCGGCACCGCATCGCCGTCACTGTGCAGCGCGTGCAGCGGCGTGACCGTGAAGGCCCCCACCGCGAACGACTCGCGGTCGTGGAGCTCCCGGAAGGGCACGCGGTCGAGCCCGTACCCGGTGGCGATCATCCGGGTGGACGCCGAGCCGCCGAGTTCCGCCCCGGTCCGGTCCGCGACCACGGGCGCGTCGAGGGCGTGGTCGGCGTGCGAGTGCGAGACGAGCACGGCATCGAGGTGGTCGACGTCGAACCGTGCGAGGGCGCCCTCGATCCGGGTGACGTCCGGTCGGAGCCGGCCGAGCATCAGCCGCGGGAACGAGGGACGACTGAAGAAGCCGTCCACGAGCAGTGACGTCGTGCCGTCGGAGACGAGGACGTTGGACACCCCACCGAACACCGTGGTGACGCTCATGCGTGCGCCCCGCCGAGCACGTCGTCGAGCAGGCGCATCGTGCGCGCGGCGTCCTCCATCGCGAGGTCGTGGTGCACGCCGCGCACCCGTTCGACGTCCCACCCGAGGCGCTCGTAGACCGGTACCTCGGCCGCCGGCACGACGTGTCGACCGTCGTCGGTGAGCACGAGCGTCGACGGCACGAACGGGGCCGCCGGAGCGACCGGTGTCGTCGCGACCGCTCGCAGGACGTCGCGCAGCATCGTGCGGTCCCAGTGCCGGTGACTCTCCTCGGCCCGGGCGACGTTCGCCGGCCCCCACCGCGGATCGGTGCGGTCGTACGCCTGCACGAGCAGCGGCTGCAGCCCGGGCAGCGCCCAGAACGCCCGCCCGAGCACGCTCCGCCCCGGTGCCCGCAGGTGGAAGCCGGGGTCGAGGTACACCGCGCGGGCCGGGCGCAACCGGTCGACGGCGTCGAACAGCACCCGCCCGCCGAGCGAGTGTCCGACGACGGCGTCGAGCCCTTGCGGCAGCGTCTCGGCGAGGTCGTCGGCGAACGCGGCGAGTGTGTACGACGCCGCGCGGTCGCTCTCGCCGTGACCCCGCAGGTCCGGCACGAGGAACGTGTACCGGTCCGGATCGGCGTGGGACACGAGGTCGCGCCACACCAGCGCCGATCCGAGGATGCCGTGCACGAGTCCGACCCGGACCGGGCCGTGTCCGTGGGTTTCGACGTGGAGCTGCATGTGCACTCGATTCTGTCAGTGACTGACAGAATACATGCTCAGGCAGGGCGGCTGAAGAGGTTCACGAGGTTGCCGTCGGGGTCGCGGAACAGCGCCGATCGATTCCCCCAGGGCATCGTCGTCGGCGGCAGCACCACGTCGTCGAGGGCACCACGCAACCCCGCGAACGCGGCATCGACGTCGTCCACCACGAACTCGAGGAACACGCTGCCGTTCGTGCGGGGCTCGGGCGCGGCCGGTCCGAGCATCGCCACGGTCGCCGGGGTCGCGAGGGCGAGCACGGCGCCGCCGGTCACGATCTCGGCGAAGACGGGTGCGGGCCGCCGCGCCTCGGTCCCGGTGACGCGTTCGTAGAACCGCACCATCCCGTCGAGGTCGTCGGTGATGATCCGGATGGATGCGAACTGCATGGGAAGCCCTCCTGGCCGGCCACCGTGACCGGACTCGTCGAGCATGCGCGACCACCGCGACACCGTCCTGTCGGTGTTTCGGCCAATGAGCAAGCGGATCTGGCGGTTCAGTCCCCGAGCAGGTCCCCGAGCACGGGGCGCAGGACGCCGTGCGGGATGTCGAGTTCGTCGAGGTGGACCACCCGGGGCGGGGCCTGTTCGTCGGTCTCCTCGACCGCCAGCACCCGGTCTCCGCGGAAGGCACGGACGCCATCGCGCAACCGGCACCACGCGACGAGGTACCAGTCCTCGCCCTTCCCGATGTACCCGAGCGGTTCGACCATGCGGTCGGTCTCCGCGCCCGCTGCGTCGCGGTACCGCATCCGGACGACGCGCCCACCCGCCAGCGCACCGGCGAGCGCCGTGGGAGCAGGCGTGCGCTCCCCCGACTCCAGCAGGTGCACGCGGCTCGCGAGTCGCACTGCCCGTCGGGCGTCGTCCTCGGCGAGCACCGCGGTGACCTTGCGGGCAGCGCTGCGCGCCGCGTCGCGGAACGGGCTGGAGCCGAGCGTGCCGAGGCCGATCGCCACCGCGAGCGCTTCGTCGACGGTCAGCCCGAGCGGCGGGAGCGTCGCACGGGCGTCGATCGTGTACCCGCCGGTCCGCCCTGGCTCGGCCCAGATCGGCACGCCGGCCTGCTGCAGGGAGAGCAGGTCCCGCTCCACCGTGCGCACACTGACCCCGAACCGCTCGGCGAGTCGGCGCGCGCTCCGCAGCGCGGGTGCCGCGGCGCGGAGCTCCTCGACGAGCGCGTACAGGCGGTCGGTCCGGTTCACGACGGAGCACGCAACCAGTCGACGACCCGCGGGAGCTCTGGGTCGTAGCCGTCGGTCGTGTCCACGTCGAGGCGTGGGACCCCGAGGTCGAGCGGCTCGGTGACGACCGGCGCGTTGCGTGCGACCCGGTCGTTCAGCTCCTGTGGGTGACCGCGGGCGACGAACCGGTCGAACGCCAGCGCGGATCGGCAGTGCAGGTTCCGCACGTCCCCGACCGACACCAGGGCAGAGCGCACGTCAGCCTCGGACTGACCGCGGTACAGCGTCGCGTCGGCGATGACGCTGCACCCGGCTGCCGCGAGGTGCGCCGTCACAGTCCAGAACAACCGGACGCCGTGCGGCACGACCTCGTCGCGACCGAGGTCGGCACCGGCCATCAACCCGGCGTACAGCTGATCGCGGTCGACGCACGGCCAGCCGAGTTCGGCGGCGAGCGCCGACGCGAGCGTCGTCTTGCCACTCCCGGGAGCGCCACTGATGAGCGCGATCGTCGCCATGGTCTCGACGCTACCGGGCACCGGACGGGAGGCGCGGCGCCAGCTCGCACCGGGCCTCCCGTCCGCCGTCCGGTCACGCGCAGGGCGCGACCCGCGTCAGGAACGCGACAAGCGTTCGACCGTCGCGTGGGCGCCGTCGGCGATGAGCCCGTCGAGGGCGTCGCGGTACGCCGCGACGAACCGTTCGTCGTCGATCAGGTCGCCGAAGACCTGCCGGTTCGCGATGAAGGCGAGCCGGTCGTCGCGCTGGGTGAGGGCGATGCGGTGCAGCGGTTCGGCCAGCCGGTCGACGATCTGGATCGGCTCGCCGGACTCGTCCGTGCCCTCGTCGTAGCGCGCCCACGACGCGACGATGCCGGCGGACAACGTGACGGGCCGGCCGGCGGCGAGGTTGTCGCGGACAACCGGTAGCAGCCACTTCGGGATCCGGTCGCTCGACTCGGCACAGAGCCGGGCCAGGGTGTCGCGGACCTCGGGGTTCTGGAAGCGCTCGATGAGGGTGGACTTGTAGTCCTCGAGGTCGATGCCGGGCACGGGGTGCAGGGTCGGCGAGCCCTCTTCGTCCATGTAGCGACGCAGGAACGTGGCGATCGCGGGGTCCTGCGTGGCCTCGTGCGCGTAGCGGTACCCGGACAGGTACCCGAAGTAGCACAGGCCCTGGTGCGAGGCGTTGAGCAACCGGAGCTTCATCAGCTCGTACGGCTCGACGTCCTCGACGATCTGCACGTCGGCGTCCTGGTACGGCGGACGTCCGGCGGGGTGGTCGTCCTCGAGCACCCACTGGAAGAACGGTTCGGCGACGACGGGCCAGGCGTCCTCGATGCCGAGCTCGTCGCGGACCCAGGCGCGGTCCTCGTCGGCGGTGACCGGCGTGATGCGGTCGACCATCGAGTTCGGGAACGACACGTGCTCGTCCATCCAGTCGGCGAACGCCGGGTCCTGCAGGCGTGCGTAGGCGGTGAACATGTCGCGGGCGACGTGGCCGTTGCCCTGGATGTTGTCGCACGACATCACGGTGAACGGTTCCAGCCCGCGCTCCCGGCGCCGCTGCAGCGCTGCCACGACCAGGCCGAACACGGTGCGGGGTGGTCCGTCGCCGCGCAGGTCGGCCGCGACGCCGGGCTCGTCCGCGACGAACTCGCCGGTGACGTGGTCGAAGTTGTAGCCGCCCTCGGTGATGGTCAGGCTGACGATCCTGGTGTCCGGGTGCGCCATCTTCTCGACGACGGCGTCCGGGTCGTCGACGGCGAGCAGGTAGTCGACGATGCTGCCGACGACACGGGACTCGCGGGTGCCGTCGGGGTGCTTGAGGACGAGCGTGTAGAGGCCGCCCTGCTCCGCCATCGCCGTGGCCATCCGGCGGTCCTGCTCGAGGACACCGACGCCGCAGATGCCGTACTCGCGCGCCTCGCCCTGCTGGAGCAACCGGTCGATCACCATCGCCTGGTGCGCGCGGTGGAAGCCGCCGACGCCGAAGTGCACGATGCCGGCGGTGATCCCGCTGCGGTCGTAGGTCGGAACGGCGACACCGCTCGCGGCGATCTCGTCGAGGGTCTCCGGGGACAGGCGGACGGGCATCGGGTACTCCTTCGTACGGCGGTCGTTCTGGCGGTCGTTCTGGCGGTCTTGCCGGCGGTCGCACCGGCGGTCGTGCTGGGTGCAGTCAACCATGCGCACATCTGTTCAGAACCGAGTTTCCACCGCGGGGTACGAACCTGAGGATGCACTCGTAGTTGTTGCACCGAGTGCATCGATGCACCTAGTGTTCTCATTCGTGACCCTCACGACCGACCGCCGCGCCGCCCTCAAGGCGAAGCACCGTGCGGCGATCCTGCAGGCCGCACGTGATTTGGTCGATGAACGCGGCGGCCGTGAGTTCAGCGTCGACGACCTGGCAGCACGGGCCGACATCGCGCGGCGGACGGTGTTCAACCACTTCGCGTCGCTCGACGAGGTCCTGCTGGCCGTGTGCGAGCAGGAGCTGTCCGTGATCATCGACCGGTTCCTCGCCGACATGGCACGCACCCCGGTCGGCGACGGCAGCCGGGCCTCGATGTTCGACGAGCTCGAGTCCGCCGCACGCGGAGCCGACCTGGCAGCCGCGATCTCGAGCATGTACCGGATCCTCGGCGACCCGGGCAAGGACGACCCGAAGGCCGCGGTCCTCACCCAGACGGCGTTCTCCCGGGTCACCGAACGACTCCGCGACGAGGTGGCACGCCGCTACCCGGCGGCGGATCCCCTCGACGCCGCCCTGCTCGTCGAGTCGCTCATGAGCGGCATCGTCGTGATCGCGGAACACTGGCTGGCCACCTCCGGCCCCGCGATCGACGAGCAGTCCGTCGCCGACTGGGACGCCCTGCTGGCACGACTCGTGCACAGCGTCCGCAGCGGCTACATGCCCACCGACTGACGCTTCCCTCCCCAGGGGTCCACCGGCGCACCCCGCTCCACACAGCACCTGCAACGAAAGGAACGGGGCAACCGCATGGCCGGTCTCCTCTACCGTCTCGGACGGTTCTCCGCACGACGCCACTGGCTCGTGATCATCACCTGGGTGGTGATCATGGCCGTCGCCGGCGTCACCTACAGCCTGTTCTCGGGCACGATCTCGTCGGCGATCTCGATCCCGAACACCAAGACCAGTCAGGTGCAGGACGAGCTCGCCGACAAGTTCCCGTCCGCGAACGGCGGCAACGGCACGATCGTCTTCGAGACGAAGAACGGCAAGGCGTTCACCGACGCGCAGAAGTCGGAGGTCGCGGACTTCCTGACCAAGGTCGAGAAGCTCGACGGCGTCAAGGGCGCGACGAGCGGGTTCGACACCCAGGACCAGCTCGACGAGCAGCGCCAGAAGATCGTCGACGGCCGCAAGGAGATCACCGACGGCCGCGCGAAGCTCGAGACCGGACAGGACCAGCTCGACGCTCAGAAGGCGCAGCTGACGTCCGGCAAGCAGCAGATCGCCGACGCGCAGGCGCAGCTGGACGCGCAGAAGGCCCAGGCGCAGGCAGCCGGCTCCGCAGCGGTCCCGGCAGCGCAGGCGCAGGCCGCGGCGGCGCAGCTCCAGCAGGCGCAGGCCCAGATCGACGCCCAGCAGGCGCAGATCGACGCCGGTGAGCAGCAGATCGCCGACGCGCAGAAGACGATCGACGCCAACACGAAGAAGCTCGACGACAGCGCCGACGAGCTGGAGCAGGGCTCGAAGCTCCTCGACCTGTCGAAGGACGTCCGCTTCGTGTCGTCGAACGGCAGCGCCGCCATCGGCACGGTCCAGTTCACGAAGTCGACCTACGAGGTCCCCGCCGACACGAAGACCGCCATCGCGGACGACGCCGACTCGGCCGACATCAGCGGCGTGAACGTCTACGTGTCGAACGACATCGCGCAGGGCGTGCCGTCGATCCTCGGCCCGGGCGAGATCGTCGGCGTCATCATCGCCGCGCTCGTGCTCTTCCTGATGCTCCGCACCATCATCGGTGCGGCGATCCCGCTCGTCAGCGCCGTGCTCGGCGTTGGCGTGGCGTCACTTGCCTCGCTGTCGTTCTCCGGCCTGGTCGAGTTCATCTCGGTCACGCCGGTGCTGGGGGTGATGTTGGGCCTGGCGGTCGGCATCGACTACTCGCTCTTCATCCTGAACCGACACCGCACCCAGCTGAAGCAGGGCATGCAGGTGCACGAGTCCATCGGCCTCGCGAACGGCACCTCGGGCAACGCCGTGGTGTTCGCCGGTGCGACCGTCATCGTCGCGCTGCTCGCGCTGAACATCACCGGCATCCCGTTCCTCGGGCTCATGGGCACGGTCGGTGCGGTCGCGGTGTTCTTCGCGATCCTCATCGCCACCTCGTTCACCCCGGCGCTGCTGTCCCTGATCGGGATGCGGATCCTGCGGAAGAAGGAGCGCGCGAAGATCGGCAACACCGGCTCGACCCGGGTGCCGAACAAGCCGATGAAGACCTGGCGCGCGATCGTCACGCTCGTCGCCGGTGTCGCCGTGCTCGGTGTCATCGCACTCCCGGCGACGCAGATGCGCCTCGGCCTGCCGACCGGTGCGTCCGAGTCCGTCGACTCGAGCCAGTACAAGGCGTACAAGGCCCTCGACGAGGAGTTCGGCGCCGGCCAGAACGGCCCGCTGCTCGTCGTCGCGACCCTGCCGGAGTCGATCAGCAAGTCCGACGTCACCGCGACCGAGGTCACCATCGGCGAGGCCCTGGCGAAGAACGACGACGTCAAGGCCGTCCTGCCGATCGGTACCTCGTCGGACCGCGACATCATCGCGTTCCAGGTGAAGCCCGGCGGCGGTCCCGACAGCATCTCCACCGAGAACCTGGTCAAGGACCTGCGTGAGCAGACCGTCACGACCGACGACGGCACGGTCACGCTCGGTGTCGCGGGCAACGCGTCCGCCAACATCGACGTGTCCGAGAAGCTGTCGAACGTCCTGCCGCTCTACCTCGTGGTGGTCGTCGGCCTGTCGCTCATCATCCTGATCATCGTGTTCCGGTCCTTCCTGGTCCCGATCACGGCGACGGCGGGCTTCATCCTGTCCGTGATGGCGTCGTTCGGTGGCCTGACCGCGATCTACCAGTGGGGCTGGCTCGGCTCCGTGTTCGGCGTGCACGACCCGGCGCCGATCCTGAGCTTCCTGCCCATCATCGAGATCGGCATCCTGTTCGGTCTGGCGATGGACTACCAGCTGTTCCTGGTGTCCGGCATGCGTGAGGCCTACGCCCACGGCGCCTCGGCGAAGGTCGCGGTCCAGCGCGGGCTGCACGCCGGTCGCGCGGTGGTCACGGCAGCGGCGATCATCATGATCTCGGTGTTCGCGGGCTTCATCTTCTCGGACTCCTCCACCATCAAGCCGATCGGCTTCGGGCTGGCGTTCGGTGTGCTCATCGACGCGTTCGTCGTCCGCATGCTGCTGATCCCGGCCGCGATGCACCTGCTCGGCCAGAGCGCGTGGTGGTTCCCGAAGTGGCTCGACCGGATCGTGCCGGACGTCGACGTCGAGGGCGCGAAGCTCGAGCGGTCGCACCCGGTCGCCGGTCAGCCGGGCCAGCCCGGTCAGCCCGGTCAGCCCGGTCAGCCCGGCCACGAGGAGACCCACACGGGGTCGCACGCCCTCCCCGTGGCGCCGGACGCCAACGCGCACGAGTCGGGGCACCCGCCCGCGCACCGCGCGTAGTCGACGCACCCAGCCTGGAGGCCCGGGGCCGGTCCACGAGACCGGCACCGGGCCTCCCGTGCGTGCGCCCACCCCGCGCGGCCGACGCCGACCCGCGACCCGGAACGACATCCTCGATGTCGTACGACATCGAGGATGTCGCCAGCCCGCGCCTGCAACTGTTGCGGCCGCGCCAGTGCGACAAGATCGATGTCGGACGACGTCGAACTTGTCGCGCCGACCCACACCGACCCGCACCGACCCACCGCACCCCGGGAACACTTCGTGGGCGAACGGTATCGTGGGCGCATGACCTCCGCACCCGACCCGCTCGCGCTCGACCGGCAGCTCTGCTTCGCCCTCGCGGCCACGAGCCGGAGCGTCATCGGGCTGTACCGCGACCTGCTCGAGCCGATGGGCCTGACGCATCCGCAGTACCTCGTGATGCTCGCACTCTGGGAGCAGGACCCCCGGTCGGTGCGCGAGATCGCCGGCGAACTGCGGCTCGACTCAGCCACCCTCAGCCCGTTGCTCAAGCGACTCGAGGCCTCCGGCTACGTCCGCCGGACCCGCAGCGCCGCCGACGAACGGCAGCTCGCGGTCTCGCTCACCACGGCCGGGCGGGCCCTGCGCGACCGCGCACGAGCGGTCCCCCTGGCGGTCGCGGACCGGCTCGGGTGGCCACTGGAACGCCTCGAAGCGCTCAAGGACGACCTGACGGAACTGCTGGAGCGGGTCGACCAGGTGTGATCCGCGGCCGATGGTGCCATAATGGTTCGTGCACGAACGAAAGGACGCACCGTGGGGCGCTTCGGCAAGTGGTACGAACGGTGGAACACGACGCTCATCAACAAGATGGGACCGTCGCAGATCGGCGCCGGACACCCCGAGGGGGTCGACGACCGATCGGTGGACCGCGGCTGCCCGATCTGCGGCAAGCCCCTCTCCCTGCACCAGGTGATCCGCCCCGAGGGCCAGGTCCGTTCGTCGACCCTGGTCTGCCCGCGCGACTGACGGCGGGAATTGCACCGAGCAACACGACGTTCCACTCCCTCGTGAAGCTCTTCGAACCCACCTCCTTCGGCGCCCTGCGCCTGTCGAACCGCGTCGTCATGGCCCCGCTCACGCGCACCCGCGCCGGTGAGCACGGCATCCCGAACGACCTGCTCGTCGAGCACTACCGTCAGCGTGCGGGCCTCGGCATGATCATCACCGAGGGCACCTGGCCCGTGCAGGAAGGCCGCTCCTACCCCGGGCAGCCCGGCATCGAGACCGACGAGCAGATCGCCGGCTGGCGCCGCGTCGCCGACGCCGTGCACGCCGAGGGCGGCACCATCGTGATGCAGCTCATGCACGGTGGCCGTGTCTCGCACCCCGACATCTCGCAGACGCCGCGCATCGTCGCCCCGAGCGCCATCGCCGCTCCCGGTCAGACCCACACCGCGACCGGCAAGGCCGACATGCCCGTCCCCCACGAGCTGACCACCGCCGAGGTGCAGGACGCCGTGCAGGGCTTCGCGCAGGCCGCCCGCAACGCGATCGCCGCCGGACTCGACGGCGTCGAGGTCCACGGAGCCAACGGCTACCTCGTGCACGAGTTCATGTCCCCGGTGTCGAACACCCGCACCGACCAGTACGGCGGCTCCCCCGAGAACCGCGCCCGCTTCGCGATCGAGGTCACGACCGCGGTCACCGAAGCCGTCGGCGCGGACCGCACCGGCATCCGCCTGTCGCCCGAGCACGGCATCCAGGGCGTCATCGAGGACGACGCGGCCGACGTCCGCGCGACCTACACGGCGATCGCCGAGGGCCTCGCCCCGCTCGGACTCGCGTTCATCGACGTCCTGCACGCCGAGCCGACCGGCGACCTCGTGCAGCACGTCCGTCGCACCGCGGGCGCACCGTTCATCGTCAACTCGGGCTTCAGCGCGATGACCACGCGTGAGGAAGCGATCACCGTCGTCCACGACCAGGACATCGCCGACGCGATCGCCGTCGGCCGTCCCGCCATCGCGAACCCGGACCTCGCCCACCGCTGGGAGCAGGACGCGGAGCTCAACGAGCCCCGCCCGAAGCTCTTCTACGGCGCGGGCGCCGAGGGCTACACCGACTACCCGTCGCTGGCCGAGGTGCGCGCGACCGTCTGACGCTGCGCGCGGTTCCACGACACGCGGCGCGCTGTGCGTCGAGGTTCCGATCAGGACGGCGCGTGCCCGCGGGGTTCCGAGATCTCGGAACCCCACGGGGTGGGGGCGAGCGAACGACGGACGGGAGGCCCGTGGCGAGACCGCCACGGGCCTCCCGTCTTCTCGCGTGCCGTCCCAGGGCGTGACGCGCTTCTCGTAGGATCGTCGCAGTGAACACTGCAACGCCGGGCGCGCGGGGCCCCGCGCACCGCGCGCGCGACACGACGCGGTGGGACATCCAGGGTCTCCGCGCGTTCGCGGTGCTGGCCGTCGTCGTGTACCACCTGTGGCCGCACGCCCTGCGGGGCGGGTTCGTCGGGGTCGACGTCTTCTTCGTGATCTCCGGGTTCCTCATCACCGGACTCCTGCTGCGCGAACAGGTCGCCACCGGCACGATCCACCTCGGCCGGTTCTGGTCACGCCGAGCCAAACGCCTGCTGCCGGCCGCGTTCCTCACCATCACCACCACCGGCGCAGCGGTGCTCGCCGCCGTGCCGAGCGCACTGTGGGGGCAGTACGGCCGCGAGCTCATCGCGTCGACGGTCTACCTGCAGAACTGGGAGCTGGCGGCGAACTCGGTCGACTACCTGGCCTCGGCGGACGACCCCTCACCGTTCCAGCACTTCTGGTCACTGTCGGTCGAGGAGCAGTTCTACATCGTCCTGCCGCTGCTGCTGCTCGGGTTGGCCGTCGCCGTGCGCGGGCGCCTCTCGACGCTGACCACCGCACGCCTGCTGCTCGGCGCGGTCGTCGTGCTGTCCCTGGTGTGGAGCATCGTGCAGACCAGCACGAACCCCGGCGTCGCGTACTTCTCCACCGGCACCCGCGCGTGGGAGTTCGCACTGGGCGGCCTCGCCGCGACCGTGCACCTGCCCGAGGTCCGCACCGAGGTCGCCCGGCGGGTGCGCATGATCCTGACGAGCGTCGGCGCCGTGGCCCTCGTCCTGTCCCTGTTCGTCATCGGGGCGGAGACGCCGTTCCCCGGGATCGCCGCGCTGCTCCCCGTCGCCGGCGCGACCCTCGTGGTGCTGTTCGGCGGACGCACCGTGTTCGAGTCGATCGGCGCGCTCGGACCGGTCGCGTTCACCGGACGGATCTCGTACGCGCTGTACCTCTGGCACTGGCCGCTCGTCGTGATCCTGCCGATCATGCTCGGACGCCCGCTCGACTGGGCGACCAGCACCTCGGTGCTCCTGGTGTCGGTCGGACTCGCCGCCGTCACGACCATCTGGTTCGAGGAACCCGTACGCTTCTCGACCTGGCTGCGCGACCTGCGGCCCCGCGGGGTCGTCGCCCTCGGCGTCATCTGCACCTTCACGGTCGTCACGCTCGGCGCCTCGACCCTGACCGCCGTCTACGTGCAGGAGGTCCACGCCGAAGGCGCCACCGAGCAGCTCACGAAGCGGCTCGCGACCGAACGGGCACAGGACGACGAGTCCTGCATCGGAGCAGCCGCACGGATCAGCTCCGCCGACCCCTGCGTCGACCCGGCCCTCGCCGACACCCGGATCCCGGCCCCCGCCGCGGCCGAGGACGACGACGCGAACCGCCCCGAGTGCTGGAACGGCACCTTCCGCACCTGCGTGCTCGGCAAGGCGACCGGCTGGTCGAAGCACCTGATCGTCATCGGCGACTCGCACAGCAACGCCCTGCTCGGCGCCTACGAGAAGATCGCCGACGACAACGGGTGGCGCATCGACATGGCCGGCATCGGCGGGTGCTACCTCACGACGGCGCAGCAGAACTCGGTGAACGCCGGCGCGCTGCGCGGCTGCAACGCGTGGAAGCACGCGGCCATCGACTACGTCCGCGCCCACCGCGACGCCGACGCCCTGGTCGTCACCCACTCCGCCACGCAGATGCCCGTCAGCCTGCCGGCCGGAGCCTCACGCGACATCGCCACCCGCAACGGCCTCGTCGACGCCTGGGAGCAGGCCGCCGGCGACGAACTCCCCGTCATCGCGATCCGCGACAACCCGGTCCCCCGGCCCGACGTCATCGCCTGTGTGAGCAAGATGTCCGGGCCGACGAACGCGTCGTGCGACCGGCCCCGCTCCGAGGCGCTCGCCCAGACCGACTCCTCGATCGAGGCCGTGCGGGCGTTCAAGGCCGCCGGAGGACGAGCCGGGGTGATCGACCTGACCGACTACTACTGCACCGAGACGACCTGCCCCGCGGTGATCGGCGGCGTGCTGGTCTACCGGGACACCACGCACATCACGGCGACGTGGGCGACGTCTCTGGAGCCGTACCTCGAGCGCGGGTTGCAGAAGCAGCTCACGGCGCTCGGGCGCTGAGCGCGTGCGCTTCGTGAGCGCATGCGCTTCGTGAGCCGTGCGCTTCGTGAGCACAAATGGTCGAGTCCCGTCGATGAACCCGACCATTTCTGCTCACGAAGTCGCCCGACCGCGCAGCTGGACCCCGAATGCAGGCCTCCGCTCCGGGCGCCGTCGCTCTACTCTTGAGCGGACCTCGCACGCCCGCAGCTCGCCACGTGCGCCGACTGAACGGAAGACTCCCGTGACCGACCTCGCCCCCGAGCGTTCCGCGCCGGCCGCCTCCGCCCCGGCAGCCTCCACCCCGAGCACGGACGGGACGCCCGGACTCGCGCCGCTGAGCCTGCTCGCCGTCGTGGCGGTCGCGCTCGCCTTCGTCGCCCCGATCGGCGGCGTCGTCGTCGGGTTCATCGCGCGGCACGAGGTCCGACGGACCGGCGAGCGCGGTGACGGACTGGCGTTCGCGGCCGTCCTGATCGGCGCGACGCTCACGCTGTTCGGCGTGCTCGTCCCCGGAGCCCTCGCGCTGTCCGGAGTCATCGACTCGACGATCCACCTCTGGGGCTGACTCGTCGCCCCGTCCTCCGGCCGCTGGCCACTGGCCACTGGCCACTGACCACCGACCACTGACCACCGCGCTCAGGAGTGGCCGCGCCCGACGACGGCGTGCCGCACCCCGCCCGCCGGCGCCGGGACATCGCCGTCGAAGCGCGGGATGACATGAAGGTGGGCGTGGAAGACGGTCTGGCCAGCGGCGGATCCGTCGTTGAACCCGACGTTGTAGCCGTCGGGGTGGTGCTGCTCGTCGAGCCGGGCCTTCAGCAGCGCCACCATCCGGGTCATCGCGGCGAGCTCTCCCTCGGTCGCATCGAACCAGCTGGTGATCCGCCGCTTCGGGATGACGAGCGTGTGGCCAGGTGACACCGGGTGTGCATCGAGGATCGCGAAGACGAGCTCGTCGTCCGCGACCCACTGCGTGCGTGGTACCAGTTCGAACACGGACGTCGTCGTCATGTTCCCCATCCAACCTCGCCGTGCTTCACTCGGACCATGACCACGACGACCGTCCTCGCATCCTGTGCCGTGGGAACCGTCGAGTGCCACGACACCGCGTCGATCGACCTGCTCCCCCTGCTCGTCGTCGTCGGGCTCGTCGTCGTGGCGCTGGTCGTACTGGGGATCGCGCTGCTCGGGCGTCAGCGTCGGTGAAACACGACTCACGCGCCACCACCAACGATGAAGGGCCCCGGCGGAATCCGCCGGGGCCCTTCATCTGTTCGGTGTCATGCCGTTCAACCGGCACTGTGCGCTCGAAGGGACTCGAACCCCCAACCTTCTGATCCGTAGTCAGATGCTCTATCCATTGAGCTACGAGCGCGTGGCCTTGCGGCCGTGGAAGACTCTACAACAGCTCCGGCCCGGGCGCCAATCGAGGCCGCCCGACCGCTCCACCCGGCGTGTCGCGAGGCGACAGCCGAGCCCCCGACGTCACAGCGCCGCGGCCTCCTCGTCGAAGACCTCGGCCAGGAACACCCGCAGCGCCTGCCACGATCGGCGGTCGGCGCGCTCCTGGTACTGGGCGCCGTGGTCGGGCGCGTCGGTCCCGGGCACGGCGAACGCGTGCATGGCCCCGGCGTAGGTGACGACCTGCCAGTCGACGCCGGGCTCGGTGCGCATCTCGTCCTGCCAGGCGTGCACGGCGTCGTCGGGCACGACCGGGTCCGCTCCCCCGGTCAGCACGAGCAGCTTCGCCCGGATCGCCGAGGCGTCGGCGGGCTCGTGCGTGATGAGCCCGCCGTGGAACGACACCGCACCGACGAGATCCGCGCCGGTGCGCGCGAGCTCGATCGCGGTGGAGCCGCCGAAGCAGTAGCCGATGACGACGATGCGGGCGGTGTCGACGTCGGGGTCCTGTCGCAGCCGCTCGAGGCCGGCGGTCGCACGTGCCCGGAGCAACGGCAGGTCCTGGTAGTACGACCCGGCGACCTGGCCGGCGGTGTCGTCACCGGGCCGGACGCCGGCGCCGTAGATGTCCGCGCCGAACGCGACGTAGCCCAGGCGGGCGAGCATCGTCACCCGTGCCTCCACGTGCTCGTTCACGCCGTGCCAGTCGTGCACGACCAGGACGGCCGGACGGGGCCCGGCCACGGCAGCGTCCTTCGCGAGCACGCCGAGCAGGTCGGTGCCGTCGTGGTCGTAGTGGACGGGCTCGACACGGATGTCGGCGCCGGCGGGTTCGGGAACGGTCTGCAGGACGTCGTCGATGGTGGTCACGTCGTCCGACGCTACGCCGCCGTCCGGCTCAGGCCTCGATGTTGTCCCAGTCCTCAGGACCGCTCGACCCGGCCGGGTACTCGTCGAGCGGCGTCGTGCCGGCCTTCCACGCCTCGAGGAACGGGCCGACGACCTTCCAGCCCTGCACGGCGCTGTCACCGCGGACCGACAGCGTCGCATCGCCCTCGAGCACACCGGCCAGGACCTCGCCGTAGGCGCTGAGCCGTCCGGGGTTGAACGTCGTCTCGAGACTCGTGCGGTCGATCGTGTACGGGTCGCCGGGGCCGTTGACGTTCAGCTCGAGCTGCATCTCGTCCGGGGCGATCCAGATCCGGAGCCGGTCGGGCTGGGCGGCGCCGGACAGACCGACCGGCACCTGCGGGGAGTCCTTGAACGTGATGACGATCTCCCGGCGCTGCTTCGCAAGCGCCTTGCCGGAACGCAGTGTGAAGGGGACGCCGGCCCATCGCCAGTTTGCGATCTCCAGGGTCAGCTGGGCGAGTGTCTCGGTGCCGAGCGAGGGGTCGACGCCGTCCTCGTCGGCGTACGACGGCAGCTTGCGGTCGCCGACCGTGCCCGCGGTGTACCGGGCGCGCTTGCCGGCGGCGACCACGTCCCCGCCCCACGGCCGCACGGCGCGCAGCACGAGTTCCTTCTGGGTCCGCAGGTCGTCGGCGTCGATCGACGCCGGTGCCTCCATCGCCACGACCGCCATGACCTGGAGCAGGTGGCTCTGGATCATGTCGGTGAGGGCACCGGCCTTGTCGTAGTAGCGGGCGCGTCCCTCGAGCCCGAGGGTCTCGTCGTACACGATGTCGACCCGTTCGACGTGCTGCGAGGACAGCAGGGGCTCGATGATGCGGTTCGCGAAGCGCAGCCCGATCAGGTTGAGCACCGTCGAACGGCCGAGGAAGTGGTCGACCCGGTGGATGCGCTCCTCGGGGATGAACGAGTGCAGCAGGTCGTTCAGGTGCTCGGCGCTGGCCGCGTCGGTGCCGAACGGCTTCTCGAGCGCCAGGCGGGTGCGCTTCGGCAGGTCGAGGTGGGCGAGCTGTTCGCAGCTCTTCTCGGTCACGGCCGGGGGCAGCGCGAAGTAGATCGCGGGGTCGTGGTCGCAGGCTCCGAGCAGCGCGCGCAGGTCGTCGGCGCTCGTGACGTCGGCCTTCCGGTACGAGGACGCGTCGATCACGGCCTGCAGCCGCTCCGACAGCGACGAGTCGCCCTCCGCCCCTTCGTCGCCCTCGTTCTTCGACGCCTGCGCGTTCTCGAAGGACTCGCGCACCTGCGCCTTCCAGTCGGCGTCGGAGAGGTCCTCGACACCCGCCCCGATGAGCTGGACGTCCCAGTCGTCCTTGACCTCGAGCAGGGTCGCGAGACCCGGCAGGAGCAGGCGCTTGGACAGGTCGCCGCTGGCTCCGAGGATGAGCAGGCTGGTCTGGAGGCTCGACATGCCTCCGACCGTACTCATCGGCCCCGGTGGACGGCCGGGCCGCTACGGTGGTGACAGTTCGGCGCGAGGGAGCACCATGAGCAGTGGGTACGAAGGACGACGCCTCCGCGTCGTCGTGATCGGCACCGGCATGATCGCGGGGGTCCACGCCCGCGCGGCCCGGGCCGCCGGTGCCGAGGTGCTCGGGGTGCTCGGCCGGAACGCATCGCGCTCCGAGCAGGTCGCGGCGCAACTCGACCTGCCTCGTGGGTACGCCTCGCTCGACGACGTCATCGCGGACGCCCCCGACGTCGTGCACATCTGCACGCCGAACGACCAGCACCACCCGCAGGCGATGGCGGTCATCGCCGCGGGCATCCACGTGGTGTGCGAGAAGCCCCTCGCGATCGACCCGGCGCAGGCCGCCGAACTCGTCGCCGCGGCGGCGGACGCCGGTGTCGTCGCCACGGTGCCGTTCGTGTACCGCTACCACCCGATGATCCGTGAGATCCGCGCGCGCATCGCCGACGGCGACCTCGGCCGACTGCTCGCCGTGCACGGCCACTACCTGCAGGACTGGATGCTCGACGAGGACGCCTCGAGCTGGCGGGTCGACCCCACCTCGAGCGGGTTGTCCCGCGCGTTCGCCGACATCGGTTCGCACTGGTGCGACCTGGTCGAGTTCGTCACCGGTGAGCGCTTCACCTCGGTGTCCGCGGCGACCGACATCGTGTACCCGACCCGGCCGGCGGCCTCGGGGCCGTCGTTCTCCGGATCCCCGGACCCCGACCCGGTTGCCGACGCTGCGGAACGGGCCGAGGTCACCACCGAGGACACCGCGGTCGCGACGTTCCGCACCGGCACCGGGCGCATCGGCAACGTGGTGATCTCGCAGGTGGCGTCCGGTCGGAAGAACCGCCTGTGGTTCGAGGTCGACGGCACCCGGGGCAGCGCCGCCTTCGACCAGGAACAGCCCGAGTCCGCGTGGTTCGGCAACGAGCGTGGTGCGCAGATCGTCGTGCGCGACCCGTCGCAGGGGTACCCGGACCAGCGGCGTCTGGCGATCGTGCCGTCCGGGCACCCGCAGGGCTACCTCGACGCGTTCGCCGCGTTCGTCGCCGACACCTACACCGCGGTCCGCACCGGTGTGGCCCCCGACGGCCTGCCGACCTTCGCGGACGGCGCACGCTCCGCCGACATCATCGACGCCGTGATCACCAGCGCGGCCGACACCACGTGGCGGGAGATCCGGTGAAGCTCGGCATGCTGACGGCCTGCCTGCCCGGCTGGACCCTCGACCGCATCACGGCCTTCGCTGCCGAGCAAGGGTACGAGCGGCTCGAGGTCGGCGTGTGGCCCGGCACCGGTGGCCGCGACTTCGAGGCGGCGCACCTGCCGGTGGCGACGTTCACCGACGAGGACGCCGCTGCGACCCGTGACCTGCTCGACCGCACCGGCCTCGAGATCTCGGCGCTCGCGTACTACGAGAACAACCTGCACCAGGACCTCGACCGCCGCGAGGAGGTCCGCACCCACCTCAAGCACGCGATCGATGCCGCACAGGTGCTCGGCGTGCCGTACGTCGGCACGTTCATCGGCCGAGACATGAGCCGCAGCGTCGTCGACAACATGCGGATCGGCGACCGAGTGCTCCCTGAGCTCGTCGACTACGCCGGCGAGCGCGGTGTGCGGTTGATCATCGAGAACTGCGTGATGGAGGGCTGGCACCCGGACGGCTACCCCGGCAACCTGGCGTACTCCCCCGAGCTCTGGGGTTGGGTCACCGGCCTCGGCTTCGGTCTGAACTGGGACCCGTCGCACCTGACCTGGATCGGCATCGACCCGGTCGAGACGATCTTGCCGTTCGCCGAGCACATCGTGCACGCGCAGGCGAAGGACCTCGAGCTGTTCCCCCGGGAGCGCAACGAGTACGGGTTCTTCGGCAAGGTCGACAAGGGTGACGACCCGTGGGACATGGGCTGGTGGCGCTTCCGGGTGCCGGGCCGTGGCGTCGTGGACTGGCCGCACGTCGTCGACCGCCTGTACGAAGCGGGGTTCGACGGCACCCTGTCGGTCGAGCACGAGGACCCGCTCTGGGGCGGCACGGACGAGAAGGTCCTCGAGGGGCTGCGCATCGCCCACCGCACGCTCCGTCCCCTCATCGCACAGGACCCCCAGCTCATGTGAACGTCGTGTGACGACTTCGACCCGACACTGGCGGGTCGGCTGTGCGTCCTCATAGGTTCTCCGACGATGAACCTCCACTCCTCTCCGCGCCGCCGACGGCGCATCACCAGCGGCGCGGCCTTCGCCACCGCGGGTGTGCTCGTCGCACTGTCCGTCCCCTCCACCGCCGTCGCTGCCGAGGGCGACACGACGATCGACATCATCGACGTCAACGACTTCCACGGCCGCATCGAGTCCGAGGGCACCGCCGTCGACAAGGCGGCCGGTGCCGCCGAGCTCGCCGGGGTCGTGCAGTCGTACCGCGAGGCCAACCCGAACACGATCTTCGCCAGTGTCGGCGACAACGTCGGTGCCTCGACGTTCACCTCGCTGATCCAGCAGGACGCCCCGACGATCGATGCGCTCAACGCCATGGACCTCGACGTCAGCGCGATCGGCAACCACGAGCTCGACAAGGGCCAGGACGACCTGACCGGGCGCATCGAGGACCGGGCCGACTGGCCCTACGTCTCGGCGAACATCGTCAAGCAGGGCACGACCGACCCCGCGTTCGAGCCGTACTCCATCGTGGAGAAGGGCGGCGTGAAGGTCGGCTTCATCGGCGCGACCACCGAGGACCTCATCCCGGGGCTCGTCAGCCCCGGCGGTGTCGAGGGCCTCGCGATGGCCCCGATCGTCAGCCAGGTCAACAAGTACGCCGACCAGCTCACCGACGGTGTCGACAGCAACGGCGAGGCCGACGTGCTCGTCCTGCTGGTGCACGAGGGTGCTCCCACGAACGCCCTCGCCGACGCGACCGGGTCCGGCGTGTTCGGCACGATCACCTCGGGCGTCTCGTCGAAGGTGTCCGCGATCGTCTCCGCACACACCCACGCGACCTACAACCACCAGATCGCGGGTCCCGACGGCACGACCCGCCCGGTGATCCAGACCGGTTCCTACGGCGTGAACTTCGGACACCTGCAGCTCACCGTCGACGCCGACAAGCAGCTCACCGGCATCACGTCCGAGGTCAAGTCGGTCAACGGTGAGACCCGTGTGCCGGCCGACTCCACCTCGGTGGACGCGGTGGCCGACATCGTGACGGCTGCGAAGGCCGTCGCCGACGTCGAGGGCAGCAAGAAGCTCGGCGAGATCACCGGCGACCTGCGTCGTGCGGTGCAGTCGGACCGCACGACCGAGAACCGCGGCGGCGAGTCCGTCCTGGGCAACTACATCGCCGAGGTGCAGCGCTCCGCGACCGTGCGCAACGGCTCGCAGATCGCCTTCATGAACCCCGGCGGGCTGCGCACGGACATGGTCTACGCGTCGAGCGGCGTCGGCGACCCGGACGGCACCGTGACCTACAAGGAGGCCGCGCTCGTCCAGCCGTTCGCGAACACCCTCGTCACCGAGGACATGACCGGCCAGCAGATCAAGGACGCCCTCGAGCAGCAGTGGCAGCCGGACGGCCTGCCGCGTCCGTTCCTCAAGCTCGGCGTCTCGGACGGCTTCGCGTACACCTACGACCCCGCGAAGGGCCGTGGCGAGCGCATCACCGGCATGACCTTGAACGGCGAGTCGATCGCCCTCGACGACACCCTCAAGGTGACGGTCAACTCGTTCCTGTCGACCGGTGGCGACAACTTCGCCGCCTTCGCGACCGGCGCGAACATCGCCGACTCGGGCCAGGTCGACCTGCAGGCGCAGGTGGACTACTTCCTGGACAACCCGACGGTCACCCCGCCGTCCGACCAGCGTGCCGTCGGCACCACGGTCACGCCGACCCCCGAGGGCGGGTTCCAGCCCGGCGACGAGATCACGATCGACCTGTCGTCGCTCGTGTTCAGCAGCGACGACCCCGCTGCAGCCGGCACCGTGTCGGTCAGCGCCGGTGACGTCGAGCTCGCCACCGCCGAGATCGACCCGACGATCGTCGACACGAACGACGAGCAGGGTCGTGCGACGCTGACCTTCGCCGTGCCGACCGTCCAGTCGTCGGCCGACGCAGCGACGGTCCGGACGGCTGCCCGTGCCGCCGCGGCGACGGACGAGCCGCTCGTCGTCACCCTGCCGGGCGGCCAGACGATCACGCTCGCCGTGACCATCCCGCTCGCCGCGGCCGTCGATCCGACGGACCCGACGGAGCCCACGGACCCGACCGACCCCACGGACCCGGCTGACCCGGGCGCGGGCAACGGGGACGCCCCGGGTGCCGGCAACGGCAACGGCAACGCTCCAGGAACGGGCACCGGCACCGGCACGGGCCTGGCGGGCGACCCCGCCGACTCCACGAACGCCGGCGGTGACCTCGCCTACACGGGCGCGGACCTGACGGCGCCGGGGATCGCAGCGGGCCTGCTCCTGCTGGCGGGCATCACCGCACTCGTCGCCGTGCGCCGGAAGCGCGCACGGACCGACGCGAGCGTCCAGACGGACTGACACCGCGCCTCCCGTCCGACACGAACGGGCCGTCTCACCACCGTGAGGCGGCCCGTTCCGTCACGCCGGGAGGCACGGATCGCGTCCGGCGCGCACCGCGCACGGATCCGCTGCCGCGCTCCCTGTCCCATAGCAGCGCTCGCACTGCGGATCCGGGGATCGGCGGGGTACTCTCGGGGCTGTCGCATCGCGACGCGTCGCGCCGGGTCGCCTCTCAGGTCGGCGGTGGTTCCGTTCGACGAGACCCCGCGGCGCGGGTGCCCTCCGCCTCCAGGGAAACGGCGGAGGGCGCCCTCTCCCCCAGCGGCGTCAGCGCGCTCCGGACACCGTCAGCGGAACAGCTGCTCGCCGATGTACGACCCCTTGCGCGGTGCCGGCGGGATCGCGAACACCGCGGACCCGATGTGCGAGATGTACTCGTTCAAGCGGTCCGAGGCGCCGAGCTTCCGCTGCAGCCGGGTGAAGTGCTCCGGGTCGTTCATGTACGCCAGGAACAGCAGCCCGGCGTCGAGCTGGCCGTACTCGTTGAGACCGTCGGTGTAGTTGTACGGACGACGCAGGATCTTCACGCCGCCGTTCGCCTCGTGGGCGGCCAGGGCGATGTGGGACGTCGCGTCGATCTTCGTGGCACCGTCGCCGTCGGTCGCCGCGAAGTCCGGCGTCGTGTGCTCGGTCCCGCCGGACAGCGGTGCGCCCTCGATCTTGGACCGACCGAACACGCGCTGCTGGTCGCTGACGACGTCGGCGTCCCAGATCTCGATGTTCATCCGGATCTTCCGCACAACCTGGTAGGTGCCGCCGGTCATCCACGCCGCACCGTCGCCCGGGTCGTCGACCCACACGAAGCGGTCGTGGTCCTCGTCCGTCGTGATGTTCCTGGTGCCGTCCTTGAAGCCCATCAGGTTGCGCGGCGTCGTCTGGTGCGGGCCGGCCGACGCACGACCGAAGCCGAGCACGGTCCACCGCACGGTCGCCGTCCCCCGCGCCATCCGGGCCAGGTCGCGGACGGCGTGGTACGCCACCTGCGGGTCGTCGGCGCAGGCCTGCAACGACAGGTCGCCGCCGGTCAGTCCGGCCTGCAGGTTGTCGCTCGGCAGCCGGGGCACGTCGGCGAGGTCCGCCGGACGCTTGTCGGCCAACCCGAAGCGCTCGTCGAACACGCCGGGGCCGAACCCCACCGTGACCGTCAGGGACGCCGGGCCGAGGTCGAGCGCCTCACCGGTGTCCGCGCCGACGCCGTCACCGTGCGCGGGCTCGACGCTGCCGACGGTCTTGCCCGCCTGCAGCTGCGCGATCGCCGCGGACCAGCGGGCGAGGAGCACCTGCAGCTCGGTCGCGACGCTGGTGGACAGGTCGAAGGTCATGAACACGCAGTACCGCTGGGGGGCGGTCTGCACCCCGCCCTGCGGCTGCCGTGCGGCGGTCGCGTAGAACGGGTGGCTCTGGGACAGGTCGATGGACTCGTCACCGTTGGCGGCCGCCGTGAACGGGTTGACCCCCGTCGCGGCCGTCGCGCCGCCGATGCCGACCGCGGCGCCCGCTCCGGCTCCGGCCGCGGCGAGCCCCGCGCCGAACAGCCCGCGCCGGGAGACCCCGGTGCGGGCTGCGCGGTCGTCGTCGGGCTGCGTCACGCGGTGGCGACCTTCTCGGCGAGGCGGGACAGCGGGTCCTGCAGGGCCTGGATCTGCTGCGAGATGCGGTTCGCGTCGGACTTCTTGGTCGCCGCGTCCCACGTGTCGAAGCCGCCGAGGTCGTCGGCGTTGCGGTAGCCGTCCATCATCGTGTTCGTCGCGTCGAACTGCTTCGCGATCTGCTTCGTCAGGGTCGGGTCGAGCTTCGTCAGGCCCGGCTTGAGGTACGCGAAGGCCTGACGGGCACCCTCGACGTTGGCGGCGAGGTCGACGAGGTCGATGTGGCTGTACGCCTCTTCCTCACCGGTGACCTTGTTCGACTGGACCTCTTCGAGCAGGCCGGCGGCACCGTTCGCCAGGTCCTCGGGCTTGTAGTCGAGCGTCGGGACGAGCTTCGCGAGCAGGTTCACGTTCTCGGTCAGGTCGGCCGCGGTCTTCTTGGTCGACGCGGTGATCTCCCCCGCCTGGAACAGGTCCTTCTCGACGTCGTGGAACCCGCTCCAGCCGACGGCCGGGTCGAGGTTCGAGGCGCGCATGTCGATCAGGTAGTCGAGGTTGCCGGCGTTGTCGGTCGCCTCGTGCCCCTTCTTGACGAAGCCGTCGACGTCGCTCTCGACGTGCTCGTAGAACGGGCGGGCGTTCGCGTAATCGGTCTTCGCGGCGTCGAGGTCGCCGGCGTCGATGTCCTTCTGCAGCAGTTCGACCGCGGTGACCATGTCGGTGACCTGGCCGTCGACGTAGTCGGCGTAGCCCTTCGTGCCCTCGTCGAGCAGGGTGGCGGCGCTGCTGTTCGCGGTCGAGGTGACCTTGCCCGTGACCGTGAAGTCGGTGAGCTCGGTGTCGGCTCCGGGGCAGTACACCTGGTACTCCCCACCGGTCAGGGTCGCGGTGAACTGCACGGCGTCGAGGCCGGGTGCGAGGTTCTCCTTCTCGCCCAGGATCCGCTGGTCCTGCAGCAGTTCGACCTCGGTGATGGCGGTCGAGGACTCGTTCTTCACCGAGAACGTGACCGGCCCGGCGGGGACCTTCGTCTCGGAGACCTTGCACTGGTCCGAGCCGTCGTTCGTCAGGGTGATGGTGACGCGCGAGACCTTCGCGGCGTCGGTGGAGCTGTCGGAGGCACCGTCGGAGCTCGCGCAGCCGGTCAGCGCGAGGGCGGTGACGACGCCGAGGGCGCCGAGGGTGATCAGGGGTCGAACGGGCTTACCGAACGGCATAGTCGTTGCTCCTTGCAGGGTCCCCGGCGGGTGGGCCGCGCGTCGGGACGGTTTCGGGGGTGGGGTTCACGGGTACGGTCCGACGACGGCGGTCACGGAGCGCGAGCAGCGCCTGGGCGGCAGCCGCGACGCTGAGGGCGATCGGCAACCAGGCCTTCCAGAGCAGCAGCTCGGCAGCCCGCGTGTCCGCGGCCGCCACCGCAGTGGCGGACCGCTCGACGCGGGAGTCGGGGACGGACCACACGGAGCGGTCCAGTGTCGTGGTGCGCGCGGACGGGAGGCCCCCGTCGCTCAGCGTCAGCACGGTGCGTTCGTCGCGGGTGGCGTCCAGGACCCCACCACGGACCGTCCAGAGGGTCACGGTGTCGCGCACCGCCCAGCGGGCGGTGAACGGGCCGGGGTTCGTCGACGGCGAGACGCCGACGGGTATCCGGCCGAACAGGTCGACGAGGTCGTCGAGCGTCAGCGTGGTGGGGCGGCTCGCTGCGGTGGCCGACGTGCGCACCCGCCACCGGTCGGCGGCCACGCCCGCGCGGGTGACGCGGCGGTGGGCTGACGTCGGCAACGTGAGCCGTGCCTCCTGGCCGGTGGTGGTGCCGGCGACGCGGAGGACGCCGGACGCACCGTGGATGTCCGCCGAGACGGACGTGGCGTCGCCGCGGACGGTGGCGGAGCCGGGCAGGTCGACGCCGCCCGTCGGGACGGCGATCGCCAGCGCGGCTGCGGCCACCGCGAGGGCTCCGGCGACGGTGGCGCGGATCGCGGGGACGCGCGCCGCCGACGGACGCCAGGCGCGGGGCCAGAGCGTCAGGGCGAGGACGGGCACGACGTAGAGGACCCACCCGAGCACCTCGATCACCCGGGGATCCGGCGGGATGCCGAGCACGCCCGTGACGAGCGCACCCTGCACCGACCCGTTCGGGGCGAGCCAGGACAGGTCGACGGTCCGCTGCTGGCCGATGACGATCCACCCGGCCTCGTGCGCGCGCCGGAGCACCGTCAGCACGAGCCCGCCGGCGACGAACACCAGGAAGACGCCGGTGCCGGTGAAGAACTTCGACAGGTTCAGCCGGACGCCGCCGGTGTAGATGCCGTAGCCGATGACGACGGCGCCCGCGATGCCGATGACCGCGCCGAGGGCGGCGAGACCGGTGTCCGACGACGCCTGGAAGGTCGCGAGGAGGAAGACCGCGGTCTCGAAGCCCTCCTTGAGCACGGCGAGGAAGGCCATGCCGGCCAGTGCCCACGCGGTGCCGCGGCCGAGCGCCTCGGTCGCGCTCGCCTCGAGTTCCTTGGTCAGGGTGCGCGCGTGGGTGCGCATCCAGACGATCATGCCGGTGACGAAGACCACGGCGACGATGCCGATGATCGCCTCCATGCCCTCCTGCTGCGCCTGCGGCAGGGCCTGCTCGACGACCTGCAGGCCGAACCCGACGCCGATGCTGAGCACGACGGCGACCCCGACGCCGAACCACATGGGGGCGAGGGGGACACGGTTGCGACGCAGGAACGCGGCGATGATGCCGACGATGAGCGTCGCTTCGAGGCCTTCACGGAGGCCGATGACGAGAGTGGCGAGCATGACGTAGGTGAGGCTAACCTAACCGCCGTTCGGCCCGCCAGTCGTTCGGCGTGGGGTTTGATGGTTCTCATGAACCTGCTGTCCGTCGATGGCCTGGCGTCGGTCACGAACGTGCTCGACCTCGCCGGGGTGTTCGCGTCCGCCCTCCTCGGTGGATCGATCGCCCGCGCGATGGACTTCGACCTGTTCGGGTTCCTGGTCGTCGGCTTCGTCTCGGGGCTCGGCGGCGGCATGCTGCGCGACACCCTGCTGCAGAACGGCCCCCCGGTCGCGCTCGTCGACCCGCTCTACGTGCCGGTCGCCTTGGCCGGGGCACTCATCGCCTTCTTCGTGTCGTTCTCCGAGATCACCTGGGACCGGTTGTTCACCGTGCTCGACGCCGCGGTGATCGGGTTCTGGGCGGTGGTCGGGGTGCAGCGCACCTACGACGCCGGCTTGGAGTGGCCCGCCGCGATCATCATGGGCACGATCACCGCGGTCGGCGGCGGCGCGATGCGGGACCTGCTGCTCCGCCGAGTGCCAGCGGTGTTCGGCGGGAACGCGCTGTACGCCACTGTGGCCGTCGCGGCGTCGGTCGTCATGGTCGTCGCGTCCGCCCTCGGGTCGCCGTCGATCGGGATCGTGGCCGCGATCGCGCTGTCGCTCGGGCTGCGCTGGGGTGCGGTCCGCCGCGGCTGGGGACTGCCCAACGGTCGTGACTGGCAGCCGAAGTCGACGCTCGGCTCGCTGCTGCGGCGCGGGCGGAGCCTGCGACCCGACGCACTCCGGCTGCTCCGACGCCCCGGACGGCGCACGGGAGCGGGCAGTGTCCGCGAAGAACACGACACGGCAACGGATTCCTCGTTCGACGACTGAGGGGTGTCATCTGTCGGTGCTCCGGCGTAGCATCCCTACCGTCGGGTATCGACCCGGCTCATGTCGTCCGCACCGAACCGACGCGACCCGAACGCGCCGGTTCCGCGCAGACGTGGTGATGGGGGCTTCGCTGATGCCGCGCGTGATCAGACGCGCGGCGCGGCAGGTCTCCCACCCCAAACTCGCCCGCCCCAAGCTCGCCCGCCCCCAGCTCGCCCGCCCGGGTTCCAGCCCGGTGCCCCGCCCCGGCAGGAACGATGAACGACGACGTCTCCGACTCCCCCACGCCGCGGACACCACGGGCCGAGGTCCGAGAACGTCTCCTCATCGCCGGCGCTGCCGTCTTCGCCGAACAGGGCGTGCACGGAGCACGTCTCGACGAGGTCGCCGCCCGTGCCGGGTTCAGCAAGGGCGCGGTCTACTCGAACTTCTCGTCGAAGGAGGACCTGCTCGCGCAGGTCATGCAGCGCGGGACGAACCTGGTGCTCGGGTCGCTGCAGGAGCTCATCCGCGCCGACATCGCCGCGGCGGACATCGCGGACGTCGTGCGGGCAGCCTTCGGACGGCACGACCAGCGCGCGCAGTTCGCGCTGCTGTCGGAGTTCCGCGCCTACGCGATCCGACACACCGACCTGCTGCCGGAGTTCGTGCGGCAGCGACGGGTGCTGCAGGACGGCGTGCACGAGCTGGTGCGACTCTGGTTCGGGGCGCACCCGGAGGTCGACGCCGGCATGCCGCTCGATGCCTTCGCCACGGCGCTCGTCGCCGCCAACGTCGGGGTCGTGTTCGACGGGCCCGCGCTGCCGGGGGTCGACCCCGGCGAGGTCATCGCCGCCCTGGTCGAGGCGGTCATCCGCCGCCGCTGACCGGGCGCGGCGCGGCGCGGCGGCGCACGGCGCGGCGCGGCGCGGCCGGCGCGGCCGGCGCACGGCGCGGCGGCGCACGGTGCGGCGGCGGCGATCCCGTGCCGCGTTGACCGCTCGGTGCCCGGTTGTAGAGCCGCACGGAGCCGTCAACCTCGCACCACCCGGCAACGCTCGCACGGTGCGACGGCGGCGCGGCGCGGCGGCGCACGGTGCGGCGGCGGCGATCCCGTGCCGCGTTGACCGCTCGGTGGCAGGCTGTAGCGCCGCACGGAGCCGTCACCCTCGCACCACCCGGCGACCCCCGCACGGTGCGGCGCGGCGCGGCGCTGCGGCGCACGGTGCGACCGCGGCGATCCCGTGCCGTGTTGACCGCTCGGTGCCCGCTTGTAGAGCCGCACGGAGCCGTCAACCTCGCACCAGCCGAGACTCCGGGGTCAGGCGGGGTCAGGCAGGGCGACGGGAGCGCCGACGACCCTCGTGCGACCACGCCGACGACGGCAGCAGGCTCGGCGGCAGCAGGCGCGACCGCAGCACCCGTCCACCGGAGACCGAGGCGTCGAGCGCCTCCCGCGCCTGCTGCACGTGCTGCACGAGCGCCTCGCCGTCGACCGCTGCGACCCCGCCGGCCGCGAACCGTTCACGGTCGACGGCGTCGACCACGGCGTCGAGGTGCGGGAGTGCCGACGGCGGCAGCACCTGACGGAGTCGCCCGAGGACGGCTCGGGCAGTCCGGGCCGCAGCCCCTGCGTCACCGGGTGGTGCCAGCCCCGGGGCGTAGCCGTGGTCGGCGACGTCGTCGAGGGCCTCACGCCAGGCGTTCACCGCGGGTGAGCGACCAGCGGCGACGGCCGACAACCGCGACCGCCGTCGGAGTGCTCGGACGAGTCCGGGGGCGATGAGCAACGCGAGGACGAGTGCCGCGCCGAACAGCAGGCCGGCCGGACCGCTGCCACCCGAGGCACCGGCCGCACCGGGCTGCGCCGACGCCGAGGGGGTCGACGTCGCCGAGGACTCGGCGGGTGCGGACTGCTCGGGCGCGGGCAGCGGAGACTCGGGCGTCGCGGCGGTCGGGGTCTCCGTGGGTTCGGTCGAGGGCTGCGCTGCCGCGTCGGAGTCCGGTGTCGGCTCGAACGCGACCCACCCGGCCCCCTTGATGTACAGCTCGGGCCAGGAGTGCAGCTGCCGGTTCGACACCGCGTACTCGCCGTCGGGCTGCGCCGCCCCGGCCCGGTACCCCACCGCGATCCGGGACGGGATGCCGAGCGTCCGGGCCATCACGGCCATCGCCGACGAGAAGTGCACGCAGTAGCCCTCGCGCACCTGCAGGAAGGTCGAGACGACGTCCATGCTGTCGCCGTCGTAGCCCTGCTCGACGGGGGCCGTCTCGGAGTAGGTGAACAGGTCGCTGCGGAACCACTGCTCGAGGGCGCGGGCCTGGGCGTAGTCGTCGGACGCGGCCCCGGCCACCCGCTCCGCGGTCGACGTGATGTTCGCGGGGAGGTCCTTCGGCAGCGTCAGGTCGGTCTGCAGCTGGTCGCCGCTCGGCTCGCGGAACCCCCGGCCGTCGGCACGGGACAGGACACCCGAGGCCGCGACGGCGTCGAGGTACGCGTTCGCGAAGGTCGAGGCACCGTAGACCTCGTACGTCGCACCGCGCGGCGTGGCCGGACCGGTGGACCGCACGGTGCTCGAGGACCCCATCCAGCGCCACTGCGACAGGTCGAGGTTGGTGGAACGCGACTCGATCGACACCGCCCCGGACGGCACCGGTAGGTACGTGCTCGACAGCCCGGTGATCCGGACCGTGACGTCACCGCGCGTCGCCAGGCGGGGGTTCACGCCCTCGGCCCACTGCTGTTGGTCGGCGGTGTCGGCCTCGGCGGCGTTCGTCACCGTCGGCACCCAGTCCCCGGTGCCGAACTCGTCCAGGTCGGCGAGCTTGAGGTACTCGGGCTGGCCGTCGGACGACCGGTAGCGGAGCACCTCGAGTTCGCTCGGCTGCCGCAGGTCGTTGCCGAGCTCGAGCAGGGTGCCGGGTCGCCCGGGCTGGATCGGCGACTGGATGGCCCCGGTGACGCCGGACAGCCAGCTCGCGTTGAGCGGCACGATCGCGGGCAGGCCGATCGCGACGACGAGCCCGATCGCACCGACGACCGCGGCCGGGACCGCTCGCTGCACGGGTCGGACCGACAGCCACAGCAGGGCGAGGAAGGCGACGGCCGTGGTGATCACGAGTGCGGTGCCCGCCGGCTGTCCGGTGATGATCCCCGGCACGATGAGGATGACGAGGGCGGGCGCGGCGGCGAGCGACGGGATCCGGGCGATCGCGGCGAGGAACAACGAGACGCCCGCCACCCAGGCGATCGACACGGTCACGACCAGTCGGATCGCGTCGGTCTGCGGCAACGGCGCGGGGTTCAGGCGGATGGCGGCGAGCGTCTCGCCCAGCGCCCCGTCGGCGTCGAGCCAGCCGAGGGGTTGCACGTCGTTGACCAGGGCGGCGGCGCACGAGCACAGCACGAGGGTGGCGACGAGTGCCACGAACCGGACCCCGGGGGCCCGGCGACGCACCGCGAGCATGACGGCCACGAGCACCGCGACGACCACGACGCCGGACACCCACCAGGCGGTGCCCTGCACGAGCGGGCGGATCGCGAGCGCGGCGATGAGCACGGGCACCGGGGCGAGCGCGACGACCCAGGTGCTCGGGGTGTCACGGGTGTCGTCGTCGCGGTCCAGGACCTCACGCACGTCGACGGGTCGACGCGACGACGCAGCGGCGCCGCTCACCGTGCGGCTCCGGACGCGGTCGCCCCGGCGACCGGCACCACGAGGGTGCGCCAACCGCCGCGGTCGAGGATCCCCCGGACCACCGGGTCCGGCGGCACGATCGTCGCCATGATCCCGCGGCTCGATCCGCTCGTCGCCGTCACGAGTTCGGCCGCTTGCTCGGCGGTGCAGTTGCCGGTGACCACCGCGGTCATGCCGTGCACGTCCCGCCCGCGCACCTCGGGCAGGACCTCGGTGACCGGACGGGCGTCGCTGCGGAGCCGGACGTCCGCGAGTCCGACGAGCACGTCGGTGAGGCCGCCGACGTCACCGGCGTGCCGGGTGCTGCCGGACGGTCCGTCGCTCACGAGCACGACGCGCGAGGTCCGGGCGGCGAGGGCGCGGGCGACACTGGCGGCGACGACGACCGCGTGCTCGAAGGCCTGGTCACCGCCCAGGTCGGACAGCTCCGCCAGGTCCTCACGCCCGAGGCCCTGGTAGGACTCGCGCCGGACGTCGAGCGCGATGACGGCCTCGGGTGGTTGCGCCTGCGTGGTCTGCCGGACGTGCAGTTCGCCGCGGCGGGCACTCTGCGCCCAGTGCACCCGACGGATGGGGTCGCCGGGACGGTACGGCCGGAGTTCGCTGTCGTCGGCGGACCCGCCCTGCCCGACCCGTCCTTCGTCGGCGGAGACGGCCCCGGCGAGGGCGCCGGTGTCGATCGCGGCGAGGGGTGCGCTCGTGGGGACGACGACGACCTCTTCCGCCGGCACCACCGGGCGGTCGATGCGGAGCAGGCCGAAGGGGTCCTCGACCCGGATGGTGACGGGTCCGACGAGCGTGCGGCCGCGGTGCATCGCGAGTGCCTCGACGTCGAGCACCGCTGGCGGCAGGCCCGGGCCGACGAGCGCGTAGGTCTCCGCCTCGGACGCGCTGGCGAAGGCGTCCTCGAGCTGTTCGCGGACGAGCAGGGTCGACCGCGGTCCGATCGGCAGACTGGTGCTGCCGAGGGTGATCCGCTCGCGGTACACCTCGCCGACCTGCACGATCGCGCGGGCCGTGCTCCGGCTGCCCCGGAGCGGTGCGGCGACCACGAACGCCATCACGATGCCGAGCACGACGAGCACGAGCAGCAGCAGCCCGGCCGAGACGGCGACGCTGGTGGTGCCCACGAGTCCGCCCCCGATCAGCCCGATGCCGGTCGCGATGACGGTCCAGCCGCGCACGGTCGGACGGGGGAACGGCGTGCGCCGGAGCAGGGACAGCCCGCGGCGGCCGAAGCGCCCGAGCGTCGAGCGCGCGGCACCGGTGCGCCGCAGCAGCGACGACGGTGCCGATCGGCCGGGCATCAGGAGCGGACGGGGGTCGCCGTGAACGGCACGGCGGTGTCGGAGACGATGCGGACGACGATCTCGCGCACGGTGTCCTCGCCCGTGCCGCCGAGTCCCCGCGCCACCGGCACGAGCCGGTGGGCGAGCACGATCGGTGCCAGGGCGGCGACGTCGTCCGGCGTGACGAACGGCCGGCCGAGCAACGCCGCGTGGGCACGGGCTGCCTGGGCCAGGTGCAGCGTGGCGCGGGGGCTGGCGCCGAGCACCAGGTCGGGGTGGGTGCGGGTGGAGCGGACGATCGCGATGACGTACGCCTCGACGTCGGGGGCGATGTGGACGTTCGCCACGGCCTCGATGATCCCGCGCAGCGTGGTCACGTCGACGATCGGTCGCAGGTGCGACAGCGGGTCGCCGCCGCCGCGGTTCGCGAGCATCTGCCGTTCGGCGTCGACGCTCGGGTACCCCATCGTGATGCGCGCCATGAAGCGGTCACGCTGGGCCTCGGGCAACGGGTAGGTGCCCTCCATGTCGATCGGGTTCTGCGTCGCCACGATCATGAAGGGGCGGTCGAGCAGCCGGGTCACGCCGTCGACCGTGACCTGCGCCTCCGCCATCGCCTCGAGCAGGGCGGACTGGGTCTTCGGGCTGGTGCGGTTGATCTCGTCACCGATGACGACGTTCGCGAACACCGGCCCCGGTGAGAACCGGAACGTGCCAGAGGACTGGTCGAAGATGTTCACCCCGGTGACGTCCGACGGCAGCATGTCGGACGTGAACTGGATGCGGTTCACCGAGCCGCCCACCGAGGCGCCGAGTGCCTTCGCCAGGACCGTCTTGCCGACGCCGGGGACGTCCTCGACGAGCAGGTGTCCCTCGGCCAGCATCACGGTGAGGGCGGTGCGGATCGCCTCGGTCTTGCCGTCGATCACCGTCGAGACGGACGCGACGATGGCGTCGCCGACCTCTCGGATGCGCTCGAGGGGGAAGGCGGGGTCGGTCGGCTCCGGCACGCAGGGCTCCTCGTCTCGGGACAGGTGTCGTGCATGCTACATCGGTCCGGTGACAGCGCCCGGTGGGCGTGTCACCGATGCGCACTGGACGGGAGGCCCGTGGGACGTGCGCCGATCGGCGCACGTCCCACGGGCCTCCCGTCCGGATCACGTGGTGCGTCTCAGACGCGACTCACGCGCGCGTCGTGAGCGCCGTGTCGGCTGCGAGCAGGACCTTCGCGGCGACCGCGACCCCTTCTTCGCGACCGAGCTCGGTGTCCTCGTGCTCGATGTTGACCCACATGTCCGGGTCCACCTCGCGCAGGGCCTCGAGGAACGCCGACCAGTACGCCTCGTCGTGGCCCTTGCCGAGCGCGACGAAGTCCCACGCGGACGGCTTCGGCCACTCGTTGGCCCACTCGTCGCCACCGAGGTTCGTGCGCGGCTCGTCCGGCGACAGCCGACGGAACGAGTTGTCGAGCACGCCGTTGATGGCCGCGTGCGGGTTGATCCGGACGTCCTTCGCGGCGGCGTGGAAGACCAGGTCGCCGAGGTCGCGGACGACCGCCACCGGGTCCATCTGCTGCCAGAACAGGTGACTCGCGTCGAGTTCGACGCCGGTGTTCGTCAGGCCACCGCGCTGCACGAGCTCGCGGATCGTCGCCGGGTTGAACACCACGTTCTGCGGGTGCAGCTCGAGCGCGACCTTGACCCCGTGCTCCCGCGCCAGGGCGTCGATCTCCTGCCAGAACGGCACCGCGACGCTCCACTGGTACTCGATGACGTCGAGCGCGGCGGAGTTCCAGGCGTTCACGATCCAGTTCGGTCGGGTGCCGCCGGGCTCGCCGGCCGGCAGCCCGGACATCGTGACGACGCGGTCCTGCCCGAGGCGGGCGGCGAGACGGATGCTGCGCCGGATGTCCTCGGCGTGGGCCTGACCGATCGCTCGGTCCGGGTGCAGCGGGTTGCCGTTGCAGTTCAGGCCGGCGATGGACACCCCGGTGCCCTCGAACTGCGCGAGGAAGGCGTCACGTGCTGCGTCGTCCTCGAGGATCGCGTCGATGTCCGGCACGTGCACCGGCGGCAGGAAGCCGCCGGTGTTCAGCTCGATGCCGGTCAGGCCGTTGCCCGCGATGGCCGTCAGGGCCTCGGCGAGCGGCCGGTCGTGGAAGATGGCGTTGTAGAGACCGAGCTTCATGCGTGCGCTCCTTCGGTGGTGCGGACGGACGGCACCTCGAGGGAGGCCCCACCGGCCCCGGCGGACCGTGCCACCGCGTCGAGGATCTCCATGTTGTGCACGCCGTCGTCGAACGTGGCGTTGGCCGGCAGCGGGTCCGCGACGCCGGCGACCTCGTCGAGGAACGCGCGTGCCTGGTACTCGAACATCTGGTTCTGCCCCCAGCCGACACCGGGCGCGTCCATCGCCATGCCTCCGGCGACGTAGGGGTGGTCCGGGCCGAGGACGACCTGGCGGTAGCCACCGAGGCGGGAGCCGTCGGACTGCAGCGCGAGGCCGATCTCCGAGGCGCGCTCCTGGTCCCAGCGCGCTGCACCGTTCTCGCAGAAGACCTCGATGACCAGGCCGTTCGGGTGCGCCGTGGCGACCCGGGACACCTCGAGCGAGCCCACCACGGAGCCGTCACCGAAGCGTGCGTTGAAGGTGGCGTAGTCGTCGTTCTCGACGTCGGCGAACTCACCCGTCAGCGGGACGGCTTGCCCGCGCAGGGCGAACCCGGCGGCGATCGGGCGCTTCGTGATGGCGGTCGTGAACATGCCGCCGTTGACGCTCTGCACCTCGCCGGCCAGGAACTCGGCCACGTACGCCAGGTGCGAGCCGACGTCGGCGAGGGCTCCGGTGCCGGGGGCACCCGCGAAGCGCCACGAGAAGGGCACGTCGGGCGACGAGCCGTAGTCGGTCCAGTAACGGGCGGAGACGTGCAGGACACGGCCGAGCGTGCCGTCCTCGACGAGCTGCTTGATCGCGGCGAGGCCAGGGGCGCGGCGGTAGGTGAAGCCGACGCGGGCGACGAGCCCGCGCTGCGATGCCTCGGTGGCCGCGGTGGCCATCGCCCGTGCGTCCTCGAGCGAGTCCGACAGCGGCTTCTCGCACAGGACGTGCTTGCCGGCGGCCAGCAGCCCCTCGACGATCTCGCGGTGCAGCTTGTTCGCGACGACGACGCTCACGACGTCGATGTCGTCGGCCTCGGCGATGGCTCGCCAGTCCGTGTCGTGGCGGGCGTAGCCGAAGCGCTGCGCAGCCTCGGCCGCCAACGGCTCGTACACGTCGCCGATCGACACGAGCCGCACGGGCGGCGGCGTCGGGGCGAAGAGTGAGGGTGCGTTCCGCCACGCGGCCATGTGGGCCTTGCCCGCCATGCCCGCCCCGATGACGGCGACGCCGATGCTGTCGCTCATGTTCTCTCCTTCGAGAAGTCCGGTGCCGATTCTGGAACGTTCCAGAACGTGTCGGTAGACTGTAGCCCGACCACCCCATGTCCTGTCAAGGAGCCGCGTGTCACGACCCCCGACGATCATCGACGTCGCGACCCGTGCCGGCGTCTCGAAGTCACTCGTCTCGATGGTGCTCCGCGACGATCCGGGCGTCTCCGACGCACGCCGCTCGGCCGTGCTCGCGGCGGCCGCCGAGCTCGGCTACCGCCCCAACCGCGCCGCCGCGATCCTCGCCGGCACCCGGACCCGCACCGTCGGCGTCATCGTCGACGACTTCCGCAACCCGTGGTTCGTCCCCCTGCTCGACGGCATCCGCGACGCGCTCGCACCGCACGGCCTGCGGCTCACCCTCGCGGACACCCGTGCGAACGCCCACCTCGACTCCTCGCCGTTCGACGACCTCGTCTCACTGCGGGTCGACGGCGTCGTCCTCGCCGCCGAGGGCTTCCCCGACCTCGTCGTGCCGGACGACACCCCCGTCGTCGTCGCCGGCGCCCGGGCCGACGTGCCCGGCGGGCTCGACGTCGTCGCCTCGGACGAGGCCGCCGGCGGCCGGTTGGCAGCGGATCACCTGATCGGACTCGGTCACCGCCGCATCGTCCACGTCACCGGCTCGGGAGGCCCGGCTGCGGCCCGCCGCGAGGGCACCGTCGCGCGGATGGTCGCGTCCGGCATCGCGCCGCTGGTCTACGGCGACGGCCCGACGTCCGAGACGACCGGGTACGAGGGCACCCGCCGCGCACTGCGGGACCACCCGGACCTGACGGCGGTGTTCGCCGCGAACGACGTCATGGCGATGGGCGCGATCGCCGCCGTGCGCGAAGCCGGACTCCGGGTCCCCGAGGACGTCTCGGTGGTCGGCAACGACGAGACCCCGCTCGCCGCCTCACCCCTGCTGCGGCTGACCACGGTCGACCCGCACAACGACGAGGTCGGGCGGCTCGCGGCGAATCGGCTCGTGGAGCTCGTCGGCGCGGCCGAACGGCCCGCCCCGACCCGGGTCCTGGTGCCACCGTCGCTCGTCGTGCGGTCCACGACGGCGCCGCCGCGGGCCTGAGACGCCGCCGCCGCACGACCGCAGCGCGCGGGGCGGCGGTGATCCGGGCCTCCCGGCCGACGGATCAGACCGTGGCACCCTCGAGCCGGTCGACCGCGACCGCGAGTTCTTCGAGTTCCGGGACCTCGCGCGCTTCGGCGAGCGCCCCCTCGAGCGCAGCGGCGTGGATCGGCGTGGCCGCGTCGAGCAGCCGCTGACCGGCGTGGGTGAGCTCGGTGTAGAGCCCGCGGCGGTCGTCGGCGCAGAGCACGCGGGTGAGGAGCGCACGCTCCTCGAGTCGGTTGACCAGCCGGGTCGTGGCACTCGGGCTGAGGGCAGCTGCGCGGGCGAGCTGCTGCATGCGCATGTGGAAGCCGTCCTGCCGGCGCAGGGCATCGAGCACGGTGTACTCGACCACGGAGAGGTCGACGTCGCGCAGCGCGCGCTCGAGTCGCGTCTCGATCAGGCCGTGCAGTGCCGCCAGGGTGCGCCAGCCGTGGGCACGGACAGCGGTGGAGGTGTCGTCGACGGACATCGGGCTCCTTCTGGTCGGCTGCGCGGTCGGTCGCTGCGGTCGTTGCGGGCGCGTGCAGTTGCTTGCGCTGATACCCCGCGTGTGCAACTATCGATACCGCGCGTCTGCAACAACCAGCGTACGCGGCACAGCGCCACCGCACAACGGAAGGAACCCCCATGCCCGCGGGACTCATCGCCCTCGCACTCGGCGGATTCGGCATCGGACTGACCGAGTTCGTCATCACCGGCCTGCTGCCCGAGATCGCGGCCGACTACGGCGTCACCGAGACCACGGCCGGGTGGCTCGTCACCGGCTACGCACTCGCCGTCATCGTCGGCGCCCTCGGCCTGACCGCAGCCACCACCCGGCTCCCCCGCAAGCCCGTCCTGCTCGGGCTGCTCGTGCTGTTCATCATCGGCAACACGCTGTCCGCGATCGCACCGACCTACGAGGTGATGATGTCCGGACGCGTCATCGCGGCACTCTGCCACGGAGCGTTCTTCGGCATCGGCTCCGTCGTCGCCGCGAACATGGTCGAGCGCTCGAAGCGCGCCTCGGCGGTCGCCCTGATGTTCACGGGGCTGACAGCGTCGAACGTGCTCGGGGTGCCGTTCGGCACGTTCCTCGGCCAGGCGCTCGGCTGGCGTTCGACCTTCTGGGCCATCGTCGCGATCGGTGTCGTCGCCCTGGTCGGCGTCCTCGTGCTCGTCCCCGCCGTCCGCCAGACCGAGACCCCGTCACTGGCCCGCGAGCTCGGGGTCTTCCGCTCCGGCCAGGTGTGGCTGTCGCTCGGCATGACCGTGCTCGGCTACGGCGGGATGTTCGGGGCGTTCACCTACATCGCGTACACGCTGACCTCGGTGTCCGGGTTCCCGTCGTCAGCTGTGCCGTGGCTGCTCGTGGTGTTCGGCGTCGGGCTGTTCGTCGGGAACTTCGTCGGCGGCAAGCTCGCCGCACGCTCGATCGACCGGACCCTGCTCGTCGTGCTCGTCGCCCTCACCGTGGTGCTCGGGCTGTTCGCCCTCGTCGCGACGTCGCCCGTGCTGACCGTCATCGCGCTCGTGCTCATGGGCGCCTTCGGGTTCGCGACCGTGCCAGCCCTGCAGACGCGCGTGATGCAGTACGCGGACCACGCGCCGACCCTGGCGAGCGGGGCGAACATCGCGGCGTTCAACCTCGGGAACGCGCTCGGTGCCTGGATCGGTGGGCTCACCATCGCCGCCGGGCTCGGCTACACGTCGCCGATCTGGGCGGGCGCCGGGATCACCCTCGCCGCCGTGGCCCTGACGCTCGTCGCCATGGGTGCCGTGCGGCGTGGGCGTTCGCGCGGCGCTGGCGAGCTGACCTCGACAGGGAGCATCGCGACGGCCTGACGGCAGCCCGGCGGAACCAGATTCCGGACACAGCACCACGCCGTTCCGCGGTGCCGTGTCCGGAACCTGGTTCACGCGGCGTGCAGACCAGCACGGAGACGACGAAACCCCGGTCCGATCGGACCGGGGTTTCATGGAGTGCGGGTAGTTAACGAGTTTCCACCGAGGCCCGTAGTTGCGCGGAAGGAGCCCGTAGTCCGGAGGACGTGCGGCACAGCATGGAGGTGGCGTTTGGCACAGCCGTCGGCCGGGATGACATTGCGTAGGCGTAGCTGGCGCCCGAGGCAGCAGAGCAACCAGCCGACAGGACCTGTACGGCAGGCACGACGAGCAGCATGGCTCGAAACGCCCGGCCGCTCGCTGGCCGCGACGGCCAGAGCGATGTCGCACCCACGGGTCACCGGGGCGCGTTCATGCCGATTTGGTGTCCATTCAGGCTCCGTTTGTGTCACATCGAGCGTGCTGAGTGTCACAGGAGTGCCGTACTTTGGTCGACGTGGAGCACTTTGATGTCGTTGAGGCGTTGGCGCGGACGGCGCTCGGTGGCGGGCGAGCCGCGGTAACTCGACAGATTGAGCGTCTGGAGAGTGCGCTCGCGGCTGACGGCCGCGCCAACGAGGCTCGTTCTCTCCGCGGCATCTTGGACCGAGCGTCGCGCGTCCAGGCGGTTGAGCCGTTGAACCTCGTGCCGAGCGCGGCTCCTGCAACACGCACGCCACCGCGCCTATCAACGAAGTCCTCGCTACCGGTTGATCGGGAGACCAGTGCTCCGCTTTGTGAGGTGGTGTTCCCGGATGCAGGACCGGCGCAACCGATCCTGCCGGAGCGCGCGGAGGCCGCGTTCGAGAGCCTCGTCCGCGAATGGACTCATGAGGAGGCGCTTCATGCAGCCGGCCTCGCAGTGAGCCGGTCACTGCTGCTGTACGGCCCGCCTGGCACGGGAAAGACGACCCTCGCTCTGAACCTGGCGTCGCGGATGAGCCGACCTGCTGTAATCGCACGGCTCGATGGGCTGATCTCGTCGTTCCTCGGCAACACAGCTCGCAATCTGGGGGCGTTGTTCGACTTCTGTAACCGGTATGACACCGTCCTGGTGTTGGACGAGTTCGACGCAGTGGCGAAGATTCGAGACGACCCGAACGAGGTTGGCGAGATCAAGCGGGTGGTGAACGCGTTACTGCAGAACCTCGACAAGCGCGCTGATGTGGGGCTGACGATCGCGATTACGAACCACGACCAGCTGCTGGATGCAGCGATCTGGCGCCGGTTCGAGCATCAGATTCAGCTGGGTCTGCCCGACGCGGAGCTCCGGCGTCAGATTGCGGATGTGTATCTGACGCATCTCGGGTCTCCACCGTCACTGGCAAAAGCTGTTGTGTGGGCGACTGAAGGTCGGTCGGGTGCAGACGTTCGATCACTGGTGCTCACGCTGACCAAGGCTTGGGTGCTGTCAGGGATGACCATGTCGCAAGCAGCCCTGTTGCGCGCGACGTCCCACAACAGCGCGCACCTGCGCAGCGACGCCAACCGCGCCTTGGCTGGCTCCGACGCAGACCTGGCCAGGGAGCTTGCTGATTCGGCGGGTATGACAGGCGGCGAAATTGGGCAGCTCTTTGACCGGGATCGCCGAACTGTCGCGAGGTGGATGCAAGGATAGGCATCACGCTCGGCAAGGGGGTCAACGATGGCGAATGCACCGGTCCAACTGGTTCTCAACTCTGCGCAGTTTCGTGCGGACCGCGATGCGCCGGGTGGCGGTGGTGGTCATGACTTCTACGCTGGCCGAGACGCGGCGTTCGCCGAGCATCGGGACGCATTGGTCGCCGACCTGACGGGCATAGTGGCCGCCGAGGTCGACAAACCGCTGATTCATCTGAGAGTCATGATGCGGGGCGATGCTCTCGCGAAGTCCCACCGCCCCTTCGGTTCTCTGTTCCGCGCTCGTCTCGCAACACACGTTGGGACGCAGCGCTACGGTGAACTGATCTTCGCGACGACATCGACACTGCTAGGTGAGGTGCGCGACCTTGTTGCATCGGCCGAGGAGATCGTCGCGACCGAGGTAGATCAGTCAGGCAAGGAGCGGCCAGTGCCGTCGAAGGAGCGCTCGGAAGTCAGTGCGATCCAGTCGGTCTCGTTGTGGTCGCCGGAACTGGCGCGACGATTCTCACTCAACGACGCCGAGGAATGGCTGGCCCAAGCCGTGCTGCCGGGCCTGCGTGTATCGACCTTCGCGCTACCAGAAGCGTCCTCGACCAACGAGGCACTGCAGACGGCGCGGCGAGCATCGATCGCGGCACATGCGACGCTGAATGCGTACATTTCTGAAACCGACCTCGTCTCGTACTCGACGCCTCTCGACGCGTTGCCGTCAGTCCAGACGAGGTTCAGGCCGCCGGAACTGAGCGCCGATCGTACGGAGGCCGCGCTGGCGTCTGGAACCGTCGCCGAAGCAGAACAGCGGCTCGCCGGGAACCGATCGTCCATGGTCACTAACTTCCGTCAAATTCTCGCAGACCTCGAATCGAGCGCGGTGGTCCGCGAGGTTTCACTGGACGAGGACGTGGATGATTGGGAGTACGAGTCCGAGGGCTTCGAAGCGAACGAGTCCGCGCCCCCGCCGCCCTCCAAAGGGCGGGCAATCGTCGGGGTGATTGATGGCGGTGTCGCTGGATATACGGACTCTGCAGTTGTCGGGCGCAGTGGCGTCGTCGATGACTACGACAAGATCGGAACCGAACTCAACCATGGAAGTGGCATTGCGTCGCTTATCGCTTGGGGCCACTGGTTCAACCCCTACCTGGTGGCCGACGACGCATGTGACGTGTACGACCTAGACCTAATCCCGGCGAAGAGTAGGACGACTCTCTACTACTCCTCGTTGGAGGATCTTCTCGGGCAGATCCGGTCGGCGGTGCGGCGAGCCCGCGACGAGGCAGGCGTTCGAGTGTTCAACCTGTCTTATCGTTTCAGAACGCCGCCAGGCAGTCGCGGCTATAGTCACGCTGCCGAGGCACTCGACACGATCGCGCTTGCCGAGGATGTCCTATTCGTGATCTCTGCCGGCAATCTATCTATGCATGAGCAACGCGACCCGTGGCCCCTTCGTGGCGAAGAGGTGCCCTTGTTCATGGCGGGCGACAGGTCGGTGGGCGGCGTTTACGCACCAGCCGAAAGTCTCACCAACCTTTCGGTCGCGGCGGTGAATCCCCCGGGCCTCTTCGCGGCGGTGGAGCATGCGCCCACGCAGTACACACCGCGCGGCATCCACACGCCTTCTGCGAACAAACCCGACCTTGCGGAAGTTGGCGGAGCAGCTCCGTCAAAGCTCGAACCATCAAACTTGTCGGCTCTCGACGCGACCGGTAATCGGGTTTCCGTACATGGAACAAGCTTCGCCGCTCCTCTCGCAGCACGTAAGGCCGCAGGTCTCGACGCTGCGATTCAGGGAGCGGTGAGCAGAGAGACGCTCATCGCCCTGATGACGCACTTCAGTACCATGCCATCCGTCTTCACCGCCAAGTCTTGGAAGGACGCGCACCCCTACGGCCGCAGCCTCGTCGGTCACGGCATCCCTGCAACTGTTGAACAGATGCTCGAGGGCGTCGCCTCCGAGATGACATTCGTCATTCACGACACGCTGCTGCCTGGCAGGCGAATCCAATTCCCGATCACCTGGCCCGCAGCTCTCACCACCGCTGACGGGAAGAGCCAGGGTGAAATCCGCCTGACTCTCGTACACCGTCCACTGCTCGACCCACGGCACGGCGACGAGCGCGTTCGTGTGAACGTGGAGGCCGCCTTGCAGCAGGCGAATGGGGACGGCTTCAGGGGGCAGGCGAAGGAGACACACGTCCTCTTCACCGGCATCGAACACGCCAATGAGCGCGAACGCATCACCGCGCTCGGCAAGTGGTATCCGTTGAAGACGTACGCGACCACAATGCCCCTGGGGCGAGGCGAGTCCCCCGACTGGCGAGTCGACATCGGATATCAGATGCGCAGCAACACCCTCCTCCCCGACGAAGGAGTGCCATTCTCACTCGTTTTGACAATCTCCGACCCCTCAGGCGATGAGAACGTCTTCAACGAGATCCGCTCTGGCCTCATCAGTTCTGGCGCTCAACTCCAAGACCTTCGCACAGCAATCCGCGTCGAGGCAGCTGTATGAGCCTGAGTGTGAACCTGCGCGGGCACGCGCCCACTCAACCATTGCTAAACTAGCAGCACGGTTGGGCCCGTGTCGGAAATAATTGGTCGGGGGTTGTCCTCCTGCTAGCGAGAGCATGGGACTGCTGTCGGTTCGGTTGACTCCTGACCTGTGGGGACGTGGTCCTCGCTGGAAGGATGTCGATCATGGCCAAGCCCTATCCGGAGGAGTTCCGACGCGACGTGATCGCGGTCGCGCGTCGGGGTGAGCTCTCCTTGACGCAGGTCGCGAAGGACTTCGGGATCTCCGAGGGAACCGTGACGAACTGGCTCCGCCGAGCAGACATCGACGACGGGGCCCGATCCGGGACCACGACGACGGAGAACGTCGAGCTGCGCGAGCTGCGGAAACGGAACCGGCTGCTGGAGCTGGAGCAGGAGAACGAGATCCTCCGCCGTGCGGCCGCGTATCTCTCCCAAGCGCACCTCCCAAAATGATGTACCCGCTGGTCCTTGAGCTCGCCGCCGACCGGATTCCGGTCGCGGTGACCTGCCGGGTGCTGGGCTTTTCGAAGCAAGCGTTCTATGCCTGGCGGAAGAACCCGGTGAGCCGCCGCGATTGGGTGAACGCGCATCTGACCAACGCCGCCGTCGATGCGCACCGGGACGACCCGACGTTCGGGTACCGGTTCATCGCAGACGACCTGACCGCCGCCGGCCATCTCGTGTCGGAGCGGCGGGTGTGGCGGTTGTGCTCGCAGCAGCGGCTCTGGTCGTTGCACGCCAAGAAGCGGGGACTGCACCGGAAAGCGGGTCCGCCCGTGCATGACGATCGGGTCCGGCGGACGTTCATCGCACCAGACCTGGACCGGCTGTGGTTGACGGACATCACCGAGCACAACACGAGCGAGGGCAAGCTCTACCTCTGCGCCGTCAAGGACGCCTGCTCCCGCCGGATCGTGGGGTACTCGATCGATTCCCGGATGCGGTCTTCGCTCGCGGTCGCGGCCCTGCGGATGGCAATCTCCCGCCGGAACCCGGACGGAACGGTCGTCCATTCCGATCGGGGCAGCCAGTTTCGTTCGAAGCGCTTCGTGCGGGCGATCGAGGACGCAGGGCTGCTCGGCTCGATGGGTCGGGTTGGTGCGTGCGCGGACAATGCGGCGATGGAGTCGTTTTTCGCGCTGCTGCAGAAGAACGTCCTCAACCGCCGACGATGGGCAAGCCGGGAACAGTTGCGCGTCGCGATCGTGCACTGGATCGAGGGCACCTATCACCGGAAGCGTCGACAACGCGGGCTCGGGAAGTTGACGCCCGTCGAGTACGAAGCAATCATCAACCCACAGGTCGCACTCGCGGCCTAAACCAACGAGTCAACTGAATCGACAGCAGTCCCTTCCTACTGTTCGACGACCCGAGTCGAACTAAACGACACCCTAAAGGCAAACGAGCGCATGCAGAGACCGGGCTGACCCTGCTTTCTGCAGCACGTCGAGTTGGTGCTGAGCTTCCTCGGTTCGGTACGCCCAACGCTGCCCGCGCTGCAGTCCACTCAGCTGCGCCATGCCAGGCATCGCTGCAGCAGTCACGGCTCGGGCGCTAGCGCTGTGCGGTGATCCAAGCAACCGCGGCTTCGGGGAAGCGGAACTCGCAGTCCTGGCCCTCCCTAAAGGTTCCGGGCACGACGCCCCCTGCTGCCACGACACGACGGAGCACTTCAGTCGGGATCCGCTCCTGAGCGTGCTCGAGGAGCCATGTACGGGTGCAATCATCGAGCTTCGGCCACCAGTTCTGGACATCGAAGATGCCGCGATCGCGCCACTCGTCCTCGACGAGTTCGGAGACCACGTTGCCGGCGAAGACGCTCACCTTGTCGCCCTCGTCGCGGACCACGATGTTCGCAAGCCCTTCCTTCGCCGCCAGCCGGTCGCCAGCAGCCTTCGCTTCGGCGACTGTTCTGTACACGCCAGTTCGATAGGGGCCGTCTGCTCGGCCGTCACGGTTGTTGTCGTGCTCCACGGCGTAGCTCATGGTCGGAACCTAGCCCAAGGCACCGACGGCGACGGAAGGCGAATCAGCGGAGCGTCGGCGTGACCGAATACGGAGCGCGCTGTGCTCGTCGGTTGGGGTCGGGCAAGCCGCCAACGCCGCTTGGGTCTGGCGAGACGCGGTACAGGCCGTGAAACGCAAAGCGCCCGTCAACGACAAGGCTGACGGGCGACTTCGAGCGTAAACGCGTCGGATGAACTCGCGTCTTCGGAGGGGACGCTACTACGCTGCCCCTGTGAACGCCAAACTTGCCACGCTGGTGAGCGAACCGCGCTTCGGCAAGTACCTGGCACACTGCCGGAACGACGTCGAGCTTGCCGCGGAGCTCTACGAGTTCAACCTTCGGCTGGCCGGGAGCGCGTTCAAGGCTATCCAGATGTGCGAGGTCATCGTGCGTAACGCCATGGACCAGCAGCTTCGTACATGGAACCAGGACGTGGTCGGCACGGAGGACTGGACGTTGAGCCCTGCTCCCATGCTGAAGGCCTGCTTCTACGACGGCGGTCGTGACCTGTCTGACGCTGCTACGAAGGCGGCCAAGGCACTTCGGAAGTCAGGGCGGCCCGTCGTGCATGACGATGTTCTGGCCCAGATGAGCTTTGGCGCCTGGCGCTACCTGCTCCCCCCTCGCAGCACTCACATGGCGAAGCAGCGCATCTGGGACGAGGCTCTCACGAAGGCGTTTCCGGGGCGGCAGGACCGAACGACGACCGACACTTTGGCGCAGTGGCTGGGCATCGCCTACGACTTCCGCAACCGCGTAGCTCACCATGAACCGATCTACCACCTTGACGTGGTCGGTAAGAGGCGCGTGATCAGCGACGTCATTGATGCCGTCAGCCGAGACGCCAAAAAGTGGTTCGTCAAGAACGACGAGTTCGGGGCTCAGGCGCAGGAGTTCCAGCGTTTCGTGAAGGAGCGCAAGCTCCGCCTCACGTGAGGGTCGCTCGCTCGCACTCATGGTTCAACTCCGAGCGGTTGGACTGCTGCCGATACCCTGGCGGCATGCGCGTTGAGGATCAGCACCCTTGGACCAACACCTACTGGGTCGACGGTGAGCTTGGATGGCAGGACGAGTAATACCACGTGCCCCTAGCGAGAGGCGACGGGCTTCTCGACGCGGGTCGTGGGTACCGCCGCTTCCGTGTGGTCGACGTCTGGTACAGCAACGACAAGCACGGCCACTTCGACATCGTCCGGCATGTCTTCCTCGAAGACGTCACGGGCACTGACGACGACCGACTCGGTCAGATCGCGCCGGACTACTTCCGAAGCGACGACTGACATGCCTCCTGTCGAAGAGCCCGACGAGCTCCCCGTGATCGTCACCGCCGACGACGACCCCCAAAGAATCTAGTGCACCTTCGACAGGTCGATCAGCGCGAAGTGCGCGTCTGGGTTCGGGGGCCCGTTCCGGACTCGCTGCAGCATGATGGGCGGCGGTTCATCAAGATCGGCGGTCACGACGTCAACGGGCAGACCGCCACCCAGTTTCGCGAAGCTCCGGACCTCTGCCCCCCCCCCCCCGAGCGGCCGAAGGAACCCGAGGAGGACCTCGGTGCGTCTGCTTCGTCTAGCGTTGCTGCATGGCAGAAGTCACCTGGCTCGAGTCCCTAACCACGCTCGGATTCGGGCCGCTCCTAGGCGCTGCGGTCGGATTCATCGGCTCCGGGATGATCCAGCGCGGTACGGACAAGCGCACAACCGAGCGCGAACGAGAGGCCCGCGAGGAGGAACGTGCGCAACAGCGGGCTGCGGAGCGGCGTGCGTTCGAGATCTCGACGTTCTCGCGACTCCCCGGGCTGCTGCAGCACAACGCACGATCGGTCGCAAAGTTGCTTCTGTTCGACCTCTCGACGCTCAAAGAGTTCGGACGGATGACCAGCAGCACACCGTCGAACGACGATGACCTTGCCCTGCAGGTCGAGTTCAGTCTGGCGATCAGCGAAGTACTCGACGGTGACGTGCGGGCCACCTTAGAGACAGCGTCAAGCGAGCTGTCTCGGATGCAGCTCCCGCCGTCGGACTGGCAGGCCATGTCTGTCGAAGAGCTCAAGGCCGAGCGTGACTACCAGCTGCTGCACCGCCTTCCGACCTTGGTGACGGAAACGGGCGAGGCTCTCAACGCCTACCGCCGCACGTTGTACCAGTGACGACGAAACCCCTCGGGCTCCGAAAGAACCCGAGGGGATACCGGCTGACTGGCTCAGTCCTCGCCGGGGAAGTTCGTCACCGCGATGCGGCCAAACTTGACCGCCCGCGCAACAGCCAGAAGCTCGCCCGCGACTGCTGCGACGGCGGCGGAGAGCCCACTCACTGCCTCCTCGAGCGTGTCCGATCGATCCTTGCCACCCATCTCCTGCAGCCGCTCCAGGTCACGGGGAACCGCGGACACGGCCAAGTCGATGGCAGCGCGAATGCGGTCGTAGTCGATCACGGCCACGTTGTCAGCCTCTCCCGCAATCTGGACGGCGGGGGCTTCCGGGACAATCTCTAGATTCTGAGTCACGCTCGAACTCTATCGGGCAGTACCGAACCCTCGTTGTCGCCGCCGGTCTGACCTCGAGGATTTCGGAGGGGTCGCGCTCGAAACGCGAAGCTTTCAAACGGAGGGTGGTCGGTAGCTGCTGCATGCGTTCTGATGGAGTTCAGCCTGTGGGCGAAGGACCGAGCCATGGGGTGACCCGTAGGTCCACCGTGAGAGCGGCCGGAGTGGCCCAGTAGTGGGCGGACAGCGGTGCTTGAATCCGAACTTCTTCCGGGCGCGCCGCCCAGGAAACAGGAGCAGTTTCGTCGTAGACGCGCGGCTCCAGCTCAATCTGAGTCAGCGGATCCCTCATGATCGCGCTGACGATCACGAGCAAGGAGATAAAGGCCGGAGCATGATCCTCTCCGACGTTGTATCGGAGATGCACGACAACGTCCGTGGCCGGCCCTCGCTTGCCACGTTCAAGGACCAGTCGTTCGACCGTGACGAGCGAATCGTTCGTCGCAACCGCAACGGGGAACGTCGATAGCGTGTCGCTGTTGATGCCGACGAGAGTCATCGCTCCTGTTTCCATCTCTTCGAGCCTGAACTCATTGCCTGACTGAGGACCGGTCGTAGAGCGGTCAGGTCGCAGCTGGGCCGGGTCAGCCGCGCACAATCTGGACCCCATGCTTGCGTGTGTCGAGGAGGGCGATGCTGCCAGCAAGAGGCGCACGAGCGAGAGCGTGAACATCGCCATCCGCTGCGGAAATGTGGCTACCTGCGACGTGCATGTGTCCGTGGAAAGTGAGGTCGGGCCGGAGTCGTGCGCGAAGCGCGGTGACGAGTTCTCGCGACTCCTCGCTGGCGCGGAGGCGTTCGGAAGGCCACCGCGTCCCCCCGTTGATGATGGCGTCGATCTGTGCGATGCCCGCGTTGACCGCCTCGTGAAGCAGAAGCACATTGATGTGCTGGATCGGCTGGACTGCGGCTGCTTCGTCTGCCGATGCCACCTCATGTTCGCTCCAACGCGACGAACCTGGTCCCTGGTCCAGTGAAGCAGCGCCGCCGAACGACAAGAAGGTGGTGTCTGCGATCATGAATTCGAAACCTCTGGGGAGGATCCAGATCTTCCGACTCACCCGATAGGGCCGGTTAGGGTGTCGGCTGAACTCCTGGTGGAGCTGCTCCCACCACTCGTGGTTGCCGGGTGTTAGGAGCAGGCGCTCGATGTTGCGCTCGTGGAGTTGTTCGTCGAGCCACGGGAGGAAGCGCGGACTGAACTGCAGATGCGCGCCGCTCCCAGCCGATGGAGCGGCGAAGCGGAGGTCTCCGAGGTGCAGGATTGTGCGGGTCGAGGGGGCTTCTCGGTTGATGACGTCTAGGGTCGTCTTGATATGGGCGCGGTGTGATTCCCAGTCGCCGACAATAGCGACGGTGTGCTCTCCCGAAAGCGTCAGGTTGTGGGTCGGTGCGCCGGTTTGAGTGGGCCAGACGCGTCGTGAACTGGCGGAAAGCTTGGTACGCGTGGGCGGGCGGCGTTGTTCAGACATTCGGCTCCTTCGAAGGATGTCAGGCTCAGGCTCAGGCTTCGGCTGCGGCACTGGCGGAGGGTGAATAGCGGCCCGTTCCGGCGATCTGGCCGGGGTGTGAGCTGGTTCAACTAGACGACCCCCAGAAGCCGAAGGATGTTCCCGGTGGCGTCGTGAGATGCCGACCGTCGCCGAGGTGGCGACGAGCGTCCTGGCGGCGGTGCCGACATTGTCCTGACCCATGAAGCACCGATCGGGGGTTCGGAACGTGTTGACGCGATGCTTGCGCGTCGCCCACTCCGGAACGTCGGAAACCGTGCGTAGACGCAGCACGGACGCTAGCGGATCGCCGAGTTGTGGGACGGTATCCGCCCGCAACTGCTATTCGACGGACACCATCACGTACGCGCCGAAGGGCATCACGACGATGGTCGCTCGATGTACTCGTTGAATCAGAATCAGCAGCCGGGCAATTTCATAGCGTTCGGGCTTTTGGACTTGAACGTTCGATGGCTCGAAGCGCCCGGCTCTCCAACTTCCGACGTGGGTTCCTCGTGACCGATCGGGCCGACGGCATCAATCGCGTAGTCTAGTTGCCCGCAAGGCGGGCGGTGGCGTTGACCTCCCGCAGGTACGGCAGCATCTCGCTGATACGCAGGCTTTTCACTCCCGCTGCTTCGAGGAGCGGGCGGAGCGCCACGCCTCTGTCGAGATGTTCGCACAACCAGGTGTTCCGAAGTCGCCGAGGGTCCAGTGGCGGCAGGGAGGTTGGGAGTCGCAGCTGCCCTCGGATCTTCGCTAGCGGATCGTCTGGGTCTTCGTCGTATCGTCCTGCGAGAGCCCCCGTCGGGCGGTCGAACCGTAGCTGAGTTACGGCTCGGTTGTAGCGGCGGAGGACCGGGACGGTCCTCCCCCGAGTAGTTCCCCGTGGGCGGGCATGAACCAGCCATCCGACCTCTTCCGAGACGCCTGGGGTGATGTCCGCAGCGGTGAGGGCCCGGATCTCGATGCTGCGAAGCCCCGCCCCGTGCGCGAAGACGAGCAGGCACGTCATGTATTGCCGCAGTCGTAGCGTCGGTTGCAGCGATGCCGCGTCCCAGTAGTGCTTGATCTGCGCCGGGGTGTACGGCGGGAGGAAGCGGTTTGGACGCAGGTAGGCAAAGTTGGTCTCGGAGGGCCAGGGGGCTGTGCGGGTGGTGGCCCGCGCGACCCGGCGCAGTTGGGTGCGCAGCGTCGCGCGGGTGCCGGGAGCGAGGTCACGTCGACGTCCGGTAGAGAGGTACTCGTCGACGCGGTCCGGGGTGAGGACGCGGTCGGGAGTGAGGGGAAGGTCCTGCTCCTGAGCCCAGGTGGTGAAGCCGGCCAGTGCAGTGAGAAGCTTGTAGGCTGTTTTCGGGGTCCTGGGGTCGACCGCGCGGACAGCGTCTCGGATGAACTCGATGTGCTGCGCCTCCAACGGCAGGACGTGTTGAGCGCGCGGGAACCCATCGATGGTTGCGAGAACGGTCGCCGAGTGCGGGCCCCGGTAGACCAGCGACGCACCTTCCGGTTCTGCGGTGGTTGCCGGTGACTCGTTCTGCGGTGGCGCCTGTTCGCTCATGCGATTGGTCCGGGCGGTGTCGAACCGAAGCGGCCGGGGTCATCGCCGCGTGCCCGGGCACTGTCCCGCGCGGCGGCGTGTGCGCCGACCATGCGGCGAGCCCATCCCGGGTCGGCTGCCTCTCGTTCGGTCGCTTCGCGGAGTGCGGCCATGTACTTGGGGGTCGCACTGCCGGTGCTGCGTTGCAGGATGCGCGCAGCGCGCTGCAGAAGGCTTGGTGCGGTCATGCGGGAGTGTCCGTTTTCGTGGTGGAGCGCTGGCGACGCGGCTTGCTGCGGAGGTGTCGGGCGACGACGGCGGGAGTGCGGCGGCGACGCGGAGCGGTGTGCGACGTGGAGGTGGTGCTGGTGGGGTCGATGTCGCCGTAGGCGTCGCGGAGCATGCTGATGTTGACCGCGATGCTGTTTAACGCGAACACGAGCGTGTTCGCCGTGGTTCCGAACATCGCCGTGCTGTTGCGGCGCATGGACCCTCGCCAATACTTGAGCTGAGCGTTCTGGCTCTCGACGAGGTTCCGCAGTCCGTAGTGGGCGGCCCACTTGGTGGTGCCGTAGACGAACGTCTGCCGTTCCCATTCCGCTTCGGTGGGTGGGATGACGACTGTCTTGGCGCAGACGCACGGCGCCCCGGGTTCGCACGTTGTGCGTGGGATGTTGCTGCCCAATCGAGTCGAGGGCGGGTAGTTGACGCAGCGGACGTGGAGGGCACGTGCGGGGCCCTTTAGTTGGACGCTCCCGTCGGGGTAGCGGCGGTTGGGGACGAACGCCCACGTGGCGCGTTCGTCGTATGCGGCGTGGAGCTTGTCGCGCGTTTCGGCAGAGGTGCGCGCTTTGAAGCCGGGGAGCTTCCGCATCCGCTGCGGCAGCGAAGCGGGGAACAGTGACCCATCCAGCCAGAACGCGCCGAGCAGCGTGTCTGCTGGGTGGGGTCGGCGCTGTGCGGTGTGCAGGTCATGCACGATGTGCAGGCCGCGGGTGCGGATCTGCTGGGCCCATGCTTCGGGGACGGCGTAGCTGTATCCGCGGTCGACGACGAGGGTGTTGAAGGTGATGCCGCCCAGAAGTGAGTCGAGCAGTGCGATGCCTGCGGCAGCTTTATAGCTGCCGGCTGCGCGCAGCAGGACGCCTCGGATTAGCGGCACCCAGAAGCGACTCCCCGCTTCACCGGCGTCGACGAGGAGATGGCCATCACGCCCGTTGAAGGCGTTCGCTCCGCGTTCCATGGTTTTGGTCCGCCAACCGATGCGGGCCTCCAGGTCGGCGCTGACAATCGCTCGGCCGTCGGCTCCGGTTTTCGGCCAGACCGCTGCGTCGTGCGTCCACTCGCTGCTGGGCGCGGCGTCGTTGGGAGCGACTGGGTCAGGGCCGTCCGGGGTGGCAGTCCATGCCCGAGACTTCGCGCTGGTCTCGACGTCGGTGGAGTCCATCGCCTGCACCGGAGTGGGTGGAAGGATTGTGCGCCAGCCGGGCAGGCGACATGAGGCGCCGACGAGTGCGTTTGCGAAGACGTCGAGGCTCGGTAGCCAGCCCAGCCGCGGCGTCAGCAGCGCTCCGTCGTCGTCGAGGCGGAAGATGCTGTCTTCCGGGTCGAGTGCCGCGCACAGTTGCCGCCACGGGACCTGCAAGCGGTTGTAGGTGAATCGGTTGGACAGGCCGATGCGGCGTCGTTGGGCACGATTTAAGGTTGCCGCCCACCGGGTGAGGTCGGAGAGCAGGAAGTCCCGCTTGGGGTCCTGCACCTTGAACGCGATCCCGAGCTGCAGAACTGTGGCCATCGGCACCGTGGCGGTCAGTCCGGGGCGAGCGTGCTGCAGTCGTTCGAGGACTGGTCGCATTCCTGACCAGTCAAGTACCTCGACGGCGATGCGGATAGCTTCCGCGTTGGTGGGGATGACGCCCTCGGGAAGGTGGCCGGGCATCCGTCGGAAGCCCTCTGGGAGAGTGGAGTCGATCATCAGTTCGTACCCGTCAGCTGCGCGATGACAGCCGCGGTGTCCTTTCGGTATAGGTGTGGGAGGAGAGACCCGAGGCGCAGGTCGGTGGCGCCTGCGGCGGCGGCGAAGTCGCCGAGGGGAACGCCGTCGTTGAGAACGTCGACCATCCACGACATGCGGAGTCGCCGCAGCGAGAGCGCAGGGGCGTTGTCAGGCATGATCAGCCTCGCCTTCATCCGCGACATCGGCGCTTTCTGCTCATCCCGGTAGGGCCCGAGCAGCGGTCCCTCGGGATACTCCAGGGCGAGCTGCAGCAACGACTGCGTCAACGCGGCGCGGGCAGGCACGGTCCGGGCATACTCCCCTCCAACCCGCACGTGGAGCGCCCCGCGGCGCTCGAAGAGGTCAGAGGCATGCACATAGCGCATCTCGACACCACGCAATCCGAATCCGAACCCGAGCCCGAGAACGCCAGCGAAGAAACGCCGCCGGGCTTCAGTGGGCTGCACCGGAACGAGGCAGCGAAGCCCGCGTCGCTCGTCGGTGCAGTACGGCTCCGCGGCCAGGGGCTTCGTGAAGCGCGTGTCGGGGGGCGACCAGGCGGCGCGCCGTGTATTGGCTCGCCCGATCTGCCGAAGGGCGCCGCGTTTCGTGGAGCGAGAGTGCTCTCCGAGACGCTGCAGCTGTGTGGCGCAGTACCACTCGACGTTCTCCGGAGTGAAGACCGCTTCGGCCTCGAGGGGAACGTCCTGAGCGCTCAGCCAACGCACGTAGTCACATGCGGCAACCATGGCCTTGTACGCAGCCGTGGGAGTCTGCAGTCCTAGTGCGGCGACGAGTGGCCGGACGAACGCGTTCTGCTGCTCCCAAGTCGGTTCATGGGCGTGCACAGAGCGGTACCGATCGATGACCTCGTCGGCAGAGTAGACCCAAGCTCCACCCACCCAAGCGCGGCTCACCATGAGGTGCTCCGCGTCCGACGGGCAGGCCGTGGCGCCGCTGGGCGGCGCTGCACTCGAAGGGGTGCGCGTCGGGTGCGGTGAGGCACGTTGCAGGGCGGGGCCAGCGGACCGGGAGGTGACGTGCTGGTACTCAGATGCGGATGCGGTGGAACCAGCTCTTGCGTGCAGGGGCGCACGCCAGTAGGATCGAGGCGACTTACCACAGTTCCTCGAAGGCCATCAGCCACTCTCCCGACCAGGGGGCGGTTGGTGGCTTTTCTGGTTCCACCGTCGTAACGACGGTGATTCATGAGATGAAGCGTGTTCCTTTCAGGGGTTGGTGCGCCGCCAAACGCCGCGGACGTCGGTTCGTTCGATCAGACCCGAGCGACGTAGTCCGCTGATCGCTTGCGCGATCTGGGTGGCGGTGCATTCGATTCCTCGCGCGTGCAGCGTTGCCCGGATAACTCCGGTTGCGGTGCCTTCTGCGGTGACCAACCGCAGAACGCGTTGCCGCAGCGGCATGCGTGCGAGCGAGGTGGCTCCCGGTGAGCCTCGATCCAAGCGCAGCCGTTCTGCTTCCCAGGACTCGGGCCCCGGGTCGCCGCCTTGCTCGGTGACAGCGCGCTGCAACTCAGCAGCAACGCTCATGAGCGTTCGGATCGTCTCGGCCACATGACCGAGTCGTTCCTCCTGCTCATGCACGTCGTGCATTGTTCGCGCTCTCACGGTCTCCACGATTGCTTGTTGCATCAGTTGTGTGAAGGGGCTGCGCAGTGAAAGCCGCACGTCCTGGACCGCTTTGTGTAGCACCACAGATCCCGAGAGCACCGCCTGTAGTCGAAGCCCGAGGATGCTGTGGCGGAGGAGCCGGGCGTAGTCCGACGGCTGCAACCAGCGTTCGCCCTTGCGCAGGTTGTTGAACTGATCTTCGGTAAGACCAAGTTCTCGGCGGAGAGCGACCCGAAGCGCTGCAGTCTCGTGCCTGCTGCCTGAAACGTTGAGACGCTGCTCCGTTTGGCGGATGTATTGCGCTACTACCCCGACCGCTTGGAACTCCGGCCCGATGGCTTCGCAGCGCTCGCACCACGGATCTACGCAGGGCCACTGCATCCGGTGGTGGAGGGCGACCTCGAAGGGCCACCCACCTTGTTCCATGACGCCAGTCTGCCAGCAACACCACAACAAGTCACAACAAGCTGTGACTGAGAGACACAGCATCCTTATTGCCTACAACAATCATCTCCGAGGGGATGCGGCGCGTGGACGTCGTACTCAGTAAGGCGTTCTGCTCTCGATGATCTGCGCTGGTGTCGCGTCTTGCGATCACAACCTTCACCCGCGGGCTTGCTGCTTCGGACTGCAGCCCGCGCACGCGAACATGGTGTTCAGGCGGTACACGTCGTTCGAGCTGTTAGGGGTCTGATGAGTAGCCAGAGTCCCGAGGAACCGGTGCGGCTTAGATTGAGCCGATGATGGATCTCAGGCCTGGCGTACCACTCGCGACCGCGCGTGCCCTTCTCAGAGACCTTGCTCGCGAAGCGGCGAATCTGTCGAATGGCACGCAAGCAGTCGAGCGCCTGGATGCGTGGCGCAGTTGGTCCCCTCGAGCTGCTCTCCGCGCCGGGAGCGCTCTCACCCAGCGAACCGTGGATTCGATTGTGCGAGGCCCTCGATACGCGATGCTCCATGAGATTGCTCCCGCCGTCCACGGCGCTAGCCTCGCCGTCCTCATCGACTCGGAACTTGATGAGCTTCGAGGTCGTATCGCTCACGCAACTGCCGAAATCGAGGACGCGCTGAAGTATTGGGGCCATGAGGCCGTTGCCGTTCTCCTCGACACCAACCTGCTCATGCATGCTGGACCTCGACTCGCGGGAATCGACTGGGATGCACTGCTTCGGCATCCGACGAGCAACGTCGCGTTTGCCATCCCGATCGTCGCCGTTGAAGAACTCGACAAGCTCAAGTTGAATCGCAGTTCGGATACGCGAGGTAGAGCTATCTACGCTCTGAAGTGGCTCCGGCAGCTCCTGGCCGACTCGCCGACACCGCGTCCCTTCAAGACCCAGGCCCCAGGCACAACCCTCCGAGTATGGGTGGACGACAACCGCCGGCTTCCGCTGCCTGAACCTGACCGCGACATCATCGACCGCGCACAACAACTGGCGTTGATGACGAAGCGCACCGTCATCGCTTCAATGGATCAAAGCATGATCCTGCGAGCCAGGGCGTACGGTGTCGACGCTGTTCTCGTCACAGAAGAAGACATCCCGGCCCGTACTGAAAGTCAGTCCTGACGGCCGCGCGGCTAATTCGGTGTCGACGACCGCAAGTCTACCTTCTCCCCACGGTGCCCATCGAGAAGGAGTGCCGATGGGTGACGGAAGGTCCCGCCCCGATTATAGAGATTATAGATTTGGCGGTAAGTCGGTGACGGGGGCTTAGGTCGCCGGACGACTCAGCGCTGCAGGTACCGTAAGACCACTGCCGAGCGGGGGGTTCCCGGCTTCGGCCCCGCGCGACCGAGAACGGACCCCATGGCCTCGAAGCCCAGCGCCAAGCCGAAAGTGCTCTCCACCACGGAGATGACCCGCCGCGCCCAGAAGTTCGTCGCGACCTGGAAGGGGGCGAGCAGCGAGCAGGCCGACTCCCAGACTTGGTGGAACGACCTCTTTGAGACGTTCGGGCTCGACCGTCGCACCGTCGCCGTCTTCGAGCAGCGCGCCAAGCGAGCATCCACCGGCGAACGCGGCCGCATCGACATCTTCATGCCCGGCGTGATGATCGGCGAGTCCAAGAGCCTCGGGAAGGACCTCCAGGCCGCCGAGGACCAGGCGCTCGACTACCTTGCCACCGGCGACATCACCCCGGCGGAGATGCCGCGCTACGTCGTCGCCTCAGACTTCGACGTCATCCGCATCCGGGACCTCGAATCGCCCTCCGACGACCCGATCCAGTTCCGGGTTCAGGACCTGACGAAGAACATCCGCCACTTCGCGTTCCTCTCTGGCTACCGCGCCCCAAAGCGCGCAATCGAGAAGCAGGAAGCAGTCACCGTTCAGGCGGCGCGCACCATGGGCGCCCTCTACGACACGCTCCTCGGTGACGTGGACGCGATGGCCGAGGGGCACGACTCCGAGCAGGCAGCAGTCTTCATGACGCGCCTGCTGTTCCTGCTCTACGGCGACGACGCGGGAGGGCTCTGGGACCAGGGCCTGTTCGAGCGCTTCGTCCTCGACCACACCGCCGAAGACGGCTCCGACTGCGGCGCACTCATCACACAGCTTTTCCAAGTGCTCGACACACCGAAGCAGCGTCGCTCCCCGCACCTCGATGACATCTACCTCGCTTTCCCATATGTGAACGGCGGCCTGTTCCAGGATCGAGTTGACATCCCCACCTTCAACCGCGATATGCGTGCCGCCCTCCTGGTCGCATGCCGGGAGGAGTGGAGCGGCGTCTCGCCCGCCATCTTCGGCTCCCTGTTCCAGGGCATGTCGAGCCGCGAGGCGCGCCGGAAGCAAGGCGAGCACTACACAACCGAGACGAACATCCTGAAGACCCTGCGGCCCCTGTTCCTCGACGCCATCGAAGAGCAGCTGAAGGCTGCCTGGCCATCGGAAGCGGCCCTCCTGAAGCTGCACGACTCCTTCCAGGCAATGCGCTACATGGACCCGGCGATGGGCTGCGGGAACTTCATCATCATCGCCTACCGCGAGATGCGCGACATCGAGCTGCGGCTCCTCGAACGGCTCCGTGAACTCCGCGGCGAGACCACCTCTTATACGCTCGACGGCACCTGGGACCTGAAGGTCAGCCCCGATCAGTTCGGCGGCATCGAAATCAACTGGTGGCCCGCGAAGATCGCTGAAACGGCCATGTTCCTTGTCGACCACCAGGCGAACCAGCGCATGGCAGAATCGCTCGGCGCCGCGCCGGAACGTCTGCCGATCAAGCTCGCGCCGAAGATCGTCCACGCTGACGCCCTGACCGTCGACTGGGTCGACCTGTTCACTCCCTCGCCGCACGTCTACGTATTCGGCAACCCGCCCTTCCTTGGCAAGAAGGTCCGCACCGCGGCGCAGCGCGACACGATGGACCGCGTCTGGTCCAAGCACGGCAAATACAGCAAGCAGATGGACTTCGTCACCTCCTGGTTCGCGGCCGCGATGACGTACTTCCAAGACCCCCGCGCGCAGGGAGGCGGCCACTTCGCCTTCGTGGCAACGAACTCGATCACGCAAGGCGAACCCGTCGAGTCTCTCTTCGGAACCATGCGCAGACTCGGTTGGCACATCCGCTTCGCCTACCGGAACTTCGCCTGGACATCGGAAGCCGCGGGAGCCGCCGCCGTCCACTGCGTCATCATCGGCTGCGACCGCAACCCGAGCGACCCCCGCCGCATCTTCACCGCCACGGCGTCCGGCGACCGCGAAGAGTGGGTACAGGAAATCAGCCCCTACCTCACCGAGGGTGCTCAAATCCCGGTAACGAAGCGGATGACCCCGCTGAGCCCGGCGCTGAGCCCCGCGATGGTCGGGTCGCAGCCGAGCGACGGAGGAAATCTCCTGCTCGACGCCGAAGCTCGCGACGAGGCCCTCCGCGACCCGATCGCGGCACCCTACGTCCAGCGATACGTCGGCGCGGACGAGCTGATCTCCAACAAGGGGCGGTGGTGCTTGTGGCTCCGCGACGCCAACCTCGCGGAAGCACTGCGCAGCCCGTTCATCGCAGACCGGCTCGCGAAGGTGCGCGAGATGCGCGAGGCGAGCACCTACCCCTCGACCCTCGCGATGGCGCAGACCCCTCACCTGTTCTGGAACGACCAGCAGCCGAGCGTCCCGTACATCTGCATCCCTGCACACTTCACCGCAGCGCGCGACTACGCGACCGTGGCCCGCTTCGAACCGAACGTCGTCGCCAGCAACGCCAACTTCACCGCTGTCGACCCCGACGGACTGCTCTTCGCCGTCATCTCGTCAAAGATGTTTCTCGCGTGGCAGCGCCTCGTCGGGGGCCGCATCAAGTCCGACCTTCGCTTCGGCAACACGTCCACCTGGAACACGTTCCCGTTCCCGAGCATCTCCGCGGCCGAGCGCGAACGGATCATCACGGCAGGGCAAGCGGTGCTCGACGCCCGAGAGTCACTCGCCGGACAGTCCTTAGCGCAGATGTACAACCCGATCGCGATGGACGCCGAGCTGCTGAAGGCGCACATGCATCTGGACAAGATTATCGATCGGCTGTTCGGATTTGCGAAGGTGCCCTCCGAGCAGGCGCGGGCGCAGCGCCTTTTCGAGCGGTACGTGCATATGACCCAGCAGGGGCAGCTCGCCGCGTAGACACCGAGCGTCCGGGACAGCAAAGTGCCCGCTGCCTGGCAGGCAGCGGGCACTTCGCTTTGGTCGCTACGCAGCGCCGTCCGTCGATGGATTGCGATCAAACGCTCTCCTTGCCGGCGCAAGGCACAGCCGCGGCTCCGCTCGCGGCCTAGGAACTTCTGTGACACGCGCCAAAACTGCGAATGAACGGGACGCCGCAAGCATCCAGAAAGCGCTGCTCAGATCCGCAAAGCCAAAGGGATGTGCGGCCTCGACCCATCAATACCGACGGGTCGAGGTCGTTAACATCCCGAGTGCGGAGACGGAGGGATTTGAACCCTCGGTCCCCTAAAGGGGACTCCACCTTAGCAGGGTGGTGCACTCGGCCGGACTATGCGACGTCTCCAAGCACTCTCGCGAGCGCTCCGACCATCATACAGGAGGACCGGGCCACTCTCGACCCGACCGTACCCCCGCGCGTGGCACGGTCGCAGAACGCGGGTCCCCCGAAGTGGGGACACCTCGGGGTTGTCCCGACGTACCCCGGTGAATAGCATCATCGAGACGCGGCGATCACATTCCGGGGCTCGTCCCCGTAGTCGCGACACAGCACCGACGTCGCTCTCCGAGCCGGGCCCGGCGCGCCCGGTTGTCTGGCGCCCGCTCGGGGAGCGGCTTCCGGGGGCGCGGTCCACCACCGCGCCCCCGTTTCTGCGTCCGGGCATGGCGGCCGACCAGTACGCGAAAGCGACAGTGTTCCGGCACGGCCCGCGGTCTGTGCCGTCAGCGCGACAGTGTGCCGCGGATGTTCGGCGGCAGACTGTCGCTTTCGCGAGACGCGGGGTGGGACGAGCGGGGCGGGAGCCCGGCGAGCCCGGACCCAGAGCCCCAGCCGGGTCAGTAGCCGAAGGCCTTGGAGCACGTTTCCTGGTCGGCGGACTGCCCCTCGAGCCCGTCGATGGTCTCCGGCGTCGCGGATGCCGTCGGAGCAGCGGCGGCAGGCGACGACGGCGCAGCAGCCGCGGGTGCGGACGCCGGAGCCGACGGCGCAGCAGCCGCCGGCGACGAGGCCGCTTCAGACGGCGCCGCGTTCGCCTCGGAGCCGATGCCCGTGCTGTCCTCCCCCAGGGAGAACGACTGGTCCGCCTTGATCTTCGCGAACAGCTGGTCAGCCAGGTACGTCGTCGGCTGGACCTTGCCCTCGTAGACCCCGGTGCCGCCGGTCGTGCCCGGGTACTGCACGAAGTTCACCTGCGACAGCGGGAGGTCCTGCAGCGCCCGACCCATCTGCACCATCGTCCCGATGTCGTTCAGGCTCTGGGACAGCTGCATGTTCGACGCCGCGGCGCGGGCCAGCTTGTACAGGGTGGTCGGCGACGTGAGGGTGTCGTTCGACTTCACGGTCCGGAGCAGCGACGACAGGAACACCTGCTGGCTCGAGATCCGACCGAGGTCGGAACCGTCACCGACGCCGTGCCGGGTCCGGAGGAACGCGAGGGCTTCGTCGCCCTGCAGGGTCGAGGTGCCGGCGGGCAGGTCGAGCCCGGTGTAGGGGTCCTCGATCGGCTGCGCCACGCAGACCGGCACACCTCCGATCGCGTTCGACATCTCGATGACGCCGTTGAACGAGACCGCGGCCGAGTACTGGATGTCCAGGCCGGTGAGCCCTTGCACGGTCTGGGTCACGCAGTTCAGCCCGCCGTCGCTGAACGAGGTGTTGATCGGCTGCGCGGCCATGGCCGACGCGGTCCCGGAGCCGTCGGTCTTCTTGCACGCGGGGATCGGGGTGACGAGGTCGCGGGGGATGCTCACCGCGGTCGCGTTGGTGTGGTCGGCCGACACGTGGAGCAGAATGTTGACGTCGTTGAGGGTCGCGTCGCGCTCCCCGAACTCCGCGGACTGGTCCGGGTCGTTGTCCGTCCCGACGACGAGCATGTTGAAGCCGCCCTTGTACGCGCTGAGCGACGGGGCCTTGGTGCCGTTCGACCGCGGCGCGGGCTGCCCCTCGATCTGCACGCCGTCACCGAGGTCGTCGGTCACCTGCTTCGCGGCGATCGCGGCGACCGAGGCGGTGCTGACGAGCGCGACTGCGGCGACGCTCGCGACCAGCGCAGCGACGGTCCGGAAGGGTCCGGACCGTCGGAGACGTCCGTGCCGTGCGATCCCGTCGGCTCGGTTGAGACGGTGGGAGCGATCGCGGACGTCGTTCACGGGCTCTCCTGTCGTCGGTGGACGCGCCGGGGTGGCAACCGGTCAAGGCTGCCACGGAGGTCCCTGGCGATCCGGTGCGAACGACGTCAGAGCGAGCCCACCGGGCCACCGTCGACCCCCGGATCCGTGCGCCGTGGCGCCGACCTGTACGAACCCGCAGCCGGGACGGCTCAGGAGGCCACGGCCACCCGGAACCGGTCCGGCAGGGCGATGAGCGCCGCCGCGAGCTCGAGCAGCACCACGGCGCAATCGTCGAGCGCGTCGCGCTCCGCTGCCCGCACGGCCTGGTCGACGAGGTCGAGTCGCCGCGCCCGGTCGACCACGGCGTCGATCCCGTTGGCCAGTGCGACGTCGTCGGTGAAGAACGTGTCGAGCACGGTGCGCTGCGACAGCATCCAGTCGGCGCTGACCGAGGCGCCGCGCCGCCGGAGGAACCACGCGGCGAGTTCGACGAAGGCCCCGGCTTCGGTCCAGCACTCGCGGAGCCAGGCCGGGTCGAAGCGGTCGTCGTGGCCCGTGCCGCTCACCGGCGGGTCGACGACCAGCGCCCGGGCGATGCGCAGGCGCTCGGTCATCTGCCCGACGGACCACTGCGTGATCACCACGCCGACGTACCGCTGCACGGTGACGAGCTGATGGGACTCGAGGGAGACGAGGGCTTCGCGCACCGGCGTGCGGGAGACCCGCATGTCCTCGGCGATGGTGTCGAGGCGCAGGCGCTGCCCGCGGCGGTACTCGCCGCGCAGCACGCTGTCGAGCAGGCGGAGGAAGACCGCGTCGCGCAACAGACTGCGCCGGAGGCCGTGGGGGTCGCGGTCGCCCCGGCCGACACGCATCGGTGACTGCTCCATCGCGCCAGCCTCACGCACGGCGGTCACCCTGGCCGACCGCACCGGCACCGTCGTGGATCGTCGTGGTGGGTGTCGCGCTGTGGAGGAGTGCCATGCCAGCACCGTGACACCACGACGACGGCCGTGCTAAACACTCTGAATACAGAATGTTGCATGGCCGCCGTTGCTGTTCAGCGCCGCTGCTGTTCCGCGTCCCCGGTCAGGACGGACAGGGGCTGGGTGACGTCCTCGAGCCCCTTCCGTGCGGCATCGACCCCGAAGACCAGGGCTATCACCCCACCGCCGATCATCACCGCGGACCCGAGCAGGTACCCCCAGAAGAGCGGTTCACGCGAGGACCCGTCCCCGATGAAGGCACCGTAGATCAGCGGTGCGACGGCACCGAAGACCTGCGCGAGGGCGAAGAAGTACGAGATGGCCTGCGACCGCAGCTCGAGGGGGAAGATCTCGCTGACCGTCAGGTACGCGCTCGAGGCACCGGCGGAGGCGAAGAAGAACGACACGCACCAGAAGGCCACCTGGACCGTCGCCGAGATCGCGTCGGCGCGGAACAGGAACGCCGAGGTCGCCAGGACGAGCCCCGACACCAGGTACGTCAGGAAGATCATCTGCCGACGGCCCCACGTGTCGAAGAACCGACCGAGGATGATCGGTCCGAGCAGGTTCCCGATCGCGAACGGGAAGAAGTAGATCGACGTCTGCGCGGTCTTCAGGCCGAAGAAGTTCGTCAGGACGAGCGCGTAGGTGAAGAAGATCGCGTTGTAGAGGAACGCCTGCGTGATCATCATCGACGCCCCGACCAGGGTGCGCGTCGGGTACTGCTTGAGCAGCACGCGCGCGATGGTCAGGAACCCGACGCGGTCCGTCGGCGTGACGGTCATGGCCTTCGACTCGTCGACGTCCGGCAGCCGCTTGCCGGTGGACTTCTCGACCGCCTCCTCGATCTGGGTGACGGTCGCTTCTGCCTCTTCCTCGCGCCCGTGGGTCATGAGCCAGCGCGGACTCTCGGGGATGTGCCGCCGCAGGAAGATGATCGCGATGCCGAGCACCGGGCCGAGGAAGAAGCCGATGCGCCAGCCGATGCTCTCCGAGAAGTTGGCCGTGTCGAGCAGGTAGATGTTCGCGAAGGCACCGAGCGCGGCGCCGCCCCAGTAGGTGCCGTTGATGGCGATGTCGACGTGTCCGCGGTACTTCGCGGGGATCAGTTCGTCGATCGCCGAGTTGATCGCCGCGTACTCGCCGCCGATGCCGAGGCCGGCGACGAACCGGAACGCGGCCAGGAACCAGAAGTCCTGGGCGAGACCGGCGACGCCCGAGCCGATCAGGTAGATCGCGAGCGTCAGGATGAAGAGCTTGCGCCGCCCGAGCCGGTCGGACATGCGCCCGAACACCAGCGCTCCGACCACCTGGCCGACCAGGTAGATCGTGCCGAGGGAGGTCACCTGTTGCGTCGACAGGTTCAGGTCGGCCTGGAAGCCGGCGTTGGAGACGATCTGGATCTCCAGACCGTCCAGGATCCAGGAGACCCCGAGTCCGACGACGACACTCCAGTGGAACCTCGTCCACGGCAGTCTGTCCATCCTGGCGGGGACCAGGCTCTTGATCGCCCCGTTCGTGCTGCTCACGAGAGGGGAACCTACGCCGAGATCGGCGAGATGGTTCACATTCGGTACGACGGGGCCGGCTCGGAGCCGGATCCCCCTATCGAATCCGGCTCCGATGCCGGAGCTCCAATCATTGCGGTTGCTATGGAAACCCACAAGACGGGAGGCGCGGGGCGGGCCCGCCACGGGCCTCCCGTCCGCCTTCCGGTCGCTTTCGCGATCGCGGCGTAGCGTCGAAGAGGTGACCCGACCCGACATCCGCACGGTCGGCGAGCTCCGCACTTCTGGCCACGTCCAGAAGACGGTCCGCGCCGAGATCCGCGACAACCTGCTCACCGCGCTGCGCGCGGGAGACGACCCCTGGCCCGGCCTGCACGGGTTCGAGACGACCGTGATCCCGCAACTCGAACGTGCCCTGATCGCCGGACACGACGTTGTCCTGCTCGGTGAGCGCGGCCAGGGCAAGACCCGCCTGCTCCGCACCCTGCAGGGCTTGCTCGACGAGTGGACCCCGGTGATCACCGGCTCCGAGCTCGGCGAGCACCCCTACGAGCCCATCACCACCGCGAGCGCCCGCCGAGCCGACGACCTCGGCGACGCCCTGCCGATCTCGTGGCGGCACCGCGACGACCGCTACGTCGAGAAGCTCGCGACGCCGGACACGAGCGTCGCCGACCTGATCGGCGACGTCGACCCGATGAAGGTCGCCGAAGGGCGCAGCCTGGGCGACCCGGAGACCATCCACTTCGGACTCGTCCCCCGCGGCCACCGCGGCATCGTCGCGATCAACGAGCTGCCGGACCTCGCCGAACGCATCCAGGTGGCGATGCTCAACGTGATGGAGGAACGCGACGTCCAGATCCGTGGCTACGTGCTCCGGCTCCCCCTCGACGTGCTCGTGGTGGCCAGCGCGAACCCGGAGGACTACACGAACCGCGGCCGGATCATCACGCCGCTGAAGGACCGCTTCGGCGCGGAGATCCGCACCCACTACCCGATCGAACTCGAGGACGAGATCGCGGTCATCCGGCAGGAGGCGCAGCTCACCGCCGAGGTGCCGGACGCGATCGTCGAGATCCTCGCCCGCTTCACCCGTGCCCTGCGCGGGTCGAGCGCGGTCGACCAGCGCAGCGGTGTCAGCGCCCGGTTCGCGATCGCCGGCGCCGAGACGGTCGCCGCGGCGGCCGTGCACCGTGCAGCACGCCAGGGTGAGCCGGAGGCCGTCGCGCGACCGATCGACCTCGAGACCGCGGTCGACGTGCTCGGCGGCAAGATCGAGTTCGAGAACGGCGAAGAGGACCGCGCGGACGAGGTCCTCGAGCACCTGTTGCGGACCGCCACGGCCGAGACGGTGCGTGCCCGGTTCCGCGGACTCGACTTCGGGGTGCTCGTCGAGGCGCTCGACGGCGGGACGATGGTGACGACGGGCGAACAAGTCGGCGCACGGGCGTTCCTCGAGGGGCTGCCGTCGATCGGCGAGTCCGACCTGTACGACCAGGTCTGCGAGCGTCTCGGCGCCACGAACGACGGCGAGCGCGCGGGTGCGATCGAACTCGCGCTCGAGGGGCTCTTCCTCGCCCGCCGCATCAGCAAGGAGTCCGGCGGGGGCGAAGCCGTCTATGGCTAGGCAGAACCGACGACTGACGCGGGACACCCGGTACGGGGCATACACCGACGGACCGGATCCGCTCGCCCCGCCCGCTGACCTGGCCGAAGCGCTCGACGCCATCGGGCAGGACGTGATGGCCGGCACCTCACCGGAGCGTGCCATGCGGGAGTTCCTGCGCCGAGGCGGCCGGACGCAGCGCGGACTCGACGACCTCGCGCGCAAGGTCGCGGAACGGCGCCGCGACCTCACCGCGAAGAACAACCTCGACGGCACCCTGCAGCAGGTCCGCGAGCTGCTCGACCAGGCGCTCCGCGCCGAACGCGGCGAACTCGCCCGCAACGTCGAGCTCGACGACGGCGACCGCGCCCTGGCCGAGATGCAGCTCGACAGCCTGTCCCCGTCGCCGGCCGCCGCGGTGCAGGAGCTCGGCGGGTACGACTGGACGAGCCGCGAGGCCCGGCAGAAGTACGACGAGATCAAGGACCTGCTCGGTCGCGAGGTGCTCGACCAGCGCTTCGCGGGCATGAAGCAGGCGCTCGAGGGGGCCACGGACGAGGACCGTGCCGCGGTCAGCGCGATGATGCAGGACCTCAACCAGCTGCTCGAGGACCACCGCGCCGGCACCGACTCGCAGGAGCAGTTCGACGCGTTCATGGCGGAGCACGGGCAGTACTTCCCGTCGAACCCCGCGAACGTCGACGAGCTGCTCGACGACCTCGCGGCACGGGCCGCCGCCGCCCAGCGCATGCGGAACTCGATGACCGAGGAGCAGCGCGACGAACTCGACGCCCTCGCCCAGCAGGCCTTCGGCTCCCCCGACCTGATGGGGCAGCTGTCCCAGCTCGACGGCAACCTGCGGTCCCTGCGCCCCGGTGAGGACTGGGGCGGATCCGAGCGCATGGAGGGCGACCAGGGGCTCGGGCTCGGCGACGGGACCGGGGTCTTCCAGGACATCGCCGACCTCGACGCCCTCGCCGACCAACTCGCCCAGTCCGGACCGGGCTCCGAGCTCGACGACCTGGACCTCGACGCCCTGACCCGGCAACTCGGTGCCGAGGCCGCCGTGGACGCCAGGACCCTGCAGCAGCTCGAGAAGGCCCTGCGGAACTCCGGGGCGATGCGCCGCGGAGCGGACGGGCAGCTCCGGCTCACCCCGAAGGCCATGCGGCAGCTCGGCAAGAGCCTGCTCCGTGACGTCGCCGAGCGGATGTCCGGCCGACAGGGTGCCCGCGACATCCGGCAGTCCGGCGCGGCCGGCGAACCCTCGGGCGCGACCCGGCAGTGGGCGTACGGCGACACCGAGCCGTGGGACGTCACCCGGTCGATCACCAACGCGCTGACCCGGACCGCGGCCGACGGGCGGGTCGGCCCGGGCGTCCGCCTGACCATCGACGACGTCGAGGTGCAGGAGACCGAGTCCCGCACACAGGCCTGCGTGGCGCTGCTCGTCGACACGTCGTTCTCGATGGCGATGGAGGACCGCTGGGTGCCGATGAAGCGCACGGCCCTGGCGCTGCACACGCTCGTTTCGACGCGGTTCCGCGGCGACGACCTGCAGCTCATCGCGTTCGGACGCGAGGCCGAGGTCGTGGACATCGAGCAGCTCGTGGGTCTCGACGCGATGTGGGACAAGGGCACGAACCTGCACCACGCGCTGCTCCTCGCCAACCGGCACTTCCGGAAGCACCCGACCGCGCAACCCGTGCTGCTCATCGTCACCGACGGGGAACCGACGTCGCACCTCGAGCCGAACGGACAGGTGTGGTTCGACTACCCGCCGGACCCCGTGACGATCGCACTGACCGTTCGGGAGCTCGAGAACGCCGGTCGGCTCGGCGCCCAGACGACGTTCTTCCGGCTCGGCGACGACCCGGGGCTCGCACGGTTCATCGACGCGATGGCGAAGCGGGTGGACGGCTCGGTCGTCGCTCCGGAGAACGACGACCTCGGTGTCGCCGTCGTGGGGTCGTACCTGGGGTCGCGCCGCGGCGGGCAGTCGTTGTTCGACTAGCCGCCGGGTCGATCCCGACAGGGGCTGTTGCGCGGGGTTCCATGGTCGTATGCTGAGCGCCACCACAGTTGCCCCAGACCCCGGCCGCCGTGATCGTTCTTCCCGCGCTGACCTCGTCGGCGTGCCGGAAGCGGTCGGCCGAGTGCACCTGATCCGTTCTCGACCGGTCGACTCCCGCGGGGTCCCGGAGTGCAACGGCGCACGCCACCGGACGCCACGGTTCTCCGCGTCCACGGATCACGGACGCGGACCGGTCGGTGGGGTCCGGACCCGACGGGCCCCACCGTCCCGGACCGGAGTCGCCACGGCTGGCCGGGCCGGGCCGCCGGCTCACGACGGGTGCGTCAGAACAAGGGCCACGGCACCGCGGGGCCGTGCCCCGGCGGTGGCGGGAAGATGCCGACGGCCCGCAGCGCCGCACACCGCGCGCGCACCGTGTCGACTTCCTCCGGCGTCAGGTGCTCGGCGAGTTCGTCGCCCAGGGCACCGCGGAGCGCCTCCGACACCCGGTCGAGCCCCTCGAGTTCGTCCGGCCCGAGCGGCTCCCCGATCCACCCCCACAGCACCGTGCGGAGCTTGTGCTCGACGTGGAAGGCCAGCCCGTGGTCGACACCGAACCGGTGTCCGTCGGGCATCGCCAGCACGTGCCCGCCCTTGCGGTCGGCGTTGTTCACCACGACGTCGAAGACGGCCATGCGGCGCAACGCCTCGGAGTCCTCGTGCACGAGCGTCACCGGCTGGTCGTGCTCGTCGATCGCCTCGAGGACGGGCAGCCACGGCGAACCGTCCGCCTCGGCGGCCTCGGGGGTGACGAGGTCGACGGCGTCCTGGTCCGGGTCGACGGTCTGCCAGCGCTGCACCATGCCGGGTCCGAACGGTCCGTCACCGAGCCACGTCGGTGGCACGATGCCCCAGCCGAACGCCTCGGACACCAGGTGCGCAGCGACCTCGCGGCCGGCGAGCGTGCCGTCCGGGAAGTCCCAGAGCGGGCGCTCCCCCTCGATCGGCTTGTAGACGACCGCCTCGCCGTCCAGCTCGGCCAGGAACGTCGCGTTCGAGGCCTCACGGATCCGCGCCGTGATGCTCAGTGAGCCGTCGCTCATGCGTCGCCGGGCGGACGGCCGGCGGCGACGATCTCGCGGGTGCGCTCGACGAACGCGCGTGCGGTGCCGACCGGGATCTTGACCTGGAAGAGCTCGTCGGGTTCGGGGATCTCGACGACCGCCTCGATCTCGAGGCCGTCCTCGCTCTCCTCGGACACGATCTCGACGTCGTCATCGATCGGGTAGGCCTCGATGACCACCTGCGCTGTCGACGGGTCGAAGCCCAGGCTCAGGGCACCGGCACGGAACTCGGGCTCCACCGGCTGGTCGAGCGGTTCCGGGTCGCGGAGCTCCACGGGGGCCGTGTCCGGCACGCTGAAGCGGTTCGCCTCGACCGTGGCGACCTCGTCCAGCAGCTCGTCGATCTTTTCGGCGAGCACGGCGGTCTGCTCCTTCTCGAGGGCGACGCTCGTGACGCGCTTGCCGGAGCGGGCCTGCAGGTAGAAGGCGCGCTCGCCCGGACGGCCGATGGTGCCGACGACGAGGCGGTCCGGCCAGTCGAAGCCGTGGACGATGGAGGGCATACCCGCATTGTAGGAGTGCGGGCCTGCGCCCGTTCAGGGTCTGGCAGGGCCTGCCTCGGACGGGGCCTCCGGATGTCCGGCCCCGCCGCCGACCGCTGCGTCCCCGCTGGGCGCCGGAGCGGTCGCGAGCCACGACAGATCGCCGGACTCGGTGTTCGTCGCGACCACCTCGGGCCGGTGCTCGCCGTACCGCACGACCGACACCGACGCCGGCCCGACGCCGATGCGCTGGAACAGGTCGAGGTGCATGCCGAACGCGTCGGCCAGGACGGACTTGATGATGTCGCCGTGGCTCACCGCGACCCAGACCGCTCCGGGCCCGTGTTCCGCCTCGACCTCGGCGTCGATGCGCCGGACGGCCGACACCGCCCGGGACTGCATGGTCTGCATGGACTCACCGCCGGGGAACACCACGGCGCTCGGGTTCGCCTGCACCGTCCGCCAGAGCGGCTCCTTCGCCAGGTCGGCGAGCTTCCGCCCCTGCCACTCGCCGTAGTCCGCTTCGGTGATCGCCCGCTCGATGGCCGACGCGGGGTCGCCCGACTGTCGCTCCAGGATCGCCTTGGCCGTCTGCCGGCACCGCTCGAGCGGACTCGACACGACGGCGACGACCGGCACGGCCGCGATGCGCTCCGCGGTGCGGTCGGCCTGCTTCCGGCCGACGGCGTCGAGTCGCACGCCGGCGGTGCGTCCGGCGAGCACGCCCGTGGCGTTCGCGGTGGTGCGTCCGTGTCGGACGAGGAGGACGGTCGCCATGTGCCCGATCCTAGGCGGCACCGACCGCGGCGAGCGCTCCCGCCCTTGACGGGCCGTCGGCGGACCGATCAGATGGTCACATGACCCGGCACCCTCGAGGGGCCCTGTTCGCCACGTCGACGATGACCGGCTTCGGCATCGCCACATGGGTGACCAGGACGCCCGCCATCCGCGACGAACTCGGGGCGTCGATCGAGGCGATGGGGCTCGTGCTCCTCGGGCTGTCGATCGGGTCGATGATCGGGATCCTCGGTGCCGGTGCGCTCGTCCGACGGCTCGGGACACGACCCTTGATCCTGCTCGGTGGCGCGCTGCCCGTGGTCGGGATGGTCCTCGTCGCCCTGCTCGCCCCTGCGCAGGTGCCGGCGGGTGTCTGGGCGGGGCTGTTCCTGATCGGGTTCGGGTCGGGGGTCGCCGAGATCGGGCTGAACGTCGAGGCCGCCGCGGTCGAACGGCGCATCGGCCGCCCGGTGGTGCCCGTGCTGCACGCCTGCTTCAGCCTGGGGACCGTCGTCGGTGGGGTCGTCGGCATCGCGATGACGGCTGCCCGGACACCGGTGGTCGTGCACCTGCTGGTGGGGGCTGCGGTGATGGCGGCGCTCGCGGCGTTCGCGGCGCTCAACCTGCAGCCGCTGCCGCGTGCGGCGGCGCAGACGGACGGGGCCGACACCGAGGACGCCGCAGGCGCGTCCCGCGTCACCACGGCCACCCGCCGCTCCGTCAGCACCGTGCAGCTCGCGCTCATCGCGGTGATCACGCTTGCGATGGCCTTCGCCGAGGGTGCTGCCAGCGACTGGCTTCCGCTCCTGATGACGACCGACCACGACGCCCCGGAAGCGGTCGGCTCGCTGGTCTTCACCGGGTTCGCGCTCGCCATGCTCATCGGCCGGTCGGCCGGCACCCCGCTCGTCACGCGGCTCGGGCGGGGCCCGGTCGTCCGGCTCTGTGCCGCGGTCGGCGGGATCGGGGTCCTGCTCGTGGTCGTCTCGCCGAGTCCGGTCGTCACGGCGATCGCCGCCGCCGTCTGGGGGCTCGGCATCGCGCTCGGGTTCCCGCTCGCGATCTCGGCAGCGGGTGACCACCCGACCGACGGGGACCGCAGGGTGTCGGTCGTCGCGACCGCCGGGTACATCGCGTTCCTGGTCGGACCGCCCCTGCTCGGCTTCGTCGGCGAGCACCTCGGGCTGCAGGCGGCGATGCTGGTGCCCCTCGTGCTGCTCGTCGCCGCCTTCGTCGTCGCGCCCGCCGCACGGGACTCCCGCGACACCCGAGACGTTCGCGACGCACACACCGCCGATGCGTCAGTCGACCCGGCCCGACCAGACGCCGATGTCGCCGACCTGCCAGTGCGCCCGGAACACCCGGGTGTGTGACGTCCGGCGCACGCGCTCCTGCCGGTAGAGCTGTCCGGCGCTCACCACCTCGGGCGTCGCCGTCAGCCGCACCAGGCTGCAGGAGCGCACCGAGCCGCCGTCCGACAGCGCCTCAGCGAGCGCCCCGGCGGTCGTCACGCACCCGTCGACCGGCTCGGCCGAGGACGTCGGTTCGACGTTCGACCCGCTGCGTTCGTCGTCGTGCTCGACCGCGATGGTGAAGGCCCGGAGATCGTCCTCGGTCACCCGGCCGCCGTCGGGCAGTTCCAGGTCAGCGACGACCACGTACGGGGTGCCCTCGGACGGGTCGTTCGTGCCGAGGACGCTGCGGCCCCACTGCTCCGCCTGCGCCTCGGACGCCCGAGCGGTCGTGCGGTAGGTGACCGCGATGCGGGTGTCCGAGTCGCGCGACAGCGTGCCCGACTCGGTCGTGCCTGGGTCGGCGTTCCGGGTCGCCGCGCCGACGACTCCCGCGATGACGAGGACGACGACCACGCTGCCGACCGGCACGAGCGCGGCCCCGAGACACCCCAGTCCGGTCCGCCACCCCGCGCGCTTCCGATCCGCCACCGTTCCCCCTCGGTCCGCCGCCAGCGTGCCAGGTCGGCGTCGACCGCAGCAACCCGGAGGACGGCCAGGACCCCGACGAACGCGGCACGGAGCGCGGGTCCGGGCGCGCCGCCCCGCGGATAAGTACGGTCGATCCCATGCCGTTCTTCCGCGACAGCCCCCAGCCGACCTCTCCCTCGAAGATCCAGGCGGCGTGGTCCGACTCGACGGGCCGCCTGGCGACGCGGTGCCTGCAGGTGATCATCGTCGTCGTGGTCATCGCCGGCGTCGTCTACGCCGGCAGCGTGCTGAGCGTCGTCACCATCCCGGTGCTCCTCGCGCTCATCATCGCTTCGGCCATGCACCCGATCGTGTCCTGGTTGCGCAAGCACAAGGTGCCGTCGGTCCTCGCGACCCTCGCGGTGCTCATCGGCGTCCTCGCGGTGCTCGGGCTCATCGGGTGGCTCATCGTCGTCGCCGTCGAGAACCAGTGGTCGCAGTTGCAGAAGTCGGCCGTCGACGGGTTCCAGCAGTTGCAGGACTTCGCGAAGAACCTGCCGATCTCGATCTCGGACAAGCAGGTCGACGACGCCGTGGCGTCCGTCACCGACTTCATCACGAGTGCGCAGTTCGGCTCCGGCGCCCTGGCCGGTGCCTCGGCCACCGCGAACTTCCTGACCGGCCTCGTGCTGATGATCGTGGTGCTGTTCTTCTTCCTCAAGGACGGCCCGAGCATCTGGGAGTTCCTGCTCCGCCCGTTCACCGGTGAGCGCTACGACCGTGCACGTCGGGTGGGCGACCGGGTGGTCTCGACCCTCGGCGGGTACGTCCGCGGCACCGCCACGGTCGCCGCTGTCGACGCCATCGGCATCGGTGTCGGCATCGCGATCGTCGGCGTCCCGCTGGCACTCCCCCTGGCCGTCGTCGTGTTCATCACGGCCTTCATCCCGATCGTCGGTGCGACGGCAGCCGGCATCCTCGCCGCCCTGGTCGCGCTCGTCGCACTCGGTCCAGTCCAGGCGCTCATCGTCGTCGGGATCGTGATCCTCGTGAACCAGCTCGAGGGCAACCTGCTCCAGCCGGTGCTGATGGGACGCACCCTGAAGCTGCACGGCCTCGTCATCCTGATCGGCCTGACCGCGGGCACCGTCCTGGCGGGCATCACCGGTGCCATCATCTCGGTGCCGCTGCTGGCCGCCGCGTGGGGCGCGATCCTGGTCTGGGACGGCCCGAACACCCCCGCGCGTCCGTGGCGCAAGAAGCGCAACGAGGACGTCACGGCCCACGAACTCCCCGCCGACTGAGCCGAGAACGTTCTGCGGACATCCGTTTCGCGCAATCGGGGCCGTCGCACGAAGATGGACCCGTGCTCGTCTCCATCGTCTACATGAGTCGCGCCGTCGTCCCCTTCGACGACGGCGACCTCGCGACGCTGCTGGACGGCTCACGGCTCCGCAACGAGGCGCTCGGTGTCTCCGGGCTGCTCGTCGTGAAGGGTGGCCGCTTCATGCAGTTGCTCGAGGGCCCCGCGTGGAGCGTCGACGACCGGTTCGCCGCCATCAGCCGTGATCCGCGGCACGGCGAGGTGAAGTCGCTCATCCGCGAGGACATCGAGCGGCGACGCTTCGACGGCTGGTCGATGGCCTACCGCTCGCTCGACGACGCGGACGTCCAGGCGGAGCCGGGATTCAGTCCGTTCCTGTCCGGCGAGACGGACTTCCCGCGGTCGTTCGACCGCACGAGCGCCGCGTGGCTGCTCAAGTGGTTCCGCGACCGCGAACTCCACGACCGCTGAACGCGTCGTCGACGACCCCGAGCAGCCGGTCGCGGTGTGCCGGGTCCGCCGTGGCCGTCAGGACCACCCGCCACATCGTCGCGACCGCGGGGAACAGGTCGGCCCGCCCGGTGCGGACGTCGGACACCAGTTGCACGCCCGTGAAGTACGGCACGACGGTGGAACCGAGCTGTTCCGCGGTCAGGTCGGTGCGGAGCTCGCCGCTCGCGATCGCCAGCCGGAACACGTCGACGATCCCGCCGATCCACTGCTCGTAGAAGCTGACCGTGGCCGCGTGGAACTCGCCGCGCTCGAGTGACAACCGGATGCCCGCCCGCACGATCGGGTCGGTCCGCAGCAGGTCCGCGATGGCGCGCGAGGCGCCGACCAGTGCAGCTGCTGGTGACTGCTCGGTGTGGCTCACGACGTCGAAGGTCCGGACGTTCTGCTCGTCGATCACGCCGAGCGCGAGGGCCAGCTTGGTCGGGAAGTGGAAGTGCAGCGCCCCCTGCGAGACGCCCGCCCCGCGGGCGATGGCCGCGATCGTCGCGGCGGCGAAGCCGACGCGGTCGAACTCCTCCGCAGCGGCCACCAGGATCTGCTCACGTCGTTCCACGTGACCAGTCTGACGGTCTGGAGGCGCGGGGCGGGCGTGCCCCGTGCCTCCAGACCGAGGGGTGGTCGCGTCAGACCGCGTCAGGCGACCCGCGCGCTCAGGTGAGCGCCAGCAGGTTGTTGACCTGCTCGTTGATGCCGGTCAACGTCGAGATCGGCTTGCCGTTCGCGTAGACGTTGTCGAAGGCCGGCTGCAGCAGCGCCTGCACGTCCGCCGGGTTGCGGGTGACGGGGAACAGGAAGGTGGTCTTCTCCTCGACCTGCCGAGTGAAGGCCGACACGTCCAGCCCGCGCTTCCGGAACGACGCGACCGCCGCCTCGGTGCCAGCGGGACGGGCCGGGAACACCACGCCCGCGCGGCCGACGATCTCCTGGGCGGTGTCGCTGCCGAGGAACGCGACCCACTTCGCCGCCGCCTCCGGGTCCTTCGCCTGCTTCGTGATCGAGTCGCCGAGCCCGTTGAACATCGACGCCCGCTTGCCCGTCGGCCCGATCGGCGTCGGGGCGACGGCGATGTCGAGGTCCTTCATGTTCAGGTACGTGCCGATCATCCACGAACCGTTGAAGGACAGCGCGCACTTGCCCGCGCCGAGCTGCACGTCCGGACCGGTCGTCGTCGAGAAGACGCCGTACTTCGCCATGTAGCCCTTGTCTGCCAGGCGGTAGTACCAGGCGAGGGTGTCCTGCACGGTCTTCTCGTCGTAGCGGAACTTGTCGCCCCACGGGTTCTCGTTCGTGTAGAACCAGTCGGTCGACCCGGTGAAGGGCGACCACTGCGTCTGGCCGAAGCCGTCGCCGCCAGACCCGTTCGACGAGATGCCGTAGACCTCGACGTTCTCCTTGTCGAAGCCGGGCTCGTCACCCCGCCGACCCTTGGAGTCGATGGTCAGGTGCGCGAGCATCCGTTCGAACGAGCCGCCGTCGTCGGGGTTCCACTCGAGCGTGGCGAGCTCGTCGTCGGAGACCCCGGCCTTCTGCATCGCCTTCCGGTCGTAGAACATCCCGATGGTGTCCCAGTCCTTCGGCGAGCCGTAGCGGTGGCCGTCCTGGCCCTTCCACAGCTCGGCGAGGCCGGACTGGTAGTCGTCGTCGCTGATGGACTTCGTCGCGTCGAGCTCGTCGAGCTTGTAGAGCACGTCGAGGTCGGAGAACTGCGGGAACTTCGTCAGGTGGTCGGTGAAGACGTCCGGCGCGGTGCCGGCGATGAACCCGGCCGTCAGCTTGGTCCAGTAGTCCGCCCAACCGAGCTGGGTGATCTGCACCGTGATGTCGGGGTTCTCGCGGTGGAAGGCCTTCGCGACCTGCTGATAGGCGGGCAGCTGGTTGGAGTCCCAGAGCCAGTAGCTCACGGTGCGTGCGCCGCTCTTGGACGCGGTCCCCCGGCTCGGGGACGAGCAGGCGGCGAGCGCACCGAGGGCGAGGGCTGAAGCGCCGCCCGCGAACAGTGCGCGGCGGGAGAGGTTGTTCGTCATGGTGTGGTGGTCCTGTCCGAGCCGGGGCTACTTGATCCCGGAGAAGCCGATGGAGTTGACGATCCGCTTGGCGAAGACGCCGAACAGCACGATCATCGGGAGCGCCGCCACGAGGGTCGCGGACATCAGCCCGGCCCAGTCGGTGCCGGACTGCGGGGACTGCGACTTGAAGACACCGAGGGCGACGGTGAGCACCCGCGAGCTGTCCGTGTACGACACCATGAGCGGCCAGAAGTAGTCGTTCCAGCTCGTGATGTACGTCAGCACGGCGAGCGTCGCGATCGGTGCGGCGGCCATCGGGATGACGAGCCGGAAGAACACCCGGACCTTGCCCGCGCCGTCGATCAGCGCGGCCTCCTCGACCTCCTTCGAGATGCCGAGGAAGAACTGCCGCAGGAAGAACACCGCGAACGGGGTCATGAACATCGTCGGCAACGCGATGCCGAGCAGGTTGTCGACGAGTCCGAGCTGCTTGATGAGCGTGAAGTTCGGCAGCAGCGTGAAGATCGCGGGCACCATCAGGCCCGCGAGGAACACCCCGAAGACCTTGTCGCGTCCGGGCCAGCGCAGTCGGGCGAAGGCGTACGCGGCAGCGGCCGAGAAGAACACCTGGCCGACCGTCACGAGCGTCGACACGATCACCGAGTTGAGCAGGTACCGCCAGAAGTTCAGGGCAGCGCCGGAGCCACCCTGGGCGAGCGCCTCTTCGGTGGACTGCAGGCCGAGGACGCGCTCGAACCCACCCAGGCTGAACCCGACGGGCAGCAGGGACGTGGGGTCGGAGTTGATCGCACCGTTCGACGACAGGGCGGTGCGCAGGATCCAGTAGAACGGGAACAGGGTGACGACGATGACGATGATCATCGCGACCCAGGCGAGGACGCGGCCGACCGACGGACGGCGACGGTGGCCGGCTCCCAGGCGGGGCGGACGCTTCGTGGTGACGGAACGGGTGAGGGTCGTGGTCATGGTGCGGCGCTCCGTTCAGTCCAGGTCCGACTCACCCGAGCGGGTGAGGCGGTACTGGATGATCGTGATGATGCTGAGGACGATGAGGAGCGCGACCGAGACCGCGGACGCGTAGCCGAACTGGAACCGGCCGAACGCCAGGTTGTAGATGTAGTTCTGCACGACGTTCGTGGCGTTCGCGGGGCCGCCCTGCGTGGTGACGGCGACGGTGTCGAACACCTGGAACGACCCGATCACCGTGATGATGAGCACCAGCGACAGGATCGGGCGGAGCAGCGGCACCGTGATGCGCCAGAACATCTTCCACTCGCTCGCACCGTCGATGCGGCCGGCTTCGTACACCGTCTCGGGCAGCGACTGCAGACCGGCGAAGATCAGGAGCGCCGTGTAGCCGACGTGCCGCCACACGTTGATGAGCGCGATCGACGGGATGCCCCAGACGTCGCTCTGCAGGAACGGGATGCGGTCCAGGCCGAGGGCCGCGAGCATCTCGTTGCCGATGCCGAGCTGGGTGTCGAGGATCCACAGCCAGACGAGCGCCGCGACGACGTTCGACACCAGGTAGGGCGCCAGGACGATGCCGCGCACGAAGGTCGACTTCGTCAGGCGGTGCATCATCACGGCGATGAACAGGGCGACGACCGTCTGGATGACGATGTTGATGAGCACGTACTCGATCGTGACGACCATCGAGTGCCAGAAGATCGAGTCCTGCACGAGCCGCGCGTAGTTCTGCAGCCCGGTGAACTCCGGCTCGGTGAGCAGGTTGTAGGACGTGAAGCTCAGGTAGATGCCCCGCACGGTCGGCCAGGCGAGGAACACCACGAAGCCGATCGCGGCCGGCGCGATGAACAGCAGCGCGAGCCACAGGTCGTTCCGGGGACGGCGGCGGCGTGGGACGGTGGTACGGGCGAGCGGGAGGTCGGCTGCCCGACTCCTCCGTCTCGTGCTGGCGGTCGTCAAGGGTGACGACACAGGGCTCTCGGTGGCCATCGCGACTCCTTCGTCTGCGGTGGACTGACGTGCAGCAGTCCGTGAGCCGGGAATCTACACGTGGTGACACCGGGTAGCAAGAGGCTTTTTCACGCTCCGAATCCGGGGTTGTCACGTGTAGACAATCGTGTCAGGATGGCGGTCGATCGCATCGGCGCGACCTGCCCGGCGACGCATCCCTCACCCTGGAAAGGTCACTGATGATCTCTGTCGGAATGGTCGGCGCGGGCCAGTTCGCCCCCCAGTTCGCCAAGCTGTTCAAGCTCCACCCGGACGTCGACCGCGTCTTCGTGACCGACCTCGTCGACGACCGCGCGTCGGAGCTCGTCGAGTCGCAGCACCTCGACGGCACGTTCGCCGACTTCGACGCCGTGCTCGCCTCGGACGTCGACGCCGTCGCGATCTTCACGCAGCGCTGGACGCACGGTCCGCTCGTCGTCAAGGCGCTCCGCGCCGGCAAGCACGTCTACTCGGCGGTGCCGATGGCGATCTCGGTCGACGAGATCCGCGACATCATCGAGGCCGTCCGCGAGACCGGGCTCACCTACATGATGGGCGAGACGAGCTACTACAACCCCGCGACGGTGTTCGCCCGCAAGCAGGTCGCCGACGGCGCCTTCGGCCGGGTCTTCTACTCCGAGGGCGACTACGTCCACGACATGGACCTCGGGTTCTACGCCGCGTACCAGTTCAGCGGTGGTGAGGACTGGAAGCGCACCGCCAGCTACCCGCCCATGCTGTACCCGACCCACTCCGTCGGCGGCGTCCTCGGCGCCATCCCCGGACACGCGGTCAGCGTCAGCTGCATCGGTGTCAAGGACGACCGGGGCGACGGCGTCTTCGACAAGGACGTCAGCCAGTTCGACAACGACTTCTCGAACGCCACCGCCCTGTTCGAGCTCGACAACGGCGGCGTCATGCGCATCAACGAGATGCGCCGTGTCGGCTACCCGTCGCACATCCGCGAGTCCCGCTTCCGCTACTTCGGCACCGAGGCGAGCTTCGAGCAGCTCGCGAAGACCAGCGTCTGGCAGGACAAGGAGGACTCGCACGACATCAGCGACAAGATCAACACGCAGGCGACGATGGACCTCGACGACCCGCGTCTCGCCGGCGTCGACCCCTCGCTGCGCGACGCGTTCGTGTCCGGGTACGCCGAGGTGCACGACACCGACCGCCTGCCCGCCGAGTACGCCGGCGTGCCGACCGGGCACGAGGGCTCGCACCAGTTCCTGGCCGACGACTTCGTCCGCGCCGTCGTCGACCGGACCCTGCCGCCGGTGAACGCCTGGACCGCCGCACGCTTCACGCTGCCCGGCATCATCGCCCACCAGTCGGCCCTGCAGGGCGGCGCACGCCTCGAGGTGCCGGACTTCGGGGACGCCCCGGAGACGACCTCGGCGGCGCCCTCGTCTAGTATCGCCAGCGAATAGCAAGTGGTGTTCGGGTGTCGGTCTACACGGGCCGGCACCCGAACGCGACTTCCGAGCCGACGAAGGTGGCACCCGTGAGCGTCCCGACGACCCCGAGGGCGGTCACCCGCGCCGACGTCGCCCGGTACGCCGGCGTGAGCACCTCCGTCGTCAGCTACGTCGTGCACGACGGCCCCCGCCCCGTCGCGGCGGCCACCGCCGCCCGGGTCCGTGACGCGATCAGGGTCCTCGGGTACCGCCCGAACGCCAGCGCCCAGGCCCTGCGCACCGGGTCGTCGAAGATGCTCGGGCTCATCGTGCCCGAGCTCGACAACCCCTTCTGGTCCGAGCTCGCCGTGGAGGTCACCCACGCCGCAGCAGCCCGCGGCTACGACGTCCTGCTCGCCAACAGCGACGGCGACGCCACTCAGGAGCGCGAGCGGCTCCGCAGCCTGTCCGCCCGCCAGGTCGACGGGATCATCGTCACGAGCATCATGACCCACCCGGACCTGTCCACCGTGTCGGACCCGGGCATCCCGATGGTCCTGCTCAACACCTTCTTCGAGGTGCCCGAGTACGCCAGCATCGGCGTCGACGCCCTGCGGGGCGCGTACGACGGCACCCAGCACCTGGTCGAGCACGGCTACGGATCGATCGGCCTCGTCATGGGGCACGCCGGCTCCATGGAACTCCGCGAACAGGGCTGGATGCGGGCCCTGCGCGACGCCGGGCTGCCGGACGGCCCGATCGTGCGCTGCGACTTCACCCGACGGGGCGGGTACGAGGCCGGCCTCCGCATGTTCGCGGACGGGACGGGACCCCGCGCCGTCTTCGTCAGCTCGGACATGCAGGCCGTCGGTGTACTGCGGGCACTGTGGGAACTCGGGCTGCGCGCACCGGAGGACGTCGCGATCGTGTCGTTCGACGGCGGTGCCGAGGCGGACTACACGAACCCGCAGCTCACGACGGTCCGGCAGCCGATCGAGACGATGGCCACCGCCGCCGTCGACCGTGTGCTCGGGCTCGACGCGGACAACCAGTGGCACCGCGATCTGGTGCCCGCCGAGTTGGTCCTGGGCGCGAGTTGCGGGTGCGACGTGCGTCGCTGACGCACCACCAAACCGTCCTGGAGGCGCGGGGCGGGGCCGCCTCGGGCCTCCCGTCCGTCAGTTGGCCGGGTCCATGACGGCGGTGAGCCGCTGGAGCGGCACACGCTGCTGGGACTCCTGCGTCACCGCGACCGCTTCGACCGGCTCGCCGGAATCGGTGTCGACGAAGCGCAGGTCGGACGTCAGCTCCGTGGGGCGGTACCGATCCGCCCAGCCGCCGAGCGCCAGGAGCACCAGCGAGAGATCGCGGCCGGCGTCGGTGAGGACGTACTCCTCGCGCGCCCGGGCACCCTCCGGCTTGTAGGTCGTGCGCTCGAGCACTCCCCCGTCGACGAGGGAGGCCAGTCGTGCGGTCAGGACTTCGCGCGGGACACCGAGGCTCTGCTGGAACTGACTGAAGCGCGTGGAACCGGCGAGGGCGTCACGCACGATCATGAGCGTCCACTTCTCGCCGAGGACGTCGAGGGACCGTGCGATGGGGCAGCGCTCGTCGCCGCCGAGGATGCCGAGCATGCGTTCATCCTAGCTGGGTTCGACTTCCGGACACAACCTGCTAGGTTCGGTTTCCGTACTCAACTTCTCTCGTCTGGAGCCCCTCATGACCGACCTCACCAACGCCATCGTCCTCGTCACCGGAGCGAACGGCGGCCTCGGCGCCGAGTTCGTCCAGCAGGCCCTGGACCGCGGCGCCGCCAAGGTCTACGCGACCGCCCGCACCCCGCGCACCTGGGACGACGAGCGCATCGTGCCGCTCGCCCTCGACGTCACCAGCCAGGAGAGCGTCGACGCCGCAGCCCGTGCCGCCGCGGACACCACGATCGTCGTGAACAACGCCGGGATCGCCGGCGCCGACCCGCTCATCGACACCTCGGTCGCGGAGGTCGAGCGCATCTTCGCGACGAACGTCTTCGGCGCGCTCCGTGTCGCCAAGGCCTTCGCCCCCTCGATCGGCGGCGGCGCACTGATCGACGTGCACTCGGCTCTGAGCTGGGTCGCTCTGGCCGGCGCGTACTCGGCGTCGAAGGCAGCGTTCTGGTCGATCACGAACTCGCTCCGCCTCGAGCTCGCACCCCAGGGCACCCAGGTCGTCGGCGCACACCTCGGCTACACCGACACCGGCATGACCGCGGGGCTCGACGTCGAGAAGTCCGACCCGGCGGACATCGTCCGGCTCATCTGGGACGCCGTCGAGGCCGGCGAGCACGAGGTGCTGGCGGACCAGGTCAGCCGTGACGTCCGCGCCGGGCTCAGTGCGCCGCTGGCGGCGCTGTACCCGGCGCTCGCGACCGCCTGAGGTCCGGTCGCGGGCGCGGCGTACGCCGTACGGTGGAGGACGTGCAGTTCCTGGCGTCCGCCCTCCGAGTCCCGATCACCGGCTTCGGCGCGCTCGCGCTCTGGCTGCTGGCGACGTCGGACGGCGAGCTGCTGAAGATCCTGCTCGGGGTCGGCTCGGCGCTGCTCGCCGTCGCTGGCTACGTCGGTCAGACCGCGGCGGAGCGTGCCGTCAGGAACCAGCAGCTCGACCAGGCGGTGGCGCGGAAGGACGAGTGGGAGCGCGAACACGGCGACGTCGAGGACCGGGCCGGTTGACGGTCCTGGTTCGGGAACCGCGAGGTTCCCGAACCAGGACCGTCAACCGCGGGCGCCTCGGCCGGTCATGTCGCGGTTGACGGCGGTGATCGCGGCGCGCTCCTCGACCGAGATGCCCGCCGCAGCGAGGACACGACCGAGCACGTCGCTCTTCCGCTCGATGTAGTCGTCGATGTCCTCGGCCTCTGCGGCCGCTGATCGCTTCACGGCGGCGTATTCGTCGCGCAGGGCCGGGTCGGCGCGCAGCACGTCGCGGACGGCGAGGTGGTTCCGGAGCGAGAGCGATCCGACCTTGGCGACGTAGGTGTTGCTCGGGGCGAAGTGCTCCGGAGTCCGGAAGGCCTGCCGGTCGGGGACGCCGAGGTCTCCCCGTGGCTCGAAGCCGATCACGGCCAGCGCTGCGACCGCCGCCGTGACGTCGCTGGCATCGACGACGATGTCGACGTCGATCACGGGCTTCGCCGCGAGACCGGGCACTGATATGCTGCCGACGTGCTCGATGCTGCGGTAGGGCGCATGGGCGGCGTCGAGGGCTGCGGCGTACGCGTCCCGCAACACCGCGAACCGCTCGGGCCACGACGGCTGGTACTCGACGACCTCGATCATCGAGTGCGCCGTGTGGCGGGAGGGGGTGCGAGGAGCTGGAACATGACGTGGTCGCGCCAGGCTCCGTTGATCGTGATGTACTCCGGCGCGAACCCGTAGCGCTTGAACCCCGCGGACTCGAGGGTACGCTGAGACCCCACGTTCTCCGGAAGCGTCTCGGCCTGCACCCGGTGGAGTCGGAGGACGTCGAACGCGTGGACGGCAGCGGCGGCGACGGCGCGGGAGGCGTGGCCCTGGCGCAGCCGGTCAGCGCGGATCCAGTACCCCATGGCACACGACTGCAGGGCTCCGCGGGTGATGCCGCTCAGCGTGATGCGCCCGAGGAGTTCACCGTCGGTCGACTCGATCACGAACGGGACCGCGGTGCCGGCGCGCTCTGCGGCGAGCGACTGCACGATGACGTCGTGCTGGCCCTGCTCGGTGAAGTACGCCGGGGCCCGGGACGGCTCCCACGGGCGTAGGTGCTCGGCGCTCGCGGTGATGACGGCGGCGAGCGTCGCCGCGTCGTCGACGCGGAGCAGGCGCAACCGGGTGTCCATGGCGGAGGGTGTGGGATTCGAACCCACGAGACATCTCTGCCCACCTGTTTTCAAGACAGGCTCCATCGGCCGCTCGGACAACCCTCCAGTGACGCGACCACGTGGCGAGACGTGACCGCGTCCCGGGAAGTCTAACGGGCCTCCCGTCCGCCGTGCGCGTCAGCGCATGCCGGGGTCAGCGCGGCAGGGAGTCGAGCGCCGCTGCCAGGCCGTCGTCGGACACGCCACCGGTGAGTTCGTTGCCGGCGTCGACGACGTCGTCGGGCGCCTGGCCCATCACGACGCCGCGACCGGAGGTCGAAGCCCACCGGAGCATGTCGATGTCGTTGCGGCCGTCGCCCGCGGCGAAGACGCGCGACCGCGGGATGTCGAGCCACTCGCGCACGCGTTCCATCGCGGTGGCCTTCGTCACGCCCTCTGGTGCGATGTCGAGCCACGCGGTCCACCCGACCGTGTACGAGACCTTGTGCAGCCCCATGTCCTCGACGATCTGCAGGAACTCCTCGAGCCCGTGCTCCGGCGAGATCACGACGACGCGGGTGGCCTCGACCGTGAGCAGCTGCTCGAACGGCACCAGCTCGCCGGCGTTGGTCATGGTGTCGGCGGGGAAGTTCTCGGACAACCGGAAGTGGCCGGTCTCGTCCTCGACGCCGAAGGCCGCGTTCTCCAGGGCGCCACGGATGGTCTGCAGGACGTCGCTCGGGTCGAAGTGCTCGACGTGGACACGCTCGTAGGACCCGTCCGGACGACGGGCCAGGGTCAGCGCACCGTTGGCGCAGACGAGGTACTTCGGCTCGATGCCGAGGGTCTCCAGCAGCGGAACCGTCATGCCCTCGCTGCGGCCCGTGGAGAGCATGACCTCGTGCCCGGCGGCCTCGGCATCGCGCACGGCGGCGACCACGGCCTCTGTGATGACGCCGTCCTCGCGCATCGTGGTGCCGTCGATGTCGAGCGCGACCAGCCACCGCTTCGTGCGGGCGGGAGCACCGGCGCCCGCGCCCTGCGCGGCGCCGTCCACGAACCGCCCCTGCGTGCTCATCGGGGCTCGATCACCTCGACGCCACCGAGGTAGGGGCGCAGCACCTCGGGCACGACGACGGATCCGTCGGCCTGCTGGTGGGTCTCGAGGATCGCGACGATCCAGCGGGTGGTCGCGAGGGTGCCGTTCAGGGTGGCGACCGGGGCCGTCTTGCCGCTCTCGGTGCGGTACCGGATGTCGAGGCGACGGGCCTGGAACGTCGTGCAGTTCGACGTCGAGGTGAGCTCGCGGAACGTGCCCTGCGTCGGGACCCAGGCCTCGATGTCGTACTTCTTCGCCGCGCTCGTGCCGAGGTCACCCGCGGCGACGTCGATCACGCGGTAGTGCAGTCCGAGGTCCTGCAGCATCTGCTCCTGGTACGACACCAGCTTCTCGTGCTCGGCCTCGGCCTGGTCCGGGTGGACGTACGCGAACATCTCGAGCTTGTTGAACTGGTGCACGCGCAGGATGCCGCGGTTGTCCTTGCCCGCCGACCCGGCCTCGCGCCGGTAGCAGGTCGACCAGCCGGCGTAGCGGTGCGCCGTGTTCTCGATGTCGAGGATCTCGTCGGCGTGGAAGCCAGCGAGTGCGACCTCGCTCGTGCCGGTCAGGTACAGGTCGTCGGCCTCGAGCCGGTAGACCTCGGCCGCGTGCTCGCCGAGGAAACCGGTGCCCGCCATCGTCTCGGGGCGGACGAGCGTCGGGGTGATGAGCGGTTCGAACCCGGCGGCGATGGCGCGGTCGAGGCCGAGCGACATGAGCGCGATCTCGAGCCGGGCGCCGAGGCCACGCAGGAAGTAGAAGCGCGAGCCGGAGACCTTCACGCCGCGCGGGATGTCGATGATGCCGAGGTGCTCGCCGAGGTCGGCGTGGTCCTTCGGCACGAAGTCGAACTCGGGCTTCGTGCCGACGGTGCGGAGGGTGACGAAGTCCTCTTCGCCACCGGCCGGGACGCCGGGCAGCACGACGTTCGGGATGGCGCGCACGACCGAGTTGAAGGTCTCCTCGGCCGCGGTGACGGTCGCCTGGGCTTCCTTCACCTGGGCCGAGAGCGCCTGCGCCTGCTGCACGAGCGCGGCCTTCTCGTCCTTCGGGGCCTTGGCGACGGTCTTGCCGAAGGCGTTCTGCTCGGCGCGGAGCGACTCGAACGCGGTGATCGCGCTGCGTCGGGCGGCGTCGGCAGCGACGGCCTCGTCGACCACGGCGACGGATGCGCGGCGGGACTCCTGCGAGGCCTTGATGACGTCCGGGTTGTCACGAAGCAGCTGGGGATCGATCACCGCTCCATCCTAGAGGCGGCGACATGGGGAGGAACCCGCCGCTCGCAGCGTCCGATCGGTACCGTTGATCCCATGTCGACCCCTTCGGAGACCGCGCCCGCGGACCAGGACGCCCTCCCCACCGAGCACCGGACGGCTGCCGTGGTCTACAACCCGGTCAAGGTCCACCTGCCGACCCTCAAGGCCACCGTGGAACAGCACCAGCAGGAAGCCGGCTGGGCCGAGACGCTCTGGTTCGAGACCACCGAGGAAGACCCGGGCGGGGGCATGGCCCGCGCAGCGCTCGAGGCGGGAGCCGACGTCGTCGCCGCCGCGGGTGGCGACGGCACCGTGCGCGCCGTCGCCGAGGTCGTGCACGGCTCCGGTGCCTCGCTCGCACTGCTGCCGAGCGGGACGGGCAACCTGCTCGCCCGCAACATGAAGCTCCCCCTCGACGACCTGGCGAGCAGCGCGCACACCATCTTCTCCGGCCACGAGCGGGCGATCGACTTCGGCCTCATCGGCATCGAGCGGCCCGACGGTGCCCGCGAGCAGTTCGGCTTCGTCGTGATGGCGGGCCTCGGGCTCGACGCCCGGATGATCGCGAACACCCGGCCCGAGCTGAAGAAGCGCGTCGGGTGGCTCGCGTACCTCGACTCGCTGCTGCGCTCCGTGCGGGACACCGACGGCTTCGAGTTCAAGTACCGGCTCGACGAGTCGGCCCGCAACGGTTCAGTGCGCGCGCACTCGGTCATCGTCGGCAACTGCGGCATGCTGCAGGCGAACGCGATGCTCCTGCCCGACGCCGAGATCGACGACGGCGTGTTCGACATCGTCGTGATGCGCCCCCGCGGCTTCTTCGGCTGGGTGCGGATCGGTGCCCGCGTGTTCTGGGAGAACGGGATCCTGCGCTGGTTCCGGCGTTCGGCCCTGTCCGAGACCCTGATCGGTCGACGCATCACGACGGCGGCGAAGCAGGAGCGTCCGCTGCGGTACATGCGCGGCGAGGAGTTCACGCTGCGACTCGAGAAGCCCGACGAGTTCGAGATCGACGGCGATCCGGTGGGCGAGATCACGGCGTTCCGTGCGCGGATCGACCCCGGTTCGCTGACCGTCAAGGTGCCGACGGTGGAGCCGCGGCCGAGCTGGGTGCGCGGCCGCAAGCGCTGAGCCGGGAGGTGCCCGCGCTGCACCGTGCGGGGTTGTTCGGCCTGTGCGCGGTTGCGCGGGCGGGCGATCACGCACCGTGCGGGTTTGTTCAGCACGTGCGCGGCTGTGCGGACCGGGGTGATCACGCACCGTGCGGGCTCGGTCGACTGGTGCGCGGTTGCGTGCTCGGTGCGAGGTTGTAGCGGCGCACGGAGCGGGCAACCTCGCACCGGCCGACAAGAGCCGCACCGTGCGCCAGACGCGCCGACCGACGAGCCACCGCCGCGCGTCAGCCCACGTCGGGCTCGCCGGACACGATCGCGCGCAGCCAGTCCCGCGCCTCGACGAACGCGGCGTCCGAGTAGCGCGCCGGCACCTCGGGCTGCGCGCCGTCGGCTCGCGGGTACGACCCGAGGAACGTCACGCGCGGGCTGAACCGACGGAGACCGAGCAGGGCGTCGGCCACGCGCTCGTCCTGCACGTGCCCGTCCAGGTCGATGACGAACCGGTAGCGGCCGAGCTCGTCGCCGATCGGCCGCGACGACAGCAGCCCCATGTTGATGCCGCGGGTCGCGAACTGCTCGAGCATGTCGACCAGGGCGCCGGGGTGGTCGGCGGGCAGCTCGACGATGACGCTCGTCTTGTCGGCACCGGTCGGCTCGGGCAGCGCCAAGGTCTTGGACACGAGCACGAAGCGGGTGACGGCCGAGGCGTTGTCGCCGATCGACGACGCGAGCACGACGACGTCGTGGTGGTCGGTGATGCCGGGCGGTGCGACGGCGGCGTCGGCGGTGGGGTTCGCCTCGAGCAGGGCGAGCGCGGCGGCGACGTTCGACGACGCCGGGATGTGGCCGTGACCGGGCAGGTTCGCCTCGAGCCAGTTGTGGGTCTGCGCGTACGCCACCGGGTGCGCGTTCACCGTGCGGACGTCGGCGAGCACGGTGCCGGGGCGCGCGACGAGCACGAAGTCGACCGGCACGAGGTACTCCCCCACGATCCGCACGCCGGGGATCCGGGCGAGGGCGTCCTGCGTCGCGCTGACGCCGCCGTCGACGCTGTTCTCGATCGCGATGACCGCGCCGACCGAGCGGCCGGACATGACGTCGTCGAGGGCTTCACCGACGTTGTTGACGCTCCGCCAGGGCTTGCCGGCCGCGGCCTCGACGAGCTTGAGGGCCGCCTCGGTGAAGGTGCCGGCGGGTCCGAGGTAGGAGTACGTGTCGGACGGCGCGGCGGGGTCGGTCATGGGCCGAGCCTATTGCAACGACCGAGCTCGCAGACGCGGGCGCACAGCGCCGTTCAGTCGGTGCTGGCGCCGGTCAGCCGTGCCTCGCAGATCGCGGTGTCGTCACCGTCGCGCGGGTACGTCAGGGCAGCGAACCGCCCCTCGGGGTCGAGCCGTGTGAGCAGTGCGGCCGCGATGCCGTCGAGCTGGACGACCTGCTCGTCACTCAGGGCGTCGATCACGACGTGGCGTGCGGTGCGGACGTGGTCCGGAGCGGCCTCGACGATCGTGGCGTACCCGGCGTCGGTGAGCCGGACGTCGGTCGCGCGGCGGTCCGAGGTCGAGGGGCAGCGCGTCACGAGCCCGCGCTTCTCGAGCCGCGACACCACGTGCGACAACCGGGGCAGCGAGGCGTTCGTCGCCGAGGCCAGCGCCGACATGCGCAGCGTGCGACCGTCGGTCTCGGAGAGCATCGCGATGACCATGTAGTCGAAGTGCGTCAGGTCCGCGTCACGCTGCAGCTGCTGGTCGAGCGCCGCCGGCAGGAGTTCCATGACGGCCACGAGCTTCATCCACGCGCGCAGCTGCTCGCGGGTGAGCCACGGGGTCTCGTCGGTCATGTCTGCATCCTACCGAATGGTTGTCGCTTTAACCAGTGCCGTCCGCCGCGCACGGACCACCCCGACGACGAGCACCGCCACCACCACGAGCAGCAGCACCCCCTCGACGATCAGCAGCCGCGTGCCGTAGTCGAACGGCAGGATCGTGGGGTTCTTCTGCCCGTGCCGCTTCGCCGCGATCTCGGGCAGCACCACGAGGGCGAGCACACTGCCGAGCACGATCACCGTCTGCACCACGACGAGCACCCACGCCCGGAGCGACCGCCCCGCGCGACGCAGGAGCAGTCCGGCGCCGACGACGAACGGCGACAGGATCGCGTCGTGCAGGATCACCGCGCCGAGCAGCCAGGTCGCCAGCCCACCGATCCGGTTCGGCTTGACCGACGTCACCAGGACGTAGGCGCCGAACGCGATCACCAGCACGCCGAGCACGACGAGCACGATCCGCGCGGCCTTCACCGCAGCACCTCGATCTTCTCGATCCACTTGGTCTGCAGCACGCCCGGTCGCCCCGGAGCGATGATCCGCGCCGGGAACCCGTGGTCCAGGTCGAGCGTCGAACCGTTCAGCTCCAGCGCGACCAGGGTGGTCGGGTCCTCGGCGTACTCCGGCCCCATGTCCATGATCCGGTAGCCGCCGTGCCGTTCCAGGCTCGTGACGCGCACGTGCGATCCGGGTTCGGCCTGCACGGCGCCGAGCAGGTCGCGCATCCGCACGCCCTTCCAGCTGCCCATCTGACTCCACCCCTCGACGCACGAGATCGGCAGGTCGACCTCGGTGGTACCGAGCGCGACGAGTTCCGCGCGCACGAAGGTCCGGGTCACGTCGGGTCCGACGACGGTCAGCGTCCAGTCCGCGGCGGTCGCGCTGGCGAGCACCCCCGCCGCGCGGGCGGTGCGGTTGACCGGCAGGCCGTTCGCGCCGAGACCGCGCTGGCGCGCGCCGAACACGTTGAACGGTTCGGCGAGCTTCGAGGACTGCCCCGCCGTCAGGGCGACGACGCCGACGACCGCGGCCGTCACGCCACCGAAGAACCCGCGTCGTGCGATCCGCTGGCGTCGGCCCTGTGCGCGCTCCTCGACCGACCGGGAGGCCCGGGTCGGCTCCGGCGCATCGGCCGCCGGTTCGTCCGGGGCTGCGTCGACCGCGTCGACGCCGTCGATCCAGCGGAACACGCGGCCGAGCAGGCCGGGGGCCGTGGACTGGGTCGTTTCGGCACCCGCAGCCGGCGGGGCGGACGCGGGGCGGGCCTCCCGTACCGGGGGAAGCAACTCGCTGCCGGACGCGGGGTCCACGATGAACCGGCCCTGCTCGTCGTAGGAGTCGCGCTTCCGCCAGTAGCGGGCGATCACCGGCAGCTTCGACGCGATGTGGATGATGAGCGACCCGATGATCACGTACGCCATCGCGTTGTGGACCTGGCGGAACGGGAACGGCCACGGGTACCACTGGTAGGTGTTGAGCAGGCCGGTCGTGACCTGGATGATCGAGGCCGACACGAGCACGGCGATCGACAGCCGCTCGAACAGGTGCAGCACGCCGCGCACCGGCGGGACCTGCACCAGCGCGGGCATGACGGTGTTGAGCTTGGCCAGCAGCAGCGGGATGATCGCGATGCCGGTGGTGATGTGCAGGCCCTGGGTGAACTGGTAGAGCTGCGTCGGCCGGGTCGGGAACCGCATCCAGCCGAGGGGCTCCTGCAGCAGGTGACTGTAGATGCCGGTGCCGAAGCACACCACGAAGGCGATGCCGAGCAGTCGTCCGAGCACCACCGCGGAGCGCGCGTTCCGGTTCGGCGAGGCCAGAGCGGCCCGCGCCTCGAACAGCAGGTGCCGCATGCCCGCTAGCCTCGACGGACCATGAGCGACCGACTGCGTGCCGTCCGACCGTCCTCCGCCGTCGGACCCGGTGCCCGCCTCGCCGTCGTGGGCGCGGTCGTCGGGGTACTGGCCCTCGCGGGCGTCATCGCCTTCGGCGTCACGCATCTGGGGTTCCTCCGATCCGACACTCGTTCGTCATTCGTTGCGTGGACGCTGATCGCTTGGACGGTGTTCGTGATCGCCGTGCTCGCGCTGCGGTTCGTGCCCGCCCGGTGGATGACCGCCGTGGTCATGGTCGGGGCGGTGGTGGTCGGCCTCGCGGCGCTGGCCGGCCCCCCGAGCACCAGCACCGACTCGGCGCGGTACGCGTGGGACGGCATCGTCCAGCATGCCGGAGTCTCACCCTACGCGCACACCCCCCAGTCCACGGCACTGTCCGGTCTGCGGCCCGACTGGCTGTTCCCGGACAAGGTGAACGGCACGTGCGACGACCTCAAGCCCCGGTTCCGCGGCCTCGGCGACGGCGCGGACGGCCACTGCACCGCGATCAACCGGCCGGACGTGACGACGATCTACCCGCCGATGGCGCAGCTCTGGTTCGCCGCGGTCCGTGCGTTCGTGCCGGCGACCGCGCAGTACATGCCGTTCCAGGTGGCGGGCCTGCTCCTCTCGCTCGTGGTGACCATCGCCCTCGTCGTGGTGCTGCGGAAGACCGGTCGTCCGACCTGGTGGGCGGCGCTCTGGGCCTGGTCGCCGCTCGTGGCGTCGGAGGCCGTGACGAACTCGCACGTCGATGCCCTCGGCGCGGCGCTCGCGACCGCGGGTGCCGTCCTCGTCGCGTTCGGTCGACCGATCTGGGGCGGGATCGCGCTCGGAGCGGCCACGGCCACCAAACTCATCCCCGCGATCGTGTACCCGCCGTTGCTCGGCCGGTGGCGTTCCTGGTGGGCGATCCCGGTCGGCATCGCCGTGTTCGGCCTGCTCTACGTGCCCTACGTGCTGACGACGGGGCTCGACGTGCTCGGGTACCTGCCCGGCTACCTGAGCGAGGAGGGCTACGAGGACGGCTCGCGCTTCGCCCTGGTGTCGCTGGTCTTCCGGGGCGACGCCGCGACCGTCGTGGTCGGGCTCGCCGTGCTGCTCGCCGCCTTCGTGGCCTGGCGGCTGTCCGACCCGTCGCGGCCGTGGTCCGGCGAGGTCCTGATGATCGGGGTCACGTTCCTCGCCGTGACCCCGCGCTACCCCTGGTACGCGCTGCTCCTCATCCCGTTCGTGGTGTTGTCCGGCCGGTGGGAGTGGTTGTCGATCGGGCTCGCGATCGCCCTGCGCGGCGTGTGGCCCTCCACCGACGCGTACCGGTGGTGGCTGCTCGCCGCCGTGGCCGTCATCGTGGTGGTGACGCTCCTGCGCACGAGCCGGTCGGACTGGCGGCGCTGGTGGGAACGGCTGTCGTTCCAGAGCGTCGAGCACGTACGCTGAGCCGCATGGCACCCGCGACCCTGCTCGGCACGACCGTGGACCCGGCGTCCGCCGGGCTCGTCGACCGCTTCGGGCGCCGTGCGATCGACCTGCGGGTGTCGCTGACCGAACGGTGCAACCTGCGCTGCACCTACTGCATGCCGGCCGCCGGGCTGCCCTTCGCCCCCGACGACGCCCTGATGACCGCCACCGAGATCGAGCGGCTGGTCCGGATCGGGTCGTCGCGCTTCGGCGTGCGCAAGGTGCGGTTCACCGGCGGCGAGCCGATGCTCCGGCACGACCTGGTCGACGTGATCGCCCGGTGCGCCGCGCTGCCCGACGCCCCGGAACTGTCGCTCACCACGAACGCCATCGGCCTCGCCCACCGCGCCCAGGCCCTGTACGACGCCGGGCTGCGGCGCGTGAACGTGTCGCTCGACACCGTCGACCCGGACGTGTTCACCACCGTGACCCGCCGCCCGTTCCTCGACAAGGTCATCGCCGGGCTGTCCGCCGCCCACGACGCCGGCCTCGACATCAAGGTCAACGCGGTGCTGCTGCGCGGGATCAACGACGAGGCCGCGCCGGAGCTGCTGCGCTGGTGCCTCGACCGCGGCTACGAGCTGCGGTTCATCGAGCAGATGCCGCTCGATCCCGACCACGCCTGGGACCGCACCGAGATGGTGACCGCTGCCGAGACCCGGGCGCTGCTGGCGTCGTCGTTCGTGCTGACGCCGGACGAGGCCCCGCGTGACGGCGCCCCGGCCGAGCGGTACCGGGTGCACGCACGCGACCACGCCGCTGCGTCGGGCATCGGCGTGCTGCTCGGCACCGTGGGCATCATCGCGAGCATCACCGAGTCCTTCTGCGCCGACTGCACCCGCACCCGGTTGACCGCCGACGGCAACGTCCGGAGCTGCCTGTTCTCCGACGCGGAGACCGACGTGCTCGGCCCGATGCGCGCGGGGGTCTCGGACGACGACCTGGCCGAGCTGTGGCGCCGGGCGATGTGGGCGAAGCCTCGCGACCACGGCGACGACAGCGACGAGCTCGTGCACCCGACGCGCGGCATGAGCGCGATCGGCGGCTGAGACATGACCACGATCCGGTTCTTCGCCGCTGCCCGGGCGGCGGTCGGCGCGGACACGCTGACCACCGCGGCCGGCACGCTCGACGAGGCGCTGCGCGAGGTCACCGCCACCGACCCCTCGCGCTGGAGTGCGCTGCAGGAGCGGTGCTCGTACCTGGTCGACGGCGTGACCACCCGCGACCGGGCCACCGCGCTGTCCGGGGTCGCGGTCGTCGACGTCATGCCCCCTTTCGCCGGCGGCTGAGCGCCCCCGCTCGTTCTTTCCCAGAACGCCCGCGATGCCTGGTGTTTCCGGGCATACCGGGTCAGAACTTCCGACCAGGTACGCCCGATCCGACCAGGTACGCCGCCGGCCAGCCTCGCCGCCGCCGCGCCGCCACCCTCTACGGCGAGACGGACAGCACGATGAACGCGGCGAAGATCACCAGGTGCACCCCGCCCTGCAGTCGCGTCGCCCGACCCGGCAGCACGGTGAGCACCGCGGCGACGATCGTCAGCGCGAGCAGCACGATCTGCGACGACCCGAGCCCGAGCAGCAGCGTGCCCGGCATGAACAGCGACGCCACCGCGATGGACGGGATCGTCAGACCGATCGACGCCATCGCCGACCCCATCGCCAGGTTCAGGCTCGTCTGGATCCGGTTGCGGGCGGCGGCCTTCGACGCCGCGATGCCCTCGGGCAGCAGGATGAGCAGCGCGATCACGACGCCGACGAACGACGGCGGGAAGCCGACCGCGGCGACGCCGGCCTCGATCGCGGGCGACTCCACCTTGGCGAGCCCGACGACGGCGACCAGGGCGACGACCAGCAGCCCGAGCGACACCAGGGTGGTGCGACCGGACGGGCGTGCGGCGTGGGCGTCCTCGGACTCGACGAGCACCCCGCCGGCACGGTTCACGGGCAGGAAGAAGTCGCGGTGGGCCACGGTCTGCGTCACCACGAACAGGCCGTAGAGCACGATCGACGCCACGGCCACGAAGACGAGCTGCGTCCCGGTGAAGGACGCGTCGTCGGTGCCGGTGGTGAACGTCGGCAGCACCAGGGTCAGCACCGCGAGCGCGGCCACCGTCATCGTCGCGGCGCTCGCGCCCTCCTGGTTGAAGCGCACGGTGTTGTGCCGGAGCGTCCCGATCAGGATCGCGAGGCCGACCAGCCCGTTCATCGTGATCATCACGGCCGAGAACACCGTGTCGCGCGCCAGGGTCTCGGCCTGGGCGCCGCCGGAGCTCGACAGCGAGATGATCAGCGCGACCTCGATGATCGTGACCGCCACGGCGAGCACGAGTGAGCCGAAGGGTTCCCCGACCCGGTGCGCGACGACCTCGGCGTGGTGCACCGCCGCGAGCACGGTGGCGGCGAGCACGACCGCGACGATCGCCACGACCACGGTGCCGAGTCCGTAGCGGCCGTACGAGAACGCGAGCACGACGGCCGCCAGGATCGGGATGGCCACGGGCCACGCCTTGGGGAACCAGGAGGTCATCCGTCCATTGTCTCAACCGCGCGGCGCGTACACCGCCAGTTCGGACGCCGGGACGTCGACGTGGACCGCGTCGCCGGGTCCGACCCCGAGCGCCGTGACGCGCGCGAGGGTCAGGTCCGCGACCAGGTCGCCAGCGCGCACCCGCACCAGACCGTCCCGCGGCTCGAGCGACGTGACGGTGCGCGCCGGTCCGGCGCCGTCCCGCGTGAGCACGGCGGCCGTCGGGTGGAAGGCGCCCAGGGCGGGCCGACCGGGAGGCACGGCGTGCGTCCCCGACGCCAACTCGCCCCCGCCGTCGGTCGCGATCCCACCCGCGGTGGCGGTCCCGCGCACCAGTGCGAGTCCGGAGAACGCCGCCGCGAAGGCACTCGTCGGCCGTCCGAGCACGGCCGCTGGGGTGCCGTCCTCGACGACCCGGCCGTGCTCGACGACGACGACCCGGTCGGCCAGGGCGACGACCTCGACCGGGTCGTGCGTGACCAGGACGCTCGGGCGCCCGGAGATCGCGGTCCGGAGGGCTGCACGGACCTCGTCACGCGCGGCGACGTCGAGCGCCGACGTCGGTTCGTCGAGCAGCAGGACCGCCGGGTCGGTGGCGAGCGCCCGGGCGATGGCGACGCGCTGGGCCTGCCCGCCGGACAGCGCATCGGGGCTCCGTCCCGCCAGGTCGTCGATGCCGAGGGCCGCCAGGGCACGGAGCGCGCGGGCACGGGCCGCGGCCCGTCGGACACCGGCGGTGCGCGGGCCGAACGCCACGTTGCCGACCACGTCGAGGAACGGGAACAGGTCGGGCCGCTGGGCGACGAGTCCGATGCGGCGGCGGTGGGCGGGGACGGTCCGCCGCTGGTCCGACACCACGGTGCCGCCGAGGACCACCTGTCCGGCGTCGATCGGCAGCAGGCCGGCGAGGGCCTCGACCACGGTGGACTTGCCCGCGCCGTTCGGCCCGATGACCGCCACGCACTCCCCCGTCGCGACCTCGAGGGCGACGTCGACCCCGCGTCGCTCGACGACGATGCGTGCGGTGACCCCGCTCACGCTGCCACGCCCCGGGTCCGGAGCGACGAGGCACCGATGACCACGACGGCGACCACGACGAGCACGACCGCCAGTGCGACAGCGGTGTCCGGGTCGACCTCGCGCTGCAGGTAGATCTCCAGCGGCAGGGTCCGGGTGACCCCCTGCAGGCTGCCCGCGAACGTCAGGGTCGCACCGAACTCGCCGAGTGCGCGCGCGAAGCAGAGCACCAGGCCGGAGACGATGCCGGGCAGGACCCTCGGGGTCGTGACGGTGAGGAACGTGCGGGTGGGACCGGCGCCGAGGGTGGCGGCGACCCGCTCGTACCGGTCCCCCTCGACGCGGAGCGCGCCCTCGATCGAGGAGACCAGGAACGGCATGGCGACGAACGTCTGCGCGATGACGACCGCGGTGGTGGTGAACGCGATGTGCAGCCCGTGGTCGTCGAGGAACGCCCCGACCACCCCGAGGCGACCGAACGCCGCCAGCAGCGCGAGCCCGCCGACGACGGGCGGCAGCACGAGCGGCAGCAGCACGACGGCGCGAGCGACGCCCACCCACCGTGACCGGGACCGGGCGAACAGCACGGCGAGCGGGTACCCGAGCACGAACGCGACGGCCGTGGCGGTCAGCGCGGTGCCGAGGCTGAGCCCGAGGGCCGTGAGCGACGCCGTCGAGGTGACGAGGGCGACGAACGACGACCAGTCGACCCGACCGAGCATCGCGAGCACGGGGACGACGACGAACAGGCCGCCCAGCACCGCGGGCAGCGGGAGCCACCAGGCGACCGGTGGCCGTCCGTCAGCCCGCGAGGCCACGGGTCACGGCTTCCCGAACCCGGCGGCGGTGAGCACCTTCTGGCCCGTGGCGGACCGGACGTAGTCGGAGAACGCCTGCGCGAGCTCCGGGTCCTCGGACGCCTTGAGCACGCCGATCGGGTACGTGTTGACGGCCTTGCTCGACTCGTCGAACGGGACACCGTCGACCTTGCCGTCGGCACCCTGCACGTCGGTCACGTAGACCAACCCGGCGTCGGCCTGACCGGACTCGACCTTGCCGAGCACGTCGGTGACGGACTGCTCCTCGCTGACGGGCTGCAGGTCGACGCCCGAGGCGGACTCGACCTTCGCCGTCGCGGCGCCGCACGGCACCGGGGCGGCGCACGTGACGAGCTGGACGTCGGAGCCGGTCAGGTCGTCGAGGCTCGTGATGCCCTTCGGGTTGCCCGGCGCGACGGCGATCTCGAGGACGTTCGTCGCGAAGTCCTCCGGTGACCCGCTCGCCAGGTCGGTCGCGGACAGCTTCGCCATGTTCGCCTCGTCGGCGGAGGCGAACACGTCGGCGGGGGCGCCGTTCTGGATCTGGGTGACCAGGTCGCTCGACCCCGCGAACGAGAACTCGATCGAGGTGCCCGGGTGGGCGGCCTCGAACTGCTTGCCGAGCGTGGTGAAGGTCTTCTGGAGCGACGCTGCGGCGAAGACGGTGATCGAACCCGACACATCGGCGCTCGACGACGAGGACGACGACGGCGACGACGACCCCGCCGGAGCGTCGGCGGTGGAACACGACGCCAGGCCGAGCGCCGCGACGACGGCGAGGGGTACGAGCAGCGTGCGGGAACGACGGGTCATCGGGGGTCCTCCTGGTGGGTGGGTGCCTCGACGGTGACCATCGTGGCCTTGACGGACGCCACGGCGACGGACCCGACCTCGAGCCCGAGGTCGCGCACCGCCTCGGCGCTCATGAGCGAGACGACGCGGTGCGGGCCGCACTGCAGTTCGACCTGCGCCATCACGGTGTCGACGACCAGGTCGGTGACGATGCCGACGAAGCGGTTCCGTGCCGAGCTCTTCACGCCGGTGTCCGGTGCGGCCAGCTCGGAGCTCCGTGCCCGGGCGTACTCGGCGACCTGCCGACCGTCGACGACGGCGCGACCGGCGTCGTCGGTGGCCCGGTCGAAGGTGCCGCCGTCGACGAGTCGGCGCACGGTGTCGTCACTCACCCCGAGGAAGGCAGCAGCATCGCGGATCCGCAGTTGCGTCATGATGCGACGATCCTAGCCGCGGAAGCGGCGCTCTGGACCCGATCGTGTCGGATCAGGACGTGTGCCCGATCGCCACGGGCAACCCTTCGCGGCGCCAGGCCTCGAACCCGCCGTCGAGGACCGCCACGTGCCTCCAGGCCGGTTGTGCGGCAGCCCACGCGTCCGCGCGCGGACCACGGGCGCAGTAGACGACCACGTCCGCCGCGTCGGCGTCGTCCGGAACGGCTCCGGCGACCACGCCGTCCGCCCGTTCGGCGTCGGTGCGCACGTCGACGACGACCACCGGGTCCGCGGGGTCGGCCAGGCGTGCGGCGAGCGCCGACGGCGCGATGCGGTCGGTCCGAGCGGGAGCGACCACGACGGGTCGGCGTGATGCCGGCCCGCGCCGGACGGGGCTCTCGCTCCACCGCCAGCGGCGCGCGTCGACGGTCAGGACGCGTCCGAGCAGCGGTTCGCCGGTGCCGGTGACCAGGGCCAGCACCTGTCCGGCCATCACCGCTCCGACGGCGCCGCACAGTGCCGGCACGACGCCGTCCAGGGCGCAGGAGCCCTCGTCGGGCAGGGCCTCGGGGTGCAGGTCGTGGAAGTCGACGCCCTCCGGTCCGGCGTCGCGGAACACGCTGACCTGGCCGTCGTGACCGAGCACCGTGCCCCAGACGAACGGCACGCCCGCGTCGGCGCAGGCGTCCGAGACCGCCCGGGTGACCAGGACGGAGTCCGCCGCGTCGACGACCACGTCGTGCCCGGCGACGAGCTCCGGGGTGAAGCACCCGACCACGGCGACGGCGTCGAGTTCCGGGTCGACGGCGCGGGCGCGGGCGACGGCGACCTCGGCCTTCGACGATCCGACGTCGGCCGCGGTGAAGAGCGTCTGGCGTGCGAGGTTCGACGCGTCGACCACGTCGGGGTCGACGACCGTGAGCCGCCCGACCCCCGCGAGGTACGCGACGACGGGCGCCCCGAGCCCGCCGGCGCCGACCACCAGGACGCGTGAAGCGGCCAGCCGGCGGAGCCCGATGCCGCCGACGTCGGACAGGGCAGCGGTCCGCGAGCCGAGCCGTGTCCGCCACGGGGAGAGCGCTGCGACGGGGGCGACGAGGGGGTCCATCCCGTCATTCTGGCCGGTCGCACCGAATCCCTGCATGTGAATGCTCAGCGGGTGGACGCGGCGGATGCTCAGTGCCGCTCGGTACGGTCGCGGGCGTGAGTTCTCCCCGCACCGGCACCGTCACGGTCCGACGCACGACGTCGGACGCGTCGACGCGCGCACGGCTCCGGGCACTCGCCCTGTCGACCGTGCGGACCCTGGTGCGTGCGCCGGAGATCACCGTAGGAGTGGTCGGAGTGGTCGTCGCCGCCGCCTTCACGTGGGTGCCGTCGGTCTGGTACGACGAAGCCGCCACCCTCACGAGTGCGCAGCGCAGTTGGCCGGCGCTCTGGGCGGAGCTGCAGAACGTCGACGCCGTGCACGGCCTGTACTACGCGCTCATGCACGTCTGGCTCGCGTTGGTCGGCTACTCCCCGTTCACGCTCCGCTTCCCGAGTGCCCTGGCGATCGGGATCGCCGCCGCCCTCGTGGTGGCGCTCGGCCGGCGGCTCGGCGGTGTCCGGCTCGGGGTCGTCTCCGGTCTGGTCTTCCTGCTGCTGCCCCGCGTCGCCTGGGCCGGTACCGAGGGCCGCCCGTACGCGACCGTCACCACCTTCGCCGCGCTGCTCACACTCGTCGGCTTGACCGCGGTCCGTCGCACCCGGGTGCGGCACCACGCGACGCGGTGGTGGGTCGTCTACGGCGTGCTGGCGGCCGTGGCCGTCCTGTTCAACGTGTACCTGTCCCTCGCCGTCGTGGCGCACGGCGTCGTGCTCGCGTGGACCGGGGTCGCCGACCGGGCGGCCCGACGGCAGGCCACGGTGACGGATCGCAGTGGCACGGTGCCCTCGGCGATGGTGGACCGCGCCGTCGTCGTCCGCTGGGCCGTCGCCGCCTCCGCCGCGGCCGTCGTGGTCCTGCCGTTCATCGGACTCGCCGCCGGTCAGGCCAAGCAGGTCGGCTGGATCACCGGCATCGGGTGGGCCACCCTGCGCCAGGTGTTCGCGACCGCGTGGTTCGGGGTCGTCTACCCGTACGCCGCCCTCGGGTGGCTGCTCATGATCGTCGCCGTCGTGCTGGCGGTGCGCGCGGCCCGACGCCCGTCGCCGGCCGCCCGCGACGTGCTCCGCATGCAGGCCGTCCGGGTCGCCGTGCCCCTGACGATCGTGCCCACCGCGCTGCTGGTCGCCGCGACCGCCGCCGGCGAGCACCTGTACTCCCCCAAGTACGCGAGCATCAGCCTGCCGTTCGTGGCGCTCCTGATCGGACTGGCGATCACGGCCATCCGGCCGCGACGCTGGATCGCGATGGCCGTCGTGGCCATGGTCCTGGTGTCCGTGCCGACGTCGACGATCGTGCGGCTGCCGCACGCCAAGCAGTCCTCGCACTGGGCGAACGCGGCGGCGATCATCGAACGCGAGCGGAACGTGACCACCGACTCGGACGAAGGGGTGATCTACGGCAGCGTGTGGGAACACCCGACCGCGACGGCGCAGGTCATCGCCGACGCCTACCCCGAGGCCTTCAGCGGCATGCGGGACCTGGCGGTGGCGAGCACGGGTGCGCAGCGTGGTGAGCTCTGGAACGTGAACGGCGACATCGCCACGACCGTGCCGGCACGCCTGGCCGACATCGACACCGTCTGGTTCGTCGGCGCCAAGTCGCGGAACATCCGCCCCGAGGTCTCCGAGACGCTCAAGGACCAGGGCTTCCACGTGGTGCGGTACTGGCACACGGACACGGTCATCCTGTGGAAGTACAGCCGCTGACGGTCGTCGCCGTCAGTGCACGAGGCGGGCGCCGTGCACCGGTCCGGTGGCACGGAGCGCGACCAGGCCGGCAGCGCTGAGCTCGACCTGCAGTTCGAGCGCGGCGTCACGGTCACCGACCAGGAACGCCACCGTCGGACCGCTGCCCGACACCAGACCCGCGAGCGCTCCGGCCTTCTCGCCGAGTTCGAGGGTCGACGCGAGTCCGGGCTGCAGCCGCATGGCCGGGGCCTGCAGGTCGTTGTGGACGCAGTCGGCGAGCAGGTCGGGGTCGCCGGCACGCAGCGCCTGCAGCACGTTCGACTCCACCACCGGGTGGGACGGCGCCGGTGCGATGTCGGCGCGGTAGCGCTCCCGGTGCTCGTCGAGCGCACGGTAGACCGCCGGGGTCGACAGCCCGTCGTCGCTCAGGGCAAGGACCCAGTGGAACTCGCCCTTCGCCAGCGCGGGGCTGAGTTCGTCGCCGCGGCCGGTGCCCACGGCCGTGCCACCGGCGAAGGCGAACGGCACGTCCGCGCCGAGCTGCGCGGCGAGACGGAGCAGTTCCTCACGCCCGAGGGCGGTGCCCCAGAGCGTGTCCACGGCGAGCAGCGTGGCCGCGGCGTCCGCCGAGCCACCACCCATGCCGCCGGCCACCGGCACCTGCTTGTCGATCGTCAACCGGACTCCGCCCCGGTGCCCAGCGGCGTCGGCCACCAGCCGGGCCGCACGGATCGCCAGGTTCGACTCGTCGACCGGCACGTTCGACGTGTCGATCGGGCCGGTGAAGGTCACCGAGAAGTCGTCGGCGTGCTCGGCCGTGACGTCCTCGTACAGCGACACGGCCTGGTACGCGGTCGCCACGTCGTGGTAGCCGTCGTCCTGCAGCGCACCGACGGACAGGAACACGTTGATCTTGCCGGGGGCGCGCGTCCGCACGCGGGTCGGGGCGGCCAACGTGGTCATGCCCCCAACCTATCCCGCTGCGGCTGCCGCGAAGCCCCGCGCCAGGTCGGCGAGGACGTCGTCGATGTGCTCGAGGCCGATCGACAGCCGGATGAGCCCGTCGCCGACACCGGCCGCAGCCCGCTCCGACGACGTCATCTGCACGTGGGTCGTCGACGCCGGGTGCACGACGAGCGACCGGACGTCACCGATGTTCGACACGTGGTCGAACAGTTCGAGGGCGGCCACGAACCGCCGTCCGGCCTCGACCCCGCCGTCCAGGTCGAACGCCAGGACCGCCGACGGCCCCTTCGGCACGTACCGCTGCTGCAGGTGGTGCCACGGCGACGACGGCAGTCCCGCGTAGTGCACGCCGAGCACCTGGTCGTGCGCGTCCAGCCACGACGCGACGGCGGCGGCGTTCGACACGTGCCGCTCCATCCGCAGGGAGAGCGTCTGGATGCCCTGCAGCACCAGGAAGGCGTTGAAGGGGGCGATCGCCGGACCGAGGTCGGCGGAGAGCTTCGACCGAGTGCGCTGGATGAACGCGCGCCGCCCGAACTTCTCGGCGAAGTTCGTGTTCGCGAACCCGGACTGTTCGGCGGTCGCGAGCTGCGGGAACCGCTCCGGAAAAGCCGCCCAGTCGAAGTTGCCGCTGTCCACGATGAGCCCGGCGATGGCGCTGCCGTGACCGGCCAGGTACTTCGTCGCCGAGTGCACGACGATGTCGGCACCGTGCTCGATCGGACGGACCAGGTACGGCGTCGCGATGGTGTTGTCGACGATGAGCGGGACGCCGGCGTCGTGCGCGACCCCGGCCACCCCGGCGAAGTCCAGGACGTCACCGCGCGGGTTCGGGATCGACTCCCCGAAGAACGCCTTCGTCTCCGGACGCACCGCGGCAGCCCACTCGTCCAGGTCCGTGGGGTCCTGCACGAAGGTGAACGCGATGCCGAGGTCGTGCAGCGTCGACGCGAACAGCGTGTACGTCGCGCCGTACAGCGAGGCACTCGACACGACGTGGTCACCGGCCCGGGCGACGCCGAGGACGGCCAACGACGTGGCCGCCTGGCCGGACGCAAGCGCAAGGGCGCCGACACCGCCCTCGAGGTCCGCGATCCGACGCTCGAGCGCCGCCGCCGACGGGTTGTTCACGCGCGAGTACGTGTGCCCCGCGGCGTTGAGCATGAAGCGGTCCGCCGCGTCCTCACCGGACGGGTAGACGAAGGCCGCGGTCTGGGCGATCGGCGGGACGTTGCCACCGAACCCCGGGTCGGCCTTGAAGCCCGCGCGGATCTGCCGGGTCTCGAACGCCCACTCCTCCTCGGTCGTGCTCATCAGACGACCGCCTCGGACGGCGCGGCCACCGACGGGCGGACGAGCGGGATGACCTGTTCGCCGAAGCGGTCCATCTCCTCGAGCTGCGGCGAGAACTGCAGCAGCAGCGTGTCCACCCCGGCGTCCTCGAACTCCTTGATCCGGGCAGCGACCTGCGCCGGCGTGCCGACGAACCCGGGGCGCAGGCCGCGGTTCGACACCGAGTAGTCCTCGAGCGAGGGGACGTGCTCGAGCTGCGACTTCGAGATGAAGTCCTGGTACGACTCGTACGCGTTGCCGTGCTGCACGTCGGTGATCCGCGCGAGCTCGGCCTGCGCCTCTTCCTCGGTCTCGCGGACGATGACGTACGCGGCCATGCCGAACGCCTCGAACGGCGGCAGTCCGGCGTCGACCCGGCGCTGCTTCATCTCGGCGATCTTCGTGCGGAGTTCCTCGACCGTGCCGCCGTGGGTCACGTAGGCGTCGGCGTACCCGGTGATCGCGGCCTTGCCCGCCTCGCTCTCGCCGCCGGCGTAGATGCGCGGGGTCACGCGGGGCTTCGGCTCGAGGTGCGCGTTCTCGATGTCGTAGTACTCGCCCGAGAACGAGTACGGCGTCTCCCGCCACATCCCCTTCATGACCTCGACGAACTCCGCCGTCCGCTTGTAGCGGTCGTCGTGCTCCGAGAAGATGCCGCCGTACTGCTTGGCCTCCTCCGCCCACCACGCGCTCACCACGTTGAACGTGAATCGGCCGCACGAGATGTCGTCGATCGTCGCCGCCTGCTTCGCCGTCACCGCGGGCAGGTGGTAGCCGGGGCGCATGGCCGCCATGATCTCGAGGCGCTCGGTCGTCGCCGCGATGGCCGCGGCGAGTGACCAGGCCTCGAGCGACGGCGCCGCCGTGCCCTTGATGTCGTTGAGGTTGAGCTCCGGCACGAGCGTCAGGTCGAAGCCGATCCGCTCGGCGCGCTGCGCCAGCCGCTTCACGTAGTCGAAGGTGACCGGCATGTTCTCGTTGTCGACGTTGCGCAGCCAGCCGCCGAAGAGCGGGGTCCAGTATCCGAATCGCACGGGGTGAGTTCCTTGGGGAGGTGGGGAGTGCCCGGGAAGGGGCGCGGAACGGACGGGAGGCCCGTGGCGGGCCCGCCACGGGCCTCCTGTCCGGTGGTTCTTGCGTGCTCAGGCCGTGAGTTGCGCCGCGTACTGCGTCTCCAGCAGGCCACCGAGGTAGCGCGCGATGGAACGCGGACCGGAGGCCGGCGCGGACTCCTCGACGGCGGGGTTGTAGTTCGTGTTCGTGTTGATGTCGTAGACGACCGTGCGGCCGTCCGTGGTCTCCATGAACTCGACGCCCGCGATCGTGACGCGCTGGTCGGCGAGGAACGTGCGGAGCTGCTGGACGAGCGGGTGCTCGGCGGTGACCTCGGTCCGGACGCTGAACGCGCTCGGCTGTTCGGCTCCCGGCACGTCGCAGACCGCTCCAGCGATGACCTGGGGGACCTCGCACGCGTCGGCCGGGCACAGCTCGAAGCTGCCGGCGCTCGTGTCGACTCGGACGGCGTACACGAACTCGCCCCCGACGAACTCGACACGGGTGATGAAGGGCTCACGGGCCGTCAGGAACTCCTGCAGCAGCGTGATGCCGTCGACCGGCGCCTCGAACTCCGGCGAGTCGACGTAGGCGTCGAACTCGGCGAGCGAGTCGAAGCGCCGGACGCCCAGGCCCTTGCCGCCCTGGTTGTGCTTCGTGATGAACGGGACGTCCTGGCCGTTCGTGAAGGTGCGCGCGGCCTGCTTGAGCGTCGTCGTGCCGAACACGGCAGTGGTGCGTGGCACGTCGAACCCGGCGTGCTGCAGCAGACCGTGCTGGGCCACCTTGGAGACCTCGAGCTCGAGCACGTGGCTGCCGCCGACGACCTGGCGACCCGATCGTTCGAGCCAGCCGAGGACCGCGCGGGTGTACTCCTTGCTGTGCTCGTGGCCGCGGGTGTGGCTCGACGCCGACATGCGGGACCAGTACACACCGGGCTCCGGCTCGGCACCGAGGTCGATCTGTCCCTCGGTCAGCAGGATCTCCTGCACCGGGACGCCCTCGGCCTCGAAGGCTGCGGCGAGCGGCGGGAACCACTCGGGGTTCTCGTGGATGACGTACACGCGGGGAGTGCTCACCCGCCCACCCTAGGCACGGTATACCGCACGCGGCCAAGTGTGTGACGCGCGGTTGCTTCGCGTGGAGCGCCCGGGTGCGTCTTCGTGGTGCGAGGTTGGTCACTCGGTGCCGGCCTGTAGGGCGGCACCGAGTGGTCAACCTCGCACGAGCCGGACGGACGCGCACCGTGCGGGGCGTCAGCCCGCGAAGGCCTGCTGACCGACGACGCCGAGGAGCTCGAGCTTCTGCGCGTCCTCGGATCCTGGGGGTGCGGTGAACAGCAACAGCGCCTGGGCTTGGTCGTCGGTGTGCAGAACCTGGCAGTCGACGGTGATCCGGCCGAGCTGCGGCTGCACGATCGTCTTGTTGTCGGACCAGCGACTCGTCACCTCGTGCAGTGCCCAGAGCTCGCGGAACTCGGGGCTGCGGGTCTCGAGCTCGGCGATCAGCTCGGTGGCCCGACGGTCCCCCGGTCCGGCCAGCCCCACCGCCGCCCGCAGCGACGCCACCACGACCCGGGCCAGTCGCTCGTGTTGCTCCGGCGCGTACTTCGCGAGCTCGTCGCCGGTCACGAACCACCGCCATGCCTGGTAGCGCTCGTTGCCGGGCAGGCTGACGGACGACCCGAGCAGCGCCGCCGCGAGCCGGTTCTCGACCAGCGTCTCGCCCAGGTGGCTGACCACGATCGCGGGGGTGTCCTCGAGCCGGTCGAGCACCCGCAGGATCGCGGGGTCGACGTGGTCGGCGCGGTGCAACCGGGTCGGCGCGTTCTGCCCCGCGAGGTGGAACAGGTGATCGCGTTCGTCGAGGCTGCAGCGGAGCGCCCGGGCGATCGCGGCGATCATCTGCTCCGACGGCTGCGGGCCGCGCTGCTGTTCCAGACGCGTGTAGTAGTCGACGGACATGCCGGCGAGGGCAGCGACCTGTTCACGGCGGAGCCCCGGGGTCCGGCGTCGCGGCCCCTGGCCGAGGCCGACGTCCTCGGGGCGCAGCAGTTCGCGGCGACGGCGGAGGAAGTCGGCGAGTGCAGCGCGGTCCATGGATCGATCATCGTCCGGTTCCCGCCGCCGTGCCAGGGATCGCCGATCCCCCGATGACCGAAGTCTGGATGGGTTGCCGACGACAGCGCATGGTGGTGGACATGGACATCACGAACTCCACCGTCTTCATCCCCGGCGCGACCTCCGGCATCGGTCTCGCCCTGGCCCAGCGCCTGCAGGCCGCCGGCAGCACCGTCGTCATCGGCGGGCGCCGCCAGTCGCTCCTCGACTCGCTCGCCGCCGAGCACGGCTTCGGCACCGTGCAGATCGACGTGAGCGACGCCGCATCGATCGAGAAGGCCGCCGTCACCGTCCTCGAGGCGTACCCGTCGCTCGACGCCCTCGTCACCATGTCGGGGATCATGCGCAACGAGGACCTGCGGTCCCCCGACCACATCCACGACGCGCTCGAGATCATCCAGACCAACCTGGTCGGCACGATCCGCCTCATCGACGCGTTCCTGCCGCATCTGCTGGCACAGCCCGCCTCGACCATCGTCACGGTCTCGTCCGGCCTCGCGTTCGTCCCGCTCACCGCGACGCCGACGTACAACGCCACCAAGGCCGGCATCCACTCGTACACGCAGTCGCTCCGTCAGCAGCTGCTCGGCACCCCGGTGTCGGTTCTCGAACTCGCTCCGCCGGCGGTGTCGACCGATCTGATGGGCGGAGCGGACTTCGGTGGCATGCCGCTCGACGCCTTCGCCGACGAGGTCATCGGGCTGCTGTCCGCCGGCGATTCGCCCGAGATCCTGGTGCAGAACGTGCTGCCGCTCCGGTTCGCCGAGCGCGACGGCACGCACCAGCAGATCTTCGAGGCGATGGCGTCGCGCGCGCACTGACCCGGGCGACGCCTCGAACGGTGCGAGGTTCCGCGTTCCGTGCGAGGCACTTCGGCTCGCACCGACCACGGAACCTCGCACCACGCGTGGTGTGCCTCGCACGGTGCGAGGAGCGCGTCAGTCGTCAGCGCCGTCGGCCTGCTCACCACGGCGACGGGCGAGCCGATCGAGGGCACGGCTCGCGAGCGGAAGCGCCGAGGCGATCACCGCGCTGTACAACGCCGAGTCGAGGGGCTTGTGGTGCAGCCGTGTCACCGCCCAGGCGGCGGTGAACGCCGTCACGGCCAGTGCCCCCTCGGCCACCCGGCCCAGCCGGTCGAGGCGCATCGGCGGCCGGAAGTCGTCATCGACGTCGCTCGGATCGTCTCGGAACGCTGAGACCGCGACACCGAACACCGGAAATGCGACCCCGAGGACCGCACCCGCCCACGCCGCGTCGTTCGCCGGGTCCCGCACGACAGCGGGTACGGCGAAGAACTCGATGACGAGCCCGCCGAGCACGGCGACGATCGCGAGCCACTGGGAAAGGGTGATGCGACGCACCCGCCGATCGTAGGGGTCCGCGGGTCCTGCGCGCGCTCCCCCGTTCGCGGGCTCAGAGTCCGGCGAGCAGTTGCTGCAGTTCGGCCTTGGCGTCGGGCATCCGCTCGGGTCCGGTGAGCCGTTCCCGTTGCACCGAGATGCGAACGGTGTCGGGCTTGGGACCGTCCTCGGTGTTCAGCAGCACGGATTCGCGGTCGGGGAAGGTCCACCGGGCCGACGGGCGCTTGCCGCCGCGGCGCTCGGACGTCGGCGTGGACCCGAGTGCGGTCGCGAACACCGGCACGATCCGATCGAGCACCGCCTCGCGCTCACCGGGGACCTGCCGTGAGGCCGACACCGCGAAGGTGCCGTCCGAGCGCTGCCCGGGGACGCGGAGCCCACGAGCCTGTTCGTACCCGATGGTGATGCCCTGCGCCCACCATGGCTCGACACCCTGACCAACGATCCACGACGCGATCGCAGCGTGCCCGATGGTGGCTCCGCCCGCCGTGTCGATCAGCGCGTGCCACTCGTCCGGTGACTTGCCCGTCGCCGCGAGGACACGGTCCGGCGCCATCCCCTGCGCGTGCGAGCGAACCGTTCCGTCGGTCATGCCGTCATCGTAGGCCGGAGGACACCGCCATCGCGGATCAGCGCTGGGAACCTGCCCGCAGGCGACGCGCCAGCTGCGCACCCTCGGCGTCGATGATCAGCGGGAGGCGCTCCTTGTCCACGACGCCGAACGCGGGATCGACCGTCACGAAGCCGTCGACTTCCCAATGGAAAGCCGTGGCGACGTGCACGGCACCCGAGGCTGTCAGGCCGAACTCCTCGATCAGCCCGGGGACTCCGTCGCTGACGTCATCGATCCCGACCCAGTGCAGTTGCGTCGACCGCAGCAGGTCTCGCCATGCAGCCACATGGCGACGTGCGGCCTGCAGTCCCCGGTGGTGGGCCGATTCGAACAGTTCGAACTCGGTGAACGCGCTGTACAGGATCCGCGTGTCGGCCAGGTCAAGGTGGTCCCAGAACGCTGACGCCCCGACATGGTGCGGCTCCGCACGGTGCAGCACGCACTGGATGAAACTCGTCTCAACGAGGACGGCATCCGGCCTGCTGGTGCATCCGTCGAACTCCAGTACCCGATGCTCGTCGAACTCATCGGATCCGAGTCGCTCGAACACGGTCAGCGCACCTGGCGGATGCGCGCGATGGGTTCGGCCCGGCAGTCCGGATCGATCGACTCGATCGCTCGTCGTCGGCGCTCGCGGCGTTCTTCGAACGTGCCTTCAGGTCGCGGCATCCGAGCGAACAGCGCTTGCCGTTCGGCTTCGGTGGAGATCTTCGGCCCCCGCTGCCGACCGGGGTCCGCGCTGAGCAGGGCGCGACGACGTCCCGCTGTGAGCTGTTCCTCGGTCAGGCCGCGGCGGTTCGGTCGGCGTGGTTCGGTCGGCTGCATGGTGTCTCCTTGGTCGATGTGATCAACCGTAGGAGCACCGAACGGACGGTACCAAACATTCCGTATTTCGCCGATCCGAGGCGGGAGACGAGCTACTCCGCAGCCGCGAGGACCGTCCGACCGAGCCGCACGAAGTCGTCGACCCCGATCGCCTCGCCCCGCGCCGTCGGGTCGATGCCCGCCGCTGTCAGGACCTCGGAGGCGTGGGCACTGCCACCGAGCACGCCGGACAGGCTCTGCCGCAGCATCTTCCGCCGCTGCTGGAACGCCGCATCGACCAGGGTGAAGACCCGCGACCGCAGCCGCTCGTCCCCCGGGGGCTCGTGCCGGTCGAACGCCACGAGCACGCTGTCGACGTTCGGGACGGGCCAGAAGACCTGTCGGCTGACGAGCCCGGCCGTGCTCCACGAGCCGTACCAGGCGGCCTTGACGCTCGGCGACCCGTAGACCTTGCTGCCCGGGCCCGCCGCGAGACGGTACCCGACCTCGGCCTGCACCATCACGAGCGACCGCTCGATCGACGGGAAGGTCGCGAGCAGGTGCAGCAGCACGGGCACCGAGATGTTGTAGGGCAGGTTCGCGACGAGGTGCGTCGGTTCGGTGTCGAGGTCCGATGCGGCGACGGTCATCGCGTCCTGCTGCACGACCGTCAACGTCGCCGCTGGCTGCAGCGCGCTGACCGTCGACGGCAGCTTCGCCGCGAGCCGCTTGTCGATCTCGACGGCGGTGACGGGCGCGCCGGTCTCGGTGAGCCCGAGCGTCAGGGAGCCGAGGCCGGGTCCGATCTCGAGCACACGGGACGACGGCGTCACGCCGGCGACCGACACGATGCGTCGGACGGTGTTGGCGTCGTGCACGAAGTTCTGCCCGAGCTTCTTCGTCGGGGTCACGTCGAGTTCGGCGGCGAGCTCCCGGATCTCGGCCGGGCCGAGCAGCGCGCCCACTACTCGTCCACCGTCACGGGCTCGGCGTCCCACGCACCGTAGACGAGCTCGGTGTTCGACGCGATCTGCGCGGCGAGCATCGAGGCATCGGTGCCGAGGGTCTCCGCCATCGACCGCAGGGTGATCGGGATCAGGTACGGGGCGTTCGGCCGGCCGCGGTACGGCGTCGGGGTCAGGAACGGCGCGTCCGTCTCGACCATGATCAGGTGCCGCGGCGCGACGACGAGGGCTTCGCGGAGCAGTGCCGCGTTCTTGAACGTCACGGTGCCGGCGAACGACATGTACCAACCGCGCTCGGCACAGAGCCGAGCCAGGTCGGGTCCGCCGGAGAAGCAGTGGAACACCGTGCGCTCCGGAGCCCCGACGCGGTCGAGCACCTCGACCACGGCGTCGTGCGCGTCGCGGTCGTGGATGGTCAGCGCGAGGCCGTGCTCCTTCGCGATGCGGATGTGCTCCTCGAACGAGCGGATCTGGGCGTCGCGCCCGCCCTCACCGGTGCGGAAGAAGTCGAGCCCGGTCTCACCGATCGCCCGGACGCGGGGCAGTGCCGCCAGCCGCTCGATGCCGGCGAGGTGCTCGTCGAGCAGCCCCTGCTCCTGCAGCGAGGGCGCCTCGTTCGGGTGCAGCGCGACCGCTGCGAGCACGCGGGGTTCACGGGCGGCGATCGACGCGGACCACTGCGAGGTCGCCAGGTCGGTGCCGACCTGCACGACACCGCGGACCCCGACGCTCGATGCCCGGCCGAGGTGCTCGCGGTAGTCGAGCGCCCCGTCGCCACCGTCGGCGATCTCCATGTGCGTGTGGTTGTCGTAGACCGGGACCACGAGCGCCTCGGGCAGGGGCGGGTAGGTCAGGTCGCGCTTGGAGCCGTCCCCGTCGCCACGGGAGCGGAGGTGGGCGTCGGTCACGCGGAGACCTGCTCCGACTGCTCGATGCGCGGGAACAGCCCACTCTCGAGCGCCACGACGTGCGAAGCACCCTGCCACTCGAAGGCACGGTCGACTCGCTGCTCGGCGATCGAGCCGCCGGCACCGATCGACGCCCACAGCTTCTCGGTGGCCTTCGGCATCACCGGGGAGAGCAGGACCGCGACGGTGCCGAGCCCACGGAGCGCGGTGGTCAGGACGGTGCCGAGCCGCTCGCGGTTCGCGTCGTCCTTCGCCAGGGCCCACGGCTGCTGCTCGGTGATGTACCCGTTCAGGGCGTCGACGAGCTCCCAGACGGCAGCGATCGCCTCGTGCGGGGCGAACGCGGCGATGGCGGCGTCGGCACGCTCGGTGACCGAGACCGCCAGGGCATCGATCGCTTGGTCCGACTCGGTCAGCGAGCCGCGCGCCGGCACTGCGCCGTCGAAGTACTTCTGCAGCATCGCGACCAGGCGCGAGGCCAGGTTGCCGAAGCCGTTCGCGAGCTCGGCCTGGTACCGCGCCGAGATGTCCTCCCAGCTGAAGTTGCCGTCCTGCCCGAAGGTGATGGCGCGGAGGAAGTAGTAGCGGAAGGCGTCGGAGCCGAAGGTGTCGGTGATCTCCGACGGCGCGATGCCGGTCAGCTTCGACTTGGACATCTTCTCGCCGCCGACGAGCAGCCAGCCGTGACCGAAGACGCGCTCGGGCACGGGCAGGCCGGCAGCCATGAGCATCGCCGGCCAGATGACCGCGTGGAAGCGGGCGATGTCCTTGCCGACGATGTGCACGCTCGGCCACAGGCGCTTGAAGGCCTCGTCGTCCTCGGTGCCGTAGCCCAGCGCCGTGACGTAGTTGAGCAGGGCGTCGAACCACACGTACAGGACGTGGTCGCTGTCCCACGGGATCTTGATGCCCCAGTCGAAGCTGGACCGCGAGATCGACAGGTCGCGGAGGCCCTGCTTCACGAACGAGATGATCTCGTTGCGGACGCTCTCCGGCTGGATGAACAGCGGGTTCGACTCGTACAGGTCGAGCAGGCGCTGCTCGAAGTCCGACATCCGGAAGAAGTAGTTGCGCTCGGACAGCACCTCGACCGGGATCGAGTGGATGGCGCAGACCTGCTGCCCCTCGTACGCACCGGTGCCGGGAACCAGGTCGCTCGGCTGCTTGTACTCCTCGCAGCCCACGCAGTAGAAGCCCTCGAACTCGCCGGCGTAGATGAAGCCGTCGTCGTAGAGCTTCTGCAGGAACGCCGTCACACCGCGCTCGTGGCGCTCGTCGGTGGTGCGGATGAAGTCGTCGTTGGCCACGTCGACGGTGTCGAGCAGTGGCTTCCACGCCTCGGTCACCAGTCGGTCGGCCCATTCCTGGGGCGTGACCTCGTTCGCCGAGGCGGTGCGCAGGATCTTCTGCCCGTGCTCGTCGGTGCCGGTGAGCAGCCAGGTGTCGTCACCCCGCTGCCGGTGCCAGCGTGCGAGGACGTCCGCGGCGACCTCGGTGTAGGCGTGCCCGATGTGGGGCACGTCGTTCACGTAGAAGATCGGCGTGGTGATGCTGAACGAGGACCCGTCGGACATGCGGACCATCCTACGGGCGCGCGGAACCCGGATGACGCGCGCGGCGGTGGACTGTGGAAAACCGGATCCGGGAGGCCCGTGGCGGGCCCGCCCCGCGCCTCCAGACCGGCCGACGCGAACGTGACGAGCCCCGCTCAGCGCGCCGCGAGCGCCCCTTCGTACAGGTCCCGCTTCGACAGGCCGGTCGCGTCCGCGACCGCCGCTGCGGCCTCCTTCATGCGCATGCCGGCGGCCACCCGCTCGAGCACGAGGCGGACCCCGTCGTCGAGCGTTGCCTCCTCGGTGGCCTCGGCGGCACCGGCGACGACGATGCAGATCTCGCCCCGGACCCCCTCTGACGCCCACGTGACGAGCTCGTCGAGCGGCCCACGACGGACCTCTTCGTACAGCTTCGTGAGCTCGCGGCAGACGGCGGCACGACGGTCACCCCCGAACCCGACGGCCATGTCGGCGAGCGTCTCGGCCAACCGGTGCGGCGACTCGAAGAAGACCATCGTGCGCTGCTCCCCCGCGAGCGCCTGGAACGCACGACGCCGCTCCCCGCCCTTGCGCGTCGGGAACCCCTCGAACGTGAAGCGGTCCGTCGGCAGTCCGGAGACGGCGAGCGCCATGAGCACCGCCGACGGGCCGGGCAGCGCCGTGACCGTGACGCCCGCGGCGGCCGCTGCCTCGACGAGCGGGAAGCCGGGGTCGCTGATCGCGGGCATACCGGCGTCGGTGAGGACCACGACGTCCTCGTCACGGGCGAGCTCGACGACCTCGGACGCCTTCGCCCGTTCGTTGTGCTCGTGCAGGGCGATGAGCCGCGGACGGTTCTCGATGCCGAGGGCGCGCATGAGGTGGATGGCGGTCCTGGTGTCCTCCGCCGCGACCACCGTGGCGTTGGAGAGGGTCTCGACGAGACGGCGCGAGGCGTCCCCGAGGTTGCCGATGGGGGTTGCTGCGAGGACGATCACGCCACCCATTGTCGTCGCAGCACGGTCGCAGCGCGGACATGCGGTCGATCCGTAGGATGCTCAGCGATGACCAGCGAGCTGACCGACGACCGCACGGCCGTGCCCGACGGGCCGGTCGGCTCGCGCCTCGACGACTGGTGGGGGCGGGTGCTCTCCACCGCCCAGCGCGTCGCGGTGTGGCGCTGGGCCGGACCGATCGCGGTGACGCTGCTCGCCGCCGTGCTGCGCCTGGCGAACCTGGGGAACCCGCACTCGCTGGTCTTCGACGAGACCTACTACGTCAAGGACGGCTGGTCGATCGTCCACCTCGGCTACGAGGGCACCTGGCCGGCGAACCCGAGCAGCGACTCCGCCCCGACGACCGACGACCGGTTCTCGAGCGGTGAGACGGACGTCTTCACCAGCGCCGCGGAGTTCATCGCGCACCCGCCGCTCGGCAAGTACCTGATCGGGCTCGGCATGCTCCTGTTCGGGGCGGACAACTCGTTCGGCTGGCGGTTCGCCGTCGCCGTGCTCGGCATCGCCACGGTGTTCCTCACCGCGGTGATCGCCCGGTCGCTGTTCCGCTCCACCCTGGTCGGCACGCTCGCCGGCGGCCTGCTCGCGATCGACGGCCAGGCCATCGTGATGTCCCGCGTGACGCTGCTCGACGGGATCCTGACGTTCTTCGTCGTGCTCGGGTTCGGGGCGCTCCTGCTCGACCGGCGCCGGAGTCAGCGGCGGCTCGACGACTGGGTCGCCGAGCGCGTCGCCGCCGGCCGCGACACCCTGTGGGGGCCCGTGCTCTGGTGGCGTCCGTGGCTGTTCGCGATGGGGCTGACGATGGGGTTGGCCACCGCGACGAAGTGGTCGGGGATGTACTTCCTGGCGTTCTTCGCCGTGTACTCCGTGCTGAGCGACATGATGATGCGCCGCCGTGCCGGGGTCGAGTTCTGGTCGTCGAGCGCGCTGCTGCAGCAGGCCCCGGTCTCGTTCCTGCTCACCGTGCCGATCGCTGCCGTCACCTACGTCGCGTCGTGGACCGGCTGGTTCGTGTCGAAGGACGGCTGGGACCGCAACTGGCTGGCCTCCGGCGGCGAACGCTGGACCGGATTGCTCCGGTGGGTGCCGGACAGTCTGCAGAACTGGTGGCACTACCAGTCGGAGATCTACAACTTCAACATCGGGCTGCACACGCCGCACTCGTACCAGGCGAACCCGCTGCTCTGGCTCGTGATGCAGCGGCCCACGTCGATGTTCTACGTCGGCACCGATGCCGGCCAGGACGGCTGCTCGGCGAGCCGCTGCGGCGAGGCGATCACCGGCGTTGCGAACCCGTTCATCTGGTACGCGGCGGTCATCGCGACCGTGGCGCTGCTCGTGCTCTGGATCCTGCGCCGACAGTGGCAGTACGGCTTCGTCCTGCTCGGCGTCGCCGCGGGCTACCTGCCGTGGCTGATGTACGTCAACCGGACGGTCTTCCAGTTCTACACGATCGCCTTCGAGCCCTTCATGGTGATGGCGCTGGCGGCGGCGATCGGGTTGGTGCTCGGGTCACGGACCGATCCGCGGCCCCGACGGACCCGGGCGATCGTCTGGGTCGGCGTGTACCTGGTCGTGGTGGTGCTCGCGTCGGCGTACTGGTACCCGATGTGGACCGCGATCCAGGTGCCGTGGGACTTCATCCGGTCGCACTACTGGCTGCCGAGCTGGCTGTAGCGCGCGTCGGGTGTCGGCCCGGCGCGCTGTTCGCCACCGGCCCGGCGCGCTGGTCGCGACCGGCCCGGCGCACCGGTCGCGACCAGACCGCCGGACAGGAGGCACGGGTCGGGCCCGCCACGGGCCTCCCGTCCGGGGTCGGTTGGCGGCCGAGCCGCGCGCGGTCCGCGGGGACGCGTCAGGACTGCGCGTGCAGCGCGCGCTCGATCGACTCGCGGTCGAGCGGGTCGCCGACCATGCTCGGCGCGGTCCGGGTCTGCGGCAGGACGCCCTCGATGAGGAGTTCGGCGTACCGGCGCCAGGCGTTCGGGTCGTGCTCGCGGGTGGCGTCCGCGACGGCACCCACCATGGCGGTGAGCATCGGGAGGTCGCGGTAGTCGAAGCCGGGGCGGACCACCCCGGCGGTCTCGGCCCGCCCGATGATCGCGGAGACCTGGCGTTCCAACCGGTCACGCTCCTGCACGATCGACGGACGCGCCTTGCCCGCACGCACGATGGCGTCGGCGAGCGCACGGTCGCGGGCGCGGAACTCGAACACCCCGGTCAGGTAGACCCGCAGGGCCTCGCGCGGGTCGACGACGTCGGCGGCGCGGGCTGCTGCGTCGTTCATCGCCTCGAACTTGGTGGCGAGCAGCGCCTCGATCAGGGAGTCCTTGTCGGCGAAACGTCGGTACACGGTGCCGACACCGACCCCCGCTTCGTGCGCGATGTCGTTCAGGGTGACCGACAGCCCGCGCTCCGCGAAGCACTTGCGAGCGGTCTGCAGGATCAGCTCGCGGTTGCGTGCCGCATCGGCGCGCAACGGGCGCTCGAGGTCGGGCGCGGACTCGGTGGTGCTCACGATGCCGAACCTAGTTGAACTTTCTGGGAATAAGTGGATGCGGACCTTCCGTTTCGGTCTACACTGTCGACAAACGGATGCCGCGCATCCGTTTGACACCTCCCCTCTTCGAAACGCCCGACGGTGCGCGCTTCGTGCTCCCCCTCCAACCTTCTCGAAGGAGGCTGCCGTGACGGCAGAACACACCGTGCCGACCCCCACCGGGGCAGCACCCACGACTTCTGGCACCACCCCCGCCAAGAGCAACCACCGCTGGATCGCCCTGGCGGTCATCGCCCTCGCCCAGCTGATGGTCGTGCTCGACGCCACGATCGTGAACATCGCGCTCCCCTCGGCCCAGGCCGACCTGGGGTTCGGCACCGACCAGCGCCAGTGGATCGTCACCGCGTACTCGCTGGCGTTCGGCTCGCTCCTGCTGCTCGGCGGGCGCCTCGGCGACCTGTTCGGCCGCAAGAACACCTTCATCATCGGCCTGGTCGGCTTCGCGGTCGCGTCGGTGCTCGGCGGTCTCGCCGACTCGTTCGGCCTGCTCGTTGCGGCCCGCGCCCTGCAGGGTGTCTTCGGCGCCCTGCTCGCACCGTCCGCGCTCGGCATGCTGACCACCACGTTCCGCGACCCGAAGGAGCGCGGTCGTGCGTTCGGCATCTTCGGCTCGATCGCCGGTTCCGGTGCGGCCATCGGCCTGCTCCTGGGCGGCGTGCTCACCGAGTACGCGTCGTGGCGCTGGTGCCTCTACGTCAACGTCGTCTTCGCCGTGCTCGGCGTGATCGGCGCGCTCGTCTTCATGGAGAAGCCGCCGAAGGTCGACCGCCCGCGCATCGACGTCGCCGGCGTCATCACCATCACCGCCGGCCTGGTCGGTGTCGTCTACGGGTTCTCGAACGCCGAGACCAACGGCTGGGACTCCCCCGTCACCATCGCGATGCTCGCCGGTGGCGTCGTCCTGATCGCCGCGTTCGTGTTCATCGAGACCCGTGTGGCGCACCCGCTGCTGCCCCTGCGGGTCGTGCTCGACCGTGACCGCGGCGGGTCGTTCATCGCGATCGGCCTGGTGGCGATCGGCATGTTCGGCATCTTCCTGTTCCTGACCTACTACCTCGAGCAGACCCTCGGGTTCAGCTCGCTGCAGACCGGTCTGGCCTTCCTGCCGATGCCGCTGTCGATCATGGTCTCGGCGACGCAGATCGGTGGCCGACTGCTGCCCCGCATCGGCCCGAAGATCCTGATCTTCGCCGGTGGCCTCGTCGCCGCGATCGGCCTGCTCCTGCTGCTGCGCACCGACCTGGACAGCTCCTACGCGGGCACCGTCCTGCCGGCGCTGATCGTCATCGGGCTCGGCATGGGCACGATCTTCTCGTCCGCGATGAACACCGCGACCACCGGAGTGGCCCGAGCCGACGCCGGTGTGGCCTCGGCGACGGTCAACACCATGCAGCAGATCGGTGGCTCGATCGGCACGGCGCTGCTGTCGACGATCTTCGCCGACGTCGTGAAGAACAGCCTGACCGGGCTGTCGGCGGCGCCCACGAAGCTGCAGCAGGCGCAGGCCACGCTCGACGGCTACCACGTGGCGTTCGGCATCTCGGCCGGTGTGCTCGTGCTCGTCGCCCTCGCGGGTGGCCTGCTCATCAACCGGCAGTCGGTGCGGCTCGACCGACTCGCCCACGCCGCGTCCACGACGACCGGGAGCATCCCCGCCGCCGCACACTGACGCGTCAGCTCGTCCGAACGGCCCGTCCTGGTTCTGCCGGGGCGGGCCGTTCGTGCGTGTGTGTGGGGCGTGGTGGGCGGGGCTGCCGACTCGGAACGACGATCGCGATGTCGTACGACGACCACCTTGTCGTTCCGAGTCGACGCACAAGCCACCACACGCGCCCCGGTTGCGCAGTGTGTCGGTTTCCCTGTCACCCGTCAGTGGTCCGCATTATCGTGTGCGGCATGGCCCCCGTCCTGACCTCGCCGCTCGTGTCGACGCAGTGGCTCGCCGACCACCTCGGTGGTGACGAGCTCGTCGTCCTCGACGCCTCCGTGCACACGGTGGGGACCGGCCTCGAGACGATGTGGCACTCCGCGGTCGACTCCTACGAGCAGCGCGGGCACGTCCCCGGTGCCCGTTTCGCCGACCTCGTCGACGCGTTCTCCACGCCGGGCGCCGAGGTGCCCTTCACCCGCCCGAGTGCCGAGCGGTTCGAGGCAGCTGCCGGCGACCTCGGTGTCACGAACACCTCGACGGTCGTGGTCTACGACGACAGCGTCGGCGAGTGGTCGGCGCGGCTGTGGTGGATCTTCCGGTCGTTCGGCTTCGACTCCGTCGCGGTCCTCGACGGCGGGTTCACGAAGTGGCGCGACGAGGGCCGGCCGGTCCGCGTCGGTGCCCTGCGCCAGGCACCATCGCCGGCGAAGGCGCCCGACGACGACAGCGCCTTCCTCGCCGGTGAAGAGCGCCCGCTCTGGGCCGACCACGCCCGTGTCCGCCGAGCAGTGACGGGTGAACAGCCCGCGGCACTGGTGTTCGCGGCGCCCGCAGCGGCCCTCGGCGACGACCACCCGCCGATCATCCCGGGGAGCACCCCGATCACCGTGGACACCCTGGTCGACCCGGACACCAACGCGTACCTGCGCGGGCCGAAGCTCGCCGAGGCGTTCGCCGCGGTCGTCGGCGAGGACGAGATCGTGACGTACTGCGGAGTCGGTAGCGCCGCGTGCGTCGATGCCCTGGCGCTGACCGTGCTCGGCCACGACAAGGTGATCGTGTACGACGGCTCGCTGCTGGACTGGTGGCGGCACGAGCCCGAGGCCCTGGCGTCCTGACGACGACGAGCGTCCCGGCTAGCGTTGGCGCATGAGCTCCAGACGCGCGGTCATCCTCGGCGGTACCGGCGGGATCGGTTCGGCCGTCGCGCGTGAGCTCCTCGACGCCTCCGGGCGGGGCGGCGACGACTGGCAGGTCGACGTCCTGGCCCGCCGCGGTGGCCCGGCAGCCGATCCCCTCACTGCCCGCGGCGCGAACTTCACCGCGGGTGACCGCCGCGACACGAGCACCCTGCGCGACCTCCTCCGCCCCGGGGCGGACCTGCTCGTCGACACCGTGGGGCTGACCCGCGACGACGCGACGCAGCTCCTGCCGTTCCTCGACGACGTCGGGTCCACCGTGTTCGTCTCCTCGCGTGCGGTCTACGTCGACGACCAGGGCCGGCACGCGAACTCGACGGACAAGCCGGTCTTCGGCGCCGCGGTCACCGAGATCCAGCCGACCGTCACGGCGGGCGACGGCGACCCGACCAGCCGTGACGGCTACGGCGCGGCGAAGGTGGCGTCCGAGCAAGTGCTGCTCGACCACGGCGCCCCGGTCACGGTGCTGCGCCCGTCGAAGGTGTACGGCATCGGCATCGGCCGTCCGCGAGAGTGGTTCGTGGTCCGCCGGGTCCTCGACGGCCGGGAACGCATCCTGCTCGCCGACCACGGCCGCGGTGTGGACCACACGACGGCGGCGAGCGGCATCGGCTCGCTCGTCCGCCTGGTCGCGGACGCTCCGGACCGGCGCATCCTCAACGTCGCCGACGACTCCGCTCCGACGGCGCTCGAGATCGTGCGGACGATCGCTGGGCACCTCGACCACCGGTTCGACGGGGTCCTGCTCGACGCGGACGCCCCTGCCTTCGTCGGCACGACCCCGTGGTCGTCGCCGTCACCGTTCGTCCTCGACACGACGGCGGCACGGACGCTCGGGTGGCAGCCGCCGACCTTCGCGACCGCGGTCCTGCCCGAACTCGACTGGTTGGTGGAGACGGCGCAGTCCACACCGGCCGACGGCGACGTGCCGTGGGCCGAGGACCCGTTCTGGGAGCGCATGTTCGACTACGGCCCCGAGGACGCTGCCCTCGCGCTCCTGTCGCTGGGCCTCGGGTGACGGCGCCGAGCACGCCCCGCTCCGAGGTCCTGTTCATCGGCGGGCGGTCCGGTGTCGGCAAGTCCACCGCTGCCGAGGCGCTGCACGACCTGCTCGTCGCTGCGGACGTCCGCCACGCGGTGATCGAGGGCGACCTGCTCGACCTGGCGCACCCGGCACCGCACGTCGAGCACCCCGAGGCGCGCCTCGCGGAGCGGAACCTCGCCGCCCTGTGGACGTCCTACCGCGAGCTCGGCCACCACCGGCTGGTCTACACGAACACCGTTTCCGTGCTCGAACACGAGCGTCTGGCGGCCGCCATGGGCGACGACCCGGTGGTCACGACGGTCCTGCTGCGCGCGGCGGACGGTCCCACCGCCGAGCGGCTGGCCCGACGGTCGGGTGGCGAGGTCCCACAGGCGCAGCTCGCGCACAGCACGCGGACGGCCGGGAGGCTCGACTCGGCTTCCGGGGACACGGTCACCCGGGTGGACACGGACGGTCTCACCCCCACCCAGGTCGCACAGCGTCTCGCCGCGTTGACGGGGTGGCTCCCCCGCTGACCGTCCCGCTGCGGCCTGTGGACTCCGCGATCCGTCCACAGATCGCGTCCGTCGCTGGCCCGCTCAGTCGCCACGGGGCACGCTGGAGCCATGAACGACAACCGACTCGGCACCTCGGTCAGCCCGTACCTCCGGCTGCACGCCGACAACCCCGTGGACTGGCGCGAGTGGGGCCCCGAAGCCTTCGCCGAGGCACGTGAGCGGGGCGTCCCGGTCCTGGTGTCGGTCGGCTACGCCACGTGCCACTGGTGCCACGTCATGGCGCGTGAGAGCTTCGCCGATCCGGAGATCGGTTCACTGCTCCGCCAGGACTTCGTCGCCGTCAAGGTCGACCGTGAAGAACGTCCCGACGTCGACGCCAGCCTGATGGCCGCCGCGAGCGCGTTCACGCAGCAGCTCGGGTGGCCCCTGACGACGTTCCTGACGCCCGAGGGCCACGTGTTCTTCGCCGGCACCTACTTCCCGCCGACCCCCGTCGGTCAGGTGCCCGCGTTCCGGCAGATCCTGGCGGCGGTGCTCGATGCGTGGACCGAGCGGCGGCACGAGGTCGACGCGAACGCCGCGGCCATCGCGACGGCGATCCGGCAGGGGGCCGAGGTGGACGCGACCGCCCGCGCCGGCGAGGCAGCTGGCAGAGCAGCCACGGGCCTCCCGTCCGCCGACAGCATCCGGGCCGTCACCGGCCAGTTGTCGCAAGCAGAGGACACCACCTACGGGGGTTTCGGCGGTGCTCCGAAGTTCCCGAGCACGCCGCTGCTGGAGTTCCTCGCCGACGCAGCACGCGACGGCGATGCCGAGGCCGACGGTCTGCTGGACCGGTCGCTCCACGCGATCCGGTCCTCCGAGCTGACCGATGCCGACGGCGGTGTCTTCCGGTACGCCACCAAGCGCGACTGGAGTGTGCCGCACTACGAGCGGATGCTCTACGACAACGCCGGACTCCTCGCGGTCGCCGGCGCCGAACAGGCGCGCGGCATCGCGGACTTCCTGCGCGACACCCTGCGCCAGGACGACGGGGCGTTCGTCGCCGCGCAGGACAGCGAGTCCACGATCGACGGCCAGCGGGTGGAGGGCGAGTGGTACCGGCGGCCGCTGTCGGAGCGCGCGCTCCTCGAGCCGCCACCACTCGACGACCAGGTCCTGACCGGTTGGAACGGCCTGGCGATCCGCGGACTCGCGATCGCCGGTGACCGCCATGACGACCCCGAGATGATCGGCATCGCCCGGGATGCGGCCGATGCGCTGCTGCGGTCGCACGTGCGTGACGGGCACGTCGTGGTCCGCTCGAGCACGCCTCGCGGCGCGTCAGCAGCACCGGCGACCATCGAGGACGTCGGGCTGCTGGCCGAAGGTCTGCTCGAGCTCGCCCTGGTGACCGGCCAGGTCACCTACGCCGTGACGGCTCGTTCCCTGGTCGACGACGGCCTGGCGAACCGGTTCGACGTCGACGCCGTGCTCGCCGGAGCGGGCACGGCAACCGGGGAACAGCCGCAGACCGCGATGCGCTCCGGCACGGTGGCGCTGGCCGCAGCGGCAGCCGGCCTCGCGGCGTTGACCGGGGACTCCGCGTACCGGACAGCGGCGGCGCGGTTGGTGGCCGACCGCGCGACGACGGGTACCGAGCGACCGCTCGGGCACGCCGACGCCCTCGGTGTCGCACTCGGCCTGCAACGACCCTCGCGCGAGGTCGTGGTCGTGACGTCGGACCCGCGCGACCCACTCCGTGATGCCGCCCGCGCCGCGCGCCGACCCGGCACGGTCATCGCTCGTGTGACCCCGACGCAGGCTGCGGAGTGGTCGGCTGCGGGGTTCGAACTGTTCGAGGCACGGGACGCCCTCGACCCGGCTGCGTACGTCTGCCACGACCGCGTGTGCGCCCTGCCCGCTCGGTCCGCAGGAGACCTGGCCGCCGGGCTCGCAGCACCGGCGGCGTGACGGTATCCTGGAATGCTCATGTCTCCCACGCCGCCAGTCATCACGTACCCGCCCGAACTGCCGGTCTCGCAGCGGCGGGACGACATCGCGGCCGCCATCCGTGACAACCAGGTCGTCATCGTGGCGGGGGCCACCGGCTCGGGCAAGACCACCCAGCTGCCGAAGATCTGCCTCGAGCTGGGGCGTGAGCACATCGGGCACACCCAGCCCCGCCGGATCGCCGCTCGCACCATCGCCGAGCGCGTGTCCGAAGAGCTCGGCAGCGACCTCGGCGACCTCGTCGGCTACCAGGTCCGGTTCACCGACAAGGTGTCGTCGAACACCCGCATCAAACTGATGACCGACGGCATCCTGCTGAACGAGATCCACTTCGACCGCGACCTGAAGCGGTACGACACGATCATCATCGACGAGGCGCACGAGCGGTCGCTCACGATCGACTTCCTGCTCGGCTACCTCAAGCGGCTCCTGGTCCGGCGCCCCGACCTCAAGCTCATCATCACGAGCGCGACGATCGACCCCGAGTCGTTCTCGAAGCACTTCGGCGACGCCCCGATCATCGAGGTCTCCGGCCGGACCTACCCCGTCGAGATCCGGTACCGCCCGCTCGTGTCCGAGGATCCCGAAGACACCGACGAGGACGACGAGGACGACGAGGACGACGAGACCGACTCGCGCACGGCCGACCGTGGCGGGTCGAACGGCGCCGACGACCGCGACACCCTGCAGGGGATCACCGACGCGCTCGACGAACTCGCGCGCGAAGAACCCGGCGACGTGCTCGTGTTCCTGTCCGGCGAGAACGAGATCCGTGACGCGCAGGACGCCATCGAGGGCAAGCGGTACCAGGGCACCGAGGTCCTGCCCCTGTACGGCCGGCTCTCCGCCGCCGATCAACACCGTGTCTTCGACCGACGCACCACCCCGGGGGTGCGCCGGCGCGTGGTGCTCGCCACGAACGTCGCCGAGACCTCGCTGACCGTGCCGGGCATCAAGTACGTCATCGACACCGGGACCGCCCGCATCTCGCGGTACTCCCCGCGTGCAAAGGTGCAGCGGCTGCCGATCGAAGCGATCTCGCAGGCCAGCGCGAACCAGCGTTCGGGTCGAGCGGGCCGCACCAGTGCCGGCATCGCCATCCGGCTCTACTCGGAGGACGACTTCGAGCGTCGGGGCGAGTTCACCGACCCGGAGATCCTGCGGACGAACCTCGCGGCGGTGATCCTGCAGATGATCTCGCTCGGTTTCGGCGACATCGAGTCGTTCCCCTTCCTGCAGCCGCCGGACTCCCGGGGCGTGAAGGACGGCCTCGACCTGCTGCGTGAGCTCCGCGCCGTCGACAAGGACGGCCGGATCACGAAGTCCGGCAGACAGCTCACCCGACTGCCGATCGACCCCCGGCTCGGCCGGATGGTGCTCGAGGCCGGTCGCCAGGGCGTCGGGCGCGAGGTCGTCGCCGTCGTCAGCGCCCTGAGCATCCAGGACCCCCGTGAACGCCCGCTCGAGAAGCGCGCCCACGCCGACCAGATGCACGCCCGCTTCGCCGACCCGACGAGCGACTTCCTCACCCTGCTCGCGCTGTGGAACTACATCGAGGACAAGCAGGAAGAGCTGTCGTCGAGCGCCTTCCGCCGGCTCTGCAAGGCCGAGTTCCTCAACTACCTGCGCATCCGCGAGTGGCAGGACCTGTACCGCCAGCTCTCCCGCGCCGCGAAGCAGGTCGACGTCCGGGTCGGCCAGTCCCGCTCCGACGACGGCGATGCCGTGCACCGGTCCCTGCTCGCCGGTCTGCTCAGCCAGATCGGGCTGCGCGACCGCGAGAAGCGTGACTACCTCGGCTCGCGGAACACCCGGTTCGTCGTGTTCCCGGGCAGTGTGCTCGCGAAGAAGCAGCCCGACGCGGTGATGGCGGCCGAACTCGTCGAGACCAGCCGGCTGTTCGCACGGACCGTCGGCCGGATCGACCCCGCGTGGGTCGAGCCCCTCGCCGGTGACCTGCTGAAGCGCACCTACGGCGAGCCGCACTGGGAGAAGAAGCAGGGCGCGGTCGTCGCCTACGAGCGGGTGACCCTGTTCGGCGTCCCGATCGTGCAGCGGCGCCGCGTGCAGTACGCCCGGATCGACCCGGAGCACTCGCGCGAGCTCTTCATCCGCCACGCCCTGGTCGAGGGCGAGTGGGAGTCGCAGCAGGCGTTCGACCGTGCCAACCGGAAGCTCCGCAAGGAACTCGAGCAGCTCGAGGAGCGCACGCGCCGGCGCGACATCCTGCTCGACGACGAGAACGTCTACGAGTTCTACGACGCCCGCATCCCCGCCGACATCGCGACGACCCGCGACTTCGAGGGGTGGTGGCGGACGACGCGCCGCGACCAGCCGGACCTGCTCACGATGCGCCGGGCGGACCTCCTGGACGAATCCGCTGCCGAGGCGGCGGAGGACGACGTCGAGTACCCCACCCAGTGGCGGAGCGGCGACCAGCGACTCGCGATCCAGTACCGCTTCGAGCCGGGCGCGCAGGACGACGGTGTCAGCGTGCAGGTGCCGCTCGCACTGCTCCCCCGCATGCGCGAAGAGGGCTTCGACTGGCAGGTCCGCGGCCTGCGCAAGGAACTCGTGACCGCCCTCATCAAGTCGCTGCCGAAGCAGATCCGCAAGAACGTCGTACCCGCCGCCGACTGGGCCGAGAAGATCGTCGCCGAACTGCCGGACGACGCCCCGACCGAGCCGACCGAGTCGTTCCGCGCGACCCTGGCCAAGGCGATCCAGCGCATGACCTACGTCCCGGTGTCGGAGTCCGACTTCGACCTGGCCCGCGTGCCATCACACCTGCTGCCGACCTGGGCAGTCGTCGACGAACGTGGCCGACGCGTCGAGGCCGGCAAGGACCTGTCGGTCCTGCAGACCAAGCTCAAGGACCGCACGCAGCAGAGCGTCGCCTCCGCCACGGTGCGAGGTGCGGGACAGCCAGGAGGCGCGGCTCGCGTCGCCGCCGCTGGTGGCGGTGCCGGGGTGGAGCAGTCCGGCCTCACCACGTGGCCGGCCCAGGACCTGCCGCAGACCCTCGACACCAAGCAGGCCGGTGGCGTCATCCGCGCGTACCCGTCCCTGGTGGAAGAGGGCTCCGGCCCGAAGGCGACCGTCGGCGTGCAGTTGCTCGCGACGCCGTCCGACCGGCAGGTGCGCATGCCCGCCGGGGTCCGTCGCCTGGTGATGCTCGCGGTGCCGTCGCCGGTGTCGTACATCCAGTCGCACCTGACCGCGCAGGAGAAGCTCGCACTCGCCGCGAGCCCGTACGCCTCCACGAACGCACTCTTCGACGACGTGCTCGCGGCCGTCGTCGACGCGGTGATCCGTCGCGCTCACCCGGACGGGCTCGTGTTCACGAAGGCTGCGTTCGAAGCGGTCCGTGACGCTGTGTCGGCGACGGTCGTCGACACGATGTTCACGGCGACGTCGGAGCTCGCTGCCGTACTCCTCGCCCAACGGTCCGCCGAACGAGCACTCAAGCAGGCGAACTCGATGTCCCTGCTCGGTGCGCTGACGGACATGCGCCAGCAGATGGAGCGACTCGTGTACCCGGGGTTCGTCTCGGTTGCCGGGCTCGACCGGCTCCGACGCATCCGGGTCTACCTGCAGGGCATCGAGGCACGCGTGCAGAAGCTGCTGCAGAACCCCGGGCGCGATGCCACCTGGATGCGCGAGGTCACCGTCGCCACCGACCGCTACGTCGACGCCGGCGGAGCCTTCCCTCCGACAGTCGGTTCGCACCCCGAGCTCGTGCACGCGCGGTGGATGCTCGAGGAGTTCCGCCTCAGCCTGTTCGCGCAGGAACTCGGTACCGCCGAGACGGTGTCGTTGCAGCGGATCACGAAGGCCCTGACCGCGGCGCGCTGACGCTTACGACTCTGCCCTGGGATACCGCTCCGTGGCTATCCCAGAGATGCGTCCGTTAATGATCCGACGGGACATCTGTCTCAGCGTCGATCGGGCTCGTCGGTGCGAACTCGATGCCGTCCACTGCGCTCTCGACCGCGGCCACCAGATCCGGGGCAGCATCAACCTGGTGATCGACTGCCTGCTCGATGGAGACGTCACGAAGCCTCCGTTCGACGGCTCGACTGCGCACCCCCGCATCCTTGACCGTCCGCTGCGCGGTCTCGAGTTGCTTGCCGAGCTTGTCCCAGACGTCCCCGTACTTCTGGAACTCCGTCTTGGCCGCGCTCAACACACTCCAGACCTCCGACGTTCGTTTCTCGATCGCAAGGGTCTTGAATCCCATCTGCAAGCTGTTGAGCAGCGACATCAAGGTGGTCGGGCCAGTGATGAGGATCCGATGGTCGTTCTGGAGTCGGCTTGCAAGCCCAGGGCGCCTCACGACTTCGGCGAAGAGACCCTCAGTCGCAAGGTACATGATCGCGAAATCGGTGGTCTGCGGCGGGTTCAAGTACTTGCTTGAGATCAGCTTCGCTTGGAGAATGATTGCCCTTTCGAGGCTCTTCGTCGCAGCATCAGTGGCGATCGCGTCCCCTTCGTCCTGGGCTGCAAGAACTCGCTCGTACTCGTCCTGCGGGAGCTTGGAATCGATCGGCAAGTACACCGGTTGGTCAGCGTCCCGACCCGGTAGCCGGACCGCAAACTCAACCCGCTCTTGACTGTCCCGCCGAACGGCCACGTTTGCCTCGTACTGCTCCGGGGCGAGCATGTCCTCCAATTGGCGCGCAAGCTGAACCTCACCCCAGCTTCCACGGCTCTTCACATTGGTGAGGACCTTCTTGAGTCCCCCGACATCCGATGCCAGCACCTTCATCTCGCCGAGGCCCTGCTGCACGCGTTCGAGGCGGTCGCTGACCTGGGCGAACGATTCTCCGAGCCGCTTCTCCAGCGTTCCTTGTAGCTTCTCGTCGACCGTCTGACGCATGTGCTCGAGCTTCGACTCGTTTCCCGCGCGTAGCTTCTCCATTTCCGATCCGAGCCGGTCCTGAAGCTCCCGGTGCCGTGCAAGGTTGGAGTCGATGAGTTCCTGGACGCGCTTCGAGTTGGAATCGAGCGTCTGCGCGTTCTTTGCCTGAAACGTCTCAACAGCGTCGCGGACCCGGTCGAGACGAGCTTCATTCGACACTCGGAGCTCGTCGAACCGCTGTTCCACGGCCGACTTGAGCTCGGCGTGCGCGGCCGCCATTGAAGCTGCATCCTCGCGGGCTCGATCTGCCAGTCCCTGGAGGGACTTGACGAGCGCTTCGTGCTCGGCGATGGCCTGCAGACTGTGGGCTTGAGCTTCCTGAGCGCGCGTCAGCGCGTCCTGCGCAAGACGGCGGTCAAGCCGCTCGGCTGCCTGACCGGCGCCGTCGATGAGCTCAGTCCGTTGACCGCTCAAGTCTCGCAGAATGGCGTCGGTACTGACACGGAGCTCGGTACGCACGAACTCACGAACCGCCTCCTGCGAGCCCTCCGACTTCGGTGGCATCCGAAGGAGGACCACCACCTGGAGGAGGATCACCAAGAGAACGAGCACGGCGATCGATGTGACCAGAACCGTCATGAGTGAGACTCCTTCGTTTTAAGCATCCTTGCGGAGCAGAGAGGGCAGCGCAGTACCCAGATCGCGGGCCACTGTCGAAATACTAAATTTGATTCTGGATTCTGGTGCAGGATTGCCACTTGGTGCCATGAATCGAGCGAACCTGCTCGCCAGCGGCCGCCTATCGTGACGGCCATGATCGGCACACTCGACATGGTCGTCCTGGACTGCGCAGACCCTCGCGGCCTGGCGCGCTTCTACGCGGAGATGCTCGGCGGCGAGATCGTCGGCTTCGACGAGGACTGGGCCGAGGTCGCGCTCCCCTTCACCGACCAGCGGCCGCTCCTGGCGTTCCAGCAGGTCGAGGACTACCGCGCACCGGAGTGGCCCGGCCAGCTCGTCCCGCAGCAGAGCCACCTCGACGTGAAGGTCGAGGACCTCGACGACGGCGAGGCCGCGGTCCTGGCGATCGGTGCGACCGCGACGGGCTCGGCGACCCCGACGTTCCGCGTCTACCTCGACCCGGCGGGGCACCCGTTCTGCCTCATCCGCCCGAACGACTGATCAGGCTTCGGTCGCCAGGCCCTCGACGACCTGCACACCCGGCAGCGCTCCGAGGACGGAGCCGGGCAGGAACACCTTCGCGCCGCGGCGGCCTGCCCCGATCACGGCGTCCGGGGCATCGAGCACGCGGGAATCGACGTACACGGGCCAAGCGGAGGGCAGCCCGATCGGGGTGATCCCGCCGTACTCCATGCCCGTCAGCTCCACGGCCTGGTCCATCGGCGCGAAGCTCGCCTTCCGCACGTCGAGCAGCTTCCGGACGACACGGTTCACGTCGAGGCGGGTGTGGGCGAGCACGACGCACGCGGCGAACCGGACGTCCTCGCCGCGCTTGCCCGCGACGACGATGCAGTTCGCCCCGCCGTCGAGTGGGAAACCGTACGCCTCCGAGAACGCGGCGGTGTCGGCCAGGTCAGGGTCGATCGGAGCTGCCTCGATCCGTGCGGCGACATCGGCGGGCAACGCGGCGAGCGCTGCGGCGACCGGTGCGGCCAGCAGTTCCGGGGCGGTCAGGGCGGGAACCCGTTCGAGCGTCGGCATGGCTCCACCCTAGGGAGCACCTCGTGACCATGCTGGCTCCATGTCGACGTACGACACCCACCTCACCGCCCTCGCCGGAGCAGCGCAACGGTTCGACGACGTCCTGCGGTCCGGCGACCGCGCGGCACCGGTGCCGTCGTGCCCTGGTTGGTCCGTCGAGGACCTCGGTGTCCATCTGACCGACGTGCACCGGTGGGCGCTCGGGCAGCTGACCGGTTCGGAGCCCGCACCGCTCGCGCACGACGACCTCGCGGACCGCTTCCGCACGGGAGCCGACGAACTCGTCGCGGCGCTCCGGGCACGCTCCTCGGACACCCCGTGCTCGGCGATCTACCCGCCGGACACGGCCGCGACCTGGGCACGTCGCCAGGCGCACGAGACCGCGATCCACCTGTGGGATGCGCAGCGGGCGCTGGGAGTCGAGCCGGGCCTCCCGGTCGAGCTGGCGACCGACGGCGTTCGTGAGGTCGTCGGTGACCTGTACCCGCGTCAGGTGCGGCTCGGCCGCATCGCGGCGCTGGCGCGGACCGTCGTGTTCGCGTTCTCCGACGCACCCGGCGAGGCCTCGCTCGACGGCGCGGACGGTGGCGACGCCGCCGTCATCGTCACTGGTCGGGCGGAGGACGTGCTGCTCCTCCTGTGGAAGCGACGGGCGCTCGTCGAGGTCGCGTTGACGATCGACGGTGAGCGGGCAGCACTCGACGCCGCACTCGCGACCAGACTGGTGCCATGACGGAGATCCGACCGATCGACCTGGACACCTGGCCCCGCCGCGAGCACTTCGAGCACTACCGGCAGCGTGTGCAGTGCACCTACGAGGTGACCGTCGACGTCGACGTCACGGCCTTCGTCGCAGCGGTCCGCACGAGCGCGGCGAAGACCTACGCGTCCCAGATCTGGGCGATCGCGACCGTCGTCAACCGCCACGCCGAGTTCCGGATGCAGCTGCTCGACGACGGCTCCCCCGGCGTCTGGGACGTCGTGCACCCGATGTTCACGGTGTTCCACCCGGACACGGAGACCTTCTCGGCGTTGGTCGTGCCCTACGACGAGGACCCCGGCCGGTTCCACGCCGCCGCGGTCGACACGATGGAGCGGTACCGGGACGACGTCCGGATGTTCCCGCAGGACGACCGGCCCCGGAACGTGTTCGACGTCTCCACCTTCCCCCGCACGTCGTTCACCGGGTTCGCGCTGCACGTCCGCGACGGGTACGACCACCTGTTGCCGATCATCACGCTCGGCAGGTACCGGACGGAGGGTGACCGCACCGTGATGCCGCTGGCGCTGCAGATCAACCACGCGGCAGCCGACGGTTTCCACACCTCGCGGTTGGTCCAGGAGCTCGAGGACCTGCTCGCCGATCCGTCGTGGCTGGTGTGAGCGCGCCACGCTGACGGACGGGAGGCCCGTGGCGGACCCCGCCACGGGCCTCCCGTCCGCTCGCCCCGAGTCCAGGGCCGCGCAGGAGGCCATCGTGTGCGCGAGACGCCGCGAAACGGCGCGGCGCCTGGGCGCCACACCACGCGACGACGATCGCGTCAGGACGACCGCGCTGCCAACGCCTGCTGGTTCTCGCGGCGGATCGCGTCACCGCCCCGGCGACGCCACTCCCGCACGGTCCCCTTCCACGACGACACCTTCGCCCGCCCGAGCAGCACGTCGTTGATCGCGTTCGTCGCGAAGGTGCCGAGGGCCGGCCCGGTCGTCGAGTTCGTCGGCGAGTACAGGCCGTAGGCGGGGTTCGGCAGCCCGCGGTCGACCCACGACGACAGCGACTCGTAGACGGTGTCCGTCATCGTCGGGTTGCCCGAGTAGTACAACGGCAGCGGGCACTCGGTGAAGTACTGCAGCGGGAACTCACCGAGTGCGGTCTCGCTGTTGCCCGTCTTCGTCAGGACAGGGGATCCGTCGCGGTACTCGAAGTCGCGGCCCTCGATGCCGAACTTGCGGTACATCCAGGCCTCGGTGCCGAAGGGCGACGCGCACCAGTTCAGGACCTCGAGGAGCATCTTCACGCGGTCCTCACCGCCGGCGGCGACGGCCGCGATCGCGTTGTTCGGGTCGCCGAGCCACGGCTTCGACTCCGCTCCGGACGGTCCGACGAAGGGGGCGATGGTCAGCTCGAACCCGCTGCCCGGGGTGGCCTGCTGCAGCAGTCCGGGGATGGCGCTGTACGTGTCGGAGAGCATGAGGGCGGAGCCCTGCACGAACCAGACCTTGCCGTTGTAGGCGGTGATGCTGTCCGGGTGGACGAGGTCCTCGGCGATGAGCTTCCGCGACACCTCGAGCAGGTCCTGGTACTCGTCCAGCTCGTACATGTGGGTGAACCGGCCACCCTCGACCTGCCACTGGTTCGGCAGCCCGAGCATCGGACCGAGGATGTTCGTCGGCACCGAGGCGAGCGCCCACCGGTTGCTGTGCGGGTCCGAGACGTCGCGGCAGACCTGGACGAACTCGTCGACGCTCGAGAACGCGGGGTCGACGCCGAGGGCTTCGAACCGGTCCTGCCGGCGGTACAGGGCCTGCGACGTCAACGGTCCGCGCGGGACGGGGACGCCGTAGATGCCGCCGGAGAAGACGGTGCCGCGCCACGACGCGGTCGGCAGGTTGGCGAGGTAGGGGTAGTCGCGGACGCCGCTGCCGGACAGGTGCGGACTGAGGTCGGCGGCCTTGGCCTCGAGGAACTGCGGCAGGTACGGGAACGACCCGAACACCGTGAACACGTCGCCGAGGGTGTCGCCCGCGACCTGCGTGGCGAACTTGTTGCCGAAGTCGGCGTTCGGCGTGATGGTGAGGTCGAGGTCGATCCCCATCCGCCGGTCGAGCCCCTGCCAGTACGGGTTGCTGCCCTTCGAGGGCGGCACGGGCGAGTTCGTCGGGACGCTGCCGTGCACGGTCGAGCCGTCGCCGGGCTTGCCGTCGGTGGGCACGAGCGACGCCGGGATCTTCCGGAAGGCGCTCGGCATGAGGGCGCTCGTCTTCGGGAACGCCGGCTCCGGCCCGCCGGCCCACGGCACGTAGTCCGGCAGCGTGACCGCCTGGTTGATCGCCTTGACGTCGGTCGAGCGGGTCACGGTGGAGCAGCTGGCCAGGAGGCCCGTGGCTGCGACCCCGAGACCGCCCGCGATGAGCGCGCGGCGGGTGATTCCGTTGTTCGTCACGCTGGTCAGCCCTTCACCGCACCGGTCAGGACACCCTTGGCGAAGTGCCGCTGCAGGAACGGGTAGACGATGAGGATCGGCACGATCGAGACGACGAGGATCGCCATCTGGATCGAGGCCTGCGGTGGGAGGGCATCGGCGGACGCCCCGAGGTCGGCGCCGCCGAGCTGCGCGTTGTTGATCACGTAGGTGCGGAGCACCAGCTGCAGGGGCCACTTCGCGGTGTCGTTGATGTAGAGCAGCGCGTTGAAGAACGCGTTCCAGTAGCCGACGGCGTAGAACAGGCCGATGACGGCGAGGACGGCCTTCGACAGCGGCAGCACGATCCGCCAGAACACCGCGAAGTCACCGGCGCCGTCGATGCGTGCCGACTCGAGGAGCTCCTGCGGGATCGCCATGAAGAACGACCGCATCACGATGACGTTGAAGGCGCTCAGGGCGGTGGGCAGGATGAGCGCCCAGTACGAGTCGAGCAGCCCGAACTGCTTGACGACGAGGTAGTTCGGGATGAGACCGGGCGCGAACAGCAGGCTGACGAGCACGAGGCCGAGCACGGCGCCCGACCCGTAGGAGCCCGGACGGCTGAGGGCGTAGGCGAGCATCGCGCTCACGAACAGGCTGATGAGCGTGCCGACGGTGGTGATGCCGATGCTCACGACCAGGGCCCGGGTGACGACACCGCCGGCGAAGATGCTCTCGTAGGCACTGAGGTCGAAGCCCTTCGGCCACATCACGAACCCGCCGGCGTCGTTCACCTGGCTGGTAGGTGCGAGGCTCGTCGACACGATGCCGACGAACGGCAGGATCACCACGAGGCAGATCACGAGCAGGACCGCTCCGGTGAGCAGCCGTCCGGGTAGCGGAGCCGCGTCCGGGCCACCGCGCTTGCGCTTCTTCGCCCGTGGGACGGTCACGGTGTGCGTGGCGGTCATCGCGACTCCTTCTGGTAGACGCCCGCTTCACCGAAGACGTGCGCGAGCTTGTTGGCGCCGAGCACGAGCAGCACGCCCACGACGCCCTTGACGAGTCCGACGGCCGCGGCGACACCCCACTGCCCACCGAGCACGCCGTTGTTGTAGACGTAGGTGTCGAGGACCTCGCTCGCGGCACGACCGACGGCCTGCTGCTGCAGGATGATCTGCTCGAAGCCGACGGTGAGCGAGTCACCGAGCCGCAGGATGAGCAGCAGGATGATGATGCCGCGCATGCCGGGCAGGGTGACGTGCCACAGCTGCCGCCAGCGCGAGGCGCCGTCCATCTTCGCCGCCTCGTACAGGCTGGCGTCGATCGAGCTGAGGACGGCGAGGAACAGGATCGTCGCCCAGCCGGTGTCCTTCCAGATCACCTGGCTGGTGAGCAGCGCGATGAACCCGTCGGGGTTGCCGAGGAAGTCGATCGCGTCGCCGCCGGCGGCACGGATCGCGTTGTTCACGAGCCCGGAGCCGCCGAGGATCTGCTGGAACACCGCGACGACGATCACCCACGACAAGAAGTGCGGCAGGTACAGGATCGACTGCACGACGCCCTTGATCCGCTCGGACAGCAGCGAGTTGAGCATGAGCGCCAGGATGATCGGCGCGGGGAACACGAACACGACCTGCACGAGGGTGATCACGAGGGTGTTCCGGAGCGCGCCGAGGAACTCGCCGTTGCCGTCGAACACCACCGAGAAGTTCTCGAACCCGACCCAGGGGCTGCGGCCGAGCGGGACGAACGGCAGGTACTCCTGGAACGCGATGAGGTTCCCGAGCAGCGGCAGGTAGTGGAACCCGATCAGCAGGGCGACTCCCGGCAGGCCCATCAACAGCAGCACCCGGTCGCGGCGGATCCGCTGCCACGTGCTCCGTCGGCGGAGCCCGGGGTCGGGCGGTGATGCGGTGTGCGCGGTGGTCGTCGCGCGGACGTCGAGCTTCGTCACTCGGTGGCCTCCTCCGTTGGATTCCTGCAGCGACCCTGGCGTGCGGAGTTACAACGTGGCAATCCGTTGCCAAACGTTTCCATCGTTGTAACGCTCCAGTGAGCGCACACCCGCAGCCCCGCACGACGACTCCACCGGAGACCGGCCGCGCTACGCTCGTCCCGATGCGCGCAACCGTGCGGGACGTGGCCACCCTCGCCGGGGTGTCGCCGAAGACCGTCTCCAACGTCATCAACGGCGGCGTGGTGGTGCGCCCGGAGACCCGCGAGCGCGTCGAGCGGGCCGTCGCCGAACTCGACTACGTGCCGAACCTGTCCGCCCGCGGGCTGCGGAACGGCCGCTCCGGTGCGATCGCCCTGACCCTTCCCGAGATGGGCAGCGCCTACTCCGCCGAACTCGCGCAGTGGTTCGTCGAACTCGCCCGCGAGCGCGGATGGGTCGTCCAGCTCGACCAGACCGGCAACGACCCGGCCCGCGAGCGCGAACTCGTCTCACGAGCCCGCGCCCACCTCGTCGACGGCCTCGTGCTCAACCCGGTGTCGCTCAGCGCGAGCGTCCTGGCCTCGACCGAGGGGCTGCCGCCGACCGTCGTGATCGGCGAGGTCGAACCCGAGCACGTCGACCAGGTGCACGTCGACAGCCGGGCCGCCGCCGAGCAGGTCACCGCCTACCTGGTGTCCCGGGGCCACCGCCGGATCGCGGTCGTCGGTGCCGCCCGGGCGTCCGAGCCCACCGCCACCAGCGAGCTGCGGGAGCGCGGGTACCTCGCCGCACTCGCCACCGCCGGGATCGAACCGGACCCCGCACTGCGGGTGCCGCTGCCGTCCTGGACGACGAGCTCGGCAGCGACGGCGTTCGCGGCCTGGCTCGACGAGCACCCCCTGCCCGACGCCGTGTTCGCGTTCACGGACTCGATCGCCTTCGGCGTGCTGCACGTCCTGGCCGCACGAGGCGTCAGCGTCCCTGAAGACGTCAGCGTCATCGGGTTCGACGACATCGACGGTGCGGCGTACGCGATCCCCGCGCTCAGCACGGTGTCGTTCGACCGGCGGGCGTTCGCGACGGCAGCGCTCGACCTGCTGACCCGACGGATCGAGGACCGGAGCCTGCCACCCGAGACCGTGGTGGTGCCGCACCGCATCGTCGAGCGCGCGAGCGTCGCCGATCGCTGATCGCTGATGGCTGATCGGCGTACGCTCCGCGGCATGACCAGCGAAGACGCCTCGATTCCGACGCTCGCCGCGACCGTCCTGCAGTCCCCAGAGCCGACCGCCCTCGCCCGGTTCTACGGCGCCCTGACCGGGTGGACCGTGTACGAGGACGACCCGACCTGGGCACGCATCCGCCCCGCCGAGGGCCCCGGTCTGTCCGTGCAGTACGAGCCCGAGTACGTCGCGCCGACCTGGCCCGGTACCGCCGATGCCCCCGGCATGCAGCTGCACCTCGACTTCCAGGTGGAGGACATGACGTCAGCCGTCGCCCGCGCCGAGGAGCTCGGTGCCACACAGGCCGCGTTCCAACCGCAGGACGACGTCCGGGTGCTGCTCGACCCCGACGGGCACCCGTTCTGCCTGTTCCTGCCCGGGGCCTGAGGCAGGCCGGCCGCGCCCCGAGGTTCCACAACATGCCGGGTGATCGCCGCCGAGGTTCCGAACTGCGGCGATCCGAGCGCCGACATGCCGAGATTTCGGAACCTCGGGGACGAGACGAGACGGGGAGCCGCGCTCAGGCCGGGTCGGCGGCTGCCAGCACCGCGGCGCGCGTGCGGGCGTCACCGAGTATCCGGAAGTGCCCGCCCACCGGCAGCCGCACGTTCGTCGCCCCGGACAGTTCACTGCCCTCGGGGATGAGCGTGTCGAACACCCCGTAGACCGAGGTGATGCGGGCGTTCGCGTCGAGCTCCCGCGCCAGTCCGGCCAGCACGGGGTCGGCCGCCCGGAACACCCGCAGGTGCCGTACCGGAGCCAGTCGCGCGTAGCCCGACCCGGCGAACGGCGTCGAAACGGCGACCATGCGGTCGATGCGGCCGTGGTCGTCGAGCTGGGTCATCGCGTACTTCCCGATGAGCCCGCCCTTGCTGTGCGCGAGCACGAGCACGTTCCGCAGGTCGTGCTCCTCGAGGTACGCGAACACGTCGCGCGCCGAGTCCGGCACCGGCCGCAGGTTGTGCCGCAGCACCGGCAGCACGTGCACCGGGTGCCCGCGGTCGTGCAGGGCGTCCATGAGCGGCCGCATGAAGTGCCAGGTCTCGTAGACGCCGGGGATCACGACGACGGGCTGGCCGTCGCCGGTCCGGTAGTCGTCAGCGGTGGTGGGCCCGAGGCTCCGCACCTGCCACGAGATCGCGTACCACCAGTCGAGTGCGGCCCACCTCGCGCGTCGCACCGGCGGGATGCCGGGAGGCACGGGTCGGCCCGTGCGCGCCGATCCCGTCGCCGAGGTGGTCGGCTCGGTCATCGGATGCCCTCCGACGCGTGCGAGCGTCGGAACTCGCCGACGAGTCGGGCGAACGCGACGGGGTGCCGCTCCTGCGCGTGGTGCGGCCCAGGGAGTTCGACGAACGATCCTCGCGGAGCGTTCGCGGCGACGCGGACGGCCCAGTCGCGGCGCACGATCGGATCCTCGGTGCCCCGGACGACGAGGACGGGTCGGCGCACCTCGGCGATCGTGTCCTCCAGCCGGTACCGGAGCATCGGGCGCAGCTCACGGACGTACTGCCGGACGCTCCGCAGGTAGTCGGTGACGAGCACGCCGTTCATCCGGAACCCCTCACCCGCTCCGTCGCGGAACAGGTCGGACGCCACCAGCGGCAGGGACCGGCGTTCCACCGGGATCACCGGGCTGACCAGGACGACGGAGCCGACGGACCCGGGGTGCTGCCGGGCTGCCTCCGTCACGACCTGCGCACCCATCGACTGCCCGACGAGCACGAGGTCGTCGGCACCCCGCGAACGGACGGCCCGGACGACCAGGTCGCCGAGTTCGCCGATCGACAGGGTCCGGCCGGCACCGGGCAGCCCACCGAAGCCGGGCAGGTCGACACTGACGGTGCGGTGGGTCGTGGCGAGCGCACGCTGCGACCGGGCGAACGAGCGATGGGACATCCCGATGCCGTGGACCAGCACGACCGTGGGGGCGAGGTCGCTGCGCAGCCGACCGGCGGGTGCCGCGGTGTGCAGGCGCACCGGCAAGCCCTCGATCCGGATCGTCTCCACCTTGGCGCGCACGAACCGAGGCTACGCGGCGGTTCGCAGCGCCGGATCAGCGTCGTCATCGGCCGCACATAGGGGCGCGGTGTGCACTGCCTTCCATGAGCGACACGACTCCCACGAACGGCCACGAGCCGGGCAACGCCGCCCGCACGCCCTCGGCAGCGGCACCGGCCGGCTGGGGTTCGGCCCCGACGCCGACCCTCGACGCACCCGCACCGAACCAGTACGCCCAGCAGCCCTACCGCTCCGACGCCGGATCCTGGAACGCCGGCGACCCGAACGGCGCCACCCCGTGGTACGGCGCCTCGGCCCCGACGAGCCGGAAGAGCACACCGAAGCCGCCGTGGTTCTGGCCCGTCCTGGCTGCGATCGTCGGACTCGCAGCACTGCTCGTCGGGGGCGGCATCGGCTTCGCCATCGGGCATGCGATCGGTGGGGACCAGTCCCAGTCGACGACGCAGGTGCCCGGCACGAACGGCGGGACCAACGGCGGCACGAACCAGTTCCCGGGCAACGGCACCGGGCAGCTCCCCGGGTACGGATCCGGCAGCGGCACGGACGGCAGCAGCAGCGACAGCGGCACCGGCACCGGCACCGGCAGCTGATCCGCAGTACGCTCCGGCCATGCGCAAGGTCACCGCAGGGCTGTTCACGTCGGTCGACGGCGTCGTGCAGGACCCGTACGAGTTCCAGTACGACAGCTTCGACGACGAGCTCGGGGCCGGGATGGGCGCGTTCATGGCCCGCACCGACACCGTCCTGCTCGGCAGGAACAGCTACCTCGAGTGGTCCGAGTGGTGGCCGGCACACCCCGACGACGGCTTCGGGCAGTGGATCAACCCGATCGAGAAGTACGTGGCCTCCACGACGCTCGGCGACGACCTGACGTGGCAGAACACCACCAGGATCCCGGGCGACCTCGACACCTTCGTCCGCGAGCTCAAGGAACGCGACGGCGCCGACATCGCGGTGTGCGGCAGCGTGAGCGTCGTCCGGCACCTGCTGTTCGCGGGGCTCCTGGACGAGCTCCAGCTGATGGTGCACCCGGCGATCGCCGGCTCCGGCCGGAAGCTGTTCGAGCCGACCGACCCGGCCACGCGCCTGCGGCTGGTCGACAGCACCGTGACGAGCAAGGGGAACGTCGTGAGCACCTACACACGGCTCGACGCCTGACGGAGCCGACCCGGGCCTCCCGGTCGGCAGTGGACGGGAGCGGTCCACAGCGCGCGTACCCTCGTGGGTGACCACCTCACGAACCGAAGAAAGCCGGATCAGCATGCCCCAGGACACCCGCCCGCACGTCGTCATCGTCGGCGGTGGATTCGCCGGTGTCGCTGCCATGCGCGAGCTGGCGGACGCTCCCGTCCGGGTGACGCTCGTCGACCGGCACGTCTACAACATGTTCCAGCCCCTCATGTACCAGGTGGCGACGGGCGGACTGAACGCCGGCGACGTGACGTACTTCCTCCGCAGCCTGCGCGCCAAGCAGCACAACGCCGAGTTCCGGCACGGCCTGCTCACCGGCATCCGGACCGACGAACGCATCGCCGAGATGTCCGACGGCGAGCACCTGCACTACGACTACCTGGTGCTCGCGAACGGTGTGAACACGAGCTACTTCGGCACCCCGGGCGCCTACGAGTACGCGTACTCGATGTACTCCCGCTCGCAGGCCCTGCGGATCCGCGACGAGCTGTTCACCCGGCTGGAAGAAGCCGCCGCGAACCAGGGCCCCGACGAGATCAAGATCGTCATCGTCGGCGGCGGCGCGACCGGCGTCGAGATGGCCGGCGCACTCGCGGAGCTCCGCGACCAGGCACTCGAGGGGGCGTACCCCGAGCTGGACAAGGGTGCCATCACGATCACCCTCGTGCACCGCAGTGGCGAGCTGCTCAAACCGTTCGCCCCGCGCCTGCGCCGGTACGCGGCCAAGGTCCTGCGGAAGCGCGGCGTCGTCCTCCGGCTGAACACCGGCGTCTCCGAGGTCAAGACCGACGGCGTGATGACGGCCGACGGCGAGTTCATCCCCGCCTCGCAGGTCATCTGGGCCACCGGCGTCGCCGCCCACAAGGAGGTGTCGGGCTGGGGCCTGCCGCAGACCAGCGGCGGACGCATCCAGGTCGGCGACGACCTGCGCGTCAACGGCGCCGAGCGGATCTTCTCGGCCGGGGACATCGCGGCGCAGTCCGATGCCCTCGCCCAGCTGGCCCAGCCGGCGCTGCAGGGTGGACGGCACGTCGCGAAGCAGATCAAGCGTCTGCTCGAGGGCAAGCCCACCGAGCACTTCAAGTACTTCGACAAGGGCACGATGGCGACCATCGGCACGAACGCCGCGGTCGCGCAGCTGCGGGGTGGCATCACGCTCGTCGGCCCCGTCGCGTGGCTGGCGTGGGTGGCGGTGCACATTGCGTCGCTGCTCGGCAACGGCAACCGGCTGTCGACGCTGTCGCACTTCTTCGTCCGCTACCTGTGGTTCATGCGGAAGCGTGCGATCCCGATCGTCGGCGACGTCCGGCCCGTGCGCCCGAACGGCGACCGCGAGCCGGAGCCGTGGCAGATGCAGAAGTCCGAGTAGCGCGGGTGTTAGCGGCGTTCGCAACGCTCGCTTCGTGAGCAGGAATGGTCGGGTCCGGAGACGGAACCCGACCATTTCTGCTCACCATCCGCGGGTGCTCCGAGCCGCCTACGCGACCCGCACGCCGGAGTAGGCGCCAGCGGCGATGTCCTCGAGCAGGCCGGGGCCGGTCGGCTCCCATCCGAGGAGCTCGCGGGTGGCCTCGGACGTGGCGGACATCTCCATGCCGAAGAACCGCCCGATGAACCCGAAGTGCGCGTCCGCGTCCGCCGGGTCGATCGAGGTCACCGGCAGCGCGAGGACCTCGCCGATGGCCTCGGCGATCGCCCGGGTCGGGATCGCGGTCTCGGCGACGGCGTGCAGCCGCGTGCCGGCGGGGGCCTGTTCCAGACCGAGGCGGACGAGCCGGGCGGCGTCGGTGACGTGCACGGCGGACCAGCTGTTGGTGCCGTCGCCGACGTAGCCCGAGACGCCGCGCTGCTGGGCGGCGCCGACGATCGCGGCGATGAAGCCGTGGTCACCGGTGCCGTGCGTGGTGGGGCTGAACCGGGCCGCGATCGTGCGCACCCCCTGGTCGACGAAGTCGAAGCCGCGGTTCTCGCTGCCGCCACGCATGCTGTCCGGCCCGACGAACGGGTTGGCGTCGGTCTCGTTCGAGGGGCGGCCTTGGGCGAGCCCGGCGACGCCCGACGCGAGGACGAACGGGCGGTCGGTGCCGACGAGCGCTGCACCGATGGTCTCGACGGCGGCCCGCTCGCTGGCATTGGTGGCGGCGGCGTTCGCCCAGTCGTGCTTGTTGGCGAGGTGCAGCACGCCCTCGGCCTCGGAAGCGCCGCGGCGGATGGCGTCCAGGTCGTCGAGGTCGCCCCGGACGACGTCGACGCCCTTCGCCTCGAGTGCTGCGGCCGAGGCGTCGGACCGGGCGAGTCCGGTGACGGTGTGTCCGGCGGCGAGCAGGTCGTCGACGGTGTGGGAGCCGATCCAGCCGGAGGCCCCGGTGACGAACACGTGCATGAGTGGTCCTTTCACAGGTGTCCACGGCGCTGATGTCATGAACTGACATCACCGTAACACTCGATGTCAGCCGCTGTCATCAAGGTGTCCTGATCAGTAGACTCTGCGCATGGCCCGATGGCAACCCGGAACGCGTGATCGACTGCAGGCGGTCGCGCTGCAGCTCTTCGCCTCCGAGGGCTACGACTGCACCACGGTCGCGCGGATCGCCGCCGAGGCCCAGGTCACCGAGCGCACCTTCTTCCGGCACTTCGCCGACAAGCGCGAGGTCCTGTTCGCCGGCCAGGACGACTTCCTCGCGATGTTCGTCGACCCGATCACGGCCGCCCCGGCCGACGCGGCGCCCTTCGACCTGGTCGGACGCGCCCTCGACGCCGCCGCCGGGTTCTTCCCCGAGGACCGCCGGTCGTGGTCGCGGGCCCGGCAGACGATCATCGACGCGAACGCAGCGCTCGGCGAACGGGAGCTCGGCAAGCTCGCCACCCTGAAGGCACGCCTGGGCGAGGTCATGCGCGAGCGCGGCGTCCCCGAACCGGCGGCGACGATGGCCGCCGAGACCGCCGTGACGGTGTTCCACCTGTCCTTCGCCCAGTGGATCGCTCCGGATGAGGACCGCCCGTTCGCTGCGATCGTGCACGAACGACTCGACGCCCTGGCGACGCTGGTGCACCCCGGGCGTTGAGTCGGCTCTTACCTGCCGCGCGCATCATGTGACGATCCGGTCACGACGCGTCCCGCTGTCGTGGCCGCCCGATCGCGCTGGAGGTGCCCGTGACGTCCGACGTGCTGTCGCCCGAGCTGGTCCGCGCGACGACCGCGCCCGGCCACGCGACGACCGCGCGGGGCCGGGCCGACGGCGACCCGACGGGCCGGACGCCCCCGCCCCCGCTCCCGCTCACCCACCGTGCACCGGCCCTCGACGGACTCCGGACCATCGCGATCCTCGCCGTCGTCCTGTACCACCTGCACGTCCCGCAGTTCGAGGGCGGCTTCATCGGCGTGACGGTGTTCTTCGTGCTGTCCGGCTTCCTGATCACCACGCTGCTGCTCGGTGAACGCCGACGCACCGGTCGTGTCCGGCTGGGGTCGTTCTGGCTCAAGCGCCTGCTCCGGCTCTACCCCGCGCTGCTCGTGTTCGTCGCGGTGGGCCTGCTGCTGTGGAACTGGGTCGGTGACTACAAGGGCGCGTCGTTCTCGGCGGGCGAGGCCGGGGTCATCGCCCTGACCTACACCGGCAACCTCTTCCGCGCGTTCTGGGACACCACGCAGGGCGTGTTCGCGCACACGTGGAGCCTGTCGATGGAGGAGCAGTTCTACCTGGTCTGGCCACCCGTGCTCGTGCTGCTCGCGGCCCTGCGGGCTCGACGGCGCTGGCTGCTGACGGGCCTCGGCGTCCTGGTGGTCGGGGCGTCAGCGGCGTCGTGGGCGAGCTACCGGTCCCCGAGCGGCGGCGCCACCCCCGACGTGTACTTCTCGCCGGTGCTCGGCGTCGTACCGCTCGCGCTCGGGTGCGCGCTCGCGCTGCTGCTCGACGACGAACGGGTGCGCGTCCGGGCAGCCGGGGTCGCCGGACACGTCGCGACCTGGACCGGCCTCGGTCTCCTGGTGGGTGTGCTGCTCTGGATCGACGACGACTGGACGCAGCACGCCTGGACCTTCGGTGTCGTCCTGCCGGTCACCGGGGTGATCTCGGCGATGCTCATCGGTGGCCTGGTGTCGGTGCGCTCGCCCGTCGCCACGGCGCTGAGCTGGACCCCGGTGGCGTGGTTCGGACGACGGGTGTCGTACTCGGCCTACCTGTGGCACCCGCTCGTCATCGCGCTGCTCGGCACGTTCGCGATCGGCGCGTGGGGCACGGTCGGGCTGGTCGGCATCGTGCTGCTCGTGTCGATCGGTGCCGCCTAGGCGGTCGAGGTCCCCGTGGAGCGGCTCCGTCGCCGGCTGCGCACGAGCAGTGCAGCTGTGCGCGGCTCGACCGCCCGACCGTAGGCTCGGCCCGTGACCACGGAGCGCACCGACGTCCTCGTCGTCGGCGGTGGTCCCGTCGGCCTCTTCCTCGCCGCGCTGCTGGCTGCGCGGGGCATCGCCGTGCAGGTGTGGGAGCGTCGCCCCGGTCCACCCGAGGGGTCGCGCGCCATCGGCATCCACCCGCCGTCCCTCGACGCCTTCGCCGCGATCGGGCTCGACGTCCCGGTGCTCGCCGAGGCCACCGTCGTGCGCACCGGCGTCGCGCGGAGCCGCGGGCGGACGCTCGGCACGCTGACCTTCGACCGCGCCTCGGACACCCACCCGTACGTCGCGACGCTCGACCAGCACCGCACCGAGTCCCTGCTGCGGGACCTGCTCGCCGCTGCCGACGGAGCAGCGCTGCGCACCGGGACGACGGTGACCGCCCTGTCCCGGCACCGTGACCACGTCGACGCGGTCGGCACCGGCCCGGACGGCGCACGGGTCACCGTCCGGGCGGCGTTCGTCGTCGGGGCAGACGGCGCACGGAGCGTCGTCCGTGACCTGCTCGGCATCGGTACCACCGGACGTGACTACCCCGACCGCTACGTTATGGGCGACTTCGCCGACCCCGAAGGCGCTGACGCCCGGACCGCGGCCCTGGTGGACGTGGGCCCCGGAGGCGTCGTCGAGTCCTTCCCCCTGCCGCACGGTCGGCGCCGGTACGTCGCCCTGGTGCCGGACTCGCTGGCGTTCGCCCCGAGCGGCGCGACCCCCGACCCGGAGACGGCGGCACGACTGGCCGCGATCGTCGCCGCACGCACGGGCGTCGTCCCGGAACCGGCCTCGTGCACGATGCTCAGCGGCTTCCGGGTGCGGCGCCGCGTCGCCGACCGCGTCGGGGTCGGCCGGGTCGTGCTCGTCGGCGACGCCGCCCACGAGATCAGCCCGATCGGCGGGCAGGGCATGAACCTCGGCTGGCTCGACGCGGCCGAGCTCGCGCCGTTGCTCGCCGGTGCGGTCCGGACCGGCGTGCCCGGACCGTGGCCCGGCTACGCCGCCCGCCGCCAGGCAGCCGCCCGCCGTGCGGCCCGGCAGGCCGAGGCGAACATGGGGCTCGGTCGTCCGCTCGGTGCCGTCTCCACCATCGGACGGGAGGCGCTGCTCCGGACGGTCCTGTCGCTGCCGACCGCGCACGGCCTAGCCCGGCTCTACGCCATGCGCTGGGCTTGACGGCTCGCGTCGGCGCGCGGCCGGCTCGCGTCAGGCGACGAGTCGCGCCCCGGCGAACCCGAGCTCGACGACGAGCACCAGGGACGACGCGATGACGAGCCGGAACAGGGTCCGCGACGCCCGTCCCGCCAGCACCAGCCGGACCCCCACCACGGCGAGCACCAGCACGACGACCGCCCCGACCACGGCGAGCACGACCCCGACACCGCGGACCGGGTCGTCACCGAGCACCTGTCCGCCGAGCACCAGACCGGCCGCGACGACGAGCGACCCGAACGCGACGATCCCGGCTCCCCGGAGCCCGAGGCGGTGCGGGAACCCGCGGACCCCCGTGGCAGCGTCGTCGACCAGGTCGGGCAGGACGTTCGTGCAGTGGATCGCGACGCCGAACACCGCGCCGGTGACGATCGCCCACCACGCCGGCCACAGCTGCTCGGGACCGGCGGACACCGCGACCACGGGCAGCAGCCCGAACGCGACGACGAACGGCACGACCGACCACACGGTGCGCTTGAGCCCGGCATCGTAGGCCCACCCCGCGGCGACGAGCACCAGGTGCGCGACAGCGGCGACGGGCCCGAGGAACAGCGAGAGGACCACGGCGGCACCGGCCGTCACGAACGCCGCCGTGCGGACCGTCTCCACCGCGATGAGTCCGCGGGCGACGGGTTTGTCGCTCCGGCCGACGGCACTGTCGCGGTCGGCGTCGATCCAGTCGTTCGCCAGGCCGATCGACAGCTGTCCGGCGACCACCGTCAGCGCGACCAGGACCACGAGCCACACCGGGTGTCCGACGGCCGCGGCGATGACGGCGGCGAGCACCGTGACCGTGACCGTCGGGCCGGGGTGGGACGAGGCGAACAGCAGTCGCACCACGTGGGGGTCCTGGCCGGAGGTCACCCGGCCAGCGTACGGGCGGGGCGTACCGGACGACGCAGACTCCGGCGGCCGAGCACCCCCGAGGCCAGCGCGATGCCGAGCAGCACGACCAGTCCACCGACCGGTTCGTTCCACCGCACGCGCTCACCGAGCACGAGCACGCCGAGCGCCACGCCGACCACCGGCGTCAGGTAGGTGACCGTCGACGCCCGACCGGCGCCCCACGCCTGCACCAGGCGCGTGTTCCACGCGTAGGCCAGCCCGGTGCCGACGCAACCGAGCGCGACCATCGCGGCCACGATCCTCCCGTCCAGCTGTACCGGGCCGGTGGCGATGGCGGGCGCGACCAGCAGGAGCATGCCGGACGCCAGCGTGAGCTGCACCGTCGCGATCGTGACCGGGTCGTACGCGCTGCCCACCGCCACGCGCCGCAGGTAGGCAAGGCCGATGCCGTAGGAGGCGGTCATGCCGAGCAACGCGACCTGTCCCGGGACGCTCGCCAGGACGGCCGGGTCGCCGAGCAGGTCCCAGGGACCGACGAGCACCAGCACCCCGACGATGCCGACCACGATCCCGGCCACCTGCCGGCCCCGCAGCCGTTCGGAGGGCACGAGCACCGCGAGCGCCGCCAGCGTCATGATCGGGGTCGTCGCGTTGTAGATGCTCGCGAGCCCGGACGGCACGGTCTGCTCGGCCCACGCCATCAGCGACGACGGCAGGGCGTTCAGGAAGAACGCGACGATCGCCAGGTGCGCCCACACGCGGGGCTCCCGCGGCCAGCGTCGTCGGGTCGCGAGCAACAGGACGACGAGCGTCACGCCGCCCAGGACGGTCCGCACGGTGGCGACCTGCTGCGGTGCGAGTCCGTCGAGGCCGATCTTCGCGAAGAGGAAGCTCGAGCCCCAGGTGAGGGCGACGAGACCGTAGAGGAGGGCGTTCATGTGGCCTAGTGTCGAACCACCAACGCCCATGCGGCAAACGCATGGGGTTCATGCCGACATGAGGAGCACGCATGGCCGTCTCGGTCCCCCAGCTCCGTGCGTTCGTCGCCACGCTCGACGCCGGGTCGTTCACGTCTGCGGCCTCCGTGCTCGGCGTCGGCCAGTCGGCCGTCTCGCACGCCGTCGCCGGGCTCGAGCGCGAGGTCGGCGGGCCGGTCGTCCGGCGCGGCGCGGTCGCCGTCCCGACACCCCTGGGCGACCGCCTGCTCGCCCACGCCCGCAGCGTGCTCGCCTCGGTCGACGCCCTGGAGGCAGTGGTCCGGCCCGCCACGGCGCGCGGCACCGTGCGACTCGCGGCCGTCCCCACCGTCTGCCAGGGCCTGCTGCCGCGGCTCCGCGAGCTGTGGGCGGTGACGTTGCCCGACGTCGACGTGCAGGTCTACGAGGGCGACGACGACGAGATGCCCGAGTGGCTCGAGAGCGGCACCGTGGACGCAGCCGTGCTCGTCGACCCCGCGCCGGTGCCAGCCGGGGGCGTCGTCGTCGCCCGGGACGAGATGGCCGCGGTCGTCCGGCGCGACCACCCGCTCGCCGAGCTGCCCGCGCTCACGCTCGACGACCTGCACGAGGACGGCCTGGTCGCGGGCGGCGGCGGGTGCGAGTACCAGATCCAGAAGCTGCACGAGCTCGACGGACGCCCCTTCCGGTACGCCCACCGCGTGCGGGAGATGAGCACCATGTTCGGGATGATCGAACGGGGCGAGGGCGTCTCGATCGTGCCGACGCTCGGCCGGGTGATGCTGCCGCCGGACCTCGTGATGGTGCCGATGGCCCGGCGACTCGAGCGGACCCTGGTGCTGAGCGGCCCGTCGTCGCGCGAGTGGCACCCGCTGGCGAGGGCGCTGGTCGACGCGGTCTGACAGGTTGCACTTGCAAGTGCAACCCCGGTACCGTTAAGCCAGTTGCCCACCAACGGACGCGAGACGGAGACCCGATGCGCCAGACGACGACACGACGACCCCTCCGCGTCGACGAGGTCGCTCGCGCCGAGGCCGTCGACCTCGTCGAGCGCGCTGGCGATCGACAGGTCGCGACCGTCGAGCTCCACCTCGACGACGGCACGGAACTCGTGCTCCCGGAGCGACTCGGGGGCTTCGTCGCGAACCTCGTCCGCAGCATGGCCGACGGGGCTGGCATCTCGACGAGCATCCTCCCCGACGAGATGACGACGACCGTCGCCGCCGACGTCATTGGGATCTCCCGGCCCACCTTGATGAAGGCCATCGGCCGAGGTGAGATCGCTGCACACACCGTCGGGACCCACCACCGGCTCCGGCGCGCGGACGTCCTCGCAGCCCGAGACACACGACGGGTCGCCCGCGCAGCGGCAGCTCGCGAACTGCTCGAGTCCGGTGAGGCCTTCGACTGACACCCGGTCGCACTAGGCTTGATATGTGATGCTTCAGCGGGTCTTCGTCGATGCGAACGTCTTCTGCAGCCGGACGTTGCGAGACTGGACGTGCCTGCTCCGACTGCACACGGACGGCATGTTCCAGCTCCACACGACCGAGGACGTACTGGCCGAGACCACGCACACCCTCCGCCGACTGCACCCCGACAGGCCCGGGTCGGCCGTCTCCCGGCTGCGAGCAGCGATCCTCGACTCGATCGACGAGCTCGTCGACGACTTCGACGCCACGGTCGAGTACCACGGAACCGATCCCGACGACCGGCACGTGCACGCCGCCGCGATCGCCTGCGGGGCGCACGTCCTCCTCACGCAGGACCGTGGTCTCCGCGCGACGGATGCAGCGATGTACGAGGTGTACCGCTGTGACGAGTTCTTCAGCCTGGTCGACGACTCGGCGCCGTGGATCGTGCGCGACGTCGTGCGCGAGCAGGCGCGGTACTGGTCCAGCCGTCCCCGCGGCGCACGGAAGAGCCTGCCCGGGGCGCTCCGTGACGCCGATTGTCCGACGTTCGCCGGGCGGGTGGAACGACATCTGCGGTTCCTCGCCGGATGACCGTGCGCTGAACGGACGACGGGGACCCCTCGGCAGGATGGACCGATGGCCGAGACGCACGTGAAGACCTTCACCACCCCGGACGAAGCGGCAGCCGAAGCCGCCGGCCTCGTCTGGCTCGCCGAAGCCGAGGACACGGGCGGCACCAGGATCGCGCGGGTGCTGGACCGGCCGAGCCCGACCGTGCTCGACCTCGAGCTGATCACTGACGGCTCCCCCACCGCCGCACAGGCCGAGCGCTTCGGACGCTCCCTCGCGCACACCCACGCCGCCGGCGCCGACCACTGGGGCGCACCGCCCGCCGGCTGGACGACGGGTTCCGCGCTCCGGATGGGACGCTCCCGCACCCCGTTCGTCGACGCAGCGCATGCACCGAGTACCTGGGGCGCGTTCTTCGCCGAGTACCGGATCCGCGACTTCGTCCGGAGAATCGTCGACGCCGGAGGGCTCGACCACGCCCAGGCGGCCGTGTTCGACCGGGTCGCCGACCGGTTGCAGGACGGCACGCTCGGGTCGCCGCAGCCCGCACTCGTCGGGGACCGTCCTGCGCGACTGCACGGCGACCTGTGGGCCGGCAACGTGCTCTGGCCGACGGACGCGTCCGAACCGACCGGCGCGGTGCTCATCGACCCGATCGCGCACGGCGGGCACGCCGAGACCGACCTGGCGCTGCTCGGACTGTTCGGGCTGCCTCGGTTGGAGACGGTGCTCGCCGCCTACGACCGGGAGTCGCGGCTCGCCGACGGCTGGCAGGAGCGCGTCGAGCTCCACCAGCTCGCGCCGCTGCTGCTGCACGTGTTCCTGTTCGGCGGGTCCTACACGGGGGCGGCCCTGCACGCGGCGCAGCGGTACGCCTGACCGCGCACGGTGCGGGCTCGCTCGGCCCGTGCGAGGTTGCTCGACCGGGGACCGGCGCCGCACCGTGCGGGCTCGCTCACTCCGTGCGAGGTTGCCCGCTCCGTGCAGCGCTACAACCGCGCACCGAGCAGGCAATCCCGCACGGGCCGGACGACAGCGCACCGTGCGCCGCCCCAGCCCCGCCAGCCCCGCGTGCGCCACCCCAGCCAACCTCGCACCGTGCATCCTTAGGCCGCGCACAGCCGGCGCAGTGCCGCGCTCGGGGAACGCCCCGGATGCTCATCGACATGACCACGTACCCGATACCCGTGACCGATCGAAGGGGCCCCGCGCAGACCGACGCGCAGGATCGGCGTCGCAAGCCGCTCGCCCGCCTGTTCCTCGGCGAGCGCGAGGACGCCCGCTGGCTCCGGCCGGCGTTCTGGGCGCTCCTCGCCGTGACCGCCGTGGTGTACCTCTGGGACCTCAGCGTCTCGGGGTACGCCAACAGCTTCTACGCCGCCGCCGTGCAGGCCGGCACGAAGTCGTGGGAGGCGTTCTTCTTCGGCTCCCTCGACTCGTCGAACTTCATCACGGTCGACAAACCCCCGGCGTCGCTCTGGGTGATGGTGTTGTCGGCCCGGCTGTTCGGCTTCTCGAGCTTCAGTCTGCTGCTCCCCCAGGCGCTCATGGCCGTGGGGTCCGTCGCACTGGTGTGGGGCACGGTCCGTCGCACCCTCGCCCGCGTCGGCACCACCACCGCGAACGTGGGAGCGCTGCTCGCCGGCTTCGTCGTCGCGGCCACTCCGGCGGCGGCCCTGATGTTCCGCTTCGACAACCCGGACGCGATGCTCGTGTTCCTGATGACCGCCGGCGCGTACTGCACCGTGCGGTCGCTGCCGCGGGGCAGCTGGAAGTGGATCGCACTCGCCGGGGTCGCCCTCGGCTTCGCGTTCCTGACGAAGATGCTGCAGGGGCTGCTCGTCCTGCCGGCCTTCGGCCTCGTCTACCTGTTCGCCGCCCGCACCACCTGGGGCAAGCGCGTCATCGGGCTGCTCATCGCCGCGGGGTCCCTCGTGGTGTCGGCCGGCTGGTGGGTCGTCGCCGTGTGGCTGTGGCCGGCCGAGTCCCGCCCGTACATCGGCGGTTCGACGAACAACACCGTCCTCGACCTGGTGTTCGGCTACAACGGCCTCGGTCGGATCTTCGGCGGCTCGGGCAACGGCGGCGGAGGCGGCGGCATGACCGGCGGCACCGCGGGTGGTTCCTTCGGTGGCTCGACGGGCCTGAACCGGCTGTTCTCGTCCGAGATGGGGCTCGAGATCTCGTGGCTCCTGCCCGCAGCGCTCATCGCACTGGTGGTCGGTCTGGTCGTCGTCGGACGCCGTCACCTGGCCGACCCGGCCCGCGCCGGACTCGTCCTGTGGGGCGGCTGGCTCCTGGTCACCGGCCTGGTGTTCTCGTACATGTCCGGCACGATCCACCCGTACTACACGGTCGCGTTGGCACCGGCGATCGCCGGGCTCGTCGGCACCGGTGGCGCACTGCTCTGGCACGCACGAGCGCGGTTCGTCGGCCGGCTCGGCCTGGCCGCGATGATCGGCATCACCGCCTTCTGGGGCTGGTGCCTCCTCAACGAGAACCCGACGTGGCTGCCCTGGCTCCGCTGGGTGATGCTGGCCGGCGGGCTGCTGTCCGCAGCGCTCGTGGTGATCGGCAGTGTCCCGTCGCTCCGCAAGCTAGTCACGGTCGGCGTCCTCGCGGGCACCCTGTTCGGGCTCACCGGCACCACGGCCTACGCCCTCGCCACGACGACCGTCGCGCACTCCGGTTCGATCCCGAGCGTCGGTCCGGCGGGCAGCAGCTCCGGTGGGATGGGCGGCGGCACCGGTGGCTTCCCGGGAGGCACGGGCGGACCGGGTGGGTCGACCTCCGGCTCCGACGACGGCGGCTCCGACAGCACGTCCGACTCCCAGCAGGGTCCCGGCGGGACCCCGCCGGAGGGCGCGTCCGGCGAGGCGCCGGAGATGCCGGACGGCACGTCCGGCACGGCACCGGGCAGTGGCCAGGACGGCACGGACGACGCGACCTCCGAGGGTGGGTCGGGGACGGGCCTCCAGACCGGGGGTGGTGGCGAAGGTGCGTCGACCTCGTCGGCCCTGCAGAAGCTGCTCGAGGCGTCCGACGCGAAGTGGGCGGCCGCCGTCAACGGATCGCAGTCGGCCGCGCAGCTCGAACTCGACACCGACACCGCCGTCATGGCGATCGGTGGCTGGTCGAGCGACCCGGCACCCACGCTCGCGCAGTTCAAGGCGTACGTCGCCGACGGGGACATCGGGTACTACGTCTCCTCCGGCTCCGGTGGCGGTGGCATGGGCGGCGGTTCGTCCACCGCATCGGCGATCCAGGAGTGGGTCGCGGCGAACTACGAGTCGACGACGGTCGGCGGGCAGACCGTCTACGACCTGAGCACCGCCAAGTGATCGACGACGAGGGCGCGGTGGATAGGCTCGCGGACGTGACCGGCCAACCGCTGCAGCGCACCGACGGCACCCCCGTCCGCGCCCTCGTCGTCGACGACGAGCACGCCCTGGCCGACGCCGTCGCCCTCGCGTTCGAGGGGGACGGCTGGGCCGTGCGGGCGGTGCACCGAGGACGCGACGTCCTGTTCGCCGCGCGGGAGTTCCAACCCGACGTCATCGTCCTCGACGTGATGCTGCCGGACATCGACGGGTTCGAGGTGCTCGAGCGGCTCCGCGACTCCCGCGACTCCGTCCGTGTGCTCTTCCTCACCGCGCGCGACGCCCCCGAGGACCGGCTCGCCGGACTCACCGGCGGCGGCGACGACTACCTGACGAAGCCCTTCGGCATCGACGAGCTGCTCGTCCGGGCGCGGATCCTCGCACGGACCTCCGCTCGGGTCGCAGCGGCGGGCGGGAGCGCCGAGGTGGTGGTCGGTGACCTCCGCCTCGACGAGGACGCCCGCGCCGTCAGCCGTGCCGGCGAACCGATCGAGCTCACACCGACCGAGTACGAGCTGCTGCGGCACCTGGCGCGGAACGCCAACCGGGTGCTCTCGCGGGAACAGCTGCTCGCGGGCGTCTGGGGCATGGACTTCGGGTCGTCGTCGAACCTGGTCGACATGTACGTGTCGTACCTGCGGAAGAAGCTCGACGCCGGACGCGAGCCGATGCTGCAGACCGTGCGCGGGGCAGGGTACGTCTTGCGGCCGACGACGTGAGCCGATCGACGAAGGCGATCCGGGCCCGTCCGACTCGCGCCGGACGGGTGCCGTCGTTGCGGTGGCGGGTCGTGGCTGCCGTCGCGCTCCTGCTCGTCGCGACGAACGTCGTCGTCGGAGCGGTGACCGTCGTCGCGTTCCGGGGGTACCTGGTCGACCGCCTCGACGCGGAGCTGTCGACGGCGGCGAACCGGACCGTCGGTGGCCGGGACGATGCAGACGCACCCACCGGCCCGCCGCCCGGGTCGTCGTCGGGATCGTCGTCGGGATCGTCGTCGGGATCGTCGTCGGGATCGTCGTCGGACCGTCCGGATCCAGACAACGCCTTCATCGGGGCGCCGGGGCAGTCCGCCGGCACCGTCGTCGCGATCGTCCGCGACGGCACCGTGGTGCTCGGCGGGTACACCGACAGCGACGGCGACCAGCACGGGCTGTCGTCGGCGCAACGGAAGACCCTCACCGCGGTCGACAGCGGCGCCGACCCGGCGACGATCGACCTCGGCTCGCTCGGCACCTACCGGGTGCAGGCGGTCGGGGACGACGGCGACGAGTTCGTCACCGCACTCCCCCTCGGTGACCTGAACGCCGCCATCGCCCGCCTGTTGCTCGTCATCGGGATCGTCACGGTGCTGGGCCTCGTCGTCGCAGCGTGGGCCCTCGCGCTGCTCGTGCGGCGGTCCCTCCGACCGCTCGAACGCGTCGCCGCGGTCGCCTCCGGGGTGACCGACCTCGACCTCGAACGCGGCGACACCGACATCCCGGTGCGGGTCGCCGACGCCGACCTCGCCGCGAACCGCGAGGTCGGGCAGGTCGGTACCGCACTGAACCGGCTGCTCGGGCACGTCGCCCGAGCCCTGACGGTGCGCCGCGACGCCGAGGCCGGCATGCGGACCTTCGTCGCCGACGCCTCGCACGAGCTGCGGACGCCGATCGCGACCGTCCGGGCCTACGCCGAGCTGACCGCGCGCTCGTCGGACCTCGACGCGATCCACCGGAACGTCGACCGGATCGGCCGGGAGGCCGTGCGGATGGGGGACCTCGTCGAAGAACTCCTGCTGCTCGCGCGGCTCGACGCGACGGCCCTGGCGTCCGGGGTTCCGCTGTCCCCGCTCGCGCGCGAACCCGTCGACCTGACCTCGATCGTGGTCGAGGCGACGATGGACGCCCGGGCCACCGCGCCCGGGCACCGGTGGACCCTGCAGATCGTCGACGACCACCCGCTGACCGTGACGGGCGACGCGGAGCAGCTGCGCCGCATCGTGACGAACCTGCTCGCGAACGCCCGGACGCACACCCCGACCGGGACCGCGGTGGTGGTGTCGTTGCAGCGGATGGGGCCGTCCGGTGCCGGTGCGGCCGCTCGCCTCGTCGTGGCCAACGACGGGCCGCCGATCCCCTCGGAAGCCCTCCCGACCCTGTTCTACCGGTTCACCCGGGGTGAGGCCTCGCGGACCCGTGCGCAGGGACAGGGGACGAGCGGCCTCGGCCTGGCGATCGTGCAGGCCGTGGTGTCGGCGCACGGCGGGAGCGTGCGGGTGGCCTCCGGCCCCGGTCGGACGGCGTTCACGGTGGACCTGCCGGACGTGGTGCCGGCGCCCGCTTCGTGACGTCCGCCTCGCCCGCTCCGTGAGCAGAAATGGTCGAGTCCTCTGGCGCGACTCGACCATTGCTGCTCACCAAGGACGCCGACCCCGACGGCGACGCATACTGGTCGCATGACGAAGGAGTACGGCGAGCTGCCGGGCCGCCCGGACCCGTCCGAACTCGTGGTCGAAGTGCCCGCGTTCGAAGACGACCGTCCGCAGCCCGAACCTGCACCGCCGGCGGCCGCACCGGAGCTCGTCGCAGCGACCGAGTTCGCCCGGAGTTCCCACGAGCCGCCGACGATCCGCCGGACCCAGGTCCGCGCAGGGTTGTGGATCGCGGGCGTGCCGATCGCGGTCCTCGCGGTCATCGCGGTCGTGCAGATCCTGCTGCAACCCTGACGGTACCCGCGTGCTCGTTGCGGGTCAGTCGTCACGGTCGTCGACGTCTGATCCGCAGAACTCGCCGGGAAAGCGCAAGACCCGAGCGCCCAACCGTCCGGATGGGGCCCGCGCCGGAGGATGGCACGCGCCCGGCGCAACCGTCCGCATCATCAGACGATCGTCCAACGTCCGGGCCGAACGCGTGCAAGCCGGCACCCGGCGACGCAGGCTGGGTCCTGTCCGAGCTGGACGACCCACACGGGTCACCACCGCAGAGATGGGAACACGATCATGAACTCGTTCAAGCGCAAGTCCGTCAAGCTCCTCGCCGGCACCGCACTCGGTGGCGCCGTCATCGCCGGGGCGTTCGTCGCGGCACCGGCACAGGCCGCCGAGCCCGCACCGAGCACCTCGGCCTCCGTCGGCGGCAACGTCAACGTCAACCTCGACCCGGTCGCGATCGTCAACGCGATCAAGGACGCCGTGAACGACCAGAGCGACCGCGGCGGCGCCGTGCAGGCCGCGCTCGACGTCGGCTACTGGAACGCCGGCAACCCCGACCGCCTCACCGTCGCGGTGGTCAACAAGAACCAGGACATCACGGTGTCCGGCGACGTCGCGGACGCGCAGTCGATCGACATCAAGGGCGGCAACTACGTCATCTACTGGTTCAAGGGCCCCGGATCGATCACGAACAACGGCGACGGCGGCTGGCTGAACTGGGGTGCGTTCGGCAACATCGAACGCATCGACAACGTCATCCACGTGAACGGCGGCTGATCCGCCGGCACCGCACCGACGTCCCCGGGGACCACGGTCTCAGGGGGCGTCGTCGTGTGTGGCGGGACGCTCGGCGGTGGGCTCGATCGCCGGGGGCCAGGTCCGTGCTGCACCGCGGACCTCGCGCCGTGCACGGATCCACCCCTTCACGAAGGCGACCGACACCAGCGCCGTCCGGTTCGGCGCCTTCCACGACTTCATCAGCCGTCCGAGGTGCCACGCGACGGCCTGGCGACTGTAGGCCGTCTCCTTCGCGATCTCGTCGTTGGAGAGCCCCTGCGCGGCGAGCGCGAGCATCTGCTCCTCGGTCTCGTCGAGGCCGGGCGCACGGGCGACGAGGTCGATCTCCCCGGTGGTGACCGCCGCCGCGGACTCGCCCGCCGATCGCCGTCGCTGTTGGGCCCAGGCCTCGGCCCAGCACGAGCCGAGTTCGTGGGCGACGAGCGAGGCGCGGCTCATCGCGAGCATCGTCCGCCCGGCGTGGTCGAGCGTGACGGCGTGGTCGCGGGTGGCCGTGTGCATGACGAGGGCGAAGACCCGGATCGCCGGCAGGGCCCCGCGGAGCACGACCGACACGTCGACGCGGGGGTCCTCCGCGCTCGCGGCCGCCACCGCGCGCAGCTGGGCGAGGCACTCGCGGTCGACGGGTTCACCGCGCTCCACGGCACGCAGCGCGGCCGGGAGCACGAGCGGGACGATCTCGGCGTACCGGCGTCGCAGCCAGTCGTGGCCGTCCGGTCGGATGCCGTGCAGCGGAGGGGTGAGCAGGAGCTCCTCGAACTCCGGACACCGCTCGTCGAGCGCCAGGCCGAGCCGCTCCCCCGGGAGCAGCACCGCCGATCGGTGTGCGTCGTCGCGCTCGGTCGTCATCGTCCGTCGACCGTATCCGCGCGACACCTGTCGTGTTCGACCGTGACGTGAACGGTCGCCGAACGCCGTTCTTACCGGGAGCACAGCGCACTGCCTCGGTCCGCATGTGCCCGCTGCCGAGCATGAGCGGCATGACGGAGACGAACCAGACCCTCGACATCGACATCGTCGTCCCCTGCTACAACGAGCAGGACACGCTTGCGGCCCACGTGCGACGCCTGCACACGTTCTGCCGGACGTCGTTGCACCACACCTGGCGGATCACGATCGCCGACAACGCCTCGACCGACGACACCGCGCGGATCGCCGACGACCTGGCCGCCATGCTGCCCGGCGTGCACGCGGTCCACCTGCCCGAGAAGGGTCGTGGGCGGGCGCTCAAGGCCGTGTGGGGTGCATCTCCGGCGACCGTGCTCGTGTACGTCGACGAGGACCTGTCGACGGACCTCGCGGCACTCGAGCCGCTCGTGGCGCCGCTGCTCTCCGGGCACTCCGACCTGGCGATCGGCACGCGGTTGGCGGACTCGTCGCGGGTGGTTCGGGGCAGCAAGCGCGAGTTCATCTCCCGCTCGTACAACCTGCTGCTCCGCACGACGATGGGGGTGTCGTTCTCGGACGCGCAGTGCGGGTTCAAGGCGGTCACGAAACGGGCGGCCGACCAGCTGCTGCCGCTGTGCGAGGACGACGCGTGGTTCTTCGACACCGAGATGCTCGTCCTCGCCGAGCACGCGGGACTGCGCATCCACGAGGTCCCGGTGGACTGGGTCGACGACGTGAACTCATCCGTGCAGATCGCCTCGACGGCCACCGAGGACCTCAAGGGCATGTGGCGCGTCTCGCGGGGCATCGCCAGCGGGCGGGTGCCGGTGGGTGCCGTGTACGAGACCATCGGCCGCCGTCCGTTCACGCCACCGCACGTCGGGTTCCTCGGGCAGGTGCTGCGCTTCGGCGCCATCGGGGTGCTGTCGACCGTCGCGTTCGCGGTGCTGTACGCACTGTTCCGTCCGGCGATCGGGGCGCAGACGGCGGACTTCACCGCCCTGTTGCTGACGGCGATCGGCAACACCGCACTGAACCGGCGGTTCACGTTCGGCCTCCGCGGGCGGGCCGGGGCGGGACGGCACCACGTGCAGGGGCTGGTCGTGTTCGGCATCGCGTGGGCGATCACGTCGGGGTCGCTGGTCGTGCTGCACAGCAGCGTGCCGGGAGCGTCGCACGGTGCCGAGATCCTGGTGTTGACGGCCGCCAACCTGGTCGCGACCTGCGTCCGGTTCGTGCTGTTCAAGGCGTGGGTGTTCCGCAGCGGCCGCCGTCGCCCGGAGCTCATCCGCCCCGGCACGACCCCCGCCGCCGACGCCAGCACGGCGGTGACGGAGCCGATCACCGTCGACGAACGGACCGGCGAGCGCGCGGCCTGACACCGTGCGGGGCTGGCCACTCGGTGCGGGGTCGTTCGGCCCGCGCGGCCCGTCGCACCGTGCGGTGTGGCCCATCCCGTGCGAGGTTGCATGCTCCGTGCAGCGCAACAACAGCGCACCGAGCGGGCAACCTCGCACCAGCCGGACAGGCGCGCACGGTGCGACACCATCACACGCCCGGACCCGCGGTGTTGCGTGGGCGGTATACCGCGCCGTAGCATCGCCGTACCGCACCACAACCCCACAGGGCCCGACTGCCAACACCGGTCTGCCCGCGGCGAGCGCTCCATCGATGCAGCCTGGCCGTCCGCTGCCGGCAACGCCCCACTGGACCCGCACACGTGAACCCCACATCTTTCGGTCTCTACGACCCTGCCCGCGAATCGAGCGACTGCGGCGTCGGTTTCATCACCCGACTCGACGGCACGCCCCACCACGACGTCATCCGCAAGGGTGACGAAGCGCTCTGCGCCATCCCCCACCGCGGCGGCAAGTCAGCCGAGGGTGTCGGTGACGGCGCCGGTGTGAGCATCGACCTGTCGGTGGAGTTCTTCAGCGCCATCACCGGCCAGGAGCTCCGCGCCGGTCACTTCGGTGTCGCGAACTGCTTCGTGCCGAGCGGCGCAGGTGCGGCGGCGGACGCCGAGCGCGCCCGTGCGCGGCAGACCGTCACGGACGCCATCGAGCAGCAGGGCTTCGAGCTGCTCGTCGTCCGCGACGTCCCGGTGGACCACTCCGTCGCCCGGCCCGAAGCCGAGCAGTACCAGCTGCCGATCGCGCAGTGGGTCTTCCGCGCGCCCGAGCAGTGGGACCGCACCGAGGTCGACGCCGCGGCGAACCGTGCCCTGCTCACGATCGAGTCGGTGTCCTACGGCGAGGCCGCCGAGCAGCGCGCCGAGCACGCGGCCCTGTACCCGCTGTCGCTCAGCGCCCGGACCCAGATCCTGAAGGGCCGTCTGAACTCAGGCGAGGTCATCGGGTACTTCACGGACCTGCGTGACCCGCGTCACTCGGTGCGGACGCTGTACTTCCACACCCGGTTCTCGACGAACACCGAGCCGCACCCGACGATGGCGCAGCCGTTCCGGCTGATGGCGCACAACGGTGAGCTGAACACCGACCGGAAGAACCGGCTGTCGGACGAGGCTCTGGCCCGAGCCCGCACCCGCAGCATCGTCCGCCCGCCCGGGCAGTCGGACTCGAGCCGCCTCGACCAGACGCTGCAGAGCCGCGTGTTCGACGACGGACTCGAGATCGTCGAGGCCGTGGTCTCGCTCATGCCGCCGGCGTGGGAGAACGACCGCACGCTGACCGCCGACGTGCGGGACATGCTCGAGTACTTCTCGCTGTACGAGGAGAAGAACGACGGCCCCGCCGCCGTGATCTTCAGCGACGGCGACGTGGTCGGCGCGCGCCTGGACCGCCTGGGGCTGCGTCCGCTGCGCACCGTCGAGACGACCGAGTACCTGATGGTGTCGTCCGAGGCCGGTCAGGTCACGTTCGACGCCGACGAGGTCGTGCACCGCGGCCGCATCGAGGCCGGCGGCATGCTCGTCGTCGACCACCGCACCGGCACCCGCATGCGCACGGACGAGGTGCTGCGCATGCTCGCGGCCCGCCGCGACTACGGCACGCTGCTCGACGCTGCGCGTGTGGACCTCGACGATCTGCCCGCTCCGGACTACGAGCGCACGACGACCACCCTGGGCTACGAGGGCGACTTGTCGCTCGCCGGCCGGTACGTGGCGTACTCGCTGAACCAGGAGAGCTTCCGGTTCATGCTCGACCCGATGCTGCAGAACGGCTCGGAGCGGATCTCGGCGATGGGCTACGGCAACGCCATCAACGCCCTGAGCGACACCGAGGGCGGCATGGCGAAGTACTTCTCGCAGCGCTTCGCCCAGGTGACGAACCCGCCGCTCGACTCGATCCGAGAAGCCGACGGCATGAGCATGCGCGTGGCGCTCGGCGCGAAGCCGGACGGCACGGGTTCGACGAGCCGACAGCTCGTCGTGCAGTCGCCGATCCTCGGCCACCTGGACATGGTGCGCCTGCGCGACCAGGACATCGTGCCGCTCGAGCGCTTCGACATGCTCTACGTGCCGGTGCTCGGCGACGAGCAGGCGAACGCCGACGCCGTGCGCGACGCCGTGGACGCCCTGTGCGACGCCGTGGAGCAGTTCGCGGGGACGTCCGGCGGCATCGCCGTGCTGACCGACCGCGAGGTCTCGTCGACCCGTGCGCCCCTGCCCGTGATCCTGGCCGTGGCCGCCGTGAACCAGCGGCTCATCGAGACCGGGCTGCGCCTGCGGGTGTCCGTCGTCGCCGAGAGCGGTCAGCTGCCATCGTCACACCACGTGGCGACGGCCCTCGGCTTCGGCGCCTCGGCTGTGTACAGCTTGAGCGCGCGCCTGCGTGCCGAGGAGAAGTACCCCGCCGCGCCGGCACCCGCCGGTGAACTCACCGCGACGGACCTCGCGCTGAAGCAGTTCCGCAAGGCCGCCGAGAAGGCGCTCGCGAAGACCATGGGTCGCGTCGGCCTGTGCACCGCCGAGAGCTACATCGGTGGCGCGTTCTTCGAGCCGAACTACCTGGACACCGGCGACGACGTCCTGGCGCGGGTGTTCCCGCACATGCAGGCCCCCGTGGGCGGCGTCGGCTTCGCCCGCATCGCCCAGGCGGCGACCGACTGGCACGAGCGTGCCCGCTCGGTCGCGGCCGAGGGCCAGGTCCCCCTGCTCGGCCTGTTCAAGGAGCGCTCGGACGGTGCCGGCCACTCGTTCGGCGTCGCGAGCGTCCGCGGGTTCGGCGGGATGACCGAGGAGCGTCCGGCCTTCGAGCGCTCCGGCGACTCGGACGCCCTGCGCCTGCTGACGCTCGGCCAGCTCGACGACTCCTTCGGCATCACCGACGCGGCGTACCGCAACACCGGCTACGACCGCCTCAGTGACACCGAGATCGACCAGCACCGGATCACGCCGGGCTACGTCACGTTCCTGCAGACCACGCACGACGAACGGTCGCGCCGCCCGGCTGCGCTCCGCGACGTGCTCGCCCTGCCCGCGGACGTCACCGGCATCGACGAAGCCTCGGACTTCGCCCGCGAGCTGGGTCGGTTCTCGACGACCGGCAACGCCAGCGTCACCGTGCGCGGGCTGTCCGGCTCGCGTCCGGCGTTCTCCGACGAGCTCCCGGGAGGCACGGAGCAGTTCCGCCTGCAGCTCGCGTCGACGGGCACGACGGGTGCACTGCGCCACGCGGCCCTGGCAGACGGCCTCGCGCTGCTGTACCCGGGCCAGGTCGACGTCGACTCCGTCGACGCCACCCAGGTGACGCTCCGCGCCACCGGCGCGGCCGTCGGGCTGCTCGCCCTGCTCGAGAGCGCGCCCGACAGCGTCGAGCTCGACGAGGTCCAGCCGGCGCACGAGATCACCCGGACCCTGGCGTCCGGCGCGATGAGCCACGGCGCCCTCGTCGCCACCGCGCACGAGGCGGTGGCGCACGGCACGAACATGGTCGGCGGCATGTCGAACAGCGGCGAGGGCGGCGAGCACCACTCCCGCTACGGCACCATCCGCGGCTCGCGGATCAAGCAGTTCGCCTCGGGTCGCTTCGGCATCTGGGCGGGCTACCTCGCCGACCCCATGCTCGAGGAACTCGAGATCAAGATCGGTCAGGGCGCGAAGCCGGGCGAGGGCGGTCAGCTGCCCGCGCCGAAGGTCACGGTCGACATCGCCGCGGCCCGTGGTGGCACGCCCGGCGTCGAGCTCATCTCGCCGCCGCCGCACCACGACACGTACTCGATCGAGGACCTGGCGCAGCTCATCCACGACTGCAAGGCCGCCCGTGTCCGGGTGATCGTGAAGCTCGTGTCCTCCGAGGGCATCGGCACCATCGCGGTCGGCGTCGCCAAGGCCGGCGCGGACGTCATCAACGTCGCGGGCAACACCGGTGGCACCGGTGCCGCGGCCGTCACGAGCCTGAAGTACGCGGGACGTTCGGCGGAGATCGGTGTCGCCGAGGTCCACCAGGCCCTCGTCGCGAACGGCCTACGCTCCAAGGTCACGCTCCGGTGCTCGGGCGCGCACCAGACCGGCTCCGACGTCGTGACGAGCGCCCTGCTCGGCGGCGACAGCTTCGAGTTCGGCACGACCGCGCTCATGATGCTCGGCTGCGTCATGGCGAAGAACTGCAACGTGAAGTGCCCGGCCGGCCTCACCACGAACGCCGAGGCGTTCGAGGGCGACCCGCGTGCACTCGCGCAGTACCTGCTCAACATCGCCCACGACGTCCGGCAGATCCTCGCTCGCCTCGGTCTGCGCTCGCTGCGCGAGGCACGGGGTCGCACGGACCTGCTGCAGCTCCTCGACCACCCGGCGAGCGTCGGGCGTCTGGACGCCCGCGCCCTGCTCGCGCAGGTGCCGGAGAAGGTCGTGACGGACCCGGAGTACCTGGAGAAGGACTTCCACACCGACGACGCGCTGCTCGAGCGCATCCGCACGGCGCTGGTCGACCACGCCCAGGAGCACGTGCTCGTGCACGGGGTCCTGCTCGGCAACAGCGACAAGTCCGTCGGCGGTCAGCTCGGCATCGACGTCGAGCGCCTGCTCAACCACGAGCTCCGCGCCGAGGACGTCCAGGGGCTGCCCGCCGTGGCGACCGACGGCCGCGGGCGCCGCCGGCTGGTCGACGGTGCGGTCACGATCCGCACCCAGGGCTCGGCTGGTCAGTCGTACGGCGTGTTCAACAACGACGGCATCGTGCTCGAGCACACCGGCACCGCGAACGACGGCGTCGGCAAGAGCCAGAGCGGCGGTCGGATCATCGTCCGCGCTCCGGGCGGCGGCAGTGCCGACCAGGGCGGGAACGTCCTGATCGGCAACTTCGCGCTCTTCGGGGCCACCGGCGGCCGCACGTTCGTCGAGGGCGAGGCCGGAGACCGCTTCGCCGTGCGCAACTCCGGCGCCACGGCCGTGGTCGAGGGCGTCGGCGACTTCGGGTGCGAGTACATGACGGGCGGCGCCGTGTTCAACCTCGGCGCGTTCGGCAAGGGGCTCGGCAACGGCATGTCCGGCGGGTTCCTGTACCAGTACGACCCGTCCGGTCAGGTCGCCCAGCGCGCCAGCACCGACTCGCTCCTCGTGTTCCCCGTCACCGACACCGAGCGCGGCGCGTTCCACGAGGCCGGCGCGCGCCTGCTGCTCGAGTGGCATCTCGAGGCGACCGGGTCGGCGCTGGCCGAGCGGCTGCTCGCCGACTGGGAGACCACCCGGCAGCACGTCTTCGTCGGCATGCCGCGCGCCCTGCTGCTCTCGCAGGACGCCGGCGAGATCCTCGCGGCGGCCACCCGCTCCGAGCTGCTCGACGAGCTCGCGTCCTCGATCGCCACGGACAAGCTCCGTGCGTTCAAGGTCGACTACCGCGACCAGCGCACCGTCCTCGACGGCCGGGCCCCGGCCCTCGGCGACCAGGGCGACGACATGTTCTCGCTGCTGTCGTCGTACACGGTGCTCGGTGTCGCCCAGGACGTCGCCCTCGAGCGCGTCCCCGGTGCGGGTCCGAACGACCCCCGCGTCACCGAAGCGGTGAAGAACCTCGTCCTGACCGAGGACTTCTCCGTGAAGCAGCGCGTCGTGAAGTACCTGCGCGGCACGCTCGACCGGTTCGCGGACGACCAGCTCGCGACGCTCATCGCGATCAAGCGGCTCGACGACTACAAGCGTGCGCTCACGCAGCGGAACAACCGCAGCATGGACGCACCGGGCACCACGGGGTGGATCATGCACCAGAACGCCAAGAACGACGGCCGCGTCCGCGAGGCCCGCTTCGACGAGCTGCTCGCCACCGCGGCGCTCGAGGACATCGCCCGCCGTGCACCCCAGGCGCCGACCGAGGCGGTGTCCGCGTGAGCCTGCTCCCCCCGACCGGATCGCTGATCCCCGTCGACGCACCGTTCTCGGCTGCCCAGGAGTCCTGGCTGGCCGGGTTCATCGCGGGCATCGCCGCCGCCGGCAAGAAGGCGTCCGGCGCCGCCCCCACGACGACGATCGACGTGCTGTTCGGCACGCAGACCGGCAACGCGGAGTTCCTGGCCGACGAGCTCGTCGCCGGGGCGAAGGCCCGCGGGCTCGGTGGCCGTGCCGCTGCACTCGACGCCGTCACCCCGGAGCAGCTCGCCGGGATGACCCACGTGCTCGTCGTCACCTCGACGTACGGCGAGGGCGAGATGCCCGACAACGCCGGTCTGTTCTGGGAGGCGGTCCAGGCGTCCACCGTGCCGCGGCTCGAGGGGCTGCAGTACGCCGTCCTCGGCCTCGGGGACACCAGCTACGACGAGTTCTGCCAGGCCGGCAAGCTCCTCGACACCCGCTTCGAGCAGCTCGGCGCGACCCGGGTGCACGACCGCGTGGACTGCGACGTCGACTTCGAGGACGCCGCCGCACTCTGGAGCGCCGCCGTGCTCGACCGGCTCGCTGCCGAGGCCGGCGCGACGGGCGCACCCGGCGCGACCACGGGCAGTGGTGCCGACGGCGGTGCCACCGCGACCGGCGGGGCGGGCGCGGGTCGTGCCTCCCGGCCGGGGTCGCAGTGGAACAAGCGCAACCCGTACCCGTCGCGACTGGCCGAGAACCGCCTGCTCTCCTCGCCGCGCAGCGCGAAGGAGATCCGGCACTACGAGTTCGACCTCGGCGACTCCGGCATCGAGTACGCCGCCGGCGATGCCCTGGCGGTCGTGCCGGTCAACGACGAGGTCTTCGTCGCGGAGCTGCTCGAGCAGGTCGGCGCGAACGGCGGCGAGGCGCTCGACGGCCGACCGATCACTGAGGTGCTGCGGAGCGACCGCGAGGTCCGCACGCCGTCGAAGGACCTCATCGCGGACCTCGTGCAGCGCGCCCCGGCGAGCGAACTCGCCGCGGTCGTCTCGCACGGCGACAAGCACGAACTGGACCGCTGGCTGTGGGGCCGTGACGTCCTCGACCTGCTGCGCGACGCCGGACCGGCCGCTCCCGGACTCGACGAGCTGCTGCCGAACCTGCGCCCGTTGCAGGCACGCCAGTACTCGATCTCGTCGAGCCCACTGGCGCACCCGGACCGCATCCACCTGACCATCGCGTCCGTCCGGTACGGCGACCCGCACCGGATGTACGCCGGTGTCGCGTCGACGTTCCTGGCGGACCGGGTCGACCCCGACGGTACGGTCGACGTCTACCTGCAGCCGAACGCGTCGTTCGGCGTGCCGGCCGACGCGTCCGCACCGATGATCATGATCGGTCCGGGCACCGGCATCGCCCCGTTCCGCGGGTTCCTGCACGAGCGGGCCGCGGCCGGTGCGACGGGGCGCAACTGGCTGTTCTTCGGCGACCAGCACCGCGATACCGACTTCGTCTACCAGGACGAGCTCACCGAGCTGCAGGAGCAGGGCGTGCTGAACCGCCTCGACCTGGCGTTCTCACGCGACCAGGCCGAGAAGGTCTACGTGCAGACCCGGATGCGCGAGCAGTCCGCCGAGCTGTTCGCCTGGCTCGAGGACGGCGGCCACGTGTACGTGTGCGGCGACGCCTCGCGGATGGCGAAGGACGTCGAGGCCGCGCTGCTCGACGTCATCCGCACCGGCCGCGGCCGCGACGAGGACGACGCGCTGTCGTACCTGGCCGACCTGCGCCGCACGAAGCGGTACGTCCGCGACGTCTACTGAGCCAGCAGCGCCCGCCCGATCCGGGCAGTAGAACGCCCGGGCAGCAGAACGCCCCGGTAGCGGAACCCGAATCCGACTGCCGGGGCGTCCTGTGGAAGGGTGCCGGTCAGTGAGGCCTGACCGACGAGCCCAGTGGCGTGACGCAAGGACCCGGGTGCGATGACCCGGCTTCCTGGACGACGAGTCTCCTGATCCGGGACTCTCGTCGTGCTCGCCACTCGATCGCCGATGGTTGGTCGGCGCCGGGCGCGCACTGCGTCACGGTCATTCGGGTCCCCCTCCTGCCGCGGTTCGTTGCCGTCACCGGCTCCCTGGATGCCGGCCCGAAGGGACGACTCTGATCCGCGGTACAGAAACGCTACGACGATCGGCGGATCTTCGGAACCCGTTGACGGGAATCACTCAGCCGTGCTACCGCTCGGTGTCCCCGAAGCGTCGTCGGCGTCCCCCGGTGCGATCGCCCGCGACCACGCCGAGTCGGCCGCCGTGCTCGTGTCCGGCGGCTCCGGCGTCAGGACGAGCCCCGACCCGGACGTGGCCGAGGCGTAGAGGTCCTCGAGCCAACTGCGGTTGATCGACGGCACCCGGCTGCCGGAGAACTTGAAGTGCAGGCCGACGTTGGGGTTCAACCAGATCGTGCTGCGGCCGTTGCCGTGGACGACGTCGTCCTTCCACGAGAACGCGAACCGGTGATCACGCCGGAGCATGTTCACGATCACGATCTGCAGGTGTGTCATGGCGCGGTCGTCGATGCGGAGGTCGAGCGGCTGGCCGTCGTAGATGAGCTGACCCATGGCCCCTTCTACTCCATGGTGCCGGTGTGGTCGAGCGATCTCGCCCAGGTCGTGATCGTGGTGTCGAACCAGACGGCGTCGACGTTCCGCTCCCAGGCGTGCTCGGCGGGCTCACTCACCGCCAATGTCACGGTGTCGGGGTGCGCGTCGGCGAACTCCCTACTGACGGCGAACGGCACGGTGGTGTCCCCCGACGAGTGGATGAGCAGGGTCGGCGGCAGGCTCCGCGGCGCGTGCAACCAGGAGAGCGCGCGGACGTCCACGGGTGAACGGAGCCCGACGAGACGGCACACGAGCGGCAGCGCCATCGCCCGGAGCGCGGCACCGACGACGAACCCGGGGAGCCCGGCACGACCGGCCTGGGAGCGCACCGTCGTCGCCCAGTCGAGCGCCGGCGAGACGAGGACCAGTCCGACGAACCGGTCGCGGTGCGCCGACCGCGCGAGCAGCTCGTGGGTGATCGTCGCGCCCATCGACCACCCCACGATGACGAGCCGTTCGGCGCCGTTCGCGACGGCGTGGTCGAGTGCGGCCTCGACGTCGGGCCACTCGCGGGCGCCGAGGTGCGAGGCGCGGCCCTGCCAGGGTGCTTCGCCGTCGCCGCGGAACGACGGGACGATCGAGGTCCAGCCGGCCTCGAGCGCCGCCGGCACGGTCCGGAGCGCCGTCACGCGGGTGGTGCGGATGCCGTGCACGTGGACAGCCCAGGTCGCGGCGGGCGCGTCGGTGGCGGGCGCGTCGGCGCCAGGCGCGTCGGCGCCGGGCGCGTCTGCGGTGGCCCGCGCGAGCTCGGCCTCGGGGCCACCGGGCCGGATGACCCAGGCCGGCGCGGGTCCCACGGGCGTCGGCAGGTCGACCTCCGCCCAGTCGACGTCCATCGCGGCGGGGTCCGGGTGCACGTGCCCGCTCCACCGCACCCGTGTCGACACGTCGCCCGTCGTCCGGACCACTGCACGCCGCACGGTGCCGGCGGCCTCGTCGACGTCGAGCACCGGTCCGACCGTGGTGTGCCCGGTACCGTCGTGCCACAGGCCGTACTCCCCCGGGCGCACGGTGTCGTCGGTGATCGGGAGCCGGATCGAGTCGTCGGTCGTCTCGAGCACCGGGGTCCAGCGGTCGCCGCCGGGCAGCACGATCTTGCCGACGACCTTCCGCACCACGAGCAGGAACGCCGCCGCCAGCACGACGAGCACGCCGAGCACCCACCAGACGATCGTCATCGCATCAGCCTCCGAGACTGCGGGTCAGGGTCAGTTCCGCCGAGCGCACCTGGGCGAGTTCGGCGTCGTCGAGGGTGCGGCCCTGCACCTCGGCGTCGCGGATCGCGATGACGAGGTCGTAGGTCCGTGCCTGCACGTCGCCGTCCCGTTCGACGGCGCGCAGTTCGTGGCGCCGGGCGATGCGGCGGAGCCGTCGGTGGTGCCGACGACACGTCACGTCCCGCCACCACCGGCGGAACGTCAGGGACGCCATCGCGACGACGATGAGGACGATGCCCAGGTAGAACGGCGGGTCGAAGCCCAGACGGAGTCCGTCGCGCAGCGGAGCGGGGAACCACCCGAAGTGGTCGGCGGTGAGGGAGAGGAGCTCGTCGATGCTCGCGATGACCACGAGCGACAGGCCCACCTGGAAGACTACGAGCGCGACCGGGTTCTGCAGCACGCCGTACCGGAGCGTCGCGGCGGCGATCACGCCGACACCGACCATGTAGACCGACCCGTAGAGCCACATCGCCGGCTGGTGGATCTCCCGCACGATGAAGTGGAAGTCGGTGCCGCCCCGGTCGCGCACGGCGAAGAACGGGACGGCGAAGGCCACGACCACCACGAGGAGCGCGAGCGGGCTCGCCAACCCCGGCCGTTTCGGCAGGTCGGACGTGCTCGCCCGGAGCATCAGCCAGAAGGCCGCCGTGGCACACACGTTCTGCACCAGGTTGATGAGGTTCGTGCCCCCGAGGGCACCGTCGAGCACGGTCTGCGGTACGACGCTGCCGAGTGTCAGCAGCCCGAGCGCACCGACGCCGGTCGCGCCCCAGGCGGCGCGGCCACGTGGGTTCCGCAACACGTAGGGCGTGCGGGCGAGGAAGATCAGCGCCGCGCACCAGAAGGCGGCGGCGTGCAGGACGGCCATCAGCCGTAGGCCCGCTCGTCCGCGCTCGCGCTGCCGGCGAGCAGCACGGTCGCCAGCTCGTACGCGAACCGCTCGGCGAAGTGCTCGTCGTCGTCCGAGATGCTCACCAGTCCGGTGTCGCCGTCGAGGGCGCGGCGGCACACGTGCCCGCCCGAGGCGAACTCGGCGATCGAGGTGGTGGTCGGGGCTCCGGCGTCGCCGTGCACGAGGTGTCCGAGCTCGTGCAGGACGCAGTGCATCCGGTACAGCTCGGGGGCGCCGGCCGGCACCAGGACGAGGTTCTCGTGCTCGAACTGCGACACCAGCGCGGTGAGCGGCCCCCAGCTCGGACCGTCGACGTCGACCACGCGGGTCGGCTTGCCGACGAACCGACCGACCCCGGCGACCACGTCCGGGAGCCTCGGCGACGGAGGAAGGGTCGCGACGAGGGCACTGACGGTGTCCGACGCGCTCGAGCCCACTGGCATCGCCCCTTTCGATCTCCGCGGACAGACTACCTGCACGTCCCCCTTGCGCACGAGGGTGGACAGTCGTAACGTACAACCAAATGGTTGTACGAATTGCACTGTCCGACGCCGAGGTCGACCGGGTGTTCCACGCACTGGCCGACGCGACCCGTCGTGACATCGTCCGACGCACGCTCGTCGGGTCCTCGTCCGTCAGTGACCTCGCGGACGCGTACTCGATGTCGTTCGCCGCCGTCCAGAAGCACGTCGCCGTCCTCGAAGGAGCCGGACTCGTGAGCAAGGAAGCACGCGGCCGCACCCGCATCGTGCGCGCCGAACCGGGGCAGCTCGCCCGGGTGCGCGACCTGCTCGACGCCTACGGCGACCTCTGGCGGGGCCGGCTCGACCGCCTCGACACCCTGCTCGACACCGACAAGGAGCAATGATGCCCACCACGTCCGTCCACACCGATCCCGAGGCCCTCGCGCTGACGCTCATCGCCGAGTTCCCCGTCCCGGTCGAGCGCCTCTGGGGCGCCTTCGCCGATCCCCGTCAGCTCGAACGCTTCTGGGGCCCACCCGGCTTCCCCGCCACCTTCACCTCGTTCGACCTGCGGCCCGGCGGCCGCGCCGACTACCGGATGACGTCACCACAGGGCGAGCGGTTCCACGCGGTCTGGCAGGTCACCGAGGTCGACGAGCCACACCGCATCGTGTTCCGCGACCTCTTCACCGACGCCGACGGCGAGGTCGACGACGGGTTGCCGGCCAGCGAGACCGTCCTGTCGTTCGAGACCGTCGGAACCGGGTCGCGGGTGACCGTCCGGTCGTCGTTCGGGTCCACGGCCGACCTCGAGACCATGGTGGACATGGGCATGGTCGAGGGCTACGAGCAGGCCTTCGGACAGCTCGACGCCGTCCTCGCCGACCTGCGCGAGTACGCCCTGGGCAACGGCACCGTCACCGAGCTCGTCGACGACACCCACGTCCGCATCACGCGGGCCTTCGCAGCACCACGCCACCTGCTGTGGCGGGCGCACACCGAGCCCGAGCTCGTCCGGCAGTGGTTGCTCGGACCGGACGGGTGGGAGATGACGGTGTACGAGAACGACCTGACGCCGGGTGGCACGTTCCGGCAGGCGTGGGCGCCGACGGGTGACACCGAGGGCGAGCCGTTCGGGTTCGAGGGCGAGAACCTCGTCGTGGAACCGGAGCGGCGGATCGTGTCGACCGAGCGGATGACCGGTGCGCCGTTCCCGCCGAACACGAACGACCTGCAGTTCGACGAGGCCGACGGCGTCACCCTGCTGACGCTGCGCATCACCTACCCCGACCAGACGCAGCGCGACGTGATCCTGGCCACCGGCATGACCGACGGCATGGAGACCAGCTACCAGCGTCTGGAACGCGAGGTCCTGTCCGCCACGTGACCAGCGGACGGACGGGAGGCCCGTGGCGGGGCCGCCACGGGCCTCCCGTCCGTCACGCGGAAGCGACAGATCCCTGCGAACGTTCCGCACAGATCTGTCGCTTTCGCGGAGGGGTCAGGCCTGCGCGGAGGGGTCAGGCCTGCGCGGTCGCCTCGTAGTGGCGCGCGCCGCCGCGCACTCCGGCGAACCGGTACGGCCCTGCCGTGACGCGCGAACGCTCGACGTCGTCGCTCGTCGCGGCGCCGGTCGCGTGGAGCTCGCGGTACGCGTCCACGGTCAGCGGAACGCGGGCCGAGAGCAGCTGCCGGACGCGGCCGACGCGACGGTGGTCACGGTAGGACGGCTGCACGATGCCGGTGAGGAGCTCGCCGACGCTGCCCGAGCCATAGCTGAACAGGGCGATGCGCTCACCCGCCAGGTCCTCGTCGAGGTCGAGGAGCGCGGCGAGCCCGATCCAGAGCGACGCCGTGTACGTGTTGCCGGTCTGCTTGTTGTACGTGAATCCGACGAACAGCTCCGACTCGTCGAACGGCACGCCCACGTGCTGCGTCAGCTTCCGGTGGGCCTTGAGCGCCATCTTCGTGAACGGCTGGTGGTGGACGAAGCGCACGATGTCCTCGTACGCCGGTCCGCCCTGGTCCGCCAGGTCGTCCCAGGCGCCGACGAACGCGTCGACGTAGGCGCTGACGGACAGGCGGCCGTCGACCAGCGCGGTGGAGCGGTCGTTCGGGCGCCAGAAGTCGTCGACGTCGGCGGTGAACACGCCCGCTGCCGGCTCGATCTCGATGAGGTCGGGGTCGGCGGACACCAGGATCGCGGCCGCACCGGCACCCTGCGTGGGCTCGGCGGCGGTGTCGACGTCGTAGCGGGCGACGTCGGCGGCGATGACGAGCACGCGCTCGTGCGGTGCCCGGGCGATGATGCCGAGGGCGAGCTGCACGGCGGCCATCCCGCCGTAGCAGGCCTGCTTCAGCTCGACGACGCGGACGTTCTTCGGCAGGCCGAGCAGCCCGTACACGAAGACGCCGGCGGCCTTGGACTGGTCGACGCCGGACTCGGTGGCGAACAGCACGGTGCGGATGCCCTCGACACCGTGGCGGTCGATGACCTCCTTGGCCGCGGCGGCCCCCATCGTGACGATGTCCTCGTCCGGGGCGGGCACGCTGAAGGCGTCCTGGCCGATGCCGACGTGGTACTTCGCCGGGTCGACGCCGAGGCGCTCGGCCAGGTCGTCGAGCTCGAGCACGTGGTGCCCCGTCGCGATGGCGATGTCGTGGATGCCGATGCGCGTCATGCTGCGCCTCCGGCCGGCTTCGTACCCCGTCGCTCCATGGCGACGTGCGCGGCCATCAGCTCCCCGGGGTTCGTCTGGGCGGCGAGGAGCGAGAGTTCCCCGCACAGCACCGTGGCGGCGCACAGGGCGGCGAGCCGACGGGCGTTCGCACCGGGCTCGCGGTCCTCGCGGCAGCCGAGGCGCACCAGGGCGTCCTCGACGACGGGCAGGTCCCCGCCCTTGCCGTTGCCGACCGTGCCGACGATCAGGTGCGGCAGCGAGGTGGCGAAGTACAGGTCGCCGTCGCGGTTCTCGGCACTCGTGATGCCCTGCGAGCCCTCGACGATGTTCGCAGCGTCCTGCCCGGTGGCCAGGTAGAAGCCGAGCAGCATGTTCGCGTAGTGCGCGTTCGCGGAGCGGAGCGCCCCGGCGATGGTCGAGCCGATGAGGTTCTTCGCGATGTTCAGTTCGACGATGCGTTCGGTGCTCGACCGCAGGCGCTTCTCGACGATCTCGCCGGGGATCACGATCTCGGCGATGGTGTTGCGGCCACGACCACGGATGCCGTTCACCGCGCTGGCCTTCTTGTCGGTGCAGAAGTTGCCCGACACGGACACGTACCGCAGGCCCGGCTGCCACGCCAGGATCGCGGGCAGGAGCTTGTCCGCCGCCTGCGTGACCATGTTGTGGCCCGAGGCGTCAGCGGTCGTGAAGGCGAACCGCAGGAACAGCAGGTCACCGACGATCTCGGGGTGCACCTCGATGAGCTTCGCAAACCGGCTCTGCCCGGCGACCAGCGCCGCGAGCTCGTCCTGTCGTGCCAGGATCTGCCCCGCAGCGACGTGCGCCGCGGCGGCACTGGCTGCTCGGACGACGACCGAGCGGGTCATGCGCTCGTCGACGACGGTCGCGACGATGCCGTCGTCGACCGTGCGCGAGATCCGGGCACCGCGGCCGACGGACGGCCAGAGCGGCGATTCGTACGTGGCGAGCGGGACCTCGTGCTCGCCCTGGACCGCGTTGCCGCTGATGCGGATCGGTCCGACCCACTTGGTCGGGATCGGCGTGAGCAGGTCACTCATCGAGGGCTCCTTCTGGTGCTCGCACCGCGACGCTGAGGTGTCTGATGTCGTGCGCCTCCCAGGCGCGGTGGATGCCGGCGGGGTCGATGTCCGCCGGGACGAGCGCGATGCCGCAGTCGCCGCCGCCGGCACCGGACGGCTTCGCCGCGCCGCCCGCGGCCTCGACGATGTCGCACAGGGTCGCCAGGCGGTCGGTCTCGATCTTCGACCCGACCGAGTCGCCGAGGCGCTGCATGAGCACCCGGGCACGTCGGAGCGCGTCGAGCGTCTGCTCGGCGTCGCCGGTCTGGAGGCCCGTGGTCAGGTCGTCGACACAGCTGCGGCTCTCGTCGAGGAACGCCTGGTACCCGCCGTTGCGGTGTCGACGCACGACGCCGACGAGCTTCGTGGTCGAGGCCGGCGAGCCGGTCCAGCCGACCAGGAGCTGCAGGTTCTCGGGGGCCGGCAGGCGCTGGACGTCGAAGCCTTCCCACGCATCGGCGTCGGTGAGGATGTCGGTCACCCGGCGTTCGTCGACGAGCGAGGCGAGACGGTCACGGTCCGGGGCGCTGTAGCGCAGCCAGCCGCCGAACGTGCTCGCGGCGAGGTCGCCGCCGGATGCCCGCGGGTTCACCCGGATGGTGGCGAGCAGGGCGACCTGGAAGCGCTGCCGCTGGGTCAGGCCGATCCCGTAGAAGCGGTCCAGGGCACCGACCGTGGCGACGGTCACCGCCGCGGAGGACCCGAGCCCGAACTTCCGGCCGCTGGCGTCGTCGAGCTGGCTCTCGATGCGCAGGTCGTGGAACCGCGGCGCGATGCCCCGTTCGGCGCGGAGCTTCTCGACGAGGTCGATCGTCGCCATCACGTAGTCGTAGGGGTGGTGCTCGCGGTCGAGGGCGAGGCCGTCCTCGTCCCGCGTCCACGTGAGCGGCAGGTGGCCGTACTCCTCCGAGTGCACGCTGCCCGCACCGTGCGCCTCGGACACACGTGCCGTGATGGCGCGGTCGAGGGCGATGAGGACGGACGGCTGGCCGGGCTCGACGACGGCGTACTCGCCGGCGACGAACAGCTTGCCGTGGGCGCGGAACTCGATCACTGCACGGACTCCTTCTGGTCGGGGCTGTCGCTCGCTGCGGCGACCCCGATCTCTTCGGAGCGGAGCACCCGAGCGGCAGGTCCGGTGCCGGACTCGATGACGTCGCCGAACGACGCCAGCGCGGTGGCCACGGCGGAGCGGTCCTCGGGCCGGCAGAGCACGACCACGTTCGGGCCGGCGTCGGCGGTGGCGTAGGCCTCGAGCCCGGCGGCGCGGAGTTCGCCCACGGCGTCGAACACGGCGACGCTGCGCGCGTTGAGGTAGCGGATGGGCGGGAAGGCGCCCTCGATCGTGGCGTGCATGCGCAGCGCGTTGCTCTCGGTGATCTCGCCGATGCGCGTGAAGTCGCCGGCTGCGCACGCGTCGAGCATGTCGCCGACGGTCTCGGTGGTCGACGTGACCCACGCCGGGTAGAACGGCGACGTGGCGATGGTGCGGCGCATCGCCTCGCGCGAACCGATGGGCTTCGGTCCGGCGTCGATCGTCACGACCACCATGGCCATCGGCGGTGCCGGGATCGGCTCGGCGAAGGACCCCTGGTCGTCGCCGGCGTGCCACACGGCGACGCCGCCGGGGATCGACCGCGTGGCCGACCCCGAGCCGCGTCGGGCCAGGCGGGACAGGTCGCGCGGGGACAGGTCGAGGCCGTACGCCGCCGAGGCCGCGGTGGCGAGCGCCGCGAACCCCGAGGCGCTCGAGGCCAATCCGGCGCCGGTCGGCACGGTGTTCTCGGACACCACGGACGCGCGGGCGTCGCTGCCGGCGAGCTCCCGCACGAGGTCGAGGAACTGCTGCACGCGCACCAGGGCGCCGTCCTCGACGACGTGACCGTTCAGCGTGAACCGGTCACGGGCCTCCTGGCCGGCGGCGGACCCGCCGTCCAGCGTGACGGTCGTCGTCGTCGGGAACACGTCGAGACCCATGGAGACGCTGCCCGTGGCGGGCAGCGCGAGCTGAGCGTCCGCCTTGCCCCAGTACTTGACGAGGGCGATGTTGGGGTGCGCGACGGCGGTGGCGGTCATCAAGCGCGGGCTCCGATCGTGGTGGTCCAGGTGGCTGCGGCCCCTGCGCCGCGGAGTGCGGCCGCGATGCGGTCCGCGTGGTCGTCGTCCGCGGCGAGTGCGAGCACGCACCCGCCCCGCCCGCCGCCGGTCAGCTTCGCGCCGAGGGCGTCCGCAGCACGTGCGGCGTCGACGAGCCGGTCCAGGTCGGCACTCGACACGTCGAGTGCGCTGAGCAGGTCGTGCGCGGCGTCCATCGTGGCACCGAGCCCCTGTGCGTCGCCAGCCTCGAGTGTCCCCCGTGCCTGCCGTGCGAGCGCGCCGATCCGGTCGATGACCGCGTCGACGGCGACCGGGTCCTGGTCGTGCCGTTCCCGCACCGCCGCGACCGCCTGCCGGGTGTGGCCGGGGACACCGGTGTCGGCGACGACGAAGGTGAAGCGGGCCCCGAGGGCGACGGGCTCGATGCGGCCGCCCTCGAACCAGACCGGCACCGCGGCGACGACACCGCGGGCGTCGAGTCCCGACGGACGGCCGTGGGCGACCCGCTCGCACTCCTGGATGAGGTCGTGGTGGGTCTCGGCATCGAGGGTCTCGCCGAGGGCGTCCGCGACGGCTGCCGTCACGGCGGCGGCGACCGCTGCGCTCGACCCCATGCCCCGGGCGGTCGGGACCTCGCTGTCGACCCGGACGTGGAAGTGCCGGTCGGTCACCCCGAAGTGCCGCAGGGTCGCGGTGACGGCGGTGACGGTCGGCATCACTGCTGCAGGCGCGAGGTCGAGCGGGCCGGTGTGCACCGTGGACTCGAGGGTGTGCCCGACGACCGTGCCGGTGGCCTCGTCAACGCCGGCGGTGACGGGGCTCACGGTCGCGACGACCCGGGCGTCGAGCACCGGCAGGACGAGTGCGGGTGCGCCGTAGACCACGGCGTGCTCACCGATCAGGATCGTCTTGCCGTGGGACGACGCGGTCCCGGAGCCGGGGGTCGTGGTGGAGTCGAGGTCGCTGCTGGTCATCGTGGGTCACGTCAGCCTAACCGTCCGGGCCGGAGCACGTGTTGGGTTGTGCACAACCGAGTTGCGTGCGATCCTGGTGGCATGCCCGTGACCGACGAGATGGTGTGCTTCTCCCTCTACGCAGCGAGCCGCGCGACCACGCAGGCGTACCGCTCGCTGCTCGAACCCTGGGGACTGACCTACCCGCAGTACCTGGTGCTCGTGACCCTGTGGATCGAGGGTGACCAGACCGTCTCGAGCCTCGGTGACCACCTGCAGCTCGACTCCGGCACCCTGTCGCCCCTGCTCCGCCGCATGGAGCAGTCCGAGCTCGTCCGCCGCGAGCGCCGCAGCGCCGACGAGCGCGTCGTCACGATCACGCTCGGCGACCGCGGCCGCACCATCCGTGCCGACCTCGCGCACATCCCGGCGACGATCGCCGCCGGCATGGGGCTCCCCGACGAGCAGGCCGCCACGGAGCTCATCGCGACCCTGCACCGGCTGACCGAGACGATGCACGCCGCGGCCACGAACGACACCGCCGTGACGCCCGACCGCGCCGCCGCGGACCACTGACCCCACGAAGGAAGGAACACCATGGAAGCCCTCTACACCGCCGAGGCCCTGGCCACCGGCGAAGGCCGCAACGGCCACGTCGCCACGAGCGACGGCACGGTCGAGTTCGACCTCGCCATCCCCAAGGAGATGGGCGGCTCCGGCAACGGCGCGAACCCCGAGCAGCTCTTCGCCGCCGGGTACGCCGCCTGCTTCCACTCCGCACTGCAGGGCGTCGCCCGCAGCCAGAAGGTGAAGATCACCGACTCGTCCGTCGGCGGCCGCGTGCAGATCGGCCCGAACGGCAACGGCGGCTACCAGCTCGCCGTCATGCTCGAGGTCGTCATCCCCGGCCTGGAGCACGACCAGGCCCAGGCACTCGCCGACGCAGCCCACCAGGTCTGCCCGTACTCGAACGCGACCCGCGGCAACATCGACGTCACCATCGTCGTCTCGGAGGACTGACCCATGAGCACCACCACCCCCACCACCATGCGCGCCGTCGTCCACGAGACGTTCGCCGAGCCCGCCGACGTCCTCGAGGTGCAGGAGCGCCCCGTCCCGACGCCCGGCGCCGGCGAGGTCCTCGTCCGCACGGTCCTCTCCCCCATCCACAACCACGACCTGTGGACCGTCCGCGGCACCTACGGCTTCAAGCCGGAGCTCCCCGCCGCCTCGGGCACCGAGGCACTCGGCGTCGTCGAGGCCCTGGGCGAGGGCGTCACGAACCTGACGGTCGGCCAGCGCGTCGCCGGCGGTGCCTTCGGCGTCTGGGCCGAGTACTACACCGCGAACGCCGCCGGGCTCGTCCCGGTACCGGACGCCATGACCGACGAGGCCGCAGCACAGCTCGTCTCGATGCCGTTCAGCGCCATCAGCCTGCTGCACTCGCTCGACCTGCACGAGGGCGACTGGCTCATCCAGAACGCCGCGAACGGTGGCGTCGGGCGCATGGTCGCCCAGCTCGGCGCGGCCCGCGGCATCAACGTCATCGGCCTGGTGCGTCGCGCCGCCGGTGTCGAGGAGCTGCGCGAGCAGGGCATCGAGCGCATCGTCGCCACCGACGCGGACGGCTGGAAGGACCAGGTCGCCGCGCTCACCGGAGGCGCCCCGATCGTCGCCGGTGTCGAGTCCGTCGGTGGCAAGGCCGCCGGCGACATCGCCAGCGTGCTCGGCGAGAACGCGACCCTCGTCGTCTTCGGCGCGATGGCCTCGCCCACGCTCGAGATCCCGTCCGGCAAGGTCATCTTCGGCCAGCTCACCGTGAAGGGCTTCTGGGGCAGCGTCGTCAGCAAGACGATGCCGGCCGAGACGAAGGGCCAGCTCTTCGGCGAGCTCATCACCCGCGTGCTCGACGGCTCGCTGACGCTCCCCGTCGCGGAGACCTTCGCGTTCGAGGACGTCCGCGACGCCGTGCGTGCCTCGGACACCGCCGGCCGCGTCGGCAAGGTGCTCCTGCGCCCGTAGCGCGACCACTGAACGGACGGGAGGCCCGGTGCCAGCTGGCACCGGGCCTCCCGTCCGTCCGTGCGGGCGATCACCGCGCCACGTGCGCTACCTAGCCACGCGACGCCTTCTGCGGGACCGTGAAGATGTTGCCGGTGGTGACGCCCTCTTCCACCTCTTCGAGGGTGCGACCGCGGCTCTCCGGCACGAACTTCCAGATGAAGAGCAGCGCGAGCAGACCGACGATGCCGAAGCCGAAGAACGTCCCGGTGATGCCGGTCGCGGCGACGATCGTCGGGAAGTAGAGCCCGAGGAACGCGTTGGCGATCCAGAGGCAGAACACCGAGATGCCCATGCCGAGCGCGCGGATCTGGGTCGGGAAGATCTCCGACAGCACCACCCACACGGCGATGTTGAGGAAGGTCTGCATCGAGCCGACGAACGCGACGACGAGGAACAGGATCACCCACGGGCGAGCCGGGTTGCCCTCGGGCAGTGCGACCGAGGCGATGCCGATCAGGAAGTGGCAGACCGTCGTCAACGAGAAGCCGATGATCAGGGTCGTCCGGCGGTTGATCTTCTCCATGTTGTACAGCGCGATCACGCCACCGACCACGGCGATCACACCGGGGGCGATGTTCGCGATGAGGGCTGCCGATGCCTGGAACCCGGACTCGATGAGGACGGTCTGCCCGTAGTACATGATCGAGTTGATGCCGGTCAGCTGTTGGGCGACGCCGAGCCCGGCACCGATGAGCACGATGCGGATGAGCCACTTGTTGCCGCGCAGCGTCTGCCACCCGCTGACGCGATCGGCCTTCGCCTCGAGGTCGTTGCTCCGCTTGATGTCGTCGAGCTCGGCGGTCGCACGCTCCGTGGTGCGGACCTGCTGCAGGACGGACAGCGCTTCGTCGTACCGCCCCTTCGACGCGAGCCAGCGCGGCGACTCCGGCACCCGGAGCATGCCGACGAAGAGTGCGATGGCAGGGAGCGCACAGACGGCCAGCATGACGCGCCAGACGCCGTTGCCCTCACCCCACAGGTTGCCGATGATGGCGTTGACCACGAACGCGGCGAGCTGCCCGATCACGATCATGAGCTCATTGCGGCCGGACAGCGAACCCCGGATCTCGTACGGAGCGAGTTCGGCGAGGAACACCGGGACGACCGTCGATGCACCACCCACTGCGAGGCCGAGGAGCACACGACCAACGACGATGACACCGAACGTCGGTGCGAAGACGCAGATGAGCGTGCCGAGGAAGAACGTCACGGCGAGGGCGATGATCGTCTTGCGACGCCCCCACCCGTCGGCGATGCGGCCGCCGAGCATGGCACCGATCGCGGCGCCGAACAACAGGGAGCTGGTGACGACGCCCTCGGTGAAGTTCGTCAGGCCGAGCTCGGCCTTCATCGGGTTCAGGGCGCCGTTGATGACGCCGGTGTCGTACCCGAAGAGCAGCCCGCCGAACGTGGCGACGAGGGCCAGGACGCCGAGGCGGCGTCGGTGTGGTCCGGTCCCGATCGGGGGCAGTGCGACAGTCGGGGCTGTCGGCTTGATGTCGACCATTCGGTGACTCCTTCGTCGGTGATCGCGCTTCAGTGCGTGCACCGATGGTAACCCGATTCCATGTCCTGTCAATTGGACATTCTGTCGTCAGGACGATTGGATCGGTCCACATAACGCCTGATCAGGACGGGAGCGGTCCAACGGCCCCCGTTCGACCGTCAGGACTCGTCGGGCGTCGGGCTGTCCCCCAGCACGTCACCGAGCGACGCGATGTCCGCGCCGTGGTCGGTGTAGCGCCGGACGGTCCGTCGGGCAGCTGCGCTCGCGGCACCGGACAGCGCCGGGTTGCGTCGCGCGGCATCGGCCACCCGGCCCGCGTGCCCCGCGGTCGAGAGCAGGACGTTCGCCAGCGCCCGAGCGTCGCCGCGTTCGGGCACCCCGGTGACCGTCCACGCCGTGCGCACCTGGGCGTCCGGCGTCACACCGCGTCGGGTGCCCATGCGGTGCCAGTCGGACAGCACGCCCTCGGTCCGGGAGGCCGCCCGGTCGGCCTCGCCCGCTCTCCGGCGCGCGGCGTCGCGAGCAGCGGACTCGCTCGCACCCTCGACCGTGTCGTGCCGGTCGGTGAGGCCGTCGGCCCGGCGCCGGACACTCTCCGCCCGTTCACGAGCAGCGCCGTCGTCACCGCCTTCTTCTGCGATGCGGGCGGCGTGCGCGGCGGCAGCCGCGGCGAGGATCTCCGAACGCTCCATGGCCTCGACGGTAGCCGTTCCGACCGACACCGGCGACCGCTCAGACGATCGACACGTCCCAGCCGAGGTCGGCGGCCCGGTCACCGAGGACCCGGGCGTTCGCGCCGCACACCGACTCGGTCGACCCGGTCGGGTAGTAGCGACGGATGGCTGCTTCGGGGACGAACCGACCACCGAGCGGATCCGTGGCGGCATCGCGCACGCTCCACCACCGATCGGTGGCCTGCGCGATCGCCGTCTCGAGCGGGACCTCCACGGTGACGATGCGCAGCTTCTCGTACCCGGCGTCGTCGAGCTCGGCGAGGAGGTCGTCGAGGTAGTCCACGCTCGACAGGGTGCCGTGCACGACGACGTTCTCGCCGTTGCGGAGGGCTCGGCGGCGCAGCGTGTCGGCAACGGTGGTCGACTCGGCGTGCACGAACCCGGCGATCTCACGGAGCTGCACCGGCCGGTCGTCGGCCAGGCGACGAGCCGTCCACCGGTCCACCAGACCGTCCGCCTGTGCGCGCAGGAGCAGCGGGTCCTTGAACTCGTCGGCGTCGATCGACCGGTACCCGCACAGCTCGGGCATCCGCTCCAGGGCGGTCGACTTCCCCGACCCGGGCGGCCCGGCCGTCACGACCACCGCGAGCGAGCCGTCGGTGACCGGCGACGGGGTCAGCGCGCGGTGTTCCTCGAGCACGGACTCGTGGAACCGCAGGCGGCTCGCCTCGTACAGGAAGCCGTCCGGCGCGTAGATCGTCCTGGTGCTCGCGCCGGCAGTGTCCGACCAGGGGTTGTCGAGCGAGTCGGCCCGGAGCGCACGGCCCAGCTCGACGGCCACCCGGTCGCGGAGCTCCGTCACCGGGTGCGCTTGCGGGTCTGCCGCTCGGCGATCGCCCGGCGGACGGTCTCGTACTCGACCTCGGACAGGAGGCCGTCCTGGAACGCCGCCGCGAGTTCCTTGGTGGTGCCGGTGGCCGAGGCGGCACCGTCGAACGCCGCACCACGCTTCGGGGTGCGGTGCGTCAACGCCATCGACGACAGCTCGCGCAGCATCGTCTCCGAGTCGATCTGGCCACCCTCGCGCCGGGAGATGACCTCACGCGGAGACGGCCGCTTCGTGGTCAGGGTCCGGCGGGAGAGCCGCCGCGAGACCTCGGGCTGGGAGATCCCGGCGAGCTTCGCGATCTCGCGCTGCGGGACGCCGAGGTCGGCGAGCTTGAAGATCCCGCGCCGCAGTTCCATCTCAGCGTGGTGTTGCTGCTCACGACTGTGCAGGACGTGCTCGACCGCCGCACGGACGGTCGCGGGCGCACTGTCGGTCCGACCGGCCAACGCGCGCACGACGGCTTCCGTGTCGGGTCGACGCGGGTCCGGCCCACCGCGCTGCCCGGGGACCACCCTGACGCCCATGACCACCTGCTCTCGTTGATACCGACGGTATCACTCGTCGTGGACGACGGAGGATCCGCGGTACGTCTGCAGACACAGGACGGAGGCGCTGCGTTCGCCCCGGGGACACCGCGCGGTTAGCATCGAGCTGAGGGGGAATCATGAACCGGACGCTCGCGATCGGGGTCGTCGTCGCGGCCACCGTGGCACTGTCGGGGTGCTCGCTGCTGCGCGGGTCGGACCGAGCCCTCCCCGCCCCGTCCACCCCGGCGACGACGCCGACCTCGTCCGCCACGCCGACACCGACGCCGGACGCCGACCCGGAGGGTGACCTCCTCGAGTCGTCGGCGCACCCCCGCACGCCGACCCCGGAACCCACCGAGTCAGCGGCTCCGGCGCCGACGCTGACGCCGATCCCCGCCGGGACCGTCCTCGCCCAGGGTGACGTCGCGTCCCCGAAGGGCAGCGTGCACTTCCGGTTCCGCGTGGTCGCGGTCGGCGACGACACGTTCACCGCGCAGTACTCCGGCTTCACCTCGACCCTGCCGGTGCCGGTCGGGGTCGGCCTGTTCGACCTGCCGCGCGCGGTCGGCGACGGCCTGACCTACCCCGGCGTCGGCGACCGGACGCTCGGTGGGCCGACCAGCACGGCGACCGCGGTGGACGTCCCGCTGAGCGGCTCCGGCGTTGACCCGTCGCACCTCACCACGCTCGTGACCTACTCCGCGGCGGCTCCGGGGCAGGAGGTCCCGGTCGAGATCGCTGCCGGCAAGGTGCTCGCGGTGACGACCGTGCGGTGGTCCGTCCCGGCGCGGCAGACGAACGTGCACCCGGAGGACGCCGGTGCCCGGGCGAACGCGACCGGTCCGGTCACCGCGACGACGACGGGCGGGGCGCCGCGGTCGTACACGGTCGCGCCGGACGACCTCATCGGGGACGTCGCCGCGCGGTTCGGCATCAGCGTGCGGGCGCTCGTCTGGCTCAACGAGGGCGTGCAGGTGTTCGGGACGGACCAGCACCTCTACGAGGGAACGACGCTCAACCTCGACCCGCTCGCCCGCTGACCGCGGCGGTGACCCCTCCACGAAAGCGACACTCTTCCGCGGAACATCGGCGCACATCTGTCGCTTTCACGGGCCTGACGGCGCCCCGTGGGGCGCAATTGTCGCTTTGGCAGCGACCGGCAGACGCACGGGAGGCCCGTGGCGGATCCGCCACGGGCCTCCCGTCTCGCAGGTGGGTGCGTCGCTACTTGCGCAGCTCCAGGTACTTCGCGATGAGCGCCTTGGTCGACGGGTCCTGCGCGTCGAGCGCGGCCTGGTCGCCCTCGACGGCGGGCGTGACCTGCAGCGCCAGCTGCTTGCCGAGCTCCACGCCCCACTGGTCGAACGAGTCGATGCCCCAGATCGTGCCCTCGGTGAACACGATGTGCTCGTAGAGCGCGATGAGCTGGCCGAGCACGCTCGGGGTGAGCTCCGGCGCCAGGATCGACGTCGTCGGCTTGTTGCCGGGGAAGGTGCGCGCCGCGACGATGCCCTCGTCGGTGGTGCCCTCGGCACGGACCTCGTCGGCGCTCTTGCCGAACGCCAGCGCCTTGGTCTGCGCGAAGAAGTTCGCCAGGAACAGCGTGTGCACGTCGGTGCCGGGTGCGACGCCCTTGCCGTCACCGGTCTCGTCCTTGAGCGGACGGGCCGGGTTCGCGACCGTGATGAAGTCGGCCGGGATCAGGCGGGTGCCCTGATGGATGAGCTGGTAGAACGCGTGCTGGCCGTTCGTGCCGGGCTCGCCCCAGAAGACCTCGCCCGTCTCGGTGGTGACGGGCGAGCCGTCCCAGCGGACGCGCTTGCCGTTCGACTCCATGGTGAGCTGCTGCAGGTACGCGGCGAAGCGGTGCAGGTACTGCGTGTACGGCAGGACCGCGTGGCTCTGCGCACCGAGGAAGTTCGTGTACCAGACGTTGAGCAGGCCCATCAGGACCGGGACGTTCTGCTCGAGCGGCGTGGTGCGGACGTGCTCGTCGATGGCGTGGAAGCCGGCGAGGAACTGCTCCCAGTTTTCCTGGCCGATCGCGACGATGACGCTCGTGCCGATCGCGGAGTCGACGGAGTAGCGGCCGCCCACCCAGTCCCAGAACCCGAAGGCGTTCTCGGGGTCGATGCCGAAGGCCTCGACCTTGTCGAGCGCGGTGGACACGGCGACGAAGTGCTTCGCGACGGCGTTCTTCTTCTCGTCGTCGGCGGCGTCGGTCAGGCCGAGCCGCTCCCACAGCCACTGGCGTGCGAGTCGCGCGTTCGTCAGGGTCTCGAGGGTGCCGAAGGTCTTCGAGGCGACGATGAACAGCGTGGTCTCGGGGTCGAGGTCCACGGTCTTCTCGTAGATGTCCGCCGGGTCGATGTTCGACACGAAGCGGGCTTCGAGGCCGGGCTGGACGTACGGCTTGAGTGCTTCGTAGACCATGACGGGGCCGAGGTCGGACCCACCGATGCCGATGTTGACGACGGTCTCGATCCGCTTGCCGGTGACACCGGTCCACGAGCCGTCGCGCACCTGCGACGCGAACGCGTAGACCTTGTCGAGCGTGGCGTGCACGTCGGCGTCGACGTCCTGGCCGTCGACGGTCAGCGGCGCCGCCGGGACGAGTCCCTCGGTCGCCTTCGGACGACGGAGGGCGGTGTGCAGGACGGCGCGGTCCTCGGTGACGTTGATGTGCTCGCCGGAGAGCATCGCCTGGAAGCGCTCGGCGACGCCGGTGTCCTTCGCGACCTGCAGCAGGGCGGCGAGGACGTCCTCGGTGACGAGGCCCTTCGACAGGTCCACGGTCAGGTCGGCGGCCTGGAACGTGTACTGCTCGGCACGGCCGGGGTCGCTGTCGAACCACCCGCGCAGGTCAGGGGTGAAGTCGGCGGCGATGCCATCGAGCTTCTTCCAGCCTTCGGTCGATGTGGGGTCGACGGGAGCGGATTCGGTCACTTCGGTCCTCCTGGGATCACGTTCGAGACGTACAGCCCGCAGGTCACCGCACCAGTGCGTCGCGGACCGTCTTCGAGCGTAGTGCCGTCGGCACCGTGGTGCGCACCGCCGGACGGGAGGCGCGGGCTGCGTTCGCTGCGCGCGTCACGTCCGACGGCTGGTCGGCCTCAGGGCCGGGGTGCGAAACGACGCAGCCGCAGGCTGTTCGTCACGACGAAGACGGACGAGAACGCCATGGCGGCGCCGGCGAGCACCGGGTTGAGCAGCCCCGCCATCGCGAGCGGGATCGCCGCCACGTTGTACGCGAACGCCCAGAACAGGTTGCCCTTGATGATGCCGAGCGTGGCCCGCGACAGCCGGACGGCGTCGGCGACGACGGTGAGCCGACCGCTCACGACCGTGATGTCGCTGGCCGCGATCGCCGCGTCGGTGCCGGCGCCCATCGCGATGCCGAGGTCGGCCGCGGCGAGCGCCGCGGCGTCGTTGACACCGTCACCGACCATGGCGACGCTCCGTCCCTGGGCCTGCATGCCCCGGACGGTGTCGAGCTTGCCGGCCGGGGTGGCGCGGGCGTGCAACTCGTCGATGCCGACCTGTGCGGCGACCGCCCGTGCGGCGCCGTCGTTGTCGCCGGTGAGCAGGACGGGGTGCAGACCGAGGGCCACGAAGCGCGCGACCGCGTCGGCGGCCTCGGGCTTCACGGTGTCGCCGACGACCACGACGCCCAGCACGCGGCCGTTCCGGGCCACGACGACCGCGGTCCCGCCGTCGGTCTCGGCGGCGGTGATCGCCGCGGTCACCGCGTCGGGGACGGGGATCGCCCACGACGAGGTCAGCCAGCGGGTACCGCCGACGAGGACGACGTCGCCGTCCACGACGGCCTGCACGCCGGCGCCGGGGGTCGACTCGAACTGCTCGGCGGTCGGGACGTCGAGGTGCCGGGCCACTGCCGCACGGACGACCGCACGGGCCACGGGGTGCTCGGACCCGTGTTCCACGGCCGCGGCGAGGCGGAGCACGGCATCCTCGTCGAGGGCGGCGTCGGCGGAGGTCACCGCGCGCACGGTCATCTCGCCGGTGGTGACGGTGCCGGTCTTGTCGAGCACGATCGTGTCGACGCCACGGGTCTGCTCGAGCACCTGCGGGCCGCCGATCAGGATGCCGAGCTGGGACCCGCGGCCGGTGCCGACGAGCAGCGCGGTCGGCGTCGCGAGCCCGAGGGCGCACGGGCAGGCGATGATGAGCGTGGCGACGGCTGCGGTGAACGCCGCCGTGACCGAACCGCCGAGCACGAGCCAGCCGACGAACGCCAGCACGGCGAGCGCGATGACGATCGGCACGAAGACGCCGGACACCCGGTCGGCCAGGCGTTGCACGTCGGCCTTGCCGGTCTGCGCGTCCTCGACGAGCCGTCCCATCCGGGCGAGCTCGGTGTCGGCGCCGACGCGGGTGACGCCGACCACGAGCCGGCCGCCGACGTTGATCGTCGCGCCGGTCACCCGGTCGCCCGGGCCGACCTCGACGGGGACGGATTCGCCGGTGACCATGCTGCGGTCCACGGCCGAGGACCCGTCCTGCACGAGGCCGTCGCTGGGGATCCGCTCCCCCGGCCGCACGACGACGACGTCCTCGACGACGAGCACCGACGCGGGCACACGCTGCTCGACGCCGTCGCGCAGCACCGTGGCCTCCTTCGCGCCGAGTTCGAGCAGGGCGCGCAGCGCTGCGCCGGACTGCTTCTTGGCGCGGGCCTCCATGTACCGGCCGGCCAGGATGAACACCGTCACGGCCGCGGCGACCTCGAGGTACAGGTCGGCCGCCTCGGGGTCGGTCGCGATCCACGAGAACGTCATGTGCATGCCGGTCGTGCCGGCGTCGCCGAAGAAGAGGGCGTAGAGGGACCAGCCGAAGGCCGCCAGCACACCCACGCTGACCAGGGTGTCCATGGTCGCGGCACCGTGTCGGGCGTTCACCCACGCGGCGCGGTGGAACGGGAGCGCGCCCCACACCGCGACGGGCGCGGCGAGTGTCAGGGCGAGCCACTGCCAGTTCGGGAACTGCAGGACCGGCACCATCGAGAGCAGGACGACCGGCACGGCCAGGACCGCAGACACGACGAGTCGTCGGCGCAGCGCACCGGCCGGGTCGTCGGCGTCGTCGTCCGGCGCCGTCGTGTCGGCCGGCGGCGCGGGGACGGTCGCACCGTAGCCCGCGGACTCGACGGCGGCGATGAGGGCAGCGGGGTCGGCGGGGCCGTCAGCCGCGACCTGCACCTGCGCCTTCTCGGTGGCGTAGTTGACGGTGGCGGTGACCCCGGGGAGCTTGCCGAGCTTCCGTTCGATGCGGTTCGCGCACGAGGCGCAGGTCATGCCCGTGATGTCGAGCTCGACGATGCCGTCCGTCACGACGGCACGACCTCGTACCCCGCCTCGGCGACCGCACCGCGGAGCGCACCGGCGTCGACGGGTGCGTCCGAGGTGACCGTCACCGACGAGGCACCGCCGGGGACGAGCGCGACGGCGACGTCGGACACCCCCTCGAGTTCGGTGAGTTCCTCGGTCACGCTCAGCACGCAGTGCTCGCAGGTCATGCCCTCGACGAGCAGCAGTTCGGTGGTCACGGTGTCTCCTCCTGTGGTTCGGGTGCGGGCGGCGGTCACGAGCGCACGAGCCGGGCGATGGCCTGGCTGGCTTCGCGGACCTTCTCGTCCGCGGCGTCGCCACCCTCGGCGACCGCCTCGGCGACGCAGTGCTTGAGGTGGTCCTCGAGCAGCGACAGCGCCACGCGTTCGAGCGCCCGGTTCGCCGCCGAGATCTGGGTGAGGACGTCGATGCAGTACGTCTCGTCCTCGACCATGCGGGCGATGCCGCGCACCTGGCCCTCGGCGCGACGGAGCCGCTTGAGCAGGTCGTCCTTGTCGCCGATGTACCCGACGTGTTCGTGCATGGTGGCCTCCACGGTCCTCAATACGGTACCCCCCTAGGGTATTCCCTCCCATGGATGCGCGGACACGAACGAGGGTATTCACCTCGCCGTGCCGTCGATGTCATGATTTCGACCATGACCGATCCGGCGACGAACGGCTTCCGCAGACTGCGGTTCGCCGACGGCGACGGCTCCGACTACTCCGACATCTTCGAGGCGGAGTACCACGGGTCCGACTTCGCCTCGGAGACGTACGCGACCGACGACACCCGCTACGAGTACACCGTGGTCGGCGACGACGACCTCACGCTGCGGACCATGCGCGCCGAGGGCGGTCGCCGCGGCGGGGTCATCGGGGCGCGGGAGGACCACGTGGTCTTCTGGCTCACCAAGGGTCGGCTCGAGATGCACTTCCCCGACCGCACGCGAGTGGTCGAGCCGGGCAGCCCCTACATCGCCAGCGCGTCCGAGGCGTACCGCTTCGAGTCCGACGGCACGGTCTACAACGGGGTGCACATCGCGGACTCGTTCCTGCGGACCGTCGGGCGCGACCTCGGCTACCGGCTGCCGGACGGCCCGCTGCTCTTCGACCAGCAGGACGAGGTCATCGCCCGCCGCGAACCGCTGCGCCACCTCATCGGGGAGCTCGGCCCGGCGCTCGTGGACGACCGCGTGGTCGGTCCGATGCGGACGGCGCTGAACCGTCGGCTGGCGATCGTCGTGCTCGACACCTTCCCGATCCGCAACCGCGGCGACGACGTCCCCGTCGCCAACCGCCTGCGCGACGCCATCCGGTACGTCGAACGGCACGCGGCCGAGCGTCCGGCGGTGTCTGAGATCGCCGCGGCGTGCGGGCTCAGCCAGCGCGGCCTGCAGGACGTGTTCGCCCGCACCCTGGACTCGACGCCGCACCGGTTCCTGCGCGAGCACCGGCTCGACCGGGTCCGGAGCGAGCTCCTGCGTGCCGGCGACGACCGCTCCCCCAGCGCGGACGGTGTCGCCCTGGTCGCACGTCGGTGGGGCTTCACCAACCCGGGCCGGTTCGCCACCGCCTACCGCGAGCGGTTCGGCGAGGACCCCGCCGCCACGCTCCGCACGTCGCTGTCCGCACGGCCCGACAGTGGTCGGTCCTCGTGGCGCGTCCGCCGCGCGGTCGCGTTCATCGAGGAGCACGCCGCCGAGGACCTCTCCCTGCAGGACATCGCCGACGCCGCCGGGGTCCTGCCACGACGCCTGCAGCAGCTCTTCCGAGCCGAGCGAGGCGAGTCCCCGATGGCGTGCGCCCGGGCGATCCGCGCCGCTGCAGAACGCAACGCGGCGGACGGAACACGCGACACCGCCTGAGCGGACGGCCAGGGGGTACAGCCACATCCCCGTGTTCCCGCGGATTCCTGGATCTCTGCCGAATCCGGAAAGTCATGTGTGACGAATCTCTGGTGCAGCCCGTCTCATCCGTGAACAGCAACCGCTGGGAACGCCCGGCGGGTCAATCGGAAGGAACGAACCATGGCTGACTCCATCACCACCACCCCGGCCACCACCGCCGCGGCCCGGACCACCTCGCACGCCGGCTCGAACAGCGGCGTCACCGGCAAGACCGTCATCGACGACACCGTCGTGTCGAAGGTCGCCGGCATCGCCGCCCGCGAGGTCAACGGCGTGCACTCGCTCGGTGGCGGCGCAGCCCGTGCGATCGGTGCGCTCCGCGACGCGATCGGCCAGCGCGACTTCGGTCAGGGCGTCAAGGTCGAGGTCGGCGAGAAGCAGGTCGCCGCGGACATCGTCATCGTCGCCGAGTACCCGGTGTCGCTCCAGCAGGTCGCCGACGGCGTCCGCAGCAGCGTCGCCCGTGCCCTCGAGCAGATCGTCGGCATGGAGGTCGCCGAGATCAACGTGACCGTCCAGGACGTCTTCATCCCGGGCGACGACGACGACAACGACAACGACGAGAAGAAGGAAGCGCGAGTCGCATGAGCAACACACTGATCGGTGCCCTCATCGGTGCCGTCCTCGCAGTCGTCGCACTGCAGTTCGGGTTCTGGGGCTTCGTCCTGGTCATCGTCTTCGGTGCGATCGGGGCCCTCGTGGCCGCCCTCGCCACCGGCAAGATCGACCGTGGTGCCCTGACCGACGTGCTCACCGGGCGCCGGAGCTCCCGGTGAACGCCGGCCCGGACGTCGTCCCGGGCCGCGTCGAGATCACCGCTCGTGCACTGACCTCGCTGGCGCGGGCCGTCGCAGCCGAACGGCTCGGCGCCCCCGCCAAGCGGGTCAGGGTCGGTCTCGGAGACGCGGCCGGAGCGATGGCCCTCGACGTCACCGGCCCCATCGCCGCGGGCGACGACCTCGTCGCCCGTTCGGCCCAGGTCGCCGACGAGGTCAAGCGCCGCGTGAGCGAACTCACCGGCCGCCGCGTCGGCAGTGCCCACATCGAACTCACCGGGATCGTGCGCGAGCGCGAGTCCCGAACCCGGTAGGAGACCATCATGAGCAACGGTTCCGTCGAACGACGCATCCGTCGTCGGAGCGTGCACCGCTCCCGCTCGACCGCAGTGGCGGTGGCGCTGGTGGTCCTCGCACTGGTCGCCGCGTGGATCGGCACGGAGTCGGTCCTGCGGGCGATCGGGCGACCTCCGCTCCTCGCCGACCCGCAGACCGCCGTCGACGCCGCACTGCAGCCCGACGCCGCCTTCGTCACGATCGCCGAGGTCATCGCCGTCGTGCTCGTGGTACTGGGCATCGTGCTGATCGTCCTGGCCCTGAAGCCGGGCCGCCAGCACCGATCCGTCGTCCAGCACGACCGTGGCGCCGTCGTCATCGACACCCGCATCGTCGCCTCGACCGCGGCCAACGCCGCCGGGACGGCCGCGGGGGTCCCCGAGGGCAACGCCTCGGCCACCGCCCGCGGTCGCCGCACCGACGTCCGGATCGTGCCCGTCACCGGCATCCCGGTCGACGAGCAGGCCGTGCAGGCAGCCGTCCGCGACCGCCTCAGTGGTCTCGACGAGCGGTTCGGCCGGAACATCCGCGTCCGCGTCGACGAGAAGGGGACCCTCGCATGACCAAGAGCAACCGGACCATGAACCGGATCATCCTCTTCGTCCTCGGCCTGATCGCCGTCGTCGTCGGTCTCACGATCGGCGCGGGCGCGCTGCCCGCCGTGCAGGACGCGATCAAGCCCACCGTCGACCTGCCGAGCAACCTGGACGTCCCCGCGTCCTCGCTCTGGATCGTCGCCGTCGCCTGCGCCGTCGTCATCGTGCTCGCCCTGGTCTGGGTGTTCACCCGCGGCGGGGGCGGCACGTCCGTCGCCGTCCGCGAGCGTTCCGGTGAGGACGCCGTCACGGTGAACGTCGCACTCGTCCGCGACGTCGTCGAGCACGAGCTCGCCGGGGTCCGCGACGTCGTCGGCTCCCGCGTCGACACCTACCTGGTGCGGAAGCAGCGTGCCGCTCGCATCCGCGTCGCGGTCCGCCGCGGCGGGGACGCCGTCTCGGTGCTCGACGCCGTCGACCGCGCCGTTGCGGTCCTCGACCGCACGCTCGGCCGCCAGGTGCCCGTCCTGGTCCACCTCACCGGTGGGACCCGTTCGGCGCTCGCGAAGTCGACCCGCGTCCACTGACACCCGTCAGCCGGACGCGACCCCGGGACTCCCGGCCCACCGAAGACCCACGCAACACCCACCACCGGGCGCACGCCCGACCGATGAAAGGACCCGTCATGGGACTCGACGACAAGATCAAGAACGCTGCTCAGGACCTCGCCGGCAAGGCGAAGGAAGCCGTGGGCAAGGCCCAGAACGACGACTCCAAGGTCGCCGAGGGCCAGAAGGACCAGACCTCCGCGAGCGTCAAGAAGACCGGCGAGGACGTCAAGGACGTCTTCAAGAACTAGGACGCTCGATGCGTGTCGGGGCACTCGCGACGTCGAGTGCCCCGATGCGTTCCGCGGACCCGAACGAGGAGGAACCATGCAGCACGACCCCCATGCGCACACGCAGGTCACCGAGGTGGCCCTGCCCGCAGAACTGACGGAGCCGCTGCCCGACGACGCGACCCCCGCGATGCTCATCGCGCGAACCGCGGCGGAGACGGCGCTCGGCGTGCCCGGCGTGCACCACCTCGGCGGGACCGTGTCCCGAGCCGCCGACGAAGTGCGGAAGCGGCTCGGCCGCTCCGCCGGGACCGCCGGTGTGCAGGTCGACGACGAGGACGGCACCTTCGCGGTGCAGGTCTCCGTCATCGTGACCTACCCGCAGAACGTCCGCGAGGTCGCCGACGAGGTGAAACGACAGGTCGCTGCAGCAGCCGGCCAGGTCGCATCCGCGCCGACGACCGTGGACGTCCGCGTCCTCGACGTGCACGGGCCGTTCGACGACGAGCCCTCGCCCGTCGAGCGTGCGGCCACCGCCGTCGGCGATGCCGTGCAGGACGCCGCGAAGGCGACGAGCGAGACCACGAGGCGCGTGGCGACGGCGACCGTCGACGCCACGAAGCAGGCGGCCGACGCGACGGCCGAGGCGACCAAGCGTGCCGCCGACGCCACCGCCGACGTCACGAAGCAGGCAGCCGAGGTCACCGCAGACGCCACCAAGCGTGCCGCCGACGCGACGGTCGACACCGCCAAGCGTGCTGCCTCGGCCACCGCTGAGGCGACCAAGCAGGCTGCCGACGCGACCGCTGACGCCACGAAGCGTGCCGCCGACGTCACCGCGGACGCCGCTGAACAGGCCGTGGACGCGACGACCGCCACGGCTGGCCGTGTGCACGAAGCCGCGTCCGACGCGCTCGACCGTGCGTCCGAGGGCGCACGGGACGCCGCCGACACCGCGCGCGACGCGGCCAGCAGCGCACGTGCGGCCGTCGTCGACGAGGACACTGCGACCCCCGTCGTGGCCTCCGAGACGGCTGCCGACGCAGCCGTGCGCGCCGCCGACTCCGCCGAGGACGCCGCGCAGGACGCCGCCGACGCCGCAGCCGACGCCAGCGAGGCAGCGCGGGCAGCCGCCCGCGACGGCGACCAGCCGACCGACCCGACCACGGACCGACCGTGACCACCGCCTGGTCCGGCGGTCGTCGGCCCCGCACCCGTCGGCCCCGGCCGCGCGGTGTGTGGATCGCCGGTGGCATCGGCGTGGTCCTGGTCGCCGGGGTCCTGCTCGGGGCGTTCCTGCCCCTGGTCGGGTTCCTCGGCGGCGTCACCGCCACCACCGCCGGCCTCGTGCCGTTCCCGTTCGTGCGGGTCACGGTCGTCGCGGTCCTCGGGCTGATCGTCGTGCTGGCGCTCCTCGCGCTGGCGCTCACTCGTCGGCACACCACGACAGCGACGATCTCGGTCGTGCTCGCCGTCCTGGTGAGCATCGCCGTCACGGTCGTCCCCGTGGTCCTGGTGGCCGTCGGGTCCGCCGACCGCGCCGGCGACGTGTGGCCGATCGTCAGCGAGCTCTGGCAACGCTTCACCGGCTGATCCGCCGGCACCTGCACCACCGACCAAGGAGTCCCACCATGCGCAACCGCATCATCGTCATCGGCCTGATCGTCCTGATCGGGTTCTGGTTCGGCTCCCGCGCGAACCGCCCGGTCATCAAGACGTCCAAGGGCGAGACCGTCCGCAAGGCCTGGAACGACCCGCACGCCCGCAAGGCCCGCAAGAAGCTGGGCAAGAAGATCGCCAAGGCCGCCAAGCGGCACAGCTGACGACCTGGAGGCCCGGATCACCTGCGCCGATCGGCGCGCGTGATCCGGGCCCCACGTCCGCTACCCTCGCGACGTGAAGCGTCTCTCCCCCGGCCAGCGCTGGGTCATCGGTCTCGGCGCGTTCGCGCTCGTCTGTCTCGTCGTCGGCATCATCGCGATCGCCGTCGGCGTCGCGAACGGACACGCGATGTGCGGCTCGTCCGAGGACGGGTTCTGGGAAGCCTGCCCCGGTGACACCTCCGGCGTCGTCTGGGGAAGCGTGCTCGGCGTCGTCGGGCTGCTCCACCTCGGTCTGACCGGCGTCACCGGAGCACTCGTGTGGACGTCGACCCCGACGATCGGCCCGAAGCCGATCCGCCGCCCCGAGCCATGGCCTGGCACCACGCACCGGGTGTTCTCGTACGGCACGCTGCGGCAGCCGCTCGTGCAGGAGTCGCTGTTCGGCGGCCACGTCCCGACCACCCCGGACACGCTGCCCGGGTGGCGGCTCGACTGGGTGGCGATCACCGACCCCGAGGTGGTCCGGACGAGCGGCTCGGACCTGCACCCGATCCTCCGCCGGGGTGCACCGGACGACGTCGTCGAAGGTGTCGCCCTGACCCTCGGCTACGAGTGGCAGCTCCGCGCCGTCGACGACTACGAGGTCGCTGACTACCAGCGCATCCGGGTCGAGCTCACCTCGGGTCTGTCGGCCTGGGTCTACGTGGCGGCCAACGAGGTCTGAGCCGCCGCCAAGCGCGCGAGGCCCTCGTCGATCGACACCGACGGGGACCACTGCAGGTCGGCTCGGGTGCGGCGCTGGTCGAACCAGTGCGCCGTCGAGAGCTGCTCGGCGAGGAACCGTGTCATCGGGGGCTCGTCCTGCCCAGGACGCACCCGCCACACGGCCTCGACGAGCGACCCCGCGGCCCGGGCCACGACAGCCGGCACGTGCCACCGCGGTGCCGCGACCCCCGAGGCCGCGCAGATCCCGGCGAGCAGGTCCGCGACGGGCCGGGGCTCGCCGTTCGTGACGACGTAGGCGTTGCCGTGCACCCCGTCGTCGGCAGCGTGCTCGAGGGCGGCCACCATGGCGGACGCGGCGTTGTCGACGTACAGGGTGTCGATGAGCGCAGCACCCGAGTCGAGCAACGGCAGTCGCCCGGCCCGTGCCCGCTCGACGATCCGGCCGATCAGCTGGGTGTCGCCCGGCCCCCACACCAGGTGCGGGCGGACGGCGACGACGGCGAACCCGGGAGCGTCGGCCTCGAGCGCGAGGAGTTCGGCCGCGGCCTTCGTGCGGGCGTAGTCGCCACGGGCACGAGCGGGTTCGGCGACGCCCGCTCCGGCGCCGACGAGCGACGATCCGGTGTGCGCGACCGACGGCGACGAGACGAACACGAACCGCCGGGGACCGGCACGCCGTGCGGCGTCGACGAGCGCTCGGGTGCCGTCGACGTTCACGCGGACGAAGTCGGCCGGGTCACCCGCCAGGGAGACCTTCGCGGCGAGGTGCACCACGGCGTCGACACCGTCGACCGCGCGTGCCACCGCGGCGGCATCGGTCATCGATCCGGACACGTCCTGCACCCCGGGCACCCCGGAAGGACGCCGCTGGAACGTGCGGACCTCGTGCCCGGCGTCCCGTACCGCTGCGGCCGTCGCCCGACCGAGGAACCCGCTGGCCCCGGTGACCAGCACCGTCACGGGCGGACCATCCGTCCACCGGACAGCACCGCCGTCGCCCAGCGGGACAGCCGGGAGCGGTCGACCTTCGAGTTGTGCCGGATGTCGGTCGGCAGCACGGGCGCGGTCAGCACCGCTGCGAGCGGGACCCCGGCCGCGGCACGGACCGATGCAGCCAGCGCCGGCGGAGCCAGGGCGGGCCGTCGAGCACGTCGCCCGTCGGTGGTCTCGACGACGGCGACGACCTGCTGCGTCCCGCGCGGGCCGATCCCCGCGACGCCGGCACGGCCGACTCCTGGTACGCCCTCGATGCGCTGCTCCGGTCCGACCGGGGTGACGACGCCTTCGGGGGTGGTGAGCACGTGCTGCATCCGCCCCTCGACCCAGAGCCGCCCCGTGGCATCGAGGTGCCCGACGTCGCCCGTACGGTGTCCGCGGGGGTCCTCGACCCCGAGGCGCGCGACCCGGTTCGTCCGCCAGAGCCGGTCGTAGTGGTCGCGCACGTGCGGTGCGACGACGACGATCTCGCCGGTGACGCCCGCCGCGTCGGTCAGCGCACCGGTCGCAGCACCCGCGGCGTCGAGCGGCGCGATCCGCACCCGCACGTTCGCCGCCGGGAGTCCGACGCAGATGCCCTTGTCGTCCGAGGCCGCCGCCGAACGGACGCCGTCCAGGTCGACGTCGGTCATGAGCAGCCCCTCGGTCATGCCGTAGGGGGTGTGCGCACTCGCGTTCGGCATCAGCTCGGTCGCCGCGGTCAGCAGCGCGGCCGACACCGGGGCGCCCGCCGACAGGAACAACCGGACGCGCGCGAGCGCCGCACGGTCGACGTCGGTCAGCACCGATGCCGTCGCCACGACGTTCGCCAACGCCGCCGGCGACAGGAAGACCACGGTCGCGTCGGCCGCGGCCACCGAGGCCGCGACGGCGCGCGCCGTCAGGGTCCGGGGCGCGGTGACGTCCATGTCCGGCGCCACCGACCGGGCCCCGAGGGCGGGCCCGAGCAGCGCGAAGGGTGCGAAGCCCGCCACGAGGCCGGTGCCGACGCCGATGTCGTACTGGGCCGCCAGGACGTCGCGGACGGCACCGAGCTGTCCGTGCGTGTAGACGACCCCCTTCGCCGGTCCGGTCGACCCGGAGGTGAACAGGATCGCGGCAGGAGCGTCGGACGCCGGCACCGTGGGCAGCACGGAACCGTGGGCGAGCCGACGGGCACCCCGCCGGGCGACGTCGACGAGCGTGTGCTCGACGCGCAGCGCACGCCGTGCGGGCGCGGGCAGCGGGACGGTCGCGATGCGCCGCCCCGGCCAGCCGAGTGCACGAGCGGCTCCGAGGCCGGGCAGCGCGCCGATGATCCAGTCGGGCCGGGCTCCGCGCACCGCACGGGTCAGGCCGCGCAGCCCCAGTCCGGCATCGGCCACCACGACGACCGCGCCGATCCGGACGCAGGCGTACAGGACGGCCGTCAGGTCGGCTCCCGGGGTGACGAGCAGCGAGACACGGTCACCGCTCCGGACACCGAGGTCGTCCAGCCCGGCGGCGATCTCGTCCACCCGACGGGCGAGCAGGCGCCACGTGATCGTGCGGGGACCGCCGGCCGCGGCCATCTCCACCAGGGCGGGTTCGTCGCTGTCGCGCAGGTCCTCGAGCGCGGCGCCGAGCGGGCGGCTCACGTCGGTCGACTGGTCGACGTCGACCGGGAGGCCCTTCTCGGCTGGAGCAGGCACGTGTCCGCCCGGCAGACGGTCGCCGATCCAGTCGAACACCGCGCCCGCCACGTCGGCGTCGTCGGGCAGCAGGTGGCCGGCACCCTCGAAGCGGTGCACGTCGGCCTGCGGCAGCCGCTCGGACAGGTCGTCGAGGTAGCGCTCCAGGAACACCGGATCGCGGGGACCCCAGAGCAGCAGCGCCGGGACGTCGAGCGCAGCGACCCCGGCGGCGATCCGGTCGAGCTCGGGCGCACTCCGGTGCCGGGCGTCGACGGGGATGTCCGCCACGAACCCACCGATCCCGCCACGACGTGCGGCACCGCGGTAGGGGGCACGGTAGCCGTCGGCCACGGCGCGGTCGAGCTTCGGGTGCGCGATGCCGAGCGTCGTCTCGAGGAACGCCGGCGTCACGACGGTGGCACGGCCGAGCAGCCCCGGCCCCAGGGCGAGCCGCAGCGGCGCGGGGATCGGGGCGTCGTCGGGCTGGTGCACGGCGGTGTTGCACGTCATCACGGCACCCAGGACGTCGGGGTGGTCGACCGCCCATCCGAGCGACACGACTCCGCCCCAGTCGTGGCCGAGGGTGACGACCGGGCCGGTCAGCCCGAGTTCGTCGGTCAGGGCACCGAGGTCCGCGACGCGCTGCGGCAGCCCCCGTTCCACCCCGGTGCGCTCCGAGAAGCCCATGTCGAGCTGGTCGACGGCGACCACGCGCCAGGCCGGGCCACCGGCCTGGGCGACCTCGAGCGAGGTGCGGAGCACCGACCGCCACAGGTACGACCACGTGGGGTTGCCGTGCACGCACAGGATGGTGCCGACCGGTTCCACGCCGAGCGCCGCCAGGGACCCGGCCGTGTCGAGGAGGTGCCAGGTGCGCGCGGCGCGATCCGTGCCTCCCGAACGGTTCTCGGACCATTCCGGCACCGTGACCAGGCGCGACCAGGCCGGGTCGAGTCCGGGCAAGGAGGGCGGCTGCGTCGCCGGAGCCGTGCTCGCGGCGACGCGGGGCAGCCGGGACCTCACCAGTGGAGTTCCATCATCGCCGTGTTGATGCCGGAACCGACGCCGCCCAGGAACACGCGGTCACCGCGGCGGATGCCGCCGGACTCGACCTCGTCGGCCAGGGTGATCGGGATCGACGCCGGGCCGACGTTGCCGAAGCGCTGGTAGGTGGTGGGGACCTTGTCGCGCGGGATGCCGATTGCCTCGACGAACGCGTTGGTGTGCACGTCGGAGACCTGGTGCAGGACGTAGCGGTCCATGTCGGCCCAGTCGAAGTGGGCACGGGCCTCGGTCCAGGCCGCGACGACGAGCTCCATGCCGCCCTTGAGCAGCATCTTGGCGTCCGTGAACATGCCGTCCACGCTGCCGACGCACAGGTCGTACCACTGGGTCGCCGCGCGGGTGACGCCGCCGACGATCCGGTGTCCTTCGGGGTGCAGGTCCGCCGGGCCGAGCACGGCGGCCGCGGCACCGGACCCGAGGGTCAGGCTCGCGAACTCGCTCATGAAGTCCTTGCGGTTCCGACCACCCTGGTTCAGGCGGTCGATGGTGTTGAGCTGCACCTGGTCGGCGTCCTCGCCGTCGACGACGAGCGCGTACTTGATCTGACCGGAGTCGATCATGCCCGCGGCGACGCTCATGGCGTTGACGAACCCCAGGCAGGCGTTCGCGATGTCGAAGTTGATCGCGGACGACGGCAGACCGAGCCCGTGGTGCAGGCGCACGGCGACCGACGGCTCGAGGTGCGGACGGGTCACCGAGGTGTTGATCAGCAGCCCGATCTCGTCCGGGCGCACCCCTGCCTCGGCCATGGCCCGACGGCCGGCGTCGATGGCGGCGTCCTGGAAGGTCTGGCCCTCGCCCCAGTTGCGGCGCTCGATCACACCGGCGACCCGCTCGAGCAGTCCCATCGGCAGGCGGAGGCGGCGGAGGACCCCGCGGAGCTTCGCCTCGATGTCGGCCGAGGTCGTCACACGCTCCGCAGTGGTGGTCGCCACAGAGAGCAGTGAGACGTTCCGGTGCTTCGCCGTGGCGTTGCCGGGCTGCTCGGGTCCACTGCTCGGCGCCCGGTCACTGCTCGCTGCCCGGTCGACCGGCCGTTCCGTCATGATCGTCACCGACACATACTTCCTCATTTCACCTGTGTGTGCAGTCCGGCTCGGCTGGACGCGCGGTGTCAGGCGTCCTTCGGGAGCTTCCGGATCTTGCTTCGACGGCGTCGACGGTCCGGCACCATCGAGCGCATCTCCTCGAGCTTGCCGAAGCAGAGCAGCCGGTCACTGGCCTGCAGCTCGACGCCACTGCGCGGGTTCGGGATGACGGTCGCGCCCCGGTGCAGGGTCAGCACGGTGATGTCCCGGTCCCACAGTCCGGACTCCTTGATCGTCTTCCCGACCAGGTCGGCGTTGGTGTGCACGAGCAGCTCGGCGACGCCGTAGCCCGTCGAGACACTGAGCCGCTGGCGCACGTCGATCTCGGGGAAGGCCACCTGGTTGCCGATGAAGTCGATGATCGCGCCAGCGACGTCCAGGCCCGTCGCACGCTCGATGCCCTCGAGCCCCGGCGACGAGTTGACCTCCATCACGAGCGGACCGTCGTTGCCCTCGAGCATGTCGACACCGGCGACCTTGAGCCCCATGATCTGCGCCGACCGGACCGCGACCGCCTCGTACTCCGGCGACAGCGTGACCTTCTCGACGGTGCCGCCACGGTGCACGTTGGAGCGGAACTCGTCCCCCGACGCCGTCCTGCGCATCGCGGCCACCACCCGGTCGCCGACGACGAGCGCGCGGATGTCACGGCCACGGCTCTCCGAGATGAACGACTGGATCAGGACGTTCTGCTTCGTCGAGTGCAGCGTCTCGACGATCGACTCGGCGACCTTCTCCTCCGGCGCCAGGATCACGCCGATCCCCTGCGTGCCCTCGAGCAGCTTGATCACGACCGGAGCACCGCCGACCCGTTCGATCGCGCCGCGGACGTCGGCCCGGCTGTTCACGAACGTCGTCGCGGGCATGCCGATGTGGTGGCGGGACAGGATCTGGTTCGCCCGGAGCTTGTCGCGGGAGTTCGTGATGCCCGTCGCGGTGTTCGGCGTGTACACGTCCATCTGCTCGAACTGCCGCACCACCGCGGTGCCGTAGTAGGTGATCGAGTTGCCGATGCGCGGCAGCACCGCGTCGTAGTCACTCAGGAGCTTGCCGCGGTACAGCAGGTCCGGGTCCTCGCCGGACAGGTCGATCGCGAAGCGCAGCGTGTTCAGCACCTTGACGTCGTGGCCGCGGTCGAGCGCCGCAGCACGGAGGCGCTGGGTCGAGTACGCCTGCGGGGCGCGGGACAGGATGGCGAGTTTCATCGAGGGGTTCTCCGCGGGGTGGGATCGACGGCGACGGTCCATCCAAGCACGCCCGCGCCGCGGCGCCGCCGACCACCGCGCGTTGTACTCTTTTGACGCGTTTGCGCTATCGTGGCTTGACTGATCGGACGGTGCGCGCAATGACGAAGAACCAGCACGGTCTCCGGGCGACCCGGAGCAATCGGACCCCTCGACTCGCAGGGTCCGGACGGTCAACGTCGCGGCGATCCGCGTCGTCCGAGTGGCGTGTCCGATCGCGGAGACCTTCCTCGACCGAGGCGGTCGCGCCACCGACCACCACCTCCACCGGTCCGGCGGACGACCTCAGGGATCGCCTCGTGGCCGCGCTCCTGCGGCACGTCGACCTGATCGACCTCGCCGAGGTCGAGCGGGTGAACGGATCGATGGACGCCGTCGCGGAGCGGATGCTCGCCAGCATCCCCGGCGCCGATGTGCTCGACGACCGCGTCGGACCGTTCTACGACACTGCCGGCCTGCGGAAGTGGTTCCGGATGAGCCGCCAGACCCTCGACGCGCAGGCCAAGGTCGGCGACGTGCTCTGCGTACTGTCGGCCGACGGCTTCCGGCTCTACCCGTCGTTCCAGTTCGATGCACGGGGCATCCTGCTGCCACGGTTGCGCGATGTCCTGGCCGGCCTGGACCCCGACCGGGTCGACCCCTGGGGCGATGCCGTGTGGTTGAACGCGCCGGCGGACGAACTCGACGGACTCACGCCGGCCCAGGCACTCCGGACGGACCGCGCGGACGAAGCGGTCCGTCTCGCCGCACTCGCCGGAGCGTTCCGACTCGGATGACCACCGTCGCACGCACCGACGTCGTCCAGACCGCACCACCGGCCGGTCTCGACCTGACCGGCTTCCCCGACGGGCGCAGACTCCCCGCCGAGGTGTTCCGCGCGCACCTCGCCGAGTTCGCGCCCTGGTACTTCGCCAGCCACCCCTACGGCCGCTTCAACCTCCGGGAACCGAACGGCACGTGCTGCTTCGCAGCCGCGGCCTCGACCGCTGTCCGAGAGTTCTTCGGCCCGAAGGTCCGCCGCAACGAAGTGAGCGCTGCCGACGCTGCCGTCCTCCGCGTCTCGACGATCACCCCGCCGTCCGATGCGAGCTCCGCCCACGTCAGCGGCGCGGGCGCTGCACGCTTCGGGGTCACGAGCGAACTCACGACCATGGGCGACTACGCCGTGACGCAGGCATGGGCCGAGCTGTTCAAGGACCGGGTCGATGCGCTCCGCTACGACTCGCGGTTCGACCCGGGGGGCGAGGCGTGGGCACTGTTCGGAACCGCGGGGCCGGCACCGTCGCTCGGCGGCGCGGCCGCGGTCATCGACGGAGCACGTGCGGTCGAGGCAGCCGGCGTCTCGGTGCTGCCCGGGCCGCCGCGGAAGAGCGCCGTCCGGATGGTGCCGAACCCGCCCGCCTGACCGGCACAGTCGCGCATGGGACAGGATGGGCACATGGCCCGTGCTCCGAAGCCCCCCGACGGCGGGCTCGTCGTCGCCGGCTGGCGCGAGTGGGCCGGCCTGCCGGACCTCGGGCTGCCGTGGATCAAGGTCAAGCTCGACACCGGTGCACGCAGCTCGGCACTGCACGCGTTCGACCTCGAAGAACTCCCGGGCGACCGGGTCCGGTTCTCGGTGCACCCATGGCAGGACACCGATGCCGACGCCGTCACGATCGAGTGCGATGTGCACGACCGGCGCATCATCCGCAGCTCGACCGGGCACACCCAGGAGCGCATCGTCGTGCTCACCACGATCACCCTGGCCGGGCGCGCCGTCGTGTCCGAGGTCACCCTGAGCAACCGCGACCAGATGGGGTTCCGGATGCTCGTCGGGCGCGAGGCCCTCCGACAGGGCTTCCTCGTCGACCCTGCGAGGTCCTTCATGGCCGGTCGGGCGCCGAAGGAGATCCGGCGCCGCAACCGCGGGCGAGCCTGAGCGCTGCTCGCCACGCGGCACGGGCCGTGGGCGCGACCGATCGGCGGCCTGGAGGCGCGGTGCGGGGCCGCCACGGGCCTCCCGTCCGCCTCGGCGACCGCCCAGGGCGCGGGCTGGGTCAGCGACCGAGGTGACGGCCGAGGAAGGCGAGTTGCTGCGGTGCCAGGCGGCGCCAGTAGCCGTGCGTGTGGGCGCCGGGCTCGAAGCCCCCGGCGGGCGGCGTCGCGAAACCGTCGACGTAGGCGTGCGCCGCCGGAGCGAACCCGTCACCGTTGCCGCAGTCGACACGGACGGCGACCCCGTCGAGCGCGCGCTGCCGACCGAGGACCGTGTTCGCACGGAAGTCGGCCGCGTCGTCGAAGGCTCCGCGGGCGGTGTCCGCTGCTGACGTCCAGAGCGCCGGACTGATCGCCGACACGGCGCGGACGCGGGACGCACCGAGCACCCCGCCGAGCCGGAGGGCGCCGAACCCGCCCATCGAGTACCCGGTCAGCGCGAGCCGGTCGGTGTCGAATCCGCGCCGCGCGATCCGGGGCAGGAACTCGTCGACGACCATCGCCGCGGGGTCATCCCCGTCGGAACGGTGGTGCCAGTAGCGGTTGCCGCCGTCGATCGAGGCGATCGCGAACGGAGCGCCGCCACCCGTGATGTGCGCCGCGAGGAACCGGTCCCAGCCGAGCTCCCGCCCGAAGAACGCCGAGTGGTCGTCGCCGTAGCCGTGCAACGCGACGGCCACCGGCAGCGGGGTGTCCGACTCCGGAGCGGCGATGGTCCACCCGACGGTCCGTCCCTTCCGCGCGGTCGACACGAAGGTGCCGGAGACCGAGGGGACTGGGTCGACATCGGGGATCGTGCCGTCGGCACCGTTGAGCCCGAGCACGCGGTACATCGTCGCCCGACCCGGCAGCAGGTCGAGGTTCACCGCCTCGGCGGCTGCACCCGCGGCGACGATGCCGACTCCCCCGATCAGCAGCGACCTGCGGGTGATCGTCGACGCGCGCGAACGGGTCATCCGAGGGGCACCGTTCCGTCAGAGGTCACGCGCTGCATCACGAGGGTCGAGGAGAGTCGCTGCACACCGGGCAAGATACCCAGCGCAGCGTCGGAGAACCCCGGGGCGCTGACGAGCGGTCAGGCTGCTGCGGCGAGCGGTCAGGCTGCTGCGACGAGCGCCGTGGCGACCGCACGCGCCGTCGCCGTGCCGACCGACGGATCGCGCAGGCGCATCGCCAGGTACCCGGAGACGACGAGCAACAGCTGGTCAGCCAGGGCCCCGGCGTGCTCGCCGACGACGGGCGCGGCACGTTCGGTCAGCCGGCTCCGGAGCGCACCGGTCTCGCGGTCGAGCACCTCGTGCACCTCGGCTGGGGCGTCCGCGTACTCGGCAGCGGTCCCGAGGAACGCGCACCAGCGTGAACCAGCGGCGGTCGACCGGTAGTCGTCGAGCGCGTCGAACACCGCGAGCAGGCGGCCACGGTCGTCCGGAGCGGCCTTGACCGCGCGGTCCCACGTGGCGAGCCAGTCGTCGTGCCGGCGGTCGAGGGCCGCGGCGACCAGGGCTTCCTTGCTCGCGTACCCGCGGTAGAGCGTGGCGCTCGAGATCCCGGCGCGGTCGAGCACGGCGTCGATCGGGGTGGCGGCGATGCCCCGCGTGAAGAAGAGCTCCTCGGCCGCGTCGAGCAGCCGCTGCTCGGTTCCTGGACGCATCGCCATGCAAGCACCCTAGGCTCTCAAAAGTGAAACGATCGTTTTCGTTACGACAGTGGGTGTTCCTCGGCAGCGGGCTGGCCCTGATCGCCGCGACGTACGGGCTGGTGCGCCTGGCGTTCGGCCTCTTCCTGCCCGACGTCCAACGCGACCTCGGCCTGCGCCCGGACGCCGCCGGATGGGTCTCCTCGGGGGCCTCGGCGATGTACTGCATCGGCGCGGTGGTCGGGTTCCTGGTCGCCGCACGCGTCCCCCGGGTGCTCGTCGCCGCAGCCGCCGGGGTCGCCGGGGTCGGTGCGCTCGCGATGGCGGCGGCGGCGGGGCCGTGGTCCTTCGGGATCGCCGCGGTGGTCGCCTCGACCGGGGCCGGGCTCGCCTCACCAGCCCTGGTGCAGCTCGTGTCGCGCGCGGTGCCGGGGTCCGTGCAGGGGACGGCGCAGGCGGTCGTCAACTCGGGAACCGGTCCGGGGCTGGTCGCCGCCGGGGCGCTCGCACTCGTGCTCCTGCCGGACTGGCGGGCGGCCTGGGCGTGGTCCGGGGTCTTCGCACTCGTCGTCGGCGTCGTGCTGCTGGTGGTGTCCCGTGGGAGCGGGTCCGGCGGTGACCGACCAGCCGCACCGGGGACGGCGTGGTTCGCGGCGCACCGACGGGTCATCGCGCTCGCGCTGCTCTTCGGTGCCGGATCGGCGGTCGTGTGGACCTACGGCCGCTCCGCGCTGGTCGACGCGGGCGCGCCCGTCGTGGTGTCGGTGTCGGCGTGGATCGCGCTCGGGGGCGGCGGTGCTGCGGTCGCCGTGACGGCTCGGTGGACGAGCGGACTCCGCGCGCGGACGCTCTGGGCGGTGACCGCGGGAGCCGTGGCGGTGGCCGTCGTCGCACTCGGTACCGCGCCGCAGTCCACGGCGGTCGCGATGCTGGCGTGTGCGGTGTTCGGTTGGGGCTACACAGCGGCCACCGGCGCGTTGATCGCCTGGACGACCGAACTCGACGCTGCGCGGTCGTCGGCCGGGACGTCGATGCTCTTCGTCGCGCTCGTGCTCGGCCAGGCCGTGGGATCGGCGGCATCGGGCGCACTCGTCGGCACGGCGGGCTACGCGCCGACGTTCGTGGTCGGGGCGCTCGTCACGGCGGCGAGCGCCGTGCCCGCCGTGGTCGGGAAGCGGAGCGGGCCGAGGAGCGGTACCCGCGTCACAGCAGTGGACGCAGCTCGATCTTCCGGTTGCACGCCTGCGACGCCTCGTGCGCCACACGGAGCGCCGTCTCGGCATCCGGCAGCTCCATGACCCAGAAGCCCGCGACGAACTCGGCGCTGTCGGCCACCAGTCCGGGCGTGGTGTCCGAACCGCCGCCACGGGCGTCGACGACGGTGCCGTCGGCGGGGGCCGACACCCCGGCGGCGAACACGACCGCGTCGCCCAGGCGTTCGTTCAGGGCATCGACCGCAGTGGCCTCGGCCTGGGTGGCGGACTCCGTCCGACCGGCGGCGTCGGCCTGCCCGTCGTCGATGACGTTGACGAGGAACTGCATGGTGACTCCCCTGCTCGTTGGCGGGAGGCTACTCCCCGACCGCCCGGTTCCGTGACGCTCCGTGACGAGCAACGGGACCGCGAGCCCGGGCCGTGCCTACGCTCCCTCCGACGGCGACCCGGCCGCCCACGACCACGGAGTACCCGATGCCCCACGACACCATCGCTCGTCGAGTCGACGAGTTCAACGACGGCTTCACCGCGCAGATCGGCCCCGAGCTCAGCGCCGTGTTCGATCGGGAACAGGCGGACCTCCGTGCCGACGGCGTCCCCGACGGTGTCCTCACCGTCGGCGACGACGCCCCGGACGCTCCACTGCTGGACGCGACGGGCGCCGCCACGTCACTGGGTGCCGCGCGTGGTGACACGCCGACCGTGATCGTGTTCTACCGCGGCGCCTGGTGCCCGTACTGCAACCTCACGCTCCGCACCTACCAGCAGGAGTTGCTCCCCGCGCTGCAGGGACGCGGGGCACGCCTCGTCGCCGTCTCGCCGCAGACCCCCGAGGGCACCGAGCAGTCGATCGCGAACGGCGAGCTGGCATTCCCGGTCCTGTCCGACCCGGAGAACGTGCTCGCCGGTCGGTTCGGCGTCGTCACGGCTCCGAGCACCGAGGCACGAGCAGCCCACACGGAGCTCGGGTTCGACGTCGCCGACAGCAACGCCGACGGAACCGCCGCGATCCCGTTCCCGTCGGTCTTCGTCATCGACGAGCACGGTGTTGTCCGGTTCGTGGACGTGCACGTCGACTACACGACGCGCACCGAGGTCACGACGGTCCTCGCGGCCCTCGACGGCCTGGACGGGGGCGGCACCCGCTAGCGTTTGCTGCATGGGGACGACGGCGGAGTGGTCACGGCTGCCGGTGGGGCGCCGCGAACACCGGCAGGACGCCGTGCTCGCCCTCGTCCTCGCCGGGGGCCTGGCGATCACCACCGTCCTGTACGGGGCGTCCGGCATCTACGGCGACGACCAGGCGGCCTGGTGGGTCTCTGCCCTGATGATCATCGCGAACGCCGTCCCGATCGCGTTCCGCCGCCGGTTCCCGATGTCGGCCGCCGTGGTGTCCGCGCTGGCGTTCGCAGCCACCCAGCTGTTGCACGTCCCCGAGCTGTTCGTCGTGAACTTCACCCTGTTCATCTCGCTGTACTCGGTCGGCGCGTGGTGCTCCGACCGGGTCCGTGCCGAGGCGGTCCGGTGGGTCGTCATCGGCGGGATGTTCGCGTGGCTGTTCCTCGCGATCTCGTTCGGGTGGGCGGTGCCGAACGCACTGCCGAACGACGAGGGTTCGCTCATCCCGCCGTACATCGCCTACTCGCTGCTGAACATCGTGATCAACGTCGTCTACTTCGGCGTTGCCTGGTACGCGGGCAACCGGGCGTGGGCCTCGGCCGTCGCCCGGCACCAGCTCGACGAACGCACCGCGGAGCTAGCGGCCGAACGGGAGCGCAGCGCTGCCCAGGCCGTCACCATCGAACGGGTCCGGATCGCCCGCGAACTGCACGACGTCGTCGCGCACCACGTGTCCCTGATGGGTGTGCAGGCCGGCGCTGCCCGACGGGTCATCGACCGTGATCCCGAGCAGGCGACGGCATCGCTCGGCGTGGTGGAGGAGAGCGCGCGCACGGCTGTCGAGGAACTCCGGCGGATGCTCGGCACCCTGCGGTCGGCGGACGAACCCGGCACGGATGACCGCGGTGTCGGGGACGCTCCGAGCACCGAGGGCATCGCACGCATCGTCGAGCTCGCCGAGTCCGCTCGGGTCGCCGGTCACCCGACCGAGTACGTGGTCGTGGGCGACGAGCGTCCCGTGCCGCCGACGGTCGCCGCCGTCGCGTACCGGATCGTGCAGGAGGCCGTGACGAACGTCCTCAAGCACGCCGGCCCCACCGCCCGCGCGGACGTCCGGCTCCGGTACCTCGACGACGGCGTCGAGGTCGAGGTCACCGACGACGGGCACGGCGACCGTGCTGCGCGGAACCCGTCGGGCAGCGGCCTCGGGCACATCGGCATGCGGGAGCGGGTCGCCGCGGTGGACGGACGGATCGAGATCGGGCCACGCGCCCGGGGAGGCTACCTGGTGCGGGCATGGCTGCCGACGACGTGAACGACGCGGTCGACCCGACCGACCTGACGATCGTGCTCGCAGACGACCAGGAGCTGGTGCGGGCAGGGTTCCGCGTGATCCTGGAGTCCGAGCCGGGGTTCCGGGTGGTCGGCGAGGCCCCCGACGGCGCCCGTGCGGTCGAGGCCGTCCAGACCCTGCGCCCCGACGTGGTGTGCCTCGACGTGCAGATGCCCGGCGTCGACGGGCTCGAGGCCGCACGGCGGATCGCAGCGTTGCCGGACCCGCCGGCGGTGCTCATCCTGACGACGTTTGACAGCGACGACGCGCTGTTCCAGGCGCTCGAGGCGGGTGCCAGCGGCTTCCTGCTGAAGAACGCCTCCCCCGAACGGCTGATCGACGCCGTGCGGACCGTCGCGGCCGGGGACGCCCTGCTCGCGCCTGACGTCACGCGCCGGGTGATCAGCCGGGCGACGGCGGCGCCGGCTGCGAGCAGCCGTGCCCCCGACCGCTCCGGCGACGCCGCCCTGGCAGCAGCCGGGCTCACCGAGCGCGAGACCGAGGTGCTCCGGCTGCTCGCCCGGGGGTTCAGCAACGCCGAGATCGCCGCCGAGCTGTACGTCGGTGACGCCACCGTGAAGACCCACGTGTCGAACGTGCTGCAGAAGCTCGCGCTGCGCGACCGCATCCAGGCCGTCGTCTGGGCGTTCGAGCACGGCGTCGCCGGCTGACCGAGCCCGACCGACCCGGCACCGGCAGGACAAGTCCGCACGGTGCCGCGCTCGCACCACGCCCGCACCGTGCGCCCTCGCTCACCCCGTGCAGCCTTGACCGCACCGTGCCCCGCCACGACGACGCACCGAGCAACCAGAGCCCCACCCGCCGAACAACCCAGCACCGTGCCCACCGCCCGCCGCCCGCCCGCCCGCTCCCCCGCGCGGTGGAGCCGCCCCCACCCAAGTCCCGCCGGATGGCGGAGGCGCCCCGTGCCTCCCGGCCAATAGCGTCGACGCAGGCGGCGCAGGCCGTCGCGAGAGGGGTACGACATGCTCACCATCGAAGGGGTGACCAAGCACTTCGGCGACCGCCGGGTGCTCGACGACGTGGGGTTCACGGTCGGCAACGGCCGCCTCACCGGGTTCGTCGGCGGCAACGGTGCCGGCAAGACGACCACCATGCGCATCATGCTCGGCGTGCTGCAGGCCGACGCGGGATCCGTCTCGATCGACGGCACCGCGGTCCGGCCCGCCGACCGCCGCCGTTTCGGCTACATGCCCGAGGAACGCGGGCTGTACCCGAAGATGCCGGTGGCCGAGCAGATCACCTACATGGCCCGGTTGCACGGCGTCGACAAGCGCGCGGCGACCACGCGGACCACCGAGCTGCTCGAACGGCTCGAGCTGACCGGCCACGCCGACGACGCCGTCGAGAAGCTGTCGCTCGGCAACCAGCAGCGGGTGCAGATCGCCGCGGCGCTCGCCCACGACCCCGAGGTGCTGGTGCTCGACGAGCCGTTCTCGGGCCTCGACCCGATGGCCGTCGACACGGTGCTGAGCGTCCTGCGCGAGACCGCGGCGCGCGGGGTCCCGGTGCTGTTCTCGAGCCACCAGCTCGACGTCGTCGAACGGCTCTGCGACGACGTCGTCGTGATCGCGGGCGGCACCATCCGTGCCGCCGGCCCGCAGGACGAACTCCGCAAGCAGGCCGGGCCCGCCGCCTGGGAGCTGCTGGTCGACGGCGACGTCGCCTGGCTCCGCGACGAGCCCGGTGTGACGGTCCGCGAGTTCGACGGCGGCTACGCCGTCTTCGAGGCCGACCCGTCCACCGCCCAACACGTCCTGCAGCGGGCCGTCCAGCAGGGCACCGTCGGCTCGTTCGCCCCGCGGGTTCCGCGGCTCAGCGAGGTCTTCCGGGAGGTCATCCGATGAACAACTCCTTCGTGCAGGCCGTGCGGCTCGTCTCCGCTCGCGAGATCCAGGCACGCATCCGCAGCAAGGCCTTCGTGGTCTCCGCCCTCATCTTGATCGGCATGGTCGTCGCGTCCATCGTGGTCGGCGGCATCGTCGGCAAGGCCACCGCCGACGACACCACGCCGGTCGCCGTGGTCGACGGTGTCTCGCTGCCCACCACCGCGGGCCTCGACGTCACGGACTCCACCTCGGTGGCGGACGCCGAACGGCTCGTGCGTGCCGGCGACGTCGACGCCGCGATCGTGCCGTCCGACGACCCGCTCGGCTACAAGGTCGTCGGCCTCGACGAGGCCCCGACCGACGTCGTCTCCGCGCTGAGCGTCACACCGCGGATCGAACTGCTCGACCCGGACGCGCTGCCCGGCGGACTCGTCTACCTCATCGCCATCGCGTTCGGCGTCGTGTACTTCGCCTCGGCCGTGACCTTCGGCCAGTCCATCGCGCAGAGCGTGGTCGAGGAGAAGTCGACCAGGGTCGTGGAGATCCTGATGTCCGCGATCTCGGCCAGGGCGCTGCTCGCAGGCAAGGTCCTCGGCAACAGCGTGATGGCGTTCGCGCAGATCGTCGCCGTGGCCATCGCCGCGGTCGTCACCCTGGCGGTGACCGGGCAGGACAACATGTTCTCGATGCTCGGCCCGAGCATCCTGTGGTTCGTCGGGTTCTTCGCCGTCGGCTTCGTGCTCATCGCGTCGCTGTTCGCCGCGGCGGCCGTGCTGGTGTCGCGTCAGGAGGACGTCGGCAGCGTCACCACGCCGGTGATGATGCTCGTGATGATCCCGTACATCCTGATCATCGTCGCGTACGACAACCCGACGGTGCTCGGCATCATGTCGTACGTGCCGTTCAGTGCACCGATCGGCATGCCGATGCGGATCTTCCTCGGCACGGCCGAGTGGTGGGAGCCGATCCTGTCGCTCCTGATCGTGGTCGCCGCGGTGGTCGTGGTCGTCCTGGTGGGTGCCCGCGTCTACGAGAACGCGCTGCTGCGGACGGGTAGTCGCGTGAAGCTGACGGAGGCGCTGCGCGGCTGACGCCGCGATCTGACCGGGAGGCCCGGATCACGTGAGCAGGTCGGCTCACGTGATCCGGGCCTCCTGTCCGTTGCCCGCGCCGGTCAGGCGCTCAGCGTCGCGAAGGCGGACCGGTGCCAGACCAGCGGGCTGTGCGCGAAGTCGGACATGAGTCCGAGCACCCGGAGCACGACGATGTCGTGGTCGCCGGCCGGGTAGGTGTGCTCGACCGAGCACTCCAGCCAGATCGGGGCCCCCTGCAGGAAGACCGCTCCCGTGTCGGCGACCGTCGTGTCGACCCCGACGAACCGGACCGACTTGTCGCGTGAGGCGAGCTGCCGCGTGACCTGCGCGTGCCCCTCGCCGAGGATCGAGACGCCGATCGTGCCGGCGTCGCGGAGCACCGGCCACGTGGTCGAGGTGTGCTGCACCGCGAACATCACCAGCGGCGGGTCCTGCGAGACCCCGACGGTGAACGACGACGCGACGAGCACGGTCGGTTCGCCGTCCACGACGGCGGACAGAGCGGCGACACCGCAGGGGAAGCCCGAGAACGCCTGCTTGAGTGCGGAGAGGTCCGGGGCCTCGGTGGAGTAGGGGCTGATCATGACGCGGTTCCTTCCTGGTGGCTGGCGGTCGCACCGAGGACGACGTCCCGCCAGCGGGCGAGCCAGACGTCGGTCGATGCGGGGTCCGAGTACTGCTTGTCGTTCAGGTACAGAGCGGGGGCGGGGACGGTCGCGCCGAGTTCGACCAGCACCGGTTTGAGGAAGACCTCCGGGGCGAGCGCGTGGGCGGGACCGGCACCGAGCATGAGTGGTACCGCGACGACGCCGGCGAGTCCGTCTGCGGTGCCGAACTGGTCGAGGAACAGCTTGAGCACGCCGGTGTAGGTCGCCTTGAACGTCGGCGACGCGACGACCACGAGGTCGGAGCCGGCGACGGTCCGGACGGCGTCGGACACCGCTGTGTCGCCCCAGCCGAGGAGGCCGGCGCCGAGGTCGATGACGTCGACGACGTGGTCCGGGGCGCGACCGGTGAGGCGTTCGAGCACGACCGTCGCGGCGTCGAGCGTCCGTGAGGCCGGCTTGGGGTTGCCGGCGACGACGGTGGTGATCATCGGGGTGCTCCTGTCGTGGTGGCTGGGTGGTCGGTGCAGCGGGTCGTTGGTGCAGTCCACCGCTCGTTCGTTTCGCCGCCGTGCCGGATCCGTATCGGCTGGGTTACGCCAGCGGCCCCCGGACCGGCAACGCCGGAATGTCCCGGTCAGCCGGGCTGTGCGGCCGGGGCCCCTGGGCATTCCGCCAGCCGCCGTGCGCGGCCGTCGCACCGAATTGTGAGAGCGCCGTTACCGGAAGTCGCCTCGGATGCGTCCGGCGTGTTTCGCCCCGCCGTCGCCGCCCCGTCACCGCCCGGATCCGCGCGTGCACAGGCCGCGGTGGCGCAGTCGTCCCCCGCGGAACCACGCGGCGGACGCCCCGCGCGCACCATCGCGGCGGGTGGCCTAACACCAGCGAAACAAACGCCTAACAGGACCGTTACCGGGCGACCGTCTGCTGGCTCCCCACTGCCGTTACATTCGCATCAGCCCCACTGCAGCGGCCGGCGTCACCCCGACGCCCCGCCGCCGGTGAACGTCTCCCGGCTCCCTGCACACGCCACCCCGCGCCGCGGGGTGTTCGTCGTACCCGCTGCAGCTTCCCCGCACCTTCCCTGCTCCACCCGTCCAGGAGGTCCCCGACCGATGTCGTCCCCCGCACCGTCCCGAACGCGTCTCCCCCGCCCCGCGCTCCTCGCCGCCGCACTCTCCGGCGTGCTGTTCCTGTCCGCCTGCTCGGCCACCTCGACCGCGTCGACGACCTCCGGCGACGACACCGCCGGGGTCGAGCACGCCACGAGCCAGATCAAGGCGGCCAGCGTCGACCCCGAGTTCACCTTCAAGGGCGAGCCCTTCGACATGTCGGGGATCGCCGGCAAGACGATCTTCAACATCCCGAACTCGTCCGCCGTCCCCTTCATCACCGCGGTCGACGAGGCCGGCGAGAAGGTCGCCGAGCAGTACGGCGCGAAGTGGATCGAGTACACGAACCAGGGCACGCCCACCGAGCACTCCGCCGGCATCGACCAGGCGATCAGCCGCGGCGCCGACATCATCGTGCTGGCGCAGGGCGTCAACGGTGAGCTCATCGTCCCGGCACTGAAGCGTGCGAAGGCCGCGGGGATCCCCGTGCTGATCAGCCACACCTACCAGACCGGCGAGGCGCTGCCGGACCAGCTGCAGGACCTCGTCGCCGCGCAGGTGACCGCCCCGTTCCACGAGGCCGCGAAGCTCAACGCCGACTGGGCCATCAAGGAGACGAAGGGTCAGGGCGACGTCCTGATCATCACGTCCTCCGAGGTCCCCCCGTCCGACGGCATCGTCAAGGCGATGCAGGACGAGTTCGAGGCGCAGTGCGACGGCTGCAGCGTCAAGGTGACGAACGTGCCGGTCGCCGACTGGGCGACGAAGATCTCGTCGACCGTGCAGTCCGCCGTGCAGTCCAACCCGAACCTCGACTACGTGCTGCCGGTCTACGACTCGATGACCCTCTACGTCGAGGCCGGCGTGACCGCGGCGGGCAAGACCGGCCAGGTGTTCACCTCGTCGTACAACGGCACCCCCGCCGTGCTGAAGATCCTGCAGGACGGCAGCGTCCTCACGATGGACATCGGCGAGAACATGGAGTGGCTCGCGTACGCCACGCTCGACCAGGCCGGCCGCGTCCTGACCGACACCCCGATCATCGAGGACGGCGACGAGAAGACCCCGCTCAAGGTCTTCACGAAGGACAACGTCGACGAGACCGGCACCCCGCCGGCGCCGAGCAAGGGCTACGGCGACGCGTACAAGACCGGGTACGAGGCCATCTGGGGCGCGGCCGAGTGACCGCCGTGCCGGTGCTGCGGATCAGCGGACTCACGAAGCGCTTCGGCGGACTGACCGCACTCGACGACGTCGACCTCGAGGTCCTGCCGGGCCAGGTCCACGCGCTCCTCGGCGAGAACGGCTCCGGCAAGTCGACCCTCATCAAGATCCTGTCCGGCACCTACGCGCCGGAGCCGGGAGCGACGATCGAGGTCCGTGGCGCCCGACTGCCACTGCCGGTGCCGCCCGGGTACTTCCGCCGCGTCGGGATCAGCTTCGTCCACCAGGACCTCGCGCTCGTCCCGTCCCTGGGCGTGACGGAAAACCTGCGGCTCGCGACCGTCGTGGCCGGCCGGGGCCCCTTCGTCCGCTGGGGCGCCGAGCACCGAGCCGCCGCCGAGCTGTTCGCACGGTACGGGGTCGACATCGACCCCCGCGCACGGATCGACGAGCTCTCCGACACCCAGAAGGCGCTCGTCGCGATCCTGCGGGCCGTCGCCGAACTCGGTGACGACCGCGCGCTCATCGTGCTCGACGAACCGACGGTGTTCCTGCCGAAGGAGGACGCCGACCTGCTGTTCCGGGTCGTCAAGGACCTGGTGGCGGACGGCCGCACCTCGGCACTGCTGGTGTCGCACGACATGTCGGAGGTCCTCGAGCACGCCGACCGGGTCACCGTCCTGCGGGCCGGCCGGGTCCAGGCGCACCGTGACACCGCCACGACGACGGCCGACGAACTCGTCGCGCTCATCGTCGGGCGCGGGCTCGACGGCGCCGCCGCCAGGACCCCTCGGCCGGCGACCACCGGTGACGCCGTCGTGGCGGTCCGCGACCTCCGGGTCGGTGTCGTCGACGGCCTGTCGTTCGACGTCGCCGACGGCGAGGTCGTCGGCATCACGGGCCTCGCGGGCTCTGGAGTCGAGGACGTGCTGCCCGGCCTGTACGGCGCTCGACCCGCGACCGGATCGCTCACCGTGCGGGACGACGGGGTGCAGGCCGCCCCGATCGACCTGACCCGGGTGTCGCCCGGTTCCTCCATCGCCCGCCGTGTCGTGTACGTCCCCGCCGACCGCAAGCGCGAGGGCGGGGCGCTCACCCTGTCCGTCGAGCAGAACGTCACGCTCCCCGTCCTCGGGAAGCTCCGAGGACTGCTCGGCCTCTCCCCCGCACGGGAACGGTCGCACGTCGCGGGACTGGTCCGTGACTACGACGTCCGACCCGCCGACCCGTCCGCCCTGTTCGGCACGCTGTCCGGCGGCAACCAGCAGAAGGCCGTCCTGGCGAAGTGGATGCAGGACGACCCCCGGCTCGTGCTGCTCCAGGAACCGACCCAGGGCATCGACGTCGGCGCCCGCTCGGCGATCTTCTCGATGCTCCGCCGGAGTGCGGAGCGGGGCGTCGCCATCGTCTGCGCCTCCACCGACTACGACCAGCTCGCGCAACTGTGCGACCGCGTCGTCGTCCTCGCCCACGGCCGCGTGCACGACGTGCTGACCGACGAGCGCGTCGACCGCGACGTCATCGCGGCCGCCGTCGTGGCGAGCCTCGTCGACGCGGCCGAACCCGCTGCTCCGTCCGCCGCTGCTCCGTCCCCTGCTGCTGTTCCCTCCCTCGTCAAGGAGAACGCCTGATGTCCACCACCGCCGACCCCGTCCTCGAGACCTCGATCGTCCGTCCGACCCGCCCGCGCTTCTCATGGGGGCACACCGAGCGCTACGCCCTGCTCGGTGCCTGGCTCGTCATCGTCATCGCGTTCAGCATCGCGCTGCCCGACACCTACCCGACCCTCGGCAACCTGCAGAACATCCTCGGGTCCCAGTCGGTCCTGCTCATCCTGGCGCTCGGGTTCCTCTTCCCGCTGACCGCGGGCGAGTTCGACCTGTCCGGCGCCTCGACGATGTCGCTCTCCGCCATGACCATCGCCGTGCTCAACGCGAAGATGGACATCCCGCTCGTGCCCGCGATCGCCGCCGGTCTCGTCATCGGCGTCGTGGTGGGGCTCGTCAACGGCCTGCTCACCGTCGGGTTCCGCATCGACTCGTTCATCGTCACGCTGGGCACCTCGACGTTCATGATCGGGATCATCCAGTGGATGAGCGCCTCGTCGTCGGTGACGGGCATCGACCCCGCGCTCGTGCAGGCCACGGTCGGGTGGCGCGGGCTCGCCGGGCTGCCGCTGGCGTTCGTGTACGGCCTGATCGCCACCGTCGTCGTCCTGGTCCTGCTGAGCGCCACCCCGGTCGGCCGACGGCTGCTGTTCGTCGGTACCGGCCGCACCGTCGCCGAGCTGTCCGGGCTGAACGTCCGACGCCTCCGGGTCGGTGCGTTCGTCGGCGCCGGCCTCACCGCCGCGGTCGCGGGGGTCGTCTACGCCGGCACGCTCGGCGGCGCCGACCCGTCGAGCGGACAGTCGTTCCTGCTCCCGGCGTTCGCCGCCTGCTACCTCGGCGCGACCGCCATCATCCCGGGCCGGTTCAACGCGATCGGCACCTTCATCGCCGTGTACTTCCTGTTCTCCGGGGTCGTCGGCCTGCAGATGCTCGGCGCCGACAACTTCGTGCAGCAGCTGTTCTACGGCGGCGCGCTCATCGTCGCCGTCGCCGTGTCGCAGACCATCCGGCGGCACTCCGTCGCGACCGCCGCCAAGGCCGCCGCGAAGCGTTCCTGACCCACCTCGTCCTCCCCTTCCCTGCTCGACACCCACCACAGAAAGCGAGTCCCCCATGGACATCGGAGTCTTCATCCCGATCGGCAGCAACGGCTGGCTCATCTCCACCACGTCGCCCCAGTACAAGCCGTCCTTCGACCTGAACCTCGAGATCGTGCAGAAGGCCGAGGCGTACGGCTTCGACTTCGCGCTGTCGATGATCAAGCTGCACGGGTACGGCGGCCCGAGCGGGTTCTGGGACGAGAACCTCGAGTCGTTCACGCTGATGGCCGGTCTCGCCGCCCGCACCGAGCGGATCCGCCTGTTCGCCACGACTGCGGTCCTGACGATCCCCCCGGCGATCGCGGCGCGCATGGCGGCGACGGTCGACTCGATCTCGCACGGTCGCTTCGGCCTGAACCTCGTCGCGGGGTGGCAGAAGGCCGAGTACGACCAGATGGGTCTGTGGCCCGGCGACGACGTGCACTTCAAGCGCCGCTACGCCTACCAGACCGAGTACATGCAGGTCATGAAGGAGCTGTGGGAGCACGGCGAGTCCGACTTCAAGGGCGACTACTTCACGATGAACGACTGCAAGATGCTGCCGAAGCCGACCGGACACATCCCGATCGTCTCGGCCGGCCAGTCGTCGCAGGGCATGGCGTTCGCCGCCCAGTACTCCGACTACAACTTCTCGATGGGCGTCGGCGTGAACACCCCGACCGCCTACGCCGACCAGAACAAGGCCCTCATCGAGGCGCGGGCGAAGACCGGTCGTGACGTCGGCTCGTACGTGCTGTTCATGATCATCGCCGACGAGACCGAGGAGGCCGCCCAGGCCAAGTGGGCGCTCTACAACGACGGCGTCGACGTCGAGGCGATCTCGTGGATGACGGGCCAGGCGCTCACCGACACCGAGGGTGAGGAGGGCAACACCGCCAAGCGGATCTCCCTGCCCGAGGGCGCCGTGAACATGAACATGGGCACGCTGGTCGGCTCGTACGAGCAGGTCGCTGCGATGCTCGACGAGGCCGCCGTCGTCGAGGGCACGAAGGGCATCATGGTCGTGTTCGACGACTTCCTGCAGGGCATGGACGACTTCGGCACCCGCATCCAGCCGCTGATGCGCACCCGCGAGGGCGTGGAGTCCGTTGCTCCGAGCGCGGTCACCGCATGAGCGCCGCAGGGAGCCGACCGGTCATCGAGGTCGCGGTCGTGCAGGCCGGACAGACCCCGGCCGACGGCGACGTCGCGCTCGACGAGCTCATCGCCCTGTTCGAACAGGCGGCCGACGGCGCCGACCTCGTCGTGTTCCCCGAGCTCTGCACCACGCCCTACTTCTGCGGCGTGGTCAACGACAGCCGCAAGGCCTGGGCGCAGCCCGTCCCCGGCCCCGCAACCGCACGGTTCGCAGCGGCGGCGAAGCGTCTGGGCACCGCCGTCGCCTTCGGCCTGTACGAGGACGCGGGCGACGCGCAGTACAACAGCGCCGTGCTCATCGACGCCGACGGCACGCTCGTGCACGGCACCGACGTGCACGGCGAGCAGGTGGCGTCGTACCGCAAGACCTCGATCCCGACCAACGCGATCTCCGACGTCGACGAGAAGCACTACTTCGCCGCCGGCTCCGGGCCGGTCGTGTTCGACGCGCTCGGCACCCGCTTCGGGATGCTCATCTGCTACGACCGGAGCTTCCCGGAGTACTGGCTCGCATCGCGGGCCGCCGGTGCCGAGGTGATGCTCGTGCTCGTGTCGTCGATGGGCTTCCGCGAGACCCTGTTCACCCAGGAACTGCAGGTCCGCGCGCTCGAGACGCAGACGTGGATCGTCGCCCCGAACCGCGGTGGCGAGGAGACCGTCGACGGCAAGACCGTGAGCTACTTCGGTCGGTCGTCGGTCGTCTCACCGCGGGGCGACCTGGTCGTCTCGGCACCGGCCCACCAGGCGGGGCCGATCATCCGGGCCACCGTCGACGTCGGCGAGGTCGCCGCGGCACGCCACGACTTCCCGCTCGGACGCGACCGCCAGCCCGGGGTGTTCCGGTACCTCGCCGACGCCCACGCACCGGCGGCGGTCCCCGCGTGACGGACGTCGCCGCCGTGGTCCGCGGCACCATCGCCCCGCAGCTCGACCGGGCGCTGGCCGTCAGCCGCGCGAACCCGTTGCCGGCAGCCCCGTCGGCGCTGCGCGCGGAACCGGCACACAGTGCGCAGCTGTTCGGTCGGCTCCTGGGCGCAGCGATCGACGCGGCGCCGGCCGTGGCGGCGACACCGGGCACGGGCGCCGACACGACCCCGGCCCGGCCCGCAGACGCGCCGTCGGCGTCCCGCCCCGCCGCCGCCGACCCCGCCGCTGCCACGGTCGTCGAGCTCCTCGACGCCTACCGTTCCGGCACCACCACCCCGTCCGCCGTCCTGGCCGCACTCGCTCCGCACTGGACGAGCGACGACGTCTGGTCGGACGCGGTCCTGCGCCTGGTGGACGGAGCCGAGGCAGCCGCCGCCGAGTCCACCCGCCGCTGGGCGGACGACGAGGCCCGGCCGCTCGAGGGCATCCCGTTCGCAGTGAAGGACATCATCGACGTCGCGGCGACGATCGTCACGAGCGGCTCGCTCCAGACCGGCGACCGTGTGGCCCCGGCCGACGCGACCGTCGTGGCCCGACTCCGTGCAGCCGGCGCGATCCCCGTGTTCACGGCGGCCACGACGGAGTTCGCCTGCGGGGGGCCGCACAACGCCCGCTACGGTGCCGTGCGGAACCCCTGGGACCCCGAGCGCTGGACCGGTGGCTCGTCGACCGGGTCGGGTTCGGCGCTCGCCGCCCGGATCGTCCCGTTGGCGCTCGGATCGGACACCGGCGGGTCGATCCGCGTGCCGTCCGCACTCTGCGGCACCACCGGGATCAAGCCGACCTACGGCCTCGTGCCGCGCACCGGGGTCGCGAGCCTGTCGTGGACCCTCGACCACGTCGGACCGATGGCCCGCTCCGCCGAGGACCTCGCGCTCGTCCTGGCGGTCATCGCCGGGTCCGACGGCGAGGACCCGACGACGTTCACCGCCGTCCCGCTCATCGAGGCGGCAGCGGAACGGGTCGAGGGGCTCCGCATCGGGGTGCCGCGCGGCTGGTTCACCGAACGCGTCGACACCGCGGTGCTCGACGCCCACGCCGCCGCGATCGAGCAGTTCCGCGCCCTCGGAGCGACCCTCGTGCCGATCGAGTTCGACGACCTCGAGTCGATCGACGCGGAGTGCTGGACCGTCTTCTACGGCGAACTCGCCGCGAACCAGGAGGCCAACACCGCCACGGCCGACCTGTTCGACGCCGGGACCCGAGCCCGGTTCGACGTGTCGTTCCTGCCGACCGCGGCGGACTACCTCCGGGCGCTCCGCCGCCGCCCGCTCGTGCAGGCCGCGATGGTCGCGCGGATGGACGAGGCGGGCGTGGACGTGGTGCTCACCCCCGGCATCGGGGCCACCGCTCCTCGACTCGACGACCTGACGATGTCCGTCGACGGTGAGCGGTTCAACCTGCACGACGTCATCCCCCGGAACACCCGCCTGTTCGACTACGTGGGGTTCCCGGCACTGATGATGCCGGCGGGTACCGCGCCCGACGGTCTGCCCGTCGGCGTGCAGCTCGTCGCGCGGCCGTGGGACGACCGCCTGGTGCTGTCCACGGCCGCCGCCTTCCAGCGGGTCACGACGCACCACCGCCTGGTGCCGCCGTCGTCCGCCGTGCGAGGGCCGACCGATCAGTAGCCGCACCATCGACGAGGGCGCCGCCCGACGACGCGCCTGGCAGGTGCTCTGCGCCTCGAGCCTGAGCGTCGTCCTCGTCTTCATCTCCTCGAGCGCCCTGCTCGTCGCACTCCCCGACGTCAGCCGCGACCTCGACGCCAGCGCGGTGCAGTCCAGCTGGGTGCTCCTCAGCTACATGCTCACCACGACCACCCTGATCCTGGTCTTCGGACGGATCGCCGACCTCGTCGGTCGGCGCCGCCTGTACATCGCCGGCATCCTCGTCTTCCTGCTCGCCTCGCTCGCGTGCGGGTTCGCCCCGGACGCCGCCGTCCTGCTCGGTGCCCGGCTCGTGCAGGGCGTGGGTGCGGCGGCCATCGTCACGAACACGACCGCGCTGCTCACCGACGTCTTCCCGGAGTCGATCCTGTCGCTCGGCCTCGGCCTGAACGCCACCGTCGCCGCGGTGGGGCAGGTCATCGGCCCGGTCGTGGGCGGGCTGGTCGCCGAGTCCTTCGGGTGGCGCTGGATCTTCCTCGCCGGTGTGCCGATCTCGCTCGCCGGACTCGTCTGGTCGCTCCGGTTGATCCCGCACAACACCCGTCCCCGTTCCGGCGAGCGCCTCGACGTGCCGGGGTCGATCCTGTCGGTCGCGGCCGTCGGCCTGCTCGTCGGTGCCGTCTCGATGGGCGGCTCGATCGGCTGGTCGGCCGTGCCCGTCGTGGCGATGGCCTCGGGCGCAGTCGTCCTCGGCGGCGTGTTCGTGTGGACCCAGCGCCGGGTCGCGCACCCCCTGGTCGACCCGGCGATCTTCCGCGACCGCGCCACCATCACCCTGTTCTCCGCAGCCGGGCTCTGCGCCCTGTCCAGCTACGCACTGGTGCTGCTGGCGTCCTTGTCGTTCCAGGCCGTCGACGGCAAGGACGCCGTCGAGGCCGCCCTCTGGGTGCTCCCGACCCCGATCGGCACGACCGTCGCCGCCGTGACCGCGGGGTTCCTCGCCCGTCGCGTGGCCGCCAGGACCCTGTCGACCATCGGCATGCTCCTCATCGCCCTCGGCGCCGCGGTGCTCGCGGTCTCCCTCGCCGACGGCAGCGCCTACGTCGTCACCGCCACGGGCCTCGGCGCGGTCGGGGTCGGGACGGGCGTGTTCATGACGCCGAGCACGTCCGCACTGATGACCCGGGTCCCGGAACACCGACGCGGCATCGCCAACGCCATCCGCTCCGCCCTGCAGAACGCCGGCTTCCTGTTCTCGACGGCCCTCGGACTCGCGATCGCGACGGGCGGCCTGTCCGCTTCACAGGCGGCAGCCGCCTACGACGGCAGCCTGCTCGGCCTGCCGGCCGGCGACGTCCAGGTGTTCGTCGACGGCGTCCGCGCCGCAGCGCTCACCTTCGCCGGCTGCGCGGCCCTCGGTGCGCTCATCGTCGCGTTCGGTCCGTTCGGACCACCCGACCGGGAGGCACCACTCCGGCCCGACAGGTCGGGTCCGGTCCCCGAGCCGGGGGCGTCCACGTGACCGTCCCCACCCTGGCAACGACCACCCACGACGGAAGCAGGACCCCATGACCGACGACCACCAGGACTACGCGGCGGCCGGGTTCACCGGCGCGCTGCAGCCAGGACGACGCGCTGCGCTCGTCGTCGTCGACCCGGTCCGCGCCTACGTCGACCCCGACTGCGGGCTCTACGCCGGGGTCGAGGAACCCGTCGAGCGGATGCGGGAGCTCACGACCGCTGCCCGCGCCGCCGGGGTGCACGTGGCGATCACCACCATGGCGCTGTCCGCCGACGGGTCGAACGCCGGGGTGTTCTTCCGCAAGGTGCCGGCACTCGCCGCGTACCTGCCGGGGGCGTCCACGGGGGCGTTCGTCGACGGGCTCGAGCCCCAGGACGGGGACACCCTGGTGCCCAAGCAGTACCCGAGTGCGTTCTTCGGCACCTCGCTGGCCGCCGACCTCGTCGCCCGCGGTGTGGACACCCTGTTCATCGCGGGGCTGTCGACGAGCGGGTGCATCCGCGCGACCGCCACGGACGCCATGCAGCACGGGTTCGTCCCGATCGTCGTGCGCGAGGCGGTGGGCGACCGGTTGCCGAGCGTGCACGAGGCGAACCTGTTCGACATCGCCGCCAAGATCGGCGAGGTCTGGAGCATGGACCGGGTCCTCGAGCACTGGGACGCGGCATGAGCCCCGCGACGAGCACCGCGGCGAGCACCGTGACGAGCACCGCGGCGCCGGTCCGCGGTCGGCCTCGGAGTGCCGCCGTCGGCGAGGCCGTCTACACGGCGTGCGTCGAGATCCTGGCCGAGGGCGACCCGCGCGCGTTCACGATCCGGGCCGTCGCCGACGCGGCCGGGGTGGGGGCGGCGACAATCTACCGGCGGTGGTCGAGCAAGGAGGTGCTGCTCACCGAGACCGTCATCCGGTTGATGGAGGAGCACATCCCCACGATCCAGGACGCCCCGATCGCCGAGGGGGTCCTCGGGCTCACCCGGGGGTGGGTGCACGCCCTGGTCGCGACGCCGGTCGGCCGCGCACTCCCGCTCATCGTGGAGACCGCGTCGCACGAGCCGCGCGTCGCCGAGGCCGTCACCGAGTGGCACCTGGACCGGCGGCTGCGGGTGAACGCGATGCTGCAGCGGGCGATGGACGCCGGCGACCTGCGCCCGGACGTCGACCTCGGCATCGCCGTCGACCTGCTCGGCGGACCGACGTTCTACCGACGCGTGTTCGTCTCGCTCGACATCCAGGCGCCCGACTACCCGGTGCGCCTGGCCCGGGAGTTCCTGCGGTGGGCCGGCTGGACCGGCGACGTCTCGACGGTGGGGGTGGCCTCGTGACCGGGATCGTGCCGGAGGAGTTCGCCCCGACCGCGGCCTGGACCGACATGGGCGTCGGGACGACCCCGTCGGCGCCGGGGCACTGGATCGGGTTCAACCGACGCTCCGACGCGGCGCGCCAGGTGTCCGACCTGATCCGGGCCGACATCGTCGCCGGCCGGTTCACCGGCCCGCTGCCGTACGAGTGGGAGCTGCTCGACCTGTACGGCACGACGCGGAACGTCCTGCGGGCTGCGCTGACGTTGCTCAAGGAACAGCGGCTGCTCACCCGTGCACCACGATCCGGCACGTTCGGTGTCCGGCCCGTCGCCTCGGTGAGCCTGGCCCGCACGTCCGACGAGGTCACGATCTACGGCGAGACGGCCGGCGGCAGCGTGTTCGAGTCACCCCGGCTCAGCATCGTGCACCTGTGCGTGCAGCAAGTGACTGCGCCGGAGACCGTCCGACGCAACCTGCAGATGACCGGCAGCAGCGCGTTCTTCGTCGAGAGCCTCATCTCGTTCGACGGCGAACCGAGCCGGGTCCGCACGAGCTGGGTGCCGCACGAGCGCTTCCCCGATCTGGTCGCCGAACCGCTCACCGAGTACGTGCCGGACGTGCTGGTCCGGAAGGCTGGTGCGCGTCCGGAGGCTCGGCGGCTGCTGCTGAGCACCGTGAACGCCGACCAGTGGACGGCCGACCTGCTGGACATCGATCCCGGGCAGGCGATCTTCCACATCGAACGGCTGATGTGCCTGGCGGACGGGACGCCCGTCGAGTACGGGTTCTCGCGGTACCGCGGCGACCGGGCGGTGATCGACTCGCGGATCATCTGACCCCGGCGCGGCTCCGCGTCCTACAGCAGGCCGAAGACCGCCTGCGCGCCGAGGCTCGTGCCCGCCACGAGCACCCAGAGCGCGATGCCGAGCAGCATCGGACGGAACCCGGCTCGTCGCAGCGCCGCGAAGTCCGTCGAGCACCCGATCGCCGCGAGCGCCACCGTGATGAGGAACGAGGCCGCCGTCGAGAACCCCGGGGCAGCCGCAGCCGGCAGGGCCCCGACCGTCCGGAGCAGCACCACCACCAGGAACCCGATCAGGAACCACGGGACCAACCGGAACACGCGGAACCCGCTGCGCGACCCCGTGTCGGGCGCGAGCTGCTCGCGGGAGGCGCGTCGGGCCTCCAGTCCGGCCAGCCCGATGACGATCGGGATGATCATCAGGGTGCGCACCAGCTTCACGACGACCGCCGTGTCGGTCGCCTGGCGACCGTAGACCGTCGCCGTGGCGACGACGGACGACGTGTCGTTCACCGCCGTCCCCGCGAAGACGCCGAAGGCGTGCTGGCTGAGACCGAGGGCGTGGCCGAGCAGGGGGAAGGCGAACACCGCGGCGATGTTGCACAGGAAGATCGTCGACATCGCGTAGGCGACGTCCGCGCTGACCGCACCGATGACGGGTGTGACGGCCGCGATCGCGGACGCCCCGCAGATGCCGGTCCCCACGCCGATCAGGGTGCGGAGGGCGCTCGACACCCGCAGCAGCCGGCCGATCCCCCAGGCGGCACCGAGGCACACCACGAGGGTCGTCAGCATGACCGGCAGGGTCTCGCCGCCGATGCGCAGGACCTCGCCGATCGACAGCTGCGCGCCGAGCAGCACCACCGCGAACTGCAGCACACGACTCGACGAGAACTTCACGCCGGGAGCGAGCACGGCGAGGGTGCCGCCGGTGCGCCGACGGACGAGCCAACCGAGCACCGCGCCGATCAGGACGGCGGGGACGGGCCCGCCCACGACCGGGACGACCGATCCGATCAGGGTCGCGACGAGGCCGATCGCGACGGCGACGGCGACACCGGGTGCGGTGGTGCGGGCGAACTGCATGGGAACAGCATCTCGTGCTCGCGGCCGTCGTGCGGTCCAGCCGGGCAGGATGGTGCGGTGGAGTACTCGGGCGAGCGGTGGGTGCAGCGGCTGCGCGACGGGGAGACCCCGAAGCGGTGGCCGTTCCTGGTCGGCCTCACGATCGTCACGGTGGCCGGCGGGATCGGGGTGTACTTCTCGGCGACCCACCTCGACGGCATCCTGCACTCGGACGCCCGACGCCCGTTCGCCGTCCCGTTGTTCTCGGTGCTGCTGCTGGGATTCGGGCCCGTAGCCGCGGTGCTGTCCTGGTTGCGCGGGCGGCGCGACCGCGTGGTGCTGGACCGGATCCGCCGGAACGGGACCTCGACGCGCTTCCACCTGCCCGTCCTCCGCACGGGCCCCTACGCCGCCGACGACTTCCCGGACCCGAGGCCGGAGCTGTGGACGGTCGACGCGGCGGGTCTCCACGCGTGGTCACCCGAGCGCGACGATCCCGTGTTCGACCTGGTGTGGGACGACGTCAGGACGATCGAGCTGGCCTCGACGGACGTCCGCGGACAACGCACCGACACCGGGATCTGGATCGTCACCGAGGCGGTGGGCCGGTTCGTGCTGCTGCCGCGCGCAGTCATCGGGCGGCCGTTCGGCGCGAGCGTGACGAAGATCCACATCCTGATGCAGGTGCTCCGGTCGCTGCGGCGGGAGTTCGATCCGCACCACGACACCGGGCGCTCCGGTCGAGCCCCGGCCGATCGATGACGACACCCGACGAGCGGTGGGTGCAGCGGCTGCGCGACGGGGAGATGCCGAAGCGGTGGCCGGTCCTGCTCGTGGCCGCGGTGACGACGGCAGCGGGGCTCGGCGTGCTCGTCGCCGAGTTCGCGTCGCCGGACTTCCTGCGCGGTCTCGACAGCGCCCGCACACAGGCCAACTTCGTCCTGTGGCCGCTGTTCGTCGCCGGGTTCGGCCTGCTGCTGGCGGTGGTGACCTGGAGCGCCGGTCGGACCGATCGCCGCACCCTGGCACGGATCCGGGAACGCCGCGCGCCCCGGTTCCACCTGCCGGTCTCCGCGTCGGGGTTGCGGGCGACCGACGACCTGCCGTGCCCCCGACCCGAGATCTGGACCGTCGACGCGTCCGGTCTGCACGCGTGGGCGCCGTCGCGGGCGGAGCCGGTGTTCGACCTGCCCTGGACCCACATCCGGAAGTTCTCCGTCGCCACGAAGGACGCACGCGGACAACGGGTCGACTTCGGCGTCTGGATCAGCACGACGGTCGGCGAAGACGTCGTGGTGGAGCCGCGACCAGCACTCGGACGCGGGTTCGAGGGCGGCCCGGACAAGCTCGCGACGATCGTTCGGGTCCTCCGCGCACTGCAGCGCGAGCTCGGCGGTCGGGGTGCTGCCGCCGATCAGCCCTGAGCGGGCGGGACCTCGCCGGTCATGTCGACGCGCTCGGTGCCGTCGTTCCAGATGTACGTTGCGGTGGTGCGACCGGACGGTTCTGCGTTGGGCTCGCCGGCCTTCGCATACGAGTAGGTGACGGCGATCGAGGCGTCGGCCAACCGCTCGATGGCCGGCTCGAACGCGTACTGCTCGGAGGTCGCGGTGCCGAGGTACCGGCCCTGGTGGAAGAGCAGGATCGCGAAGGGTGTACCTGCGGTGCCGTGATCGAGCGTGACCACAGACCACGACAGAGCAGCGCACGGGTCGTATCCCGAGTAATCGGCGTTTCCGGCGTCCCATCGGAAGTCCTCGAGGCCGGCAGGCAGCGGCAGCGCAGCGATCCCCGCTGCTGCTGCCTCGGAGCCGGTCGCGGGACCACAGGTCGGGGTGGGCGTCGGTGTCTGGCTCGGCGTGCTCGTCGGCGACGGGGTGGCTGCCGTGTCCGTCGGCGCTGCGGTCACGGTCTCGGTGACGGTCGGGGTCCCTTCGCCGCCGTCCCCGCCACCGGAGCAGCCGGTCAGCAGGGCGACCACGGCCGCGCCGGTCAGGAACAGAGCAGTCTTCGAGGTGCGCACCACTCCACGGTGCACCGACCGACGTGTCGGCGCTCGCATCGTTACCGGCCCGTAGTCTGCTGGCATGCGGGGAGAGGGCATCGGGGCGTCGGTGGGGACGGTCGACGTCATGGACGACGTGCTCCCCGGCCCGCACGGACCGGTCCCGATCCGGCGCTACCGACCGCAGGATCCGGCAGCCGCTCCGGCCCTGGTCTGGCTGCACGGCGGCGGGTTCTTCCGGGGCGACCTGGACCTGCCCGAGTCGGACGCCGTGGCCCGGGCACTCAGCGCCCGCGGCATCCCGGTGGTCACCGTCGACTACCGCCTCGGTCCGCTGCCCGGCATGCCCTGGATCGGGCGGACGGGTCCACGAGCACGCCGACGTGCACCGCATGCACGCGACGAGGTCGTGGCGGTGCTCCACTCGCTCGCAGAGGAGTGTCCGGCCGGTCTGGTGCTGGGTGGCGCGAGCGCTGGAGCGTGCCTCGCCACCACCGCGATCCCGTCCGGACCCGCGCTGGCCGGCGCCGTGCTCGCGTACGGGTTCTTCCACGCGCGGATCCCCTGCGACCCAGCGGTGCAGCGTCTCGTGCGCGGGCACCGGCGGATCACGCACGCTCCACTGTTGCTCGACGCCGCGAACCGCACCTACGCCGGGCCGCTCGGCGCCGGAGCGTTCCCGGCACCGGAGGACCTCAGCACGTTCCCGCGCACCCTGGTGCTCGACGCCGAGCGGGACACGATGCGCGCATCCGGCGACCGGTTCGCACGGCAACTCGGTGCCGCGGGGGTCGATCTCGAACGTCACGTCCTGCCCGACAGCCGGCACGCGTTCCTCAACCGACCGGGCAGCATCGACTTCGCCGCTGCCGTCGACCTGATCGCTTCGTGGGTGGTCCGTCGGCCCGTCTGAACGTTCGAGCGTGTGCGACCGTCGGACATTCCGGTGACGCCACGGCGAACCGGACGTATTCTGCTGTCGGAAGCAACGGCGGTTCCGAACACCCTTCGCCACGTTCACCGTCGTGGCGTCCCGCCTCTGCGACGAAGAGTCCTACTGTGACCGAACACCTCATCGAGTACGTCGCCCGTGACCGCACGGGCATCACCGCCGTCGTGACGACCACCAGCGTCATCGACGTCGACACCGTGATCCAGCACATCCGCTCCGGCCACACCGGCTACTACGTGGCTGCCGACTCCTGGAAGCGCACACCGGTCCGGAGCATGTCGTTCATCGGCGGCACCTACCTGTTCGCGAACTGGGACGGCTCGAAGCGGAACATGCTGCACGACCTGGCGTTCCGGTCGCCGACGCGCGCGGTCCCGACCGCGCCGCCGTCCGAGTCCCGCTTCGCGCGGTTCCTCGACGCCGTGTTCGGCCGCCGGCTCCCACTGCGCTGAACTGCCGGTACCGCCGCTGCCCCTGCCCGTTCGCGGGCCCGTGAGAGCATGACGGGCATGCAGAAGGGGGAGCAGATGCTCGCGAAGGACGTGTCCGACAAGCGGTTCCGACCGACGAAGTGGCGGGAGGGCTACGACCAGGGCGAGGTCGATGCGTTCCTCGACCGGATCCAGACCACCCTCGCCGGGTACGAGCAGGGGCGGCCGGTGGATCCGCTCACACCGGAGCAGGTGTCCGCAGCTCGGTTCCAGCCCACGAAGTTCCGCGAGGGCTACGACCAGGACCAGGTCGACGACTTCCTCGACGAGGTCGTCGTCGCGCTCCGCCAGCACGCGGTGCGCTGAGACCGACACCGACGCAGAACGACATCCCCGTCGTCGTGCGACAACGGGGATGTCGTTCCGGGTCGATCCCGGCAGTCGATCCAGCCCTCAGACCTGCGCGCCCTCCAGCGTCGCCGCGAGCGGGTCGAAGTCCTCGGGCAGCGACGCGATCGGTGCGACGGTCGACTCGACCTCGATGAACGAGCGGGCGGCGATGGACTCCTCGACCGCGACCATGGTGTCGAGCACGTGGTACCCGACTTCACCGGTCGCGATGTGCGAGCCTCCGCCACGGATGGCCCGCGCCATGTCGAGCACGCCGAGCCCACGGCCGACGGTGGGCTCCTCGTCGAGCAGCACGTCCCACTCCTGCGAGAAGGGGAACGTCGCGTCCGCGGTCAGCGGTCGCGCGATCCGGATCGGGTGCCCGCCACCGAACGTGTTCGGGTCGGGCAGGACGATCGTGCCCTCGGTCCCGTTGACCTCGAACACGCCGTGCCGGAACAGCGGGGTGTCGAACGACAGCAGCGACTGTGCGTTGCCACCCTGCTCGAACGAGGTCAGGACGGAGACGTGGGTCGGCACCTCGACGGGGAACGAGTCGCCCGCGTTCGGTCCGACGACCAGCTGCCGCGTCGACCGCGACTGAGACCCAGTCGCGACGACGGAGTCGATCGGTCCGAGCAGGTGCACGAGCGCCGTGAAGTAGTACGGGCCGATGTCGAACAGCGGGCCTGCGCCCTTGGCGTAGAGGAACGACGCGTTCGGGTGGAACACGTCCGGCCCCTGCCACTGCATGCTCGTGACCGCGGTGAGCGGGGTACCGATCGCACCGGCCTCGATCGCGCGCTTGGCGGTCTGCCACCCCGGACCGAGCACGGTGTCGGGCGCGATGCCGAGCTTCAGGCCGAGGGAGTCGGCGAGTTCGACGAGCGACGCGGCTGAGGCACGGTCCACGCCGATCGGCTTCTCGCTCCACACGTGCTTACCGGCACGCAGTGCGTCCATCGAGACGGCAACGTGCGTGGCGGGGAGCGTCAGGTTGACGACGATCTCGACGTCGGGGTCGGCGAGCACGGATGCGCCGTCGCCCGAGGCCGCGACACCCCACTTCGAAGCCGACGCCGCGGCGCGCTCCGTGTCGATGTCGCCGATCCGGACGACCTCGACGTCGGGGAACGTCGTGAGGTTGGCCAGGTACTGCTCGCTGATCATGCCGGCGCCGATGAAGCCGATGCCGACGCGTCCGGTGCGGGTCATGCGGACACCTCCGATGCGGACGACGAACCGGCCGGCGCGAGCTGCGTCGCGAGCCACTCGTACGACTGCTGCACACCGTCGAAGACGTCCCCGTCGAACCCGTCGAACTCGATGACGGCGTACTCGAGGGCCGTCGCCGCACGCAGCGCCTCGGCGAGCCGGACGTCGCCCTGGCCGGCCGGGGTCTGGTCGGTGGGGATCGTCGCGGTGGAGATGTCGTCGCGCATCGGACCGTCCTTGACGTGCACGGCGACGATGCGGTCGCCGAGCTCCTCGATGAACGCGACGACATCGATGCCCGCGGCCGATGCCCAGTACAGGTCGAGCTCGAGCACCACGGCCGGGTCGAGCAGCGACGCGAGCACCTGCAGCGCGGGCTGCCCGTCGATCTGCGGCCGGAGTTCGTGGTCGTGGTTGTGGTAGCCGACGCGCAGACCGTGCTCGGCGGCCTCGACGGCAGCGGCGTTCAGTCGTGCGGCGACGCGCTCGACGCCCTCGCGGGTCGTCCACGCGTCGGGCCCGACGAACGGGTCGATGACGATCTCGAGGCCGAGTTCCTTCGCCGCGGCGAAGGTGTCGGCGTGCGACGGAGCGGTCATCACGGTGCCGTCGGGCAGCGGGATGGTCTCCTCGACCAGGAACGCGTGGCCGGTCTTCGCGGTGATGCCGTGGGCGTCGAACGCGGACTTGAGCTGCGCTGCTCGGTCCACGAACGCGAACGCCTCGACGGTGTCGAAGCCGATCTCGGCCAGGCGGCGGACGCCGCCGTCGAGGTCGGGCTCCAGTGCGGCGTTCACCGTGTAGAGCTGCAGGGAGATGGCGGGAGCCATGTCGGGTCCTTTCCGGAGGTGGTACAGGTGACTGCCTGGAGGCGCGACTCGCGTTGCGGACGCGAGTCGCGCCTCCCGGCGGCTGGTTTGGTGCGGTGCCTACCGGACCGACTTGATCGGCAGGATGACGAGGGCGCCGAGGATGACGGCGACGCCGGCACCCCAGAGCATGAGCGTGTAGTTCTGACCACCGCCGATGCCGAGCAGGAACAGGCCGACGGCCGGAGCGAGCGACTGCGGCAGCGCGTTCGCGATGTTGATGACGCCGAGGTCCTTGCCGGGGCGTTCCGGGTCGGGCAGCACGTCGACGATCAGGGCGGTGTCGATGGCGGCGTAGATGCCGAAGGCGAAGCCGAGGACGATCTCGGCGAAGTAGAAGCCGCCGACGGTGTCGACGTGGGCCAGGATCACCAGGCCCACCGCGGTCAGTGCGGTGGAGCCCCAGACGAAGACCTTGCGGCGCTGGACGCGGTCCGACACCCAACCGGAGACGGCGGCGCTGACGAGCAGGGCGACCGTGTACAGCAGGACGCCGAACGCGACGACCCCGACTGCCTCGGCCTGCGGCAGACCGATGCGGTCCTGCATGTAGAGCAGGCGGTACGTCGTGAACATGAACGTGCCGAAGGTGATGAGGAAGCGACCCCACCAGGCGAGTCCGAAGTCGCGGTGCTTGAACGGGTTCGTCCAGAACGAGCTGATCAGGTTGATCCAGCTGAAGGGCTTGACCGGCGTCGTCGGCAGGTCGTCGCGGGCCACGAAGCAGTAGACGAGGATCGCGATGATCGCCAGGACACCCGGGGCGATGAAGAGGACCGGCAGGTTCCCGACCAGGTACACGGCCAGGTACAGGCCGGCGAGGATCGCGATGTTCTGCGCGAGGGCGATGACGCTCGAGGCCTTGCCGCGCTGGAACTCCGGCACGTTGTCGGCGAAGCTCGCGGTCAGCGTGGCGAGGACGGCGTTCGCCGTGACCTGCGCGAGGACCCAGGCCAGCGTGAGCTGCAGGACGTTCGGCGAGAACGCGAGCCAGGCGAGCGAACCGACGAAGACGATGACGCCGCCGAGCATCCACGGGCGTCGACGTCCCCACCGGCTGCGGGTGCGGTCGGAGATCGCGCCGAACAGCGGGTTGGCGAACAGTGCACCGAGGGCACCGAACGGCAGGACGGAGCCGACCACGGTCTCGGGGCTCGTGGGGTTGAGCTCGGTCGCCTTGATCGACATGCTCACGAAGACCGGCGTGAGCAGGGCGACGAACAGGCCGAACTGGGCGAAGCTGAGGCCCCAGAGGTAGCCGCGGCCCACACGCATCGTGCTGACGGACTGCGTGATCCCCTCGACCGAGAACGCTCGGGGCGCCGCGGCGTCCGAGGCGGTGGCACCGGCGGCTGCGGTGACCGCTGGTGATGCGGTCCCGGCGATGCCGCGGGTGGGTTCTTCCTTCGACGTCGGTGTCGACATGACTCCTCCTCGAGTCATAGGGGGCTTCGGGGCCCTCGAATACCTAGTGCTGCTAGGTGATCGGGACTGTAGCACCGGAAACCTCCGACCGGAAGTTTTTGTCCCGATTGTTGCGCCGGTAGATTGGCACTCGTGACCTCCAACGATGGAATCGGCACCAGGGGCCCCTACGCCAAGGGCGTGCAGCGTCGGCGGGAGATCCTCGACCAGACGCTCGACGTCGTCGCCTCGCGCGGGATCGACGGCACCTCGCTGCGCGCCATCGGCGATGCGATCGGGGTCTCGCACGCGGCACTGAAGCACTACTTCTCGTCACGCGAAGCGCTGCTGGTCGAGGTCCTGCGGGAACGCGATGCCGCCTCGGACCGGGCACTCGGCGACACGGCCGGGGTCTTCACCCGACTGGCCTTCGTCGCCGCCCGGAACGTCAGCGAGCCGGCACTCGTGACGCTCTACACGACCCTGCTCGGGGCTTCGGTGGAGTCCGGCAACGAGACGGCGCGGGAGTTCTTCGCCGCCCGGTTCGACGAGGCGCGGGGGAACCTGGTCGCCCAGCTGCACGACGAGCTCGCGGCGTCGGGGCGGCACTCGGACGCCGACCTCGAGCAGGTGGCGTCGCTCATCATCGCGGCGTTCGACGGGCTGCAGGTGCAGTGGCTGCTGGACCGGAACGTGGACATCGCGGGGACGCTGCGGTTGCTGGAGCGGGTGTTGTAGGGGGCCTTCGGGCGGTCGCGGGTCGACGTGGAACGACACCGGGTCGACTCGGAACGACACCGGGTCGACGTGGAACGACGTCCTCGTCGTCGTACGACAACGAGGACGTCGTTCCGAGTCGACGAACGACCCCTACTCCTCGCCGTCCTCTTCCGGGTTGAAGTGCGAGTCGTCCCCGACGTGCCCAGCGGCGAGGCCGTCCGGGTCGTTGGGGATGGTGTTGTCATCGCCGAGCCCGCCCGGCTTCTCGATGCCCTCGGAGTCGTTCACGGGGGCCTTGGCGTCGTCGTCGTGCGTGTTGCTGCTGTCGGTCATGGTCTGCTCCAGTGCAGTGGTCGAACCGAGGGCGACGCCCCCGGCAGGTGCTGACCTCGGACGCTACGTGCCGCTGCTCGGAATCCACCCACCAGCCGCGTGCCCCGATCGGTCGACAGAGGAGTCGCCGCTCGGTAGATTGTTCAACAACCCGCGACGACAGGGAGTCCCCGTGACGACGATCGACCTGAACAGCGACCTCGGCGAGGGGTTCGGCGCCTGGACGATGGGCGACGACGCCGCGATGCTCGACGTCGTGTCGAGCGCCAACATCGCCTGCGGATTCCACGCCGGCGACCCGACGATCATGCTCGCCACCGCCCGCGCTGCCGCCGAGCGCGGGGTCGCGATCGGTGCGCACGTCGCCTACAGCGACCTCGCCGGCTTCGGCCGCCGTCCGGTGCACGTCACCCCGGACGAACTCCACGCCGACGTCGTGCACCAGCTCGGCGCGATGGCCGCCACCGCGCGGGTCGCCGGCACCGCGGTCACCTACGTCAAGCCCCACGGCGCCCTGTACAACACGGCGTGCGCCGACCCGGTCCAGGCCGAGGCCGTGGTCCGGGCGATCGCCGACGTCGACAGCTCGCTCGCGGTGCTCGCGCTGCCGGGTTCCGAACTCCTGCTCGCTGCCGAACGCCACGGGCTGCGCGCGGTCGCGGAGTCCTTCGCCGACCGCGCCTACGAACCCGACGGCTCCCTGGTGTCCCGCAGCACGCCGGGTTCGGTGCTCCACGATCCAGACGAGGTCGCCGCCCGCGTCCTCCGCATGGTCACCGACGGCGTCGCGACCGCCGTCGACGGCTCCGAGCTGCGGGTCAGTGCCGACTCGGTCTGCGTCCACGGCGACTCCCCCGGTGCCGTCGCGATGGCCCGCGCGATCCGAGCCCTGCTGACCGAGCACGGCGTCGCGATCGCGCCGTTCGCACCGTGACCGTCCTCGACCTCCGGCCCGCTGGGCGCACCGCCTTGCTCGCCACCTTCGACTCACTGCCGCAGGTCGTCGCGTTCCGCGCCGGGCTGACCGCGGCTCGGCTGCCCGGCCTCACCGAGGTCGTGTCCGGCGCGCGGACGCTGCTGCTCCGCTACGACCCGGCGACGACCGACGCCGTCAGACTCCGCGGCGCACTCGAACGAGTCGTGCCGTCCGCCGACGCCGATGCGGCGAGCGCCACGGACCCGCTCGTCATCCCGGTGGTCTACGACGGCGAGGACCTCGACCAGGTCGTCACCCTGACCGGCATGCGCCGCGACCGCGTGATCGCGTGGCACACCGGCCAACTCTGGACGAGCGCGTTCTGCGGCTTCGCCCCGGGCTTCAGCTACCTCACCGGCACCGAGCCGTCACTCGACCTGCCGCGCCGGAGCACGTCGCGCACCGCCGTGCCGAGCGGTGCCGTCGCACTGGCGGGCGAGTTCAGCGCCGTCTACCCGCGCGTCTCCCCCGGCGGCTGGCAGCTCATCGGCCGCACCGACGTGCCGATGTGGTCGCTCGAGCGGGAACCGCCGGCGCTGGCACCCGCCGGCACACGGGTCCGGTTCGTCGACGCGGGTGCGGCATGAGCGCGCTGACCGTCCTGCAGGTCGGCTACGGCGCGGCAACGCAGGACCTGGGGCGCCCCGGCTTCAGTGACATGGGCCTCGGCGCGGCGGGCGCCGCCGACCGCGGGTCCGCAGCACTGGCCAACCGGCTGGTCGGCAACCGTCCCGATGCGGCCGTCCTGGAGGCCCTGCTCGGCTCCGTCACGCTGCGGACCGACGCGTACGTGGTCGTCGCCACCGCCGGGGCCGCCTGCCCGGTCGAGATCGAGCGGGCGGACGGCCGGGTCCGCGGTGCGGCCTCGCACGAGGTCCTGATGCTCGCACCGGGTGACACGCTCCGGATCGGTACGGCCACCGCCGGGCTGCGCTCCTACATCGCGGTCCTCGGCGGGTTCGCGGTCGACCCCGTACTGGGTAGTCGCTCGTGGGACTCACTTGCACGCCTCGGGCCTCCGCCGTCGTCGTCGGGTGACGTCCTGCCGGTCGGCGACGCTCGCGCTTCGTGGCCGATCGTCGACGCCGTGCCGCAACCCGACGAGCACTGGCCGGACGACCCGGTCGTCCTCGACGTCACCGCGGGCCCCCGCGGCGACTGGTTCACGCCGGACTGGCGCGACACCCTGACCCGTCAGGACTTCACCGTCGGGTCGGACAGCGACCGCGTGGGGGTCCGCACCACGGCTCCGCAGCCACTCGTCCGCGCCGTGACGGTCGAGCTGCCGAGCGAAGGGGTGGAGACCGGTTCGCTGCAGGTCCCGCCGGAGGGCTTCCCGGTGCTGTTCCTCGCCGACCACCCGGTCACCGGCGGCTACCCCGTCGTGGCGGTCCTCACGCCGGAGTCGGTCGACCGTGCCGCGCAGCTCCGGCCGGGCGACACCATCCGCTTCCGGTTCGTCCACTGACGACCGGCTCGCTGACCGATCCGGAACAGGTCGGCGCCGCTGCGGGTTGAGTCGGACACTGCCGACGAAAGGTGCACCACATGTCGATCACCGTCCTGCTCGAGGTCCAGTTCCGGAGCGACGTCCCAGCCGACACCGTCGAGGCGGCGATCCGCGAGACGCTCGCCCAGACCCGCGCCTTCGACGGCTGCGAGTCCCTCGAGGTGCTGGTCGACGACGCCGACCCGACGCGCATGGTCGTCGTCGAGTCCTGGACGAGCGGGGCCGCCCACGACGCCTACGAGGCATGGCGGGCGACCCCGGACGGTGCCGCAGCGATCGGACCGATCGTCGCCGCTCCGCCCGTCGCACGGACGTTCGCCCGGACGATCGCGATCCGCTGACCTGCTGTGGGTCAGCCCGTGTACTCGTAGGTGCTGACCCAGTCGATGTCGAGGTGCCCGGCGGCACCCCAGTTGCCGACCTGGAACATGTACCGGTGCGCGGTCTTCGGCACATTCGACGTGACCGTCTTGATGACCTTGCCGTCGAGCAGGTACTGCACCGACTTGCCGGGGATCCACTCGACCGAGTAGACGTGCCAGCTGCGCCAGGTCACCCCGGTGCTCATGCTCGTCGAGTTCGCTTCCTGCCCGGCGACCATCGAGTGGTGGTGGAGCATCGGCGACCCCTCGAAGTTTGCCTCGGGGTAGTCGATCTCGCCGTCCGACCAGACGTTGGACGACGGCCACAGCATGAACGCTGCACCGTTCCCGTCGCCGCCGGTGGCCTTGGCGCGGACGCTGAACTTGCCGCCCACGTGCGACCAGGCGCCGTTCAGGGTCCCGAAGGTCCCCGCGGCTCCGTGCTTGCCGTCGAGCGTGACGTCCATGTAGCCGTTGCGGGCGCTGACCTGCGAGCCCGAGTAGTACGTGCCGCCCGTCCCGTCCGGGTAGGGCTGCCACGAGTTCGCGTAGGTCTTCGCGAACTGGCCGTTCGCCGAGGCCGTCGTGCTGAAGTTCTCGACGAAGGTCTGCTTGAACTTGCCGACGTTGCCGACCGGGGCGGTGACCCCCGCGTAGGCAACGGTTCCCGCTCCGAGCGGTGCCGCCACGACGACGGCTCCGATGAGTGCGGCGATGAGTGCTGTCCGCCTGATCCTGCGGTGCTGCATGTGTCACTCCCTGGTGTGACTGGTGGCACCCGTTCCCCTCGGGCACCCAGCCGGATCTCGGCTGCGCACCGAGGGTAGGTGCATTCTGCAACCGATACAGGGGGTTGACACTCACTGCTCGCGATGTTGCAGAGCGGCACACTCCCGACCAGGGGCTGCGCAGCTCCCCCGTCGGCGGTATCTTGCATGCAAACGTCGGTCGTCGACGGTGTCTACACCACCCCCATCTACGCGTTGAACGAAGCCGCGCAGATCGTCCGTGCGCCGTCGAGTTCGTTCGCGCGTTGGGCCCATGGACACAAGTTCCGACAACGGCGCGAAGGCGAGTGGGGGTGGAGCGAACCGATCCTCACCGGAGTGCGCGAAGGACGTGGCTACACCGTCCCGTTCAACGCCCTTGCCGAGGGGTACATCGTCGAGACCTTCCGCCGAGCCGGGCTGCCCATGGCGCGGATCCGTCCGGCGATCACCGCGCTCCGGAACGAGATCGGCATCGAGAACGCGCTATTGAGCGAACGCCTCAAGACTGACGGTGCGGAAATCCTGTTCGAGAATGGCGACGACGAGCTGGTCGTCGTCCGGAACAAGCAGGGCGTGTTCCGGGACGTCGTCGCGGAGTACCTCCGGACGATCACCTACCGCAACGGATTCGTCCAGTCCGTACGACTCCCGACCTACGAGCGGGCAGAGGTCGTCGTTGATCCGCTCCGGAACTCGGGCCAGCCGACGATCGACCGGATCGGCGTGAGCGTCGAGAGTGTCGTCAGCCGCGTCCGTGCCGGAGAACCGATGGCGGATGTCGCCGAAGACTTCGGTCTGGCGAAGCGAGAGTTGCAATCACTGCTCGTTCAGGCAGCGTGATCGTGCTGTCTGCCCAGTTTCTTCTCGACCGATCTGTCGGAGGGCGACTCCTCGTCCGCAGGCTCCGCGAAGCAGGCTGGGACGCTCGCACGCTCGCAGAGGTGTACGGCGACGACCGCGCACAACGAATGCGCGACGAAGAGTGGATTGCCGAGGGCACTCGCGGCGGGTTCCTTCTGCTGGCAAAGGACCACCGCGTGGCCAGCCGGCCGCTCGAAGCACAGGCGATCTACATGAATGACGCGAGAGTCATCGCCTTTGCACGGGGAGAGATCACCGCTGGAGTGATGGGTGACTTGTGTCTCGAGCACGAGCGGTCCATCCATCGGCTGGTGCAGGCCAGCCCGCCGTTCGTGATGTCCCTCAGCGTGTGAGCAGCTTCGCTCGGTGTCGTCCTTCTCGCTTCGCTCCGTGTCGTCAGCTGGCGGGCGGGTTCGCTCCGCCGCGCTGGATTGCCCGGTAGACGGT